>CAZOVY010000006.1:0-102013 GCA_964583255.1 uncultured Prosthecobacter sp.
TGTTGATGGAGCCGTTGCCGCCGAGTGTGGCTCCAGCCAAGACCGTCACCGCACCTGTGCCTGTCGCACTACCCGCTGTATTCATCACCAGTAGGGTACCCTCATTGATGGAGATCCCACCGCTGAAGGTGTTACTAGCATTCAAGGTGCTGACACCAGCGCCAGTCTTGATCAAGGAGAGCCTATCTTTGGTCACTCCCACGCCGCCGTCAGCTTCTGAAATGACCCCACTCAAGACCAATCCAAGGCCGGTGGAGGTGGAAGAGGTGAGTGTCAGGCTTTCCACCTCTTGAGTAGCGAGCCTTTGATTTTGCAAAGTCACCGCACCCGTGAAATTCACCAGACCTGAAGTCACTGAACTATGTGCCCCAAGAATGGAAGCACCTGTGCCGCTGACTGCATTGACATCGACCGGATTGGAAATCGTCATGTCTGAAGCTGTGGCCAAGAGAGCCACCGAGGTATTCAGGCGATCTTCCACCCAATGCACGGCGGAGTAATTGAGATCAATGACACTGCTAGCCAGGAAGTAAGCGTCGCCGGCTGACGTGCCGTTCTGAACACTGACGCGGACACCATAAAGCATCTCCCCAGGTGAATCAAAGGAGGCGACACGAGCCATATTCATGACGCCCACCGAGAGGGAGAGGTTATCTGGATCAATGATGAAACGGTAAATGCCATTACGCTCGGGGTTGCTACCCTCGTCCTTCACCAGAATCTGAGCATTGAGTTTGGCCCTCTCGATGTAGTAAACCTTGATGCTATCTCCAGGCGTGATACCAACCCTTGTTCCGCCAAGGGTGAGGGAGATCTCAAAGTCTGTGCCACTTGGATTTAGCACGTAATAGAGCGTATCTGCCTGGGTCCCTGGGGGCAGCCTCTCACCGATTAACTGGATCTGTGTGCCAGCAGGGAGATTACCCGTCAATCGGTCTGTGACGGCATCGGTTGTTGTGGCCACCAGACCATAATACTGGCCGTCAACCGTAGCGCCCACCTTCACAAAAGCCCCGGAGCCAGTGTCACTGAAATTACGCCCATCATGAAGAGCGATGAATCTGCCGCCCTGCGCCAACACGCTGGTGAAGTTCGTCGCCCGGTCCGCGCTGATCTCCTGTGGCAGAGCGTCCCCAAGCTCCACGGTGGCTCCACCGAGCGCAGTGTCACTGCTGACATGCAGCGAACCTGAGCGAATGATGGCCGCGCCATTGACAGCTATTCCTGGACCCGTCGTCACTCCAGGCATGGCCAAAGAGGTGCCGAAGTTATTGGCCGCATTGCTGAGGTTGAGAATGCCATCAGAGACCAGCTTGAACCCTGCTGGGCCACTCAGGAAACCCGACAGTAAGGTCGTCTGCCCTGAAGCAGGAGCAATCATGAGGGAGCCGTTGAGCGCCATCGCCCCTGACCAAGTCGTGTCACCATCAAAGCTGAGCCGTGAGTAACCGCTGGCGTCATTGAGTATGAGAAACTCTAAATCACCGAGAGTTGCATTGTAATAACCAATCGCAGGCAGGCCATTTACCATGGCTAGCGACGTGAATCTTCCGACGTCATCTGGCGCGACCAAGACGGTGGGGGCGCCCCAGGCTGAAGTGCCCGTGGATTCGGAAGCCACGACATATTTGAGGTCGCCATTGGTGGCGTCGTAGTAGCTAATGGCGGGCCGATCTTTGGGCGTGGTTGGCTGGCCGTTGACCAGTGCAAGGCTTGGATACTGACCGACATCTCCCGCAGAATCCAGAGTGATCGGGGCACCCCATGAGGTGGCGGCACTAAAGGTAAGGGTCGAATCAGGTATCTTGAGAATCTCCAGTGTATCAGGGTCGCGGAGATTGTTGGTGATGCCTGCGACGTCGAGCGCACGGATGAATTTCAAATCCTGCGTGGTTGATTCCTGGTAAGCAATGGCTGGGAACCCATCCACCAAACTCAACGTGAAATGAGTGCCAACAGCCCCCGTGCCAGGGATGACCACCGGAGAGCTCCAGTTGGTTAAGGGGGCAGCGAGACCCGTCCCATTGGCATTGATCGCCACCACATACTTGAGGACGTTGTTCGTCGCATCTCCATAGGCGATCACGGGTGTGCCAATATTGGCGGCAGTGCCTGAGATGGTGACTTCATCATCCGCTGCGCTGACTGTGCCGCGATTATCTTTGGTGAGAAGGTCGCCTCCAATGTTGGCGATGATCATGGAAATGCCCACGCCGACATCGTTCACCGAAGCGTCAAGCACCTGCGAAGCGCTCCAACTACCGCCGTTCACATCATTGGCGCGCACATATTCAAGTTCACCGTTGAGCACGTCGTAGTAACTGATCGCGGGGACGCCGTTCACAAAGAGCAGGGACGAGTACTTGCCGACGTTGATGATGTTACGCCCGAAGCCGACATCTGGCACACCCGCACTGGAGATCCGCGCCACGACCTGCTGAGTCTGACCCGTTAAGCGGATAAAGAGTCCGCCCAAAACGATCTTGCCGTCTGTCATGACAGCCATATCGCGCACCTCTTGGTCAGGATTCGGATTGAAGGCGGCATCCACCGTGCCGTCAGCATTGACCCTGCCGAAGAAGTTGCGCGCGAAGTCGCCCAATTGGGTAAACAAGCCTGCGACAATCACGTCGCCATTACTTTCCAACTGCAACCTATTCACCGTGCCATTGACTTCCTGAGCAAAGGTCAGGTCCACTGCGCCCGTGGTTTCGAGCCGAGCCAGACGTGTGCGGCTGATTACGCCGCCTGCAAAGGCACCGAAAGAGCCACCCACCAGCAGCTTCCCGCCAGGCAAGAGAACGATGTCATTGACGTCGCCATTAGCATCAGGGTTGAACCCGTCCAAGGTCCGGGCATCGTTGGAGAGTCGGGCTAGACGGGGGCGGTTGGCATCACCTTTGACGCTGGTGAAGTTGCCGCCGATCACAAAGGTTCCTGCTGGCTCCTGGGTGATAGCGCGGACCTCACCATTACGAATATCAGGTGAGATAAAAGTGGAATCCAGACTGCCGCTTGCAGTAAGTCTGGCCATGCGCGTGCGGGTCGCATTTCCGACAGCGGTGAAACTGCCGCCGACCAAAAGACGCCCATCGGGTTGGGCGGCGAGAACGCGGACGTCACCATTCAAATTAGGATCAAACGCGCTGTCCAAGGAGCCATTGGTATTGAGCCGAGCCATGCGGTTACGCGTCAAATTATTCGCGGAAGTGCCATCGACACGAACGGTGGTAAAAGTGCCAGCAATGACGATTTTACCGTCGGCCTGGATGAGGATGTCACGCACTTCTCCATTCATCACGAAAGCCTCAAAACTTGTGTCCAGCGAACCATTGGAGTTTAGGCGGACGATCCGGTTTCTATCCACTCCGTCAATCTGTGTGAAGAAGCCACCGACGAGCACTTTGCCATCGGTCTGCACAGCCACGGTCAGCACACCTGATGCCTGAGCGAGCACGGGAATCGGAGTACCCCAGAAGACACCGGGGGCGTCCGTGGCGCGCACATACATGAGGCCGCCATTCGTTTCATCATAGTAGCTGATGGCTGGGTTGCCATTGATCAGGCGCAGGGAGGGGTACTTACCGACATTGTTACGGCTAGACACAGTAACTGGGACACCCCACCGGGCGCCACGAGCATCTAAAGCTCGGACATATTTCAAGTCTTGATTGGTCACGTCGTAGTAGGCCATCGCGGGAAAGCCTTCCACGACCAGCATGGACACATGCTGACCGAGATCAGCGGGGCCTTGATTGCTGTCCACCTGGGAACCGCCGGTCCAAGGAGAACTGGCGGCGTTCACCGCACCGACTTCGAGCTTCTTGGCCACGTTACCGCCCTCAATCTCCAGCTCAATGGCGGCCTGTGAGGTGGTGTTCGTGTAGCTCGTGCCGAGGCGCACCGGACCAGCGGTGCCAGCCGTGCTGCCAAACACATTCGCCACATTAGCGGCGATGAGGCGGCCTTCGGCGACTTCGATACCGCCCGTGTTTGTGCTCGTCGCATTCAGGCGCAGCGTGCCAAGACCAAACTTGATCATGCGGCCGAGGCCCGAAAGCCCGCCAGCAAGCTCAGCCTCAATGGCCACAGGCCCGTCCTCGACACGGATAGCCTGACTGAAGGCACTCAGATCGATTGGGTTTTGGAACACCAGTTTATGGGTCGCATCATGACTACCGAGAATGAGTGACGAACCATCAGGGACAAAGCCATTGTTACCGAAGCGTAGCAGCTCAGGAGTCGAGCTACCACCCAAGTTCACCAGACGATCCGCCCCATAAGCCGCGAACCCGCCATTGCCTTTGAACTGAATCTGCGAGGCACCGCTGCCGAGGCTACGAGTGAAGTCACCTAAACCCAGTCCGACCACGCCGCCCTCGACGATCAGCGCGCTGGTGCCGCCTGAGTTTCCGATGCCGCCTGGCACGGCATTGGCAGAGTTCAATCTCAGCACGCCACCATGCACAAAGGTATTGCCGCTGTAAGTATTGGTGCCAGCCAGCGCTGTGGTGCCGGTCCCTGTCTGCACAAAGTTCAGCGTCTCTGCGAGTGTGTAGATTTGGCTGGTCTGATTGCTGAGCGCGGCCTGACTCAGCAGGAGCAAGCGATCATCACTGTTCACATTCAGCACACGGGTTCCTGGTGTGATACCTGGGCCAGAAATCAGCATTCCAGCTCGGACAGAGCGGAAGAAATCTAGAGCCGTGCCCGACTCGATCTTCATCAGGGATTCTCCAACCTTCAAGGTGCCCTTACCAATAGTGCTCGTTGTATTGGCGACGAGCACGCTGCGATCCACCACATTGGCGCCTAGAGTGAAGGTGGCTGCAGGGTTGTAGTTGTGCATGATGAAGTCACCATTCACATCGTTTGCCGAACCACCGGTGATATTACCAGGCCCCAGGATCTGCTTGTCTCCAGCACGCACATTGAAGGCTGAGAGTATGGCACCAGAAACCAATTCCAAGGTCTGCCCAGCATTGATGGAGATGACACTGCTCAGGTTGCTTTCATAGCGCATCAAATTCACATATTTTCGTGAGGCAATGGTGCCATTAAAGGTTCTAAGATTGCCGCTGGGATCAAACCCGCCTTCGGAAACATCCAGCCCAGATCCCGCCAAACGATTGCCTGCCCAGCCGGAACCACCCGGATTCATGTAGAGCGATCCGATATCATAAAAGGTGTTCGCCGAGATCACGTCTGAGGTTGATGAGGAAACGATGGCAAAATCATTCACTCCCCCCAGAGTCGTGTCGGCAAGGTTCCGATATGTAGCCCATGGCAGAATCCTCTGGCTCGCGTTGCCGGGCAGGAACAGGAAAATGTTCGCATTGCCCGCATTGGCTTCTGGATTCTCAACAAAGCGCACCGTGCCGCCAGCCAATCGGAGGACGTTTGTCTCCTCTTCCTGACCCATCAGATTCAAGCTCGTGGTGCGGAAGGCGGGCACCGCCACAAGGTTGTTCGGGTCGGTCGAGGCAACACTCGTGACCTTCACTTCCGAGCCGCCTTCTTCGACCACAAACTGACTGCCAAAGTTTTGCACCACGTTTCCTTCCGACGTGCCACGAAGTTCAAGTGTGCCACCTGCCACATGCAGGCTGGTAAGGTTCGTGGTCGCAAAGTTGGAGGCGGCGAAGCCCCCAGGTGTGAAGTTCGTATCAAAAGCCTGCAGCAAAAGCCGCCCTTCCTCAACGCGGATGGATTCCAGACCAGCATTGCCATTGAAGACTAGCGTTCCAGAGCCGTCTTTTTCCAGGCGGTCAGTGCCTACCACAGTCCCAGTAAAGACGCTGCTGGTGCGCTCATGGCCGATATTGATGGTGGCCACTTCCGAAAGCTGGAAGCCGCGGTTGGTTCGGGAGTCTTCACCCACATACTGCAATGTTCCGCCGTTGAAGAAAAGGTTTCCAGAACCCGCATTTGAAGTCCCAAGACCGCCTGCAAGACCGCCATCCGTCAGCGACTGTGCACGCAGTGTCCCACTGCCAATGTAGGTGCTGCCTGTGTAGTCGTTGTCACCACTCAGCACCAATAAACCCGGCCCGAGTTTCTCAACGCCTGTGGTCGGGGTGAAGGTCAGCGTGGAGGACTCACCCGTGAAGAAATGGTTAGTATTAACTTCAATATCACTCTCATTAAAAACGAAGGTGATGGTGGAACCCACCGGAATGCCAGGTCCAGAGATCGGCATACCAATGTAGAGATCACTGGTCGCAATCGTGCTCGGATTCAGCCCCACACCGGGAACAGTCACACCGACAACGCGGCGCCTATAACCATCACTGAGCGTGCCCACGCGTGTGACGGTCGTCGGGCCATTGGTGAAGGTCAAAGTCGGGCGTGTCCCATTGTAGCTATGATCCTGGCTCAAGAAGACGGTGTGACCATCTGGGTCGATGCTGGAGACGACCGTGCCATTAGTAATTCCAGCGCCTGAAACGACCATGCCCACAGTTAGATCGTTGGTGACAGAAAGCCCCGCCACCACACGGCGATCAGCACTTGTCAGCCGCCCTGTGCGGGTGACTGCCGCGCGATTGGTGATCTTGGAACCGATGATCAGGGAACCAAGTTCATTGTATTGATGGATGAGGAAGTTTTGCAGATTGCCTTCACCCCTCATGGTCAGGGCACCTGCGCCGACGATGGACGAATCATTGGGCCCAACCGTGGGGGAAATCAAAATACCACCGCTGCGAATGCCGTTCACGCCAGAGGTCAGCGAGACCGTGGAAGCATTCTGTGTGGCGAAGCGAAGCGAGAAGGTGTCGCGATTGGCCACCGAGATATTTGAGGTCACTCCAGTGTTGGTGAGACCACCGGGGCCCCAGGCATTGAGGTAAGAGCCATTGGGCATGATAAGGCCGTCTGCGGCACCTTCGTTTCTAGCCCAGTCCAGTTCATTGCTGCCGTTGTCACTGCTGCCATTACCGAGGAAAGTCGGAGCCCCGTATGAACCTGTATCAGCGATGAGATCGGCATCAGAACTACCCCCGGCTGAGGATTCGGCGAGAATGAGCTTTCCGCTGCTGACGGCTGGATTGTTGGGATCACTCGCAACGAAGGCCAAGACAGCCGAATTGTTGTTCGTGTCCGTGGTCGTCTTGATGGTGTAAATGTAAGGATCAAGAACAGTTCCCGACCCGGTGATTTCCGAGGTGATTACGCCCGAGGTTACCTGTGGGCGAATCGCCACTTTGACCCTGCCATTGCCGTCAGCACCGGGGAAAGCAATGGCATTGACGGCAAAGGTCAGGGCACCGCTGCCAGCGCGCTTCTCGGCACCCTCAGTTTGGACGACATGCACGCCCGTGCCACTGGAGGTGATATCAACTACAGGGCCATCAATGACGGCACTCAGACGGAAACTACGATTTGCCCTGTCGGTGACATAATAGTCAGTGCCTGCATTCAGGCCGCCAGGAAGTGTGCCGTAGCTGCTGACACGCACCTTACTGCCTTTGGCAAGGCGGTGGTCACCCGATGTGGTGAAGGTATTTGATCCTGCATTGGCGGCGAAGGAGGTCTGCGCGGTCAGGGTCAGGGTGCCGGTGCCGGGGCTGGTGATATCCACAATCGTGGCGATCACACTTGGGGTCAGACCCAGCGTCACGCCTTGGGCATTGGAGTTGATGACAAAGTAGTTGGTGTTTTCGCTGAGGCCTCCAGGCATGACCCCGGTGGTGGTGAGGCGGATCAGGGTGCCAAACGCCAGCCCCGTGACACTTACACGGTCAGTGCTCGCATCCGCTGTGACGGGGAGCGTGGCGCTATTGGTGCCGGGGATCACCCAAAAAGCATTGGTCACCGCGTCACGAATGATGGCCCAAGCGCCGAGAATACCATTGTTGTTGAGGATGTCCGTTTTAGCGATCCGTCCGACATCCACATAGAGAGAGCTACCTGTGGATCGGACGACGTTATTGAGGCTTAGCGTGCTGGTGCCGCTTTCCCGGTAAATTTTACTGGCACCTGCTTCGAGGACGGTTTGGCCGACGACTTCATCATGCGAGCCACCTGAGAGGATCACCGTGCCGCCACGGCGGCTGCCACCCAGCCGGAGATTGGCATTGTCAGAGAGTTTTGAGCCGTTGTTCAGCGCGTAGTCGAGCAGCAGAGTGCCCGCACGCACGGCATATTCACGGCTCGAATTGAGTGGATTGGTCGTCGGTGTCAGCATCTCACCACGCATGACCACGGTGCCTGCACCCTCCTGTGCGATGAAGCCAGTGCCCAATAGGTTACCATTCAGAAGAAGTTGCCCATCCTGACCCACTCGGATCGTCGAGGTGGCGTTCACTTCGAGATTTCCCGACCAAATCGACTGTGAATCTGCTGGCACGACCAAGGAGCCACCCTCAAAAATGATGGTTTCAGGTGTCAGGTAATCCACATTCCGGAGTTCCAAAATACCGCTGGCTAGATTGACACCCCCAGAGGCATTTCCTGTAGCATTCGTGGTGTAATAAAGAGCACCAGCGGTCCCGCTGCCGAAATCAAAGGTAGGCCCATTCAGAGTCTCTGAAATCTGGAAGGTGCTGCCATTGGAGCTTTTCACAAAATAGACTGTGCTTGTCAGCAAACTTGAGGGTGCTTGGGGATTGGCTATACCCGCAACGATCTGAGTATTGAAGCTGACCAGCGAACCATTTGGCACGTTGCCAGTGAAGGTATTGGCAACGTCGTCAAAGACTGTGGAGCGGAAGGAGTCGATCTTGGGCACGATCTTCACATTCAACCCATTTGTGGTGATGGGCAGAGCGGCTCCACCAGGTGTGGCGGCGATCTGGAAGCTGCTGGCGCTATTCGAACCGACGACATAGTAAGCCGTGTCGGCAAGCACCCCGCCGGGCAGTGTGGTATCAAAGAAGAAAGGAAAGGTGAGCCGAGTGCCATTTGGCAGATTGCCAGTGAAGGTGTCAGTCACCTCATCCACCACGGTGCTTACACCCGCCGTACCTAGCGCATCATTTTTAGTCACCACCAGAGTGCCATCATTGATCGATGTGAGACCGCTGAAAGGTGCCGCCTTGCCGAGCACCCAGTTGCCTTGGCCTGCCTTCAAAAGACCGCTGATTTCCGAAATGGATTTGTCACGCAGCTCCAGCAGGAGGGTATTGTCTCCACGGCCAGATCCAGACAAAGTCAGGACACGAGAACCAGCGTCTTTGAAGGCAATCGGCGTGCTGATGCTCGGATTCCCACCAAACGGATCTCGGAACTCCTTACCGATGATGACTCGGTCGATTTGAGTCGCCCCGTTGGCGACCAGCGCAGCGCCGTTCGGGCCAGAACCCAGAGTAAAGGAGCGATCCATGGTCTGCAAATCTGTCGGTGCAAAAGACAGGACTGCTTTATCAATCACCAGCAGCGCCGGATCAAACTCCGTCACCTTACCCAGGGCTGAGTTGTTGGACAAAGCGGAGACGGCGGTCACGTTGATCGATCCGCCGAGAATCTCAATCCCTCCAGTAAAGTCGCTGGCAGCATTGTTTAAAGTCAGGGCACCAGGACCTGTCTTGATGAGCTTGATGGGAGCCACATCATTGTTCGGCCCGATCGTGACACCATCCTTGATCAAGCCGCTGTAGGTCTGATTGGTGGCCAGGTCGAAAATGATATTTGTGGAACCCACAAAACCGTTTGGAGCCTCGTTATTGGTGATCACTGAAAGCGGGTTGCTGACTATCTGCCGAATGGTCTGTGAGCGACCTTGGAGCGCTAATACACCGCCACCACCAAGCACCAGATTCAAGCCCCCTGTGCCGAGAGCCGTCTGGGTGGACAGCCTGAGCGTGCCGGCCTGCATTTCGATTGGTTGCTCAAACTCACTCGTTCCCAACCAAGTATTGGTGCCGTTGATCGTGATGTCTCCGAGCAGTGAGCGAATCGGAGCGGTGAAGTTATTGTTGCCTGCAATGACGAGAAGTCCGCCTTCCTGAGCAATGCCACCGATGGTGTTATTGCCCAAGAGATTGATCTGGCCTTCGAATCCGGCCTCGGTCCTGATACCAGCAGCATAGGTATTCGTGCTGAGCGCCGTGCCCAGAGTGAGTGTATTAAACTGCGTGGCGGCGTTCCCTGTGCCAGCGCGCACAGCTAGCTCTAATACTCCGAGAGCATTGATCGGATTGCTGATGGTCAAATTCACAATCGGCACGGCACTGGCAAAGTTGGCGTTGTCATTGTCGGGGTTAGCCTGGCCGACTTCAATGCGACCACCCGCGTAACCGATGCTCAACCCGCGCAATCCGTCATTGAAGGCGACATTGAAATTAGGCAGCGGAGTCACCGTGCCGGTTACCACGTGGCCGATTTGCAGGATCGCACCATTCACCTGAATTTGATCTTGGACAAACGAGGAGGGAGCACTTCCCAATGCCCCAGTGGAGGTGATTCGCAGAGTGCCGTTGTTCACATAGGTTTTGCCCGTGTAATCGTTGGTATTTGTCAGCAATAGCAAGCCGGCCCCCGATTTACTAAGCCCCACCGAGCCACCTTTGATGGTGAGTGGCGTGTTCGCTGGCAGAGCCTGTGTTGTGGCAGCCGTCAGAGTGATTCGGTTGGTGCCGCTTCTGTCCACGGATTCAATGCGTGTGCCAGCAGGGATGCCCAGGCCGGTAACGGCCATTCCCGGCAGCAGGCCTATCACGTTCGGAAGAGTCACTACCGTAGCGCCCAAAGTCGTGACCGGAGCATTCAGCGTGACCGTAAAATCAGTGATCGCCGCATTGATGGTGACGGTGCTGCTATTGATCACGTTCAGCGTTTTTGGCACGTTGATCGCTGTGCCCACCGTCAAGTCGCCCAATGTCGCCGTGCCAATTGTGGCGGTCGTGGCCAAGATGCCACCTGACTCAACGCTGAGCTGAAGTCCATTCATGGTCAACGTCTGGCCCTGGATGTTCATGGAGTTGACTGCACGCCGTGCGGTCAGTGTCCGGCCAGCCTGCATTTTGACATTGTCCGTGAGAGTCCAGCCAGGTTGGTCCCCCAGATCATAGCCCGCTGAGGGGTCTAGCCGCATCACGCTTAATGCCCCACTATTATTCGTGGCATAAGTAGCCCACTCGCCGTCAATCGTGGCCCAACCACCGATCAGGTTACCTTGATCCAGCACGGGAGCTTGGGTGAACACGATTCTATTTCTCGCATCCACGCCCAGTGTACCAGGGAGATTCACAAGACCGGTGACGTTCTCTCTGGCGATAAAGTCCACGGTTGCACCCGGCAGCGGCTCCATTGAATCAAAGGTCAATGTGCTGGTGCCCGTAAGGCCAGCACGGAAAGAAGAAACCAGAAGCTGCCCCTGGCTGAGCACCAATTTCCCAATGGTCTCTGTAAAGGTCGCGTTCACCCCATTGTTGGCAAAGTTAAACTCACCCCCGCGAGACAACAAAGTGGCGGCGTCATCCAAGCGATTGGTACTGTTGCGGGTTTGAACGATACCGTTTTGCGGTGTCGTGGTGGTGGTGGTGGTGACTGTATTGCTGATTTGCAGTCCACCACCGCCTTGGATTCGGCCAGCGATCGCCAGCGTGATTTGGGAACCGCTGAAAGTGTCGTTCAATGAACTCGACCACGTGTTCACGTTCGTCGTGGCCAATCCACCGTTACCCAGTGCCAGCGTCTGGCCATTGGTGGTGAGCACCGCTTGAATCTGATCAATATGACGCACATCATTGAGTGCCGGACTGTCAGCCGCCCGGACGATTGACCAAGAGGTGCCATTCGCCGACTTCAAAATGAGACCGTCCTGACCAGCGGTCAGAATCTCTGATCCTGAAAGTGCCACGGTCTGTAGATCACGACCCGTGGCAGGATTTCTCGGTGTCCAAACACCACCGTCAGGTGATGTGAGCACCGCCCCATAATTGCCAACTGCCACAAACTGTGTGCCCGTCCAGGCGACATCCTGAAGGTCTGGCAGGCTGATACTCGGAGCCTGTTGATTGGTGCGGTTCGTCAGATTGGTGACCGTGCTGCTAAGCGCTGTGGTCGTCCCCAAAAAGATTCCCAGAGGCACGGTGACTGCCGTGACCTCAACATTCACATTCGGCACCCCTGAGAGGGTAATGGTGCCTGCTCCAGGGTTCAAAGCGTCAATGTTGAAACTAAAATAGGTCGATGAACCCGAACTCGTGCCGGTCACGAAAATATTCATGTTCACCTCCAGACCAGTGAAGTCAGAAACTCCAGTGATGATGTTGGAGCCGTCTATCACAGTACCGCTAAAGGTGAGCAGCGGAACGCCGGAGGACGTCGCGCTAGCCGGTCCCGAGAGAGCCAACGTGTTGGCTGCTACGTTATAACTGCTGATGGTTAATCCTGACCCAAGAAAACCTGACACTGGAGTCACGGCCTTACCCGTCGTCAGGTGTGCCGTGCCCTGCAAGTTCCGAACACTCCTGAGGTTGGTCACATTGGTGACAACGTCACTGCCGATGGTCATGTCGCCATAAAAGACCCCGAAAGTATTCTGCCCGCTCGCGTTGGCCGCAGTGGCGATGGTGAGACGACTATTTGCAGGATTGAGGGCGATAATGACGGCTGTGCTAGTGATGGAACTACCATGAAGAGCCATGCCTACAGCCAGCCCTTTGAAGTCTCTAACCTCAGTGATGATGGTCGAATTATTGGTGGATAAACCTGTGAAGGTGCGGATTGGCTCAGCCACCAATGTCGCCGTCGCCGGTGTAGACATGACCAAAGAGAACCCCGCTTCATTCACACTGCGGATGGTCGTTCCAGCCGGAGTACCGAGTGCCGAAGCCAGCGGCATACCCGCACGCAGGGCTGGCATTCCTGTGACGTTAGTAATCACAGCGCTGCCAGAGGTGGTATCCCCCTTGAAGGCTCCAAAACTAGCCTGTGCGCTAGTGACCGTGGCATTGTTATTCAGGGTCACCGTTTTTGAGCCTGTGTTCACCGCAAGAATCACATTAGTCGTGTCAACCAGCGGTGGTCCCTGACGACTCCATGTGATGCCATCGGTTGAGGTGATCACACGACCCTGGCTTCCTACACCCACGAGAAGGCTTTCCGACCAAGTGATGGAATTCAAATCCCGAGTCGAACCGGAGGTGCGACTGAACCAAGTGCTCGTGTCACCTCCCGCAGAGGTCGAAACAAAGCCACCGCGACCTACCGTGACTACATCAAACCCGGCTGAGAAAGCCTGAGCGGCCGCTGGAGCAAGCGCTGGCAATGAAAGTGTGACGTCCGTGCCATTGATCGCGTTAATCACGGTCCCCGGTGAAATAACTCCTGGGAATGACACCTGCATACCGACGGAGAGCCCGGTCACATTGGTCACCCCAGTTACCAGTGCGTCATTCAAGACAAAAGTGCCCGTGCTGATTCTTCGGGTCTTGGAGGCCTTGAGGTCCCCCGAAGTGGCCGCCCCAGTGGCCGCCTGAGACAGCAGCAGTGTATTTGCCGTGCTACTAACGACGAAAGTGCCCACAGGCACCAGAGTACCACGAGCTGCCATGTCGGCAGTGAATGCCCCAAGGCTGGTCACATTTTGCACCAACGGGCTACCGCTTGTCAGAGTCCCCGCGTAAATGCTCATCGGAACTGCCGTGGCGGTTGTGGTGACTGTATCCGATAACACCAAGGTCGCGGCCCCGACATTAAGCACTGTGATGCGCGTGCCAGCAGGGATTCCCCGTCCCGCGATGACCATACCCACGGCGAGTCCGTGAGTGTTCGATAGGCCACTGATAGTGTTGCTATTGAGCGTCAGATTACCCGTCAGCGTCCTCAATGCGCCAGTGCCGCCGGCGGTGGCATTCGATGAAAGAGTGAGCTCTCTGGCAGGACCATTTACCGCAATGATCGTGGTGCTAGGGGCAATGCCAGTGCCACTGATTGCCGTGCCTGCCTGGAGATTCTGTGCCGTCGTCACTTGCGAAATGGTGCTATTCCCCGCCGTTGTATCTCCCCGGAAGTAGCCAAAGTCCACGTTCGTAGCCGTATCGAGCGCTGGCGAATCCATGGCGACTGTTCTACCCGCAGAATTCACCGTTAAAACGCGCGCACTTGACGGTGTGGCAAAACCAAAAATCGGCGTTCCAGGCAGATAACTCGCAGCGCCTGTGACATTCGAGACGGTGGTTGATCCGACCACGAGATTGCCCGTGAAGGAAACATTGGTCGTGGTCACGCCACGGAGATCAATCGCAGTGCCCACATCCTGCACAGTCCAAACCAGTCCGTCAGTGGAGGTCAGCACACGGCCCTGATTTCCCACGATCACGGCACGTTCGCCAGTCCAAGCCAGACTGTTGTAAGGCAGGCGAGCAGGATCGGTGTAACGGAGATCCCAGAGCGTGCCATTCTGTGAGGTGTGCACCGTGCCCTTCTCTGTGATGGCGATGAATTTCTGCCCATCATGCGTCACGTCCGTGAAATTCAGTGATTCCCCGCGAATGGCACCATCAGTATTGCTTGTGTACGTAAAGGTCACCAACCTGCCCGCTGGAATCGTGATCGTCTGACTCAGGATGACCGTTCGGGTATTCTGACTGATCGCGACGATCCTAGTATCTGGCTTGATGATAACGCCCGCCGCAGATTCGCTCTGTTCCAAGGTGAGAACTGAGCCGATGATCAGGTTCGCCACATCATTCAAAATCACTGACGTGACATTCGTGGCGGTATTTTGAACCGTGCGGGTTAACAGCGCACCTGTGCCGTTGAGCCTCACGCCCATATTGGCAAGATTGATATCCCCGGAAGATTCCAAGACACCCTCGGCGTAATTACCAAGACCGTTCACGCTGAAAGGTTGGCCGGCGATATCAAAACCACCGCCATTTTGTCCAAAGAGACCTTGAGCATTCAAAGATCCGACGGAAAAACCACCTTCGATCCTCAAAGATCGGTTCAGGCCTGGATTACCCTGAACCGCCAGTGCTCCAGTGACCTCGTTTTTACCACCGCGTAAAGTCGCCGCCCCTGTGCGCACAAGCATGGTGCCAGCCGTCACCAGAATCTCATCAATACTCATCTTACCACTGTTAAAATTCAGCGTGCCAGTGCCCACTTTTCTCAACACTGAATTCCCCACCACATCATCGTCAAAGTTAGTGGTTCCGGTGAGGGTGTCGATATTGATACGAGTGCCTACAGCAGCGGTAATGTTGCTGGCGAAGTTGGTGGTGTTGATCAAATTCAAGGTGCCTGCATTGAGCAATGTCGCCCCTGTGTAAGAGATGTTTCCGCCCTGGAGAGTGAGGCTGCCTGTGCCGTTCTTGGTCAGTCCTAGAGTCCCTGTGCCGCTGCCACCCGAGCGGTTGCGGATAAAGCCGCCGACGTATGAATCCAAGTTGTTACCACCGAGGGTGAGAACAGCATTGGTGTTGATCGTTTCCCCTTCCATGTTTTCCAGCACGAGCGCACTGCCTGGATCGATGATATTCCCAATCGTTTCACTGCCGCCCATTAGCTTGAAATAACCCCAACGGTTCGTAGCCGCATCGACCAGAACTGTCGCGTTATCTCCGATCTGATCGCCTTGATAGGTCAGCGGATTGGCCAATGACAACACTCGGTTTTCCAGCAGTTGCAGAACGGCAAATCCTGCCGTGCCAAAGCTACCATTCCCAAGGCGGATATTTCCGAAAGCACTGCCACCAACGGTACCCAACTCCACCTGTGCTCCAGTGCCGGTGCCGCCGCGATGCCAGAGCCAGAGATCAGTGTTCGATCCTGTGATTGCGCCCGTGACGGTCAAAACGCCGTTGCCTGTGCTGATCAAAGTGCCAGCACCTGCGATACCGCCACTCATGGTCACTCGGCCATTGTTAATGCGGGCATTAAGTTGGTCATTGAGCACAACACGAGCACTGATCACATCTTGATCACCCTGAGTCTTGTTCAGGAATGACTTCCCAGCGCCCAGCAATCCCATGTCAAAAATCAGCGCACTGTTCACAGCTCCGGTGCCAGCACTCAAGGTGTAGTCTTCTGCATTCACCGCATCCCCGATCGTGAAGGAACCCACGGTGCGGGCAGCATCCAAAGTGATGGTGGCATTGCCGCCAATATCACGATTGAAATGGATGAACGAACCTATGCCGCCAGGCGCAGGCTGCACGGTCGTAGTAATGCCAGTCGGAGCAGCGAGTGTTACGAGAGGATTGCTGATGTAACCCGTGCCTGGATTGGTCACGGTCACGGACTCGATCCCGCCATCATCAGCGCGAGTGGATGACGCGACGGCACGAACGGCACCACCGGGGCTTGTGATGGCTAGTCCGGAAATAGTGCCGCCACTTAGCAAAGCCGTAGCGGTGCCGTGCACCCCGCCATTGGCGACACCGCCCTCAAAGAAGACTGTGGGAGCCGCAACATAGCCACCGCCTCCACTAACCACCGTTACTCCTGAAAGCTGGCCGTTCGGCACCAAGGCTGTTAACACAGCAAAAGTCACCCCACCCGCAGTAAAGGCCACAGTCGGCGCGCTCGTGTAGCCAGAACCACCATTGACCATGGTGATTAGCGTGACCTTACCAGCCAAGATCGTCGCAGTCGCTGCAGCAGAATTGACCGTGAAGGAAACGGAAGGTGCCGTCGAGTAGCCTGAACCTGGGTTGGTGACCAAGATGTCGGTCACTAATCCACCGGCCACAACGGCGGTAGCTACAGCTCCTGTGCCGCCGCCGCCAGTTAGCACTACCCCTGGGGCCACGCCATAACCCGTGCCTCTATTAGTGATGGTATAACTCGTCACTAATCCACCAGCCACAGCGGCTGTGGCCACAGCTCCTGTGCCATTTCCACCCAGGAACGAAATAGTGGGTGCCACCGAATAACCTAATCCCGCATCATTGATCGTTACTGATGTGATGGTCCCGTTTGTCGCGTTGCGGACAGCCGTCCCCTGCGCACCAGTGATCCCACTGGAAAATACGACATGAGGTGCGCTGGTGTAGCCTGCACCGCCACCTCTAATGGTCACACCTGTAACCACACCCGCAGTCAGAGTCGCCGTCGCCGTTGCAGGGTTGGCAGGTGTGATGGTTACAGTAGGCGCTGTCGCGTAGCCAGATCCTCTTGAGAGAAGACTTAATCTAGTCACCTGTCCGCCTGACACGACTGCCGACACAGTGGCTCCAGTACCACCCCCGCCAATCAGAGTCACCACAGGGGCAGCACCATAGCCCGACCCCGCATTCGTGACGGTTATGCCTGTCAAAATCCCGCCTGCAACTGCAGCCGTAGCGGTGGCGCCTGAGCCATTACCGCCCACAAGTGAGACCGTCGGAGCCACCGTGTAGCCACTGCCACCATTAGCGACTTTAACCGAAGTGACAGCGTTCGACAAGACGGCCGTCGCAGTTGCGCCAGAGCCCCCACCGCCAGTCAGGACTACCGATGGGGCGACTGTATAACCAGATCCTACATTCGTCATGGTTATGCCTGTCAAAACACCCAACGTAACAGTAGCCGTAGCGGCCGCGCCTGAACCACCGCTTCCGCCTCCCACAAAGGAGACCACTGGTGCCGTTGTGTAGCCACTACCCCCATTACCAACAATAACTGAGGAGACAGCTTTTGACACGACGGCCGTCACCACTGCCCCAGTGCCACCCCCGCCAGCTAGGACTACGGAAGGAGCGCTTGTATAGCCAGATCCTGCGTTCGTCATGGTTATGCCCGTCAAGACACCCAGTGCAACATTAGCCGTGGCTGCAGCGCCCGATCCACCACCGCCCACAAAGGAGACTGTTGGTGCCGTTGCGTAGCCACTACCGCCATTGCCAATCACAACTGAGGAGACGCCATCAATTGTCGCCGTCGCTTGCGCGCCAGCAATGCCGTCAGACGTAAAAACTACGAGTGGATCACTCGTATAGTCAGCCCCCCCGCTAGTGACTGTGATTCCGGTCACTCTGCCTGAAGTAAGCGTCGCCGTGGCAGTGGCACCAGTGCCCCCACCTCCCACAAACGAAACAGTGGGTGCAATGGTGTAGCCTTGTCCAGGATCTTGAATTGAAACTGCCGTGATCACTTGTGTGGACACGTTTCTTGTGGCGGTAGCAAGAGCGCCGCTACCAGTGATTAACTTCACCCTCGGTGCTGCCGTGTAACCCCGCCAGCCTGCGTTGGCAAAAGTGACCCCCGGATTGACCAGATAGCCCGTTCCAGGATTGGTGATCGTGACTTCACTCACCGAACTCCCTATTCGAGAAGAAGCCGCCGTAGCCTGCCGGCTTAGCGGCGCGCCCAGAACCATCGTTGGTGTACCAGTGTAGCCCGTACCCCTGGTGTTGAGGGTAATGGAAGAAACTCCACCACCTGCAGCCAGCACCGCCGTAGCAGTCGCATTCTGAACACCTCCCGGATCGAGAATGGTCACACCCGATACACTTCCTTCACTCACCTCAGAGGCAGCGAGGACGTTCCCATTTCCGATAGCTCCACCCCCAGTAAAAATAACCTGTGGAGGGGTGGTGTAACCCGTACCTTGATTGAGGATCTCGACATCGATCACGCGACCATCCTCAATGACTGCGGTGCCTGTGGCCAAATCCGTCGGTGTAGGGCTGACAATATTGATCGAAGGGGGAGCTAAGCTGCCCGTCGTTCCATACGCTGAGCCTTGGTTGGTAATCGTGAAACCCGTGATCATACCGGGTCCACCATCCACGCCGCCATCGACAATGGCGGTTGCCGCCGCAGCGGTTCCACCAGTCGTGGTGATAATCTGAACGGTCGGCAGCCTGGTCGTCGAATAACCACTGCCCCCTTTCCCTGGAACTATTTCGATGTCAGTCAGTTTGCCAGCATTGATCACGGCCGTCGCCTCAGCCCCAGAACCGATACCACCACGGAAGGTCACCGTGGGCGGCGTGGTGTACGCGCCGCCGCCATTAAATGAAATCGAAGGCGCACTGGCATACCCAGAACCCACTTCTGACATGGTCACCACATCGACCTCTCTTGAAATGGTCACCAGCGGAGTGCCGGCGAATGTATAGCCCGCTCCGCCATCGACTACGGTAATGCTATTGACCACACCATTGAGCAACTGGGCCACAGCACGAGCAGGTCGTCCATTGACGCCTGGATCAGGCAAGATCACAACCGGCGGTGTCGTGTAGCCAGAGCCGCCCAAAATGACGTTGACTCCCACGATTTTATCCCCAAGACGCGTGGCAGATGCCGTCGCCCCCGGGTTAAGCCCGATCGTAGCTGATGCTGGCCGCAATGAATCGCTGTAAGACCAGTTCGTTCGCGTCCCCCAGTTGCCACCACCATTGGTGAACCATGAGCCGTCCACGGTGGACTGGGCTGAGGAAGAGAACGCCCAGAATACGCCTGCGCCGATAAGCGGCAGGATAAATATTCCAAGAGAGGTCCAAGATGACCGCACCGGTTGTTTTGCCTTCATGATTTTGGTTGGAAAAAGTTGAGTAACTCTGTCGCTGATGGACAAACTCAGGGCCTCATTCTGGCCACAAGCTGAGTGAAACGCTTCACAGGAATGCCTGGCGGAGGTGAGTCGAAATCAAAGTCTTGATTTTGGGTCACGGCCACCTCCACCATGACTCGCCGAAGGTTCTTATTCTGAACTGTAGCCCCAGCCCGCGACGGCATTTGCATCCCATTCGTGCTTTCGGTGGCATCAACCAGCTTCACACGTGCCGCATACACCAATAGATTGGCCACATCCCCCGAGGCCTCGTAGATCCTGAGACCTTGGTCGTCGAAAAAGGCATCGATACCTGCACTATTGCCAGGTGATGACACACCGCCCATCGTGGCCCAATCAGCCGCCTGAACCTCTCCGACGAGTTGATCCACAATTCGCGTTTCAGCCTGCTCATTGGCCGTTTTGCGGGACATTTCCATGCCATGCGGCAGCAGGCCCAGAATCGTCACCACCCCCAGGGCCATGATGCCCACAGCCAAGACTACCTCCACAAGAGAGAAACCAGCATACTTTGTGGAGAAACCCTTTTTGAGGGCGATGGAGCGCAGATTCGTTTTCATGGGAGTCGGGCAGGTGGCGTTGCTGGATTGGACCTATTTCAAGATTTCGCGTTGAGTTTATCAAGTTTGGCCTAGTACCGTCAATTAAAATACATGGTAAATACCTGCCCCAGGCCAGAATGGGCTGTTCATAAGAACCAATTTACTCGATTAAGGCGTGCCAGTGCAGAATTTAGCGATTCAAAATCCCGTCACTTGGGCAGCGCCTTCAAGAATTTCGATACGAAACGCCGCCAGATCACCCGCTTCTCTCGCGACCACCACACTGATCGGAGTCACTCCAGCAGGAAGATCGAGTGTCATCTCAGGCGTCACCTCATGCAGCGCTGCGTCACCCACGACAAGGTTCACGGACTTTACCGAACTGAGGCCAAGTTTGACCTTACCCGGACTGTCCATTTTGAGACTGAATTGGAGGATCTTGGGGAACCAGGGGTACATCTTGATCTCTTGCAGTTCAGCCAGCGGCACAGTACCGCTCACCTGAGAGAAAAGCGGTAGCCAGGGGTACTTGCCATCCTTCTCATGGAGAGCTTGCAGCCCCACATGCCGGACATGGTCGATCACTCCTTTTTCCATGTCTCCCATCATCCGCCATGTCCGCACAAAACGGTTGGGTTTGATCTTGTAATTACCTTCTCTTCCGAGCTCCGAGAGAAAGCGCACAAGGTCCACAAACTCATCTTCGCGCAAGCTGGCCGTCAACCCAGGCGGCATCATGCTGGCAGGACTCATCTGTCGGCTGGCGATCTGTGCCTTGGGCACCTTCACCATTTGATTGGAGGGATCACGAATAATCACTTCATCCGCAGCCTCCTGCACAAGTCCACCCGCGAAGACCTTCCCGTCCTTCATACTGATGATGATCATGTGGTAGCCTTCTTTGATCTTCTTGCTCGGTTCCAACAAACTCTCGATCAAATAATCCACGGGCGCACTGCCGCCGATGCTTACCAGATTGGGCCCCAAGACACCACCCCCATCACCAATCGCGTGGCAACTCAGACAGAGCATTTGTTGGCGACGATAGATTGCTTCTCCACGCGCTGGATCTCCCTGCGCCTTCACCTTTGCCACCATCGCCGTCATCTGCTCCGGTGTGAGTGTTTGATTCATCTGCTTCACGCCACCAGCGGTGCGTAGAGCATCTTCAAGCGGGCCTTTGATGCCACGAGTCGAGACCATGCGGATGGCATCGACGGCAATATATTCAGGAATCGTTTTACCCGCGAGTTCCTTGGCCAGCACTGCTGGCAACTGCTTGTTTTTCAAGAATGCGTTCAAGATTGGCGCAGCTTCAGCAGCCGTTTTTGCCGACGCGAAAAACTCCACTGCACGCTTAGCAGCGATCTGGGGTCCAACGTCCGTCAGGCCCTGTACAGCAAGCCCGCGCAGGTTTTCATGATCGCGAAAAACTTGGTCAAAGAAGTCACGTGACTTCACTCCACCGAGCCGCGACAAACCCTGTACAGCACCCTCCCGAATCGGCGGCAGCGTGTCCGCCTTCGTCAGAATAGTCATCAGTGTTTCACGAGCTGACTCCACCTTCCATGCACCGACTAAAAGAGTAGCACCATGCACAATTTCAGCCCTGGAACTTTCTAACCAATTTTTAGCCGTTGCCTCCGCACCTTCTGGTTTTACTCCATGGGTGCTGCCAGCCTTCACCAGTGCATCCATCAGTCCGACCACTCTCTCAGACATCGCTGGATCATTCACAAGGTCCGCGATTTCACGCGCCTGCGCAGCATCCATCGCATCACCCGCCATCGCCAGCACGGCAGCGGCGTCATCAGCCGCAAGCTTACCAGACTTCAATGACGCAAGCAGTGGCTTGAGCGCCTCACTGCGGCCCGTGGCCTTCATCGCATACACGAGGTGCTTTGGATTATCATTCAGCTTCAGTGTGCCTTTCAGCGTGAGCGGCAGCCAGATGTCAGCCTGCTCACGAGCAGTAAGTTCTAACAAGAAATCAAGACTCTCGTCCATGCTGCGATCAAGAGCACGCAGCGCCACTTCAAAAGCCTTTGGCTGGCGCATGTCCGCCAACACAGCAAGTGCCCACAGTCGCACCTGGGCATTTTCATCCGTGATGCCTTTGCTCAACACATCCATCGCCTCAGGCAGCTCGCGCCACCGGTGCGACAGGATGCGCAGCGCTGCCGCACGAATGCGCGCATCTGGACTCGCGTAAAGTTCACGCCACAGCTTCGCCGAAAATTTGTTTAACCCTTCACGCGCCCATGCCACCTCAAGCAAGTGATGCCAGTAATTCGCATGCGCTTTGTCCAAACCATCGGCCCATGCTTTCAATGCTGGCAGCACCTCCGCCACACCGCGCGCGCGCAATTCTTGTTTGGCAAACTGACGCGTCCAACCGCGATTGCTCTTTAGCATCTCCAACAGCTCCAGCACTGGCGCACCCACGATCTTGGGCATCTCACTGAGCGGGCGACCCTTTGCCGTCAGACGCCAAATCCGGCCATGCACCTGATCCCTGCGCGGATCACGGAAGTCCACCTCACCGTGCTGAATGATCGGGTTGTACCAATCCGCGATGTACAGCGCACCATCCGGCCCCAGACGAATATCAATTGGTCTAAAGGCACGATGATTTGATGCCAGCACATCTGCTTCTTGCTTCGCGACATAGCTGCTGCCACTCGGCGTGACTTTGAAACGATTCGTGCGATTACCACGGAAGTCATTGGTGACCCATGAACCCTGCCATTCTTCAGGCCAATGCGGATCATCAATGTACTCCAGCCCGCATTGCTTCGGTTGGCCTGGACTCAGGCCGCTGAGCGTGCGTGGAGCATTCGGCGATGTTTTGAAAACACTGCCTGGGAAGATATAATTCAGCCCCTCACCACCCGCGCCATCCGTGGCGAATGACTGGCCCCACTGATCAAACTCATAACCCCAGGGATTAACTAACCCTTTGCTCACGATCTCCAGCCGCCGCGTCTCTGGTCGGAACTCCCAAACACCACCGCCCATCAGTCGGCGCACGCCGTGTGGCGTCTCGATATGACTGTGAATGTAGATCGACTGATTGAATGACAGCAGCCCCTCCGGCGTGTGCCGCAGCGTGTGCAGCAAATGATGCGTGTCCTCCGTGCCAAAGCCGCTCAGCATGATCGTGCGCTCATCGGCCTTCATGTCGCCGTTCGTGTCCTTGAGAAAAAGCACCTCGGTCGAGTTCGCCACATACGCACCGCCATCACCAGGGATCACGCCCGTCGGGATGTGCAACCCTTCCGCAAAGACCGTGGACTTGTCCGCCTTACCATCATGATCGGTGTCTTCGAGCACGATCACCTGATCCTTCGTACCGTCACCTGGCTTGATCTGCGGATACGTCGTGCTGCTCACCACCCACAGGCGGCCCTGCGCATCCCAGTTCATCTGCACTGGCTTCGCGATCATCGGCTCCTGCGCCCAAAGCGTCACCTCAATGCCCTCCGGCACGACGAAGCCCGCCTTCTGCACCTCTGGATTCGGATCGGGTAGATCAGCCACAGACGTCGGCTGAGACGCTACCACTGGCAGGGCAAAAGCAGCGAGGGAAATAAATAGGCGTGAAATCATAGCGGGACGCTAGATACGCCTCTTCAAGGCACATCTGGCAAGTCCAAAACCAATCCGCGCCACAACATCTTTCCTCATCAGTTGCGCGCAGCCCCTCCGGCTCGTAACTCCGAGCATGTCCCTTTTCACCTCTGAAGCCGAGCGTCTCGCCGAGTTCCCCATCGCCCGTGACAGCATCTTCCTCGCTCACGCAGGCGTCACCATTCTCCCGCAGCGCGTGATCAAAGTCATGCAGGACTACCTGCAAGAGGCCTGCCTGCGGATGCAGGAGTTCCCCGAAGCCTGGCGTGCCGTCAATGAAACCCGCGCCGTCGCCGCTCAAATGATCGGAGCCAAAGCCAGCGAGATCTCATTACTCGGCCCCACCTCCCTCGGACTCAGCCTCGTGGCCAACGGCCTCGACTGGCAGCCGGGGGATGAAGTCGTGTGTTATCAGGATGACTACCCGGCCAATGTCTATCCCTGGACCGACCTCGCTCGCCATGGAGTCGTCGTTCGCTTGCTTAAACCCAACGCCCCCGGTGCTATCACACCCGAGTTGGTGGAGGCCGCGCTGACGCCAAAAACCAAACTCGTCGCCCTCGCCTCCTGCCATTTCATCAGCGGCTACCGCATTCAGATCGACGCCATCGGCCAAATGCTCCGCACACGCGGCATCCTCTTTTGTCTCGATGCCATCCAGACACTCGGAGCCTTTGAGACGCGCGTCGATCATGTCGATTTCCTCAGTGCCGACTCCCACAAGTGGATGCTCGGCCCCATGGCCGCTGGCATAGTCTATGTGCGGGAGGAAGTAAAAGAGCGCCTCCGCCCCACCCTGCTCGGCTCCTGGAACGTCCATAGCCCAAACTTCATCGCCCAACCCGAGATCACCTTCGAGTCTGGCGGCAGGCGCTACGAGCCAGGCGTCCTAAACATCGCAGGCATCCTAGGCATGAAAGCCGGCCTAGAACTCCTATTAGAGAAAGGCATTCCGGAGGTCAGCGCACAGCTTCTCCGACTTAAAACCAGGCTCATTTTGCAGCTTAATTCCATTGGATTTCACTTCATCGGACCCGCTGATGGACCCAATGCCTCAGGCATCAGCACCGCTTTCCGGGAGAAAAGCGGCCCCTCAGTAGAAAAAGTTTACGAGCATCTAACGGCCCAAAATATCAGCCCTTCCCTGCGATACGACCGTGCTGGGCAGGCTTATTTGAGATTTAGCCCGCATTTCTATAATACTGAGACGGAAATGGACCGTGTCGCCGAGGCCATCGCTCGGACTCCGATCGGCTAAACCCAGCCGCACTAGAAAGACAACACTAGACAGATTCTGTAATCCTTTGTTAGCCTCACGGAAATCGTCACAAATTACGATATGGCAAACAAACCAACACCCAAAAAAGGGGCCGCGAAAAAAATCGCGACCAAGGTGAAAAAGTCCCCAACCCCAGCCAAGCCAGCGAGCAAGGCGAAACCGGTCGTGAAAAAGCCGGCACCCAAAGCTCCTGCCAAACCGGCGAGCAAGGCCAAGCCCGTCGTGAAAAAACCAGTCGCCAAAGCGCCGGTAAAGCCGGCCTCTAAACCCGTCTCCAAGCCAGCACCGAAACCGGTCTCTGCTCCTGCCCCAGTCGCCATCGTGAAAAAACCTGATCCAGCCCCCGTTTCCGCTCCCACTCCAGCCCCAGCCCCCCTTGCTAGGCTGCTCCCAGGCCCGAAAGGCTCCACCACCAGCGGCGCGCTGACCATCAGCGTTCAGAGTTCCCAAGGCACGGCTGGTAACGGCAACACCCACGCGGCCAACATCCTCGTCGTCGTCACCAGCGGCGGCACCCCCGTCGTCGAGCTCAGCCGCGACCACTTCACGCTCATGGAGCACTTCGAAGTGCCCGGCCAAACCGCCTGCTTCAGCAGTAATATCACTTCCTTCCGCAACGCCGGCACTGGAGCCTACCTGCTCCAGACAAAGCCCAACAACGGTGCCCCATGGCGCACGGGCCACCACCTCGGCCAGCTCCTAGTCTCATCCGATGACGACCGTCAGGGCCAGGCCGCCATCAAGATCATCATTCGGTAATAGAATCACACTGATCACAAAGGGCAGAGCAGCAAAGGTTGCAGAGATTTTCATTTCCTCTGCGTTCTTTGCTCCTCTGCCTTTTTGCTGCCCAAAATAAAACGCCTCACCTTTCCCGCCATGAACCGCCGCCACTTCCTCCAGACCACCGCTTTATCCGCCGCCTCTCTCGTAGCATCCCCGCTCAGGGCCGCGAATTCAAAGCTCATGATCGGCATGGACCATTTCGCCGTGCGCGCCACCGGCTGGAAAGCGGCACAAATGATCGACCACGCCATCTCATTGAAGCTCGATACCTGCTTCATCTCCGAGCTGAGCGTCTTTGAATCCTTTGAAGACGCCTATTTGCAAAGCCTCAAAGTCCAAGCCGACAAAGCCGGGCTCAAACTCTACATCGGCACCAGCAGCATCTGCCCCACTTCCAACACTTGGAAACCCACATACGGCACGCCTGAAGAGACACTCGCGCTCACCATCAAAGCCGCCAAAAAGCTCGGCTCCCCAGTCGCACGCTGCTATCTAGGCAACCAAAAGGATCGCAGCAGTGATGGCGGTATTCAGAAGCACATCGAGCAGACCATCAAAGTCATCCAAGCCAACAAATCACTCGCTGAAGGAGAAGGCATCAAAGTCTCCATCGAGAACCACGCTGGCGACATGCAGAGCCACGAGCTCGTGGCCCTGATCGAGGCCGCAGGCAAAAGCTACGTCGGCGCCAACATCGACCCCGGCAATGCCGTCTGGGCCATGGAAGAACCGCTCGCTCATCTCGAAGCCCTCGGTCCCTACACCAACTGCTCCAGCGTGCGTGACAGCATGGCCTGGGAAGACGAAAACGGTGCCGTCATCCAGTGGACCGCCATTGGCGAAGGCCTCGTCGATTTCGCCGCCTACGCCAAACGCTTCGCTGAACTCGCTCCAGGCGTCCCGCTTCAGGTCGAGACCATCTCTGGTTTCGCCAAACCCATGACCTGGAAGAAAGACGAGTTCTGGAAACCCTTCCCCGGTTATCGCGACACCGCCGCTTTCAAAGGCTGGGTTGAATTCACCAAGAAAGGCAAGCCCATCCCCAGTTTCAAAGCCCCCGATGGCCCAGGAAAAAAAGACGCCGAGATCGCCTACCAAAAGGGCGAACTCGAGCGCAGCACGAAGTGGCTTCAGACACGGGCGTAAGACCTTGCTCGTCATGTCTCCTGTTCTTGAAACCCTGGCCGACCTCGTCCGCATCAACAGCGTCAACCCCGCCTATGACGGCGGGCCGGGCGAGCGCGAGGTCGCCAGCTATGTGCGACGCTTCTTTGAGCAGCGCGGCATCGAGGTGTGGGAGGAGGAGGTGTTTCCCAATCGCCCAAACATCATCGCTCGACTGCCAGGGCTGAATCCAAATCGCCGTCTCGTGCTGGAAGCGCACACAGACACCGTGTCCGTTAAAGGCATGACCATCGCGCCCTTTGAGCCAATCATCGCTGATGGCAAAATGTATGGTCGTGGATCGTGTGATACGAAGGCCGGACTCGCCACCATGATGCACGCGCTGGCCTCGCTGAAAGCCGATGGCATCACGCCGCCGTGCGAGGTGCTGCTCGCTGCTGTGGTGGATGAGGAGTACTCGTATCGCGGTGTCGTGAAGCTGTGCGAAAGCCTGCAAGCCGATGCCGCCATCGTGGCCGAGCCTACCGAGATGCGCGCCGTGATCGCCACCAAAGGCGTGCTGCGCTGTCGCATCGTCGTGCATGGCAAATCCGCTCACAGCTCCAAGCCGCATCTCGGTGTGAATGCAATCACTCACATGTCACGAGTGATCGCCGCGATTGAGGCAGACAATGAACGCATGACTGCCATACAGCATCCTTTAGTAGGCCATGGCACCTGCAATGTCGGCGTGATCACTGGTGGTGTGCAGGTGAACTTTGTCCCCGACCACTGCGCCATCGAGATCGACCGCCGCCTACTGCCAGGTGAACGCGCGAGCGATGCCGTGGCGCATTATCGTCAGCTATTACAAAGCCTGGACGGAGTGACCGCGGAAGTCGAAGAGCCGCTCTTACTCGTCGATGAAGCGCTCGACACCCCCGCCGATTCCTCCGTCGTCCAAACAGCGTCACAAGTACTCCACGACATGGGCTTGAACCCCGAACCCTGTGGCGTGCCTTTCGGCTGCGATGCCAGCAAGCTCTCGCGTGCCGGCATCCCGAGCATCGTCTTCGGCCCCGGCAGCATCGACCGAGCACACACGGTGGATGAATACGTCGAACTGGATCAAGTGGAGCAGGCGCTGGAGTTCCAGAAAAGATTTATCCTCAGCTTCGCGTAACCGACACACCACCATGACCAACCGCCGCCAGTTTCTCACCACCACCGTCAGTGCCGCGTTCGGCACCCAGCTAGCCAGTTGCGCCACGCTTGGCAGCGATTCGTTCATCGACGCGCATGTGCATGTGTGGACGCCGGACACAGACAAATATCCGCTCGCGTCTGGTTTCACGAAAGCGAACATGAAGCCCGCCAGCTTCACGCCCGAGCAGCTCTTCGCTCACTGCAAACCTGAAGGCGTGTCACGCATCGTACTCATCCAGATGAGCTACTACAAAACGGACAACCGCTACATGCTCGACATGATGGCCGCGAATCCAGGCACCTTCTCCGGCGTAGCGATCATCGACGAAAAAGCTCCCGATGTGCGTGGTCGCATGAAAGCCCTGAAGCAGCAAGGCGTGCGCGGTTTCCGACTTTACCCTCAAGACAAGGACGTTGAAGGCTGGCTCGCATCACCTGGCATCGAAGAGATGTGGAAAGTCGGTGCCGATGAAGGTTTGAACATGTGCCTGCTCATCAATCCCGAAGCGCTCGGCCCAGTGGCCAAAATGTGCGCCAAGCATCCGCAGACGCCGGTGGTGATCGACCACTTCGCGCGCGTCGGCATGGCCGGTCCTCTCTCGCGTGCCGATCTGGATTTACTGCTGCATCTCTCGAAGTATCCGAAAGTCACACTGAAGACCTCCGCCTTCTACGCGCTGGGCAAGAAGACACCTCCATATCTCGATCTTGGTCCCATGATCAAAGAGTGCCGCGACTCTTTTGGTGCCGAGCGTCTCATGTGGGCCAGTGACTGCCCTTTCCAAGTCGATCCCGGTCACAACTACCACGACTCCATCGCGCTCATCCGCGACCGGCTCGATTTCCTCACTGCCAGCGAGAAAGCCGCGATACTGCGCGGCACGGCGGAGCGCGTGTTCTTCAGCTAGAATTGCAGTCCCGGCTTTAGCCGGTTCAGGGACCGCCTAAGGCGGAACTACAAACGAAGAGCTGCCAGCGCCCGCTGCACATCCTCACGGGTGTTGTAGCCATGCGCGGCCAGCCTGATGCGTCCGGCATTGTGCATGACATGTACCTCGGCTTTCTCCAGCGCCGCGTGGATCTCCGTGCTGCGCTCATGCATGAAGGCCACGATCCCCGTGGGTCGGTCAGCGTGCAGTGGAGCCATCGGTTTGTAACCCAACGCCACGAGCCCATCGTGCACTTCTCTGACCAGCGGATCAGCATGAGCGGAGATCGCTGACACGCCAACACCATCCACGTAGCGCAGCGCCGCATTCAGCGCGTAGAGCGCGGCGAAGCTTGGCATGCCGACGGAGAAACTCAGCGCTCCGGTCTTCGTCACCGCGCGTTCGAAGCGATCCGCATCAAAAGCATTACTCAGATGATACCAGCCGCCAGCGTGAGTCGTGAGCCGCTCCGCGTTGCGTTTCGGAATGCCAATAACACAGCCGCCATGCACACCGAGCGTCCACTTATGCGTGCTGCTGATGAGGATGTCCGCACCATCGCAATCCAGCACGACGCGCCCAAAGGCTTGAGTGATGTCCACGGAGATCAGTGCATTTGGCGCCAGCCGCCGCACGGCATCGCACAGCGGCTTCCAGTCGATGCGATGGCCATTATAAAAGCTGACGAGTGACACCTGAACGAGCCTTGTCTTTTCATTCAGCAGCAATTCCAGATCGTCCGTGTTCAGTTCACCGTTCACCGATTTCCAAAGCCGTGATGTCGGCGGATTGACGGCGCGCAGCCAAGGCGTGGCTCCGGCGGGGAAGTCGAGATCCGTGACCACCACTTCATCCCCTGCCCCGAGATTCAGCGCCGAAGCGAGCAGGTTGTACGCTTCCGAACTGCACGAACAAAAAGACACTTCCTTTGTCGTGAGTCCCAGCATCTTCGCGCTGATCTCACGACAGCTTTCCACCGCCGCAAAATGCCCCTCGCGACCACGCATCCCACGCGCCTTGTCCGCCCAATAACTCTCCAGCGCCTCCTTCACCGCCAGCGGCGGAATACTTTCCGCAGCCGTGTTCAGATAAGCGATGCCAGAAAGAGAAGGAAAGTCGCGGAGGCGTGTGGTGTCGGTAAGCATGGGCTCCAGTTAGCGCCCGGTAATGGCAAAATCTTGCTCTACCCTTTGAGAAGTACATTCTGGCTATTGCCTGTGACGCGCGTTTTGAGATACGCGGACTTCATCCGGCGGATGGTCAGGAGGCGGCCACGGAGCGCGGTCTTTCTAGATCGCTGCACACCGATCACACCCCACGTCAAGTGTGTCAGCAAAGCTGTTGTCTGAGCTTCGGCTCTTGCCTGTGATCGACCCGCTGCGGGCTAGAAAGCACGCGCTCCGGCTAACGCTGCCCGCCCACAGCGGTCCTGCGCTTGGCACAGCATTCCGGCCATGACTCAGTCTCAAGCTTTGGTTCCATCCCACCGCTCTACGCAAACAACGAGGGTTCGCGCCCTGGGCTGACTCCTTGGGCCTTTCAAGCCCGAAGAACCTGAGCGGCGGTGACTCAAGACAACTTTGCTTAACGGCACTGGCCCTCAACTCACTTGTCCGACACCGTGAGTATGTCGCCAGCATTGAGTGGCACAGAACTATCCCGATCAAGGTCGATCTGGCGTGTGGCGCTCGGCTCGAAGGAGGAATGGCCGCCGGATCTTAGCTTGGCCTTGCTGGAATTGGCATCAGCCCGCAGTCCTTGTGCCTGATTCAGGAGATCAAGCACTGTCATGCCTGGAGTTAGCGGATAGTTTCCCTGACGTTTAACAGCGCCATAAACGACCACGCTTGAGACAGGCAAACTTGTGGCGGCAGCTTCTTTGGTTAGGGCAGGTGTCGCGGCATCCATGATCTTAGCCTGGATGATGAAGAAGACGATATCCTTGGTTTTGGGTGTTTGCGCTGACGCATTCGTCTGACGCTTCATGTTGATACCCTCCTCCAGCTTGGATTCGGAACCGCTCAGGCCGCCGAAGACGACGCATTGACCGGACTGGAGCGAGACGGTGGTCGTGGTCTTCAGACTGTGAAAGACGGGTTGTTGGATCTTGTTCTCGGTGATCGGCGTGCCGGGCGGTGCGTCCGGATTTTCGATGGCCTTGCCGTAGTCCATGAAGCCCTCGAAACTCGTCACCTCCGGCGTCATGGTGAGGTCAATACTGCCGTCTTCCATCAAGGTTGGGTTCAGTTCCATCCGAATGCCGACAGGCCGCATCTCAAACGCCGTCGGTGTGGTGGGGATGATGGGCTGGTCATTTTCGAGCTGCTTGGCGGCCTCGTATTTGGTGGGATAGAAGAACTCGCGCACGACTTCAACGGTGGCTTTCTGACCGCTGCGCGTGGTCACGGAAGGCGCGCTCATAATATGGACGCCTTTTTGCTGACTGAGCTTTCTCAGGAGTTCGCCCACTTTATCTCCACTCAGGATGCCAAGATAGTTTGGTGCGGCACCGCCACTCAAAGTTAGGCCCGCCTCTGCGAGCACTGGCGAGTCCACGGGGATGCTGAAGATACGGCTCATCACCAAGATTTGTGGCTGGACGGCAGGAGTGGCTTTCCGGCAGGCGGTGAGTCCGGCCAAACCAAAAGCAGCCATCATCGCCGGAAGAAGTAGAGTCAGTTTTTGCAGGTGCGAATAGCCCAGACGACCTCGGCCAGTCTGCACGAGGTTGGTCAGCCGTTGGCGCATGGCTTTGGCTCCAGCGGAGACGGACATCGCGAGGGCGAGCGGCAGCCAGGGGCGGCCGGAGTGTGCTCCAAGCGAGGCGACGGCTTCCAGCAGCTCTTTGGCGAAGTCGCCCGAGTTCTGTCCGCTATGCGCCAGCGCGAGATCATCACAAGCCTGCTCGCGCGAGCGCTGGCTGGCGCGCAGCATGAGCCAGACGAGTGGGTGAAACCAAAGCATCAACGCCGCGAGCGTGGTGAGCAGGGAGACGAAGATGTCTCCACGGGCGATGTGCGCCAGTTCATGCCGCAAGACGAGCCTGAGGCGTGCCTCCGACCACTCCGCCGCCTGCTCGGGGAGCAATACTGTTTTATGGGCGAGGCCCCAGGTCATCGGCACATGGCAGTCGGCACTCATGCGCAGACTGGTGTCTGGCAGATGGAGATGAAGGGCCGCCGCTTCTTCCTGAAAGCAGCGCTGGATTACAGAGTCCTGCACAGGCCTTGATGAAGCCCGCAGCCGGAGCAGTGCCAGGGCTGAAACCCCGAGCGTGAGCATTCCTGCGCCGATGCCCGCCAACCAAAGCAGTGCCCACATCGGTGAATGAGGAACATCGACCTGTGCCACCGTCATGGAGACCGTCGATACGACGGTGGGTGGCACGTTTTGCTGATCGAGTGCCACCGTTGCCTGAATGTCGGCGGGCGTCTGCGCGGTGGGCTCGGCACTCCACTCGATCCGCCAGCTCGGGGCGAAGAAGCTGCTGAGCATGACGACGGGAATCAAAAGCAGTGCGGAGGCCTGGACGAAGTGCTTTCGCGCCGCCGAGAGTCGGGGAATGAAGATCGTCACCAATCCCGCGATCACCAGCAGCGCAGTGGTTTGCAGAGACACATCAAGCAACCAGCCAGGTGTGGAGGAGTGGAGTTGGCTAAACGTCATATTCGTGTGTGAGGATTTAGGGTTTCTTGGGCTTTGCCTGATCCAAGAAGCGGCGCAGTTCTGCCACCTCGTCTGCACTGAGCTTTGTCTTTGGATGGCTGAGATACGCGGCTATCGCTTGAGTTAGTGATCCGCCGAAAAAGGTGCCGATCACGCGGCTGAGCGTGGATTGCCCCACCTCCTCCCGCGAATGGATGGGCTGGTAGATGAACTCACGCCCCTCCTGCCGGTGCTTCAGGTGTCCTTTGCTCTCCAGGATGGTGAGGATGGAGCGCAACGCAGGCCGCGTCGGCGGGGATTCCATGCCATCGGCAATCTGTGAAAGCGTGGCCTCGCTCTGGGCAAAGACGAGGTCCATCACCTCGCGTTCGCGGCGGCTGAGATGGGTGGGATTTTTCATGGGCTGAAAATTCAGCCCATTGTGATCCTGATGTCAAACGCTAAGGTTGATTTTTCAGCCTTAACTCACTTCTTGCCGAAGAAGTCGGCGAGCTTTTGCAGATCCTTGGGCTGCGCGGGTTTCATGGCGGCGTCGATGATCTGCTGCTGGAGGGCGCAGAGTTCAGTGACACCTTTGCGGCCGAGCACGAGCATGGCGTCCATTTGAGCCTGGGTGAAGGTGGCCTCTTCGCCGCTGCCTTGGATTTCGACGAATTCTCCGCCCTCGGTCAGGACGATGTTGCAATCGACATCGGCCTTGGCGTCTTCTTCGTAGCAGAGATCGAGCAGGGCTTCGTCCTTCCAGAGGCCGACGCTGATGGCACCGACTTTCTTCTTCAGCGGCTGCTGCGTGATCTTGCCTTTTTCGAGCAGACGGTTGAAGGCAATCGCGGCGGCGACACAGGCTCCGGTAATGGAGGCGGTGCGGGTGCCGCCATCGGCCTGGAGCACGTCACAGTCGATGTTGAGGGTGCGCTGGCCGAGCTTTTTGAGATCCACCACGGCGCGCAGGCTGCGGCCGATGAGGCGCTGGATCTCGATGCTGCGGCCATCGGGCCGGCCGCGGCTGCTGTCGCGCTCTTTGCGGTCGAGCGTGGAATAGGGGAGCATGGAGTACTCGGCGGTGAGCCAGCCGCCCTGGACGTTCTGCATTTTCATCCAGCGCGGCACTTCATCCTGGATGGTGGCGGCGCAAATCACGCGCGTGTTGCCAAAGGCGATGAGCACGGAGGCGGTGGCGTGGGGGGCGATGTCGAGAACAAACTCGACCGGACGAAGTTGGTCGGCACTACGGCCATCAATGCGGGGCATGTTCCTGCGTTAGCCATGCAGCCGGATAAGTCAAAGGATCAGCCCCGACTTCGTCATTCAGCGGCAGCGCCGCGTCAGACCTTCACCATATCCTTCACCACTTCGAACCACAGGTAGAAGCAGCCACGCCAGGAGTAGCGGAACTCACCTTCGCCGATCAGCTCGATGAGCCCGGCGGTGATGTTGTGATCGATCTGCGCGCTCATGTCCCGCTCGATGTAGGCGGGTAATTGCTCGGTATCGACACTGATGAGATCACTACTTTCGACGGCCTGGCTTTGCAGAAACTCCGTGTGACATGCCACCAGATCTTCCATCGACTGCGCATAGGCATAGCGGTTCATGCGGTGACTTGGAGAGAACTGCATCGTCGGCGGGAAGGGGTAATTCGTCGTCGTGTAGATGAGGCCGCCCTTCGTGCGTGAGGTGAGACTCACATAGGAGAAGGCAAAACCCTCCTGCTGCGCCAGAGCGATCGCGGCCTGCGTACGCTGCTCGGCGTGGTAAAAGAGACGCATGAAGTGATCTGTCTCGCTCCATTTCCAGCCGGTGTCGTCCGCGCGCTCGAAGCCCTGGTCCTCGATCTCGCGACTCAGGGTATCGAGATCAGGGAAAAGCTCACGGGAGGGCGGGAAGCGATTTTTGACCTCGCTCTTCAGGGGAAAGCGTAGCTTGCGCACGCGGCCCACGATCTCCACCCACGGCAGCATGAACCACAGGGCGATACCGCAGGCACCTGCGGCGTGGCTTCCAGTCAAAAAGTAACCGCCGAGGTAAGAGGCCGTCAAAAGCGCCAGCCAACCGAACTTGTGGACATACCGATTCTCAAACGTCCGACACGCCACGGCGAAGACGACGATGGCGGCGAGATAGAAGAACTGCGGAAGATCCATGAGACACTAGATGAAAGGGCACTTCGAGCTTTGAGGCAAGTTATTGCATCGTCTCGCGTGAAGTTCGCTTCAGTCGCCACTGGGTGCCGCAATACATGCAGCGGAAAGTCCCCGTGAAGAGCAGTGAAATAACCGCCGAGGCGCGATAGGAAAGCGGCCACAGGCGGAAAGCGTTGTCATGTTTGCGGCAGCGCTTTTCATTCATCACCGTGCCATGGCAGAGCGGGCAATTGAGCGCAGCAGCCAGCGCAAAGACCGCGACCCGAGACACGGCAAAGACTCCCAGTCCAGCCAGCGCCAGCCAGCCCCACTCGCGCACGCCAGTCAGCATCATGGCCGCCACACCGCAGAGAAAGGCCAGGCTGCCAAGCAAGGCGAGCACCAGCAACAGCGCCACGAGCAGCAAGCGCCCAGGACGATGGTAGCCGCGCGCACGGCGGGTGCGGCTGGTTTCGAGAGGTTGGGGTTCAGAGGCTTGGAAGCCGGGTTGCTTCATTCGTGAAGAGGTGCTGCTTTAGAAACAGGTTTCAACAGGAGAAATGCATTGCCACACCACCTGCGATTGGCGCATTCATAGCTCGCTGCATGACCACGACGCTGACACCACTCACCGATTTCTCAGATCGCCTCTCACCGATGGTGGTGAAGGAACTGCGCCAGGGCCTGCGCACGCGCTCCTTTGGCTCCACCATGCTGGGCATGCATGTGCTCTTGATCCTGATCACTCTGATCACTGGCTCATCTCCGAACACCGATGAAACACGCTGGATGCTCGACGCTCTTGCCACGCTCGTGCTCTGTTTGATCATGCCATTTCGTGTTTCCAATGCCCTCGCTGAAGAGGTGAAAATGAACACGCTCGACATGCTCATGCTCACACGCCTCTCATGCAGTCGTATCGTCTTTGGTAAATGGGCCAGCGTGGCGCTTCAGTCCCTACTCATCGCGCTCAGCCTCATGCCCTACGTCGTCGCGCGTTATGTTTTCGGCGGTATCGATCTCATGCTCGAGCTGAACATGCTCGCCCTAAAATGGCTCGTCGGCATCGTCATCGCCGCTTTGCTCGTGGCGCTCTCCACCATCCAGCAGAGCTGGCTGCGGATGACGATCATCATCGTGCCGATGGTTTTTGGCGGCTTTGGTGTCGTCGGTATGATGTTTGCGGCCGTGTCTGGCGGACCGGGATTCACGAGTTCGGTGATCGGCACCGGCGGCTGGGCGATGGCTATCGCGGTAGCTATTATCAGTTCTTCATGGGCCATCTTCGCCTGCCTGAGTCTCGCCGCCTCACGCATCTCATCACCCGCAGCGCCGCTCGCTTGGCTGAAGCGCTGCGTGCATCTCGTGGCGTTTTTCATCCCCCTACTGATCGCACTTTTCACTCGTCAGGAATTTTGGCTGACGGGTGCCTATGTCGTGGCGGGCTTCATGACTTTGGATGCGATGACTGAGACGCAAAACGAGGTGCCGTCAGCCTATGCGCCATTCTTCAAACGTGGACTCATGGGCCGCATGACGATGCGAGTGCTAGCACCCGGATGGGCGAGCGGCTTCTGGCTCACCCTGATGGTAGCGTTGTGTTTGGGCGGTGCACTCACGGCCATCACCGGGCCAGATGTATTGCCTTATCACATCCTCGCTTGCAGCACGATCTGGATGGTCACTGCCGGTATTCAAATCCTACCCACTCGGCGCTCTAACGATCTGTTGCCCCTCTTCATTTGCGGCTTTGCGCTCGTGCAGCTTCTGGCCGGTATGTTCACCGGTCTCGGCGTCATCTTGGCCAAGAGCGCCTCAGAGCAGCCCCTGTTTCTAGCCTTACTGCCGCCTTCAGCCATCATGGGCGCAGACTCAATTCCCAACGGCGCTCCACGCAAAGAATTCCTCATGATCGCCATGCTCTGCGCTGCCGTCTGGCCGCTGCTCATGGCCACACTCAGCGTACTCGCTTGGCGCAAACTACGGCCTGTGCGTGACGAGGCAAAGCTCATGGCCGCATGACCTCGATGACTCAGTCGCCCGACCAACTTTGCGCCATCCATGCGCGTGCTCGTGAATGGGCGCGCGTGTTGAAGCTGCCGTTTCGGCAGCAGCGCTGGCGTGGTCACGCTGGCGAGTTCATGGGGGCGGGCGTGGGCAGCAGTCTGGATTTCCAGGACCACCGCATCTATCTACCGGGGGATGATCCGCGCCAGATCAACTGGCAGGCCTACGCCCGCACCGGCACCTACACGATGAAGCAGTATCGCGAAGAAGTGCGCCCGCTTGTGGATCTCGTTTTCGATGCCTCCGAGTCCATGTTTGCCACGCCAATCAAAGAACAACGCACGCTCGAACTGCTGGCCTATGCGCTGGAGGCATCCCTACAAACTGGCGCCACCGTGCGCTGCTACGCCGTGCGTGGTCAGCAGCATCTGCCGCTAGAAACCGAGGCCGTCATGGCAGGTCGCTGGCCTGATGAAGTGCAGCGCCTACCTAAAAGTGCCGAAGCGCCCGACCTGACACGCATCCCCTTCCGATCTGGCGCGATGCGCCTCTTCATCAGCGACCTACTTTTCCCCGCCGAACCCGAAAGCCTGCTCGCCGCCCTCGGCGCAAGAAACGGACGCGGCATCGTGCTCGCCCCATACTCACAGCAAGAGAGCGCACCGGACTGGGATGGGAACTACGAGTTCGTCGATGCCGAAACGCAGCAACCCCACGAGCACCGTGTGGAGCCTGATCTCATGCAGCGCTACCTGCGTGCCTACAGCCGCCATTTTGATCTCTGGAAAAACGCCGCCGCCAAGCACGGCATCGCCCTCGCCCGTGTCAGTGCGGAGGTGGAGTTCCTGCAAGCCCTGCGCACTGAAGGCATTCCCGCGAATGCAGTGGAGGCGGCGTAGTCTTTGGAAATTGAGCTGGCAAACTCTGGCGAAACTCAGCATCTTCGGATCATGCTCACGATGGATTCCATTTCTCAAGCCGCACTTTTGCTGGAACAACCACAGCGCGCTGAACTGGCGCTGCTGATCATGGACAGCCTGTCACCGCCCGCCTGGGGTGACTCCGAGATTCTGGCTGAAGCGGAGCGCCGCGATGCAGAATGCGAGTCGGGTGAGGTTAGCGAGATGAGTCACGAAGAGTTCATGTCTGGCCTGCATATTGGCGCTGCTGCATCAATGTCGTTAAGCTAACGGCAGAGGTGGGCAAAGGAATGGGTGGCAGAGGAATGAAATCCATTTCGCTTATTCCCTTGCCACCCATTCCTCTGCCTTAACTCAGAGGGACATGATTTGAAGCGCGGGAAATTATTTGAAAGGCTGTGATTGAGCGAGACTCTGTGCACATGATTTGGTAAACAAGGCCATGCCTCTCCTCACTGACCGCAAAACGAAACCGCAATATGATGTCATCGTCGTGGGCTCTGGTGCTGGCGGTGGGATGGCGGCGCTGATCCTGGCTTTGAGTGGTGTGAAGGTGCTGATGGTTGAAGCCGGGCGTAATTATGAGCCGACGACGGAGACGCCGATGTTCAACACGCCTGAGATGGCACCGCTGCGGGGTGATAAAACACCGGTGCGACCTTTTGGACATTACGATGCGATGATCGATGGCGGCTGGCAGGTGCCGGGCGAGCCCTACACGAACAAGCCGGGCACCGAGGGTGACTTCTGGTGGTGGCGCTCGCGGATGCTCGGGGGTCGCACGAATCATTGGGGCCGCATTTCGCTGCGCTTTGGCGAGTTTGATTTCAAACCGAAGTCGCGTGACGGGCTCGGGTTTGATTGGCCGATGAGCTACGACGATATGGCTCCGTGGTATGACCGCGTGGAGCAGTTGATCGGCGTTTATGGCGAGAACGATGGCATCGCCAATGCGCCGAACTCTTCCCCCGGCGTGCTTTTGCCGCCGCCGAAGCCGCGTCTCGGTGAACTGATGGCAAAGAAGTCGGGCAAAAAGGGCGGCGTGCCCATTGTGGCGGCTCATCGCGCCGTTCTCAGTCAACCGCTGGACTGGAAGAATCTGCCGAAGCAACTCTTCCCGAACAACCCGAAGGCTCAGGAGATTCTGGGGAAGGACATGATGTCGCGGGCTGCCTGCTTCTGGGCCACGGACTGCCTGCGCGGGTGCAGCATTCGCGCGAACTTCCAGAGCACCACCGTGCTGCTGCCAGCCGCTCTGGCGACGGGTAATCTCGACATCATCACCGATGCGATGGTGCGTGAGGTGACAATGGAAGGCGGCAAGGCAACGGGCGTGCATTACATCGACAAAAAGACTCGTCGTGATGCTGTGGTGAAGGCGCGCGTGGTCATTGTGGCGGCTAGCACTTGTGAAACTTCACGCATTCTTTTGAACTCCAAATCGCAGGATAAAGCGGGCCTCGCGAACTCCAGCGGACAGGTCGGCAAGAACCTCATGGACAGCGTGGGCACGAAGCTCGGCGCGCATATTCCAGCGCTCGAAGATGCGCCGATCCTCAATGAAGATGGGGCGGGCGGGCTGCATGTGTACTCGCCTTGGTGGCTGGTGAATGATCACGCCAAGCTCGGCTTTGCGCGCGGCTATCACATCGAGATGGGTGGCGGGCGGCGCATGCCACAGGTCGGCAGTTTTGGCTCACTGGATACGTCCAGCCCAGGTGTCTATGGCAGCAAGCTCAAGGAAGAAGCTCGCCGCTACTACGGCGCGACCTTTAGTTTCAGCGGACGCGGTGAGATGGTGCCGAACAAAGATTGTTATGCGGAACTAGACCCGCAAGTTGTCGATCAGTGGGGCATTCCTGTGCTGCGCTTTCACTGGAAGTGGAGTGACCATGAGATCAAGCAGGCCGAGCACATGCAGCAGACCTTTGCCGAACTGATCGAAGGCATGGGCGGCAAAGCCAGTCCGCAGAGCGGACGCGACGCCATCCAGCGCCCCGGTGAGATCATCCACGAAGTCGGCACCGCCCGCATGGGCGGCAAGGCTGGCGACTCGGTGACCAATCAATACTGCCAGACCTGGGACGTGAAAAATCTCTTCCTCATGGACGGCTCCGTCCTGCCCAGCAACCCAGACAAGAATCCGACCCTCACCATCATGGCCCTCGCCTGGAGATCCTGCGAATGGCTGATGGGCGAGATGAAGGCGGGGAGTGTCTAGTTGCAGAGCCTCCCAAAGATATAACCTTCGCTATTTTCGCGGCCGATCAATCCCGCCGCCGCCTCATAGCTACCAATCCAGCAAGCACCACCATCAGAGCACTCCCCGGCTCTGGCACAGGCGTGACGGTGAAATTAAAGTCATCAAAGAAGTTCTTGAAGCCCACCGTGCCCACGGCATCCCACTGGATGTCGGTGAGGCTGGCGGTGTCGAAGCCGATGGCTTCATCCGTGGTAACACTGGTCATGGGTTCCAGTGTCGAGTTGAGATCGTTGAAGGCAGCGGCAGCTAGGCTGATGCTATTCGTGTAGGTATTGATGGTCAGCGCGATCTGTGACCAGCCCTGACTGCCAAGATTGAGTGCGGTCATCTGCCATGTGGCCGCACCACCGACACGATATTGTAGGAAATTGTCACCCGTGTAGCCGACTTCAACCAAGCTTTGTCCAAGCGAGTCTTTGAAGGTCATGCCCAGCACATTGGTGAGCACCATATCATCGTAGTCAGAGGGACAATTCCAAAACACGAGATCAATCTTCTGATCGCTGGTCAGCAATGGATTCACGCCACTGAAATCGCGCGAGTCGAGCTGGTAGTTGTAACGAAGATCCACATCTGTCGCCAACACGTTGAGCACTTGGCTGCCGCCATGTGGATTCGTGTACCCATACGCGGCGATGTAGTCGCGATGTAGATTACTGCCCTGATACAGCGGCGCTCCGATGTCTTCATTCAGACGCCCACCCGCAAGCGCTTTCCATGAGCCCGAGTTGTCGGCGATGTCTGCCGCCATGCCGCCAGGACCGCTGTTGTTTGATCCGTAACGTCCGGCGTTGTAGCGGCTCAAATCAGCTCCGTGAGTCGCGTCGCCCAGGGTATTGGGAAGTGCACCAGGAGGCACGATGCCCGTGAAACCATTCGCTACGTTATTGCTCAGATAAAACTGGGCATCCCCGACGAAGTCGAGTGACGTGATGTTTCCGACACCCAAAAGCCCAGGGATTCGATACCCATCCTGCTCCTCAAACCCGCCGAGATAGGCGTGAGCAGTCATCGGCCAAATCGCACTCGCCAGAGAGGCGGCGAGGGTGATTGAAACGAGCGAGCGGAGTGAAAGCATACCGGGAATATATAAATTCCATAATTATTATCAAGTAATATTAATTACTTACCCTCGACTGGAGCCCTCTTTGCGCCGCCATCTTCTGCTTTATCAGTTGCCCCCAGACGTCCCTCTGCGCTCCACTCTGGCCCAGTCACTATGAAATCACTCGTTCTTCCTCTGCTCTGCCTCGCGCTCTTTCTCCCCTTTGCTGCGGCTCAGGATCAGCCGATCAAGCCCGATTCGGAGGAGTGGCGCGCGGTATTTGATCCGCCTTACCTGAAGCCGACCGAACTCCCCACTGACTCTCCACTGCGCAAAGAACTCTTTGATCAGCTACGACCGCAGGTGAAGCGGATCGCCAAGCAGCCCGCGCTCTTTGAAGGTAGCCTCCGTGTCTTTAAAAACTGGGCCATGTTCGGTGGTCGCTCTCTCGATGCAAAGGGTACGTCTTTGAAGCTTCCTTCGCTGGACAACGATGACACGGTCGCCCTCTGGCTACGCACGTTTGATGGCTGGAAGCTTGTCGATTTCGGTGCTGGTCATAGCGATGCGTTCTTCATCGTCTGGCCTGAGAAATTTGGAGCGCCCAAGGAGCTAGTGCTCGATCACCCCTGAGAAATTACAACACTGCCATTTGTGGCCGGTTGATTGCCCGGTTGATGGATGCCGCCCTCTGTCAGCGTTCTTGCGTCATGAACATCTCACCCCATCTCTCCCGCCGCCGCTTTCTCGGCACGACGAGCATGGGTTTGTCCAGCGTGGCGCTCTCGCATCTGCTGGCTGAGTCTCAGCCGGATTTCCCGGCGAAGGCGAAGCGCGTGATCTGGCTCTTCATGCACGGCGGACCGAGTCATGTCGATCTCTTTGATCCAAAGCCGGATCTCATCCGCCATGCAGGCAAGCCTTTGCCGGATAGTTACGGAGTGGTCGAGACACGGCGAAAGGTCGCGCAGAACCCACTGCTGGCTCCGGTGAAGCCGTTTCGGAAACATGGGCAGAGCGGCATCGAGATCAGCGACTTCCTGCCGCACATGGCGGGCCTCGCCGATGAGATGTGTGTCATCAGGAGTTGTCATGGTGACAGCGTGAATCATCCGCAGTCGGTCTATCAGATGAACACAGGCTCTATCCAGATGGGCAAGCCGAGTCTGGGAAGCTGGGTGTCGTATGGACTCGGCACCGAGAACGCAGACATGCCCGCCTTTGTCGTCATGCCCGATCCCGGTGGTGGCTTGAAAGGCGGTCCGCCAGCCTGGGGCAGCGGCTTTTTACCGGCGACGTATCAGGGCACCACGATGCGTGCCGGTGACAGTCCCATCCTGCATCTGCACAGTCCGCAAAGCAGCGCCCGTCAGCGCGCCACCATCGACCTGATCCAGCAGATGAATGTGCGGCATCAGGCACAACGACAGGCCAACAGCGATCTCGATGCTCGCATCCGTGCCTATGAGCTGGCTTTCAAAATGCAAACCGCCGCGCCGGAAGCCGTGGACATCTCACACGAGACAGAAGCCACCAAGCATCTCTACGGCATCGACGATCCGACGACGAAAGACTTCGGCACACGCTGCCTGCTAGCTCGCCGCATGATCGAGCGTGGCGTGCGTTTTGTGCAGCTTTACTCCGGTGACACGAACGGCTGGGACGCTCATGAGAACGTGCTCAAAAATCACACCGAGTACTGTGCGCGCACCGACAAGCCTGTGGCCGGACTGCTGCGTGATTTGAAGCAGCGCGGCCTGCTGGAAGACACGCTCGTCATCTGGGGTGGCGAGTTCGGCCGTATGCCCATGAGTGAAAAAGGCGTGGGCCGCGATCACAATCCCTGGGGTTTTACCACCGTGCTCTTCGGCGCCGGTGTGAAGCACGGTCACGTCCACGGAGCCACCGACGAGTTCGGTCTGCGTGCCACGCAGGACAAAGTCCACATCCATGAACTGCACGCCACGATCCTGCACCTGCTCGGCATGGATCACGAACGCCTCACCTTCCGCCGCAATGGATTGGATGAGCGACTGACGGGCGTGGAGGAATCCGCGGTAGTGAAAGGGATTCTGGCATGAAGCTGCTAGCATTCGTCAGCCTACTGATCACCCATCATGCCCATGCCGTGGCGATTCACGCCTCCGCTGATCCCGTGAAGGACGAGCCGCCCATCACGGAAAAAGATCGTGACCACTGGGCCTTCAAGCCGCTGCAAGTGGCAGAAAACAAAGCAGGCATCGACGACTTCATTCAGCCGCAGCAGAAAGCCGATGCCACCACGCTCATCCGCCGCCTCACCTTTGATCTCACCGGCCTTCCGCCGACCACCGAAGAAGTCACCGCATTCGTCAATGAATGTCGCCAGGGTTCGTCATTCGTCATTCGTGCTTCGTCATTGGAGGCTTTAGCCGACCGCCTCCTTGCCTCCCCACACTACGGCGAACACTGGGCACAATGGTGGCTCGACCTCGCACGCTATGCCGAGACTGACGGCTTTGAATATGACGCCGACCGCAGCCACGCCTGGCGCTATCGCGATTGGGTCATTAAAGCGCTCAATGATGACCTGCCCTTTGATGTCTTCGTGCAGCATCAGATCGCCGGAGATTTGATGGGAGATGAAACGGCCACGGGCTTTGTCTTTACCTGTCCTGACATGCCGGATCTCAACAATCAAAACGAGCGCCGTCATATCCTGCTCAATGACATCACCACCACCGTCGGCTCCGTTTGTCTTGGCCTGACAGTTGGTTGCGCGCAGTGCCATGATCATCCGTATGATCCCGTGAGTCAGGCGGACTTCTACCGGCTGCGTGCGTTTTTCGACAACACGATCATCACCAAAAACGGCAAACAGATCGGCCCCTCGGTGCGCGTGTTCACTGAAGGCGTCCCCGTCAGCACCGTCTTTGTGCGTGGTGACTTCAAAAGTCCCGGCCCGCAGATCGAGCCAGCCTTCCTGCGCATCTTCGGCGTGTCGGAAACCAAGCCTGACCGCATCGCATTAGCCAAGCAGCTCACCAGCAAAGACAACGCCCTCTTCCTCCGAGCGATGGCGAATCGAATCTGGCAGCAGCATTTCGGCAAACCTTTGACGGCCATCCCTGGCGATCTCGGCCAGCAGGGTGAAGCGCCCACGAATCCCGCGCTGCTCGACTGGCTCGCCGCCGAACTTCCCAAGCAAGGCTGGAGCCTCAAAAAGCTGCACAAGCTCATCGTCATGTCACAGGCCTATCAGCAGGCCGTCATACCGCCCAAACGCCTCACCGGCGAGATGCTGCGTGACGCGATGCTCAGCGTTACGGGTGATTTAAATCTCAAAACCGGTGGCCCAAGCGTGCGCCTTCCATTCCCCAAGGAGATCAGCAACACACTGATCAAAAAGCAGTCTGAAGCGACAGCCGACACGAGCGAACATCGCCGCCGCAGCATCTACACCTTTGCCCGCCGCAATGCCCGGCAGCCGCTCTTCGATCTCTTTGATCGTCCAGATGCCCAGATGAGCTGCGCCCGCCGCAACGAGTCCACCACGGCACCCCAGGCGCTGCTCATGCTTAACTCCGAGTTCACCCACGACATCGCCGACAAACTGGCGGCGGGTTTGAGCGAAAATCACGGCTTTGATGCAGTGACCATCATCTCAGAGGCCACGCTGCGCTGCCTGTCACGCGAGCCGACAAAACCGGAAATCGAAGCTGGGCGGAAGTTCTTGGAAAAACAGACATCACTGGCCGCGACCTTTCAGGGTGCGCTCGCCGACTACTGCCTCGCCCTGCTGAACTCGAACGAGTTTCTGTTCGTGGATTGATTTCTCATTTCCATTTGCCCAAGGGCGTGAACTCCCTTCTGTGCGCGCCGCATGAAGACTACGCCCGTCACCACCGCCGATCTCCGCCGTTCCGTCATCGCCGTCCCGCCGCTGTGCCGGAAGGCTGACCTGAGTCTGAGCCATGAGGAGAACGGCAAACTCATCCAGCACATGTATGCCGGTGGCATCCGCACGCTGCTTTATGGGGGCAATGCGAACCTATACAACATGGCCGTCTCTGAGTACGCCGAGATGCTGACCATGCTCCGTGATCTATCACCACCCGACATGTGGATGGTGCCGAGCGTCGGTCCGATGTACGGCACCGCCATGGATCAGGCAGCGATTCTCAAAGACCACGAATTCCCGACAGCGATGCTGCTGCCCACGCTTTTCCCTTCAAAGCCAGCAGGAGTCGCCACGGCCATCCGTCACTTCGTTGAACGCTCAGGTTTGAAAGCGGTGCTCTACATCAAAGACGAATCCTACATCACGCAGGAACTTGCCGCCGAGCTGGTGAATGACGGACTCATCTCCTGGATCAAGTATGCTGTGGTGAAGCCTGACCCAGCACAGGACGCCTATCTCAGCAAACTGATCACCCTGGTGAACACCGACCTCATCGTCAGCGGCATCGGTGAGCAGCCTTCCATCATTCATCTGCGCGACTTCGGCATCACTGGCTTCACCGCTGGCTGCGTGTGTGTGCAGCCACAGCTCAGCACCGATCTGCTTCATGCCATCCAGGCCAAAGATTACGCCAAGGCTGAAGCGATCCGCCAGATCTTCACGCCACTCGAAGACCTGCGCAATGCTCACAGCCCGATCCTCGTGCTGCATCACGCCGTGACACTCTCCGGCGTCGCCAATACCGGCCCCGTGCTGCCGTTGCTCACAGAACTTCCAGACAATCTGCTGCCTGCCATCGAGAAAGCGGCGAAGGAACTGCTAACCCGCTAATTCCTCATGGACCTCACCTTCGTTTTTCCCTGCCTCAATGAAAGCCGCACGATCGCGCTGTGCATTGATGCCGTGCGCAAGTCGCTCGATGCTGATCCGTCGTTGAAGTATGAAATCGTCATCGGCGACAATGGCAGCACCGATGACTCACGTCAGATCGCCGAGGCTCGCGGAGCGCGAGTCGTGCCCGTCCCCGAGCGCGGTTACGGTGCAGCCCTGCGCGGTGGCATCGCGGCAGCAGAGGGTAAGTATGTCATGTTTGCGGATGCTGACGGCACCTACTTTTACGAGCACGCGCTGGAGCTTTACCGTGCAACGTCCAAGGCCGACACCGACATGGGCATCGCCTCGCGCATGAGAGGCACCATCGAGCCTGGAGCCATGCCCACACTGCATCGCATCCTCGGCACACCCGTGCTTACCGGACTGATCAATCTACTTTTCAAAGGCAAGCTCAGCGACTGCAACTCCGGCTTCCGCTGTCTGAAAAAGACCGCCTATGAGACCTGGGACATCCGCGCCAGCGGCATGGAGTTCGCCTCCGAGCTGCTCATCAAGGCGCTGAAAAAGAAAGCCAGCACCGTGGAGATCGTCTCCGGCCTGCGCCCTGCTCCTGTCGAGCGCACGCCGCATCTGCGCACATGGCGTGATGGCATGAGACATCTGCTTTTCATCCTCTCTGAAAGACCGCGCATGTTTGAGTTAGTTGGTCTGCTACTCATCATCGGCGCGACTTTGCTGCAAGGCATCGCGGGCGTCACAGGTCAGATCAATCTGGGGGGTTTGAACATCTTCGGCATTCACAGTCAGGTTCTCCTGCTGCTCGCTGCCGTACTCGGCACGCAGATCTACATGCTATCCGCCGCCATGTTCCTGCAAAAGAGCGAGGAGCCACGCGCAGTGACGCGCCGTCTGATCGAGATGAATGAAGGCTCGTTGTTTTTCCTGCTCGTCACACTGCTCGGCGGTCTTGGTCTCGTCATCGGCTGGCTGGTAATTCAGTGGGCTCGCTCGAACTTCTTCGGCCTCGACTACGCGAACACGCTCATCGTCTGGCTGCACTTCCTCGCCGTGCCATCCATGATCGCTTTCGGAATGCTCGGCGTCCACATCCTGCGCAAGGGCAAGCTGAGTTAAAAAATCTCCGGCTCCGGCACGGCGGGGCCGTATTGGAGGAAGTCGAAGTCCATGCCTTCATTCGCCTGCGTGACGTGATCGACGAAGAGCTTCGCGTAGCCGCGATGATAGCGCGGCGGGGCGGGTTTCCAGGCGGCGTGGCGTTTGGCCAGTTCTTCATCGCTGACGTGGAGGTGCAACTTTCGGTTCGGCACATCGAGCTCAATGAGATCGCCGTTTTGCACGAGGGCGAGCGGGCCGCCGATGGCGGATTCGGGCGCGATGTGCAGGGCACAGGCTCCGTAACTGGTGCCGGACATGCGACAGTCGCTGAGGCGCACCATGTCGCGGATGCCTTGCAGGATGAGCTTCTTCGGGATCGGGAGCTGGCCCCACTCGGGCATCCCGGGAGCACCCACTGGGCCGGCGTTGCGCAGGATGAGCACGGTGTCCTTCGTCACGTCGAGATCCATGTCGTCGATCTTCGCCTTCATCTCCGGGTAGCTGTCGAAGACGAGCGCCGGACCAGTGTGCTGGCAGAGTTCAGGCGTGGCGGCGGCGTGCTTGATCACGGCTCCATCGGGGCAAAGATTGCCGCGCAGGATCGCGGTGCCTCCGTCGGGCTGGATGGCATTATCAGGCGTGCGGATGACATCGAGATTGTAGATCTCACAGCCCGCCACGTTTTCGCCCATCGACTTACCGGTGATGGTGAGTGCGCTCATATCGAGCAGTGAACTCATGCCATTAAGCAGCGCCTTGATGCCGCCTGCCAAATAAAACTCCTCCATCAAATACTTGCCCGCTGGGCGCATGTTCGCCAGCAGCGGCACACGCCTGCTGATCTCATCAAATTTCTCCAACGGCAGTTTAATGCCCAGACGTCCGGCCATCGCCACGAGATGCACGATGGCATTGGTGCTGCCACCGAGCGCCATGTCCACGGCGATCGCGTTATCAAACGAGCGCTCGGTGACGATTTGCGATGGCTTCAAGTCATGCCAAGCATTCTCGACGATCTGCCTTCCCGCTGCCGCCGCGATGCGAGTGTGCGCTGCATCCACTGCTGGGATCGAAGACGCGCCGGGAATGCAAAGACCGAGCGTTTCAGCCAGAGCGGTCATGGTCGATGCCGTGCCCATCGTCATGCAATGACCGGGACTGCGGGCGATGCCGTCCTCGATCTCGCACCACTGCTCCCAGCTCAGATTGCCGGCGCGTTTTTCATCCCAATACTTCCAGACATCACTGCCGCTGCCGAGCGTCTCGCCGCGCCAGTTGCCTCTCATCATCGGTCCGCAGGGCATGTAAATGACCGGGATGTCCATGCTGAAAGCTCCCATGAGAAGGCCTGGTGTGGATTTGTCACAACCGCCGAGAAGCACCGCGCCATCGAGCGGATTCGCACGCAGCACTTCTTCCGTTTCCATCGCGAGCAAGTTGCGATGAAACATCGCCGTCGGCTTTGTCAGCATCTCTCCTGCTGAGAGCACCGGGATCTCCATCGGATGCCCGCCCGCTTGTAGAATGCCACGCCGTACAGCATCAGCCGTGAGCTTCAGATGCATGTGGCAGGAGTTTTGTTCCGACCAAGTATTCAAAATGCCGATGATCGGCTTCCCCACATAATCCTCTGCCCCCCAGCCCGATTGCTTCGCCCGTGAGCGATGGCCAAAGGAGCGGAGTTCATCACGGCCATACCAGCGCCAGGAGCGGAGTTGTTCAGGAGTTTTGCGAGTCATTGTGGGCGCGCATTGTCACGAAAAGCCGCGTGAGTGCGAGAGCTATTTGCCTTCTGCAACGCGCCCAAAGCTACACAAGCACGTCCACAGCATCCTTGCCAGATACCGAGGGCCAAACTAAACTTCGCGTATGTCCACCATCACTATCCCACTTTCCGACGAGGATTTTCAGTTCATGAACGACTGGACCCGCCAACAGGGAACAACGGTCGCCGAGTTCTTTGCGCGTGAGGCGCGAAATCTACGGCAGCATCTGCAAGCACCACTGCATCCCGATTTGAAACGCGCGACTGGCAGCCTAGCCCCGGACCTTGAGGGAGAATCAGCGCATCTGGATCACTTGGACAGCAAGCACACATGATCATCGTGGTGGATATCAATGTCATGCTGGACGTCTTCCAGAAACGTCAGCCGCACTACGCCGCTTCGGCGGGTGTCATGAATCTGGTCATGCAAGGCACGTTGAAAGGCATCTGCCCATCCCACGCCCTGACCACGCTCTATTATCTGGCCCGCAGACATGGCACTCAGGCAGAGGCTGGATCAGCCATCGACAGCGTATTGCAGCATTTTGAGATCGTGTCACTCGATCACGCTGACTGGCAAACCGTGCGCTCACTTCCATTCGACGACTTTGAAGATGCAGCCGTTTCAGTGACCGCCGACAAGGCTGGTGCGGCCTTCATTGTGACACGCAATGAAGCCGACTTTGCCCAGTCTTCCGTGCCTGCGATTGCTCCTTCCGCTTTTCTCAGTCGCTTTGTGGTGAATCACTGATTCCCAGAGTCTATCCGGCGCAAGATGGAAGTCCTTTTACGTTTTGAGACACATCTTGCAGGGCGCGCATGAATTCGGTAGTGTCGCCGGATGAAAATTTATGAAGAACTAGCCAATTTTATCGCCAAGGCCGTCGGCTCGGAGAAGCTGGCCGCTTTCAAGCCCTCGAAATCAATCTCAAGACGTGTGGAAGATTTGACGCAAAAGCACAAAGACGGAACCCTCAGCGCCTCTGAGCGTGATGAGTTGGATCATTATGTGAAGATCGAACACGTCATGCGCATGGCAAAAGCACGATCCCATCAAGTGGCACTGTCAGCATGAGTGACGGCATCTCATCAGCACTTAAACGGCGGGTTTTTGAACGCGCTTCAGGCTTGTGCGAGTATTGCCTGCTCCATGACAGGGACGCTTGGTTTGGTCATCAGATAGATCATATCATCAGCCGCAAACATGGTGGCGGCACGACATTCGCCAACCTTGCCCTGGCGTGCATGGACTGCCATTTGGCCAAAAGTTCGGACCCTGTATCGCTGACCTCTCGTGACGGGAACCCGATCCCATTCTTCAACCCACGACAGGATCGGTGGGCAGAGCACTTCAACCTCAACGAGCACCGGATCGAGTCGATCGGCGAAACTGGCGCGGCGACGTGTCGAATTCTTGGCTTCAATCTATCCAAGCGCTTGATGGAGCGTCGTGCCCTGCTGCTGAAGGAGCACTATCCAAGCCTTGAAGCATTGGCCTTGCTGCGGATCTGACACTTGAAGCGAGTGGTTCCCTAAATTTTGGATCGAGCATCCCGACAAGCGCCCGATAGGATACCGCTCTCTCGCCCGTCCTTTCCAGCACCACCATGATCCCCATCGACCTCAGCAGTAAAGTCGCCCTCATCACCGGAGCCTCGCAGGGCATCGGCGCGCAGATCGCGCGGACCTTTCATCGCGCCGGAGCTACGGTGGTGATCAATCATCCGGGCTTTCCAAATACGGCGGCGGACGCCCAAGCAATCGCTGATGAACTGAACGTCCACCGCACAGACAGCGCACTCGTGATCGCGGCGGATGTCTCGAAGCCCGAGCAGGTGCAGTCGATGATGGGCGAGATTCAGGCGGCCTGTGGCGGTCTCGATTATCTGGTAAACAATGCCGCCATCCTCAAGGACCGCACCATCGCCAAGATGAGCCTCGAAGAATGGGATGCGGTGATCGACGTGAATCTATCCGGCGTCTTCTACGGCTGCAAATACGCACTCGAAATCATGCATGATCATGGGGCCATCGTCAGCTTCGGCAGCATCGCCGCGATACAGGGTTTCTTTGGCCAAGCCAACTACGCCTCCGCGAAAGCCGGCGTGCAGGCGATGATGCGTGTACTCAGCCGTGAAGCTGCTCGGAAAAACATCCGCGCCAATGCCATCGCCCCCGGCGTGATCGACACCAGCATGGCGGCGAGCATCCCTGAATCCGTGCGTGCGGAGATGATCAAGAACGTCCCACTCGGCCGCTTCGGCACGACGGAGGAAGTGGCGAACGTGGTGCTCTTCCTCTGCTCACCACTGGCCAGTTATGTCACAGGTCAGACGATCGAGATCAACGGCGGCTGGAGAGGCTGATATGCGCGCCCCAGCCATCATCGCCACTGCTGACCAAGCCATCGCTGCCATTCCTTCGGGGGCGACGGTGGCTGTGGGTGGATTCGTGGGTGCGGGGCATCCTGAGATGCTGACGGCGGCATTGGAACGGCGTTTTATCGAAACCGGCACGCCCAATGATCTCACACTCTACTACTGCGCTGGGCAGGGAGATCGGGCGGAGCGTGGGCTGAATCACTTTGCTCACGCGGGTTTGATCAAACGCGTCATCGGCGGGCACTGGAACCTCGCGCCGAAGCTTGGCACGCTGGCTTTGGCGAATGAGATCGAGGCCTACAACTTCCCGCAAGGCGTGCTCAGTGTGCTGCTGCGCGAGATCGCGGCGAAGCGACCCGGACTTATCACGCGAGTGGGACTCAACACCTTCATCGACCCCGCACAAAGTGGCGGACGGATGAACGCACGCACCACAGAGCCACTCGTTGAGCGGCTCGAACTCGATGGTCAAACGTGGCTGCGCTACAAGCCGGTGCCCATTCATGTCGGTCTCATCCGCGCGACCTACGCCGACCGACGCGGCAATCTGAGCATGGATAAAGAAGGCCTCATCGGCGAGGTGCTGCCCATCGCCCAGGCGGCGAAGAATCACGGCGGCATCGTCATCGCGCAGGTGGAGAGCATCGTCGATCAACTGCCCGACCCGAAGTCCGTGCGCGTGCCGGGCATCTTGGTGGATTACCTCGTCGTCAGCGGCGGCGTGCAGCACGACCAGACTTTTGGCGAGATCTTCAATGAAGACTTCGTCGTCACCAGCGATGGCCGTTTCACACTGCCGACCATGCCGGAATCCGAGCGCAAGATCATCGGCACCCGAGCACTGCGGGAGATTCGTAAAGGCGACATTGTGAACCTCGGTATCGGCCTACCTGAAAGTGTGGCCATGGTCGCGGCGGAGACGGGAAGGCTGAGCGAATTCACCCTCACGGTAGAAAGCGGACCCATCGGCGGCGTACCAGCTTCGGGCCTGAACTTTGGTTGCAGCCACTTCCCCGAGGCGATCATCGACCAGCCATCGCAGTTCGATTTCTACGACGGCGGCGGGCTCGATATCGCCGTGCTCGGTGCGGTGGAGGTGGATGCGGAAGGCAGCGTGAACGTCACCAGCTTTGCGGATCGTTTCGCCGGAGTCGGCGGCTTTGTAAACATCGCTCAAAGCGCACGCCGACTTGTCTTTTGCTGCACCTTCCTGGCGAAGGGGCAGCCCAAATTTGTGCGGCAGATCCAGCACGTCTGTTTCCACGGCCCCACGGCCATCGCTGAGGGGCAGCAGGTGCTTTACGTCACCGAGCGCGCCGTCTTTGAACTCACCGCCGAAGGTCTTCGACTCATCGAAATCGCCGCAGGTTACGACCTGCAAAAAGACATTCTCGATCAGATGGAGTTCACGCCCTCAATCGGACTGTGAAGGATCGGGCGGTGGTTGACTCTAGGCTGTCTGATTGGTTGACCAATCGGTTGTCTGATGGTTGTCTGACGACATGATTTACCAGCCCGTTTTCTCCATCTCACCCATGCTGCTTTCACTCGTGGAAGAGATCAGCGCGCTGCGGGAGCGAATCCTAGTGGCTCCCGTGGGGCTGTCGTGGGTGCCTGCGCTACAGAAGGATACACGTACCCGCAATGGTCATGCCTCCACAGCCATCGAAGGCAATCCGCTGACCTTGGCGGAGGTCCGCGCCTTGGAGGAGAGTCGGAAAGTGGAAACGACGACGCGATTTCAGCGGGAAGTGACGAACTACTTTGCCGGACTGCGCTATGTGGAAAAGAATGTACGTATCAAAAAAGTGCGGCATGAAAATCTATTCGAGCTTCATCGGCTACTAGCAGGCGAGGTGATGAATCAAGGCTCGGCGGGTGCTTACCGCACCATCGGAGTACGAGTGGGGAGTCATTTCCCGCCACACCCGAACGATGTCTCCCCCCAGATGTATGAACTTCTGGAATGGTGGAACACTCAGGCCACGCAGCTTTCCCCCATTCTCAGTTCAGCCATTCTGCACTACCGCTTTGAAGACATCCATCCCTTTGCCGATGGCAATGGGCGGACAGGGCGTGCGCTAGCTCTTTGGGAGCTGTATCGTCGCGGCTTTGACTCACATCACATCTTTTCTGTGGATGAATATTACTGGGAAGGCCGCCCGGCTTACTATGCCGCACTGGAGCAGGTCCGACTGGCCGGCGAAGACCTCTCCCGCTGGCTGGAGTATTCCGCAGAAGGACTGAAGCAAACCCTGGCGCGTGTGTGGCTACGTGTGCAGAAACTTCAGTCAGCCAGTCCAGATAAACTCACCCTGACACCGAAACAGGAGCACCTGCTGGGACTCCTTCGAGATCAGGGCAGTCTGCCTCCGTCAGAAATTTGGTCACAACTGATGGTTTCCAAACAAGGGGCAAACAAACTCATGAAACCTCTGCTTGACGCCGGACTCATCCAGAAGCGCGGAACTGCCAAATCGGGCCGCTATTTCCTCCCATGAAGTCCAGAAAGCTCCACGATCCACTCACACCATGAATCCCGTCCACATCATCGACGCCAAACGCTCTCCCATCGGCCGCTTTGGCGGTGGTTTGAAATCCATCAGCGCTACTGACCTCGGCTTTGCCATCGCCGATGCCGTGGTGCCTAGCGGGCTTCGTGAGCACATCGGACAAGTCATTCTCGGCCAAGTGCTGCAAGCTGGCTGCGGCATGAATGTGGCGCGGCAGGTCGGCTTGAAGCTCGATCTCCCGGAGCATGTGCCTGCCTACACGGTGAATATGGCCTGCGGTTCCTCGCTCAAAGCCGTGGCGCTCGCTGCCGATGCCATCCGCAGTGGTGAAAGTGATCTCGTGCTCGCGGGTGGAGTCGAGGTGATGAGCCGCGCGCCGCATTATGTCATGGATGCCCGCTGGGGAAAAAAGCTCGGCGATCTCTCGATGCAGGACGCCATGTTTGTCGATGGACTCAGTGATCCGCTGCTGAAGATCGGCATGGGTGAGACGGCGGAGCGAATCGCCGACAAGCACAGCATCACACGCCAGCAGCAGGACGAATTCACCGTTCTCAGTCAAAGCCGCGTCGCTGCGAATCGCGAGGCCTTCATCCGCGAAATCGTGCCTGTGGCCGAAGTCACGAGTGACGAGCATCCGCGAGCTGACACCACCCTCGAATCACTCGCCAAACTGAAGCCAGCCTTCCGCAAAGACGGCACCGTCACGCCCGGCAACTCCTCTGGCATCAACGACGGAGCCGCAATGGTCCTGCTCGCCAGTGAAGCTACGATGCAAAAGCATGGCCTCAAATCACGCGCCCTCATCATCGCCACAGCGGCTGTCGGTTGTGATCCAGCATTGATGGGCCTCGGGCCTGTCGGAGCCATTTATAAACTCTGCACCATCACAGGCTGGAAACTTGATGAGGTCGAAGCCATCGAGATTAACGAAGCCTTCGCCGTGCAGACGCTTGGCTGTGCCCGCGAGCTCTCACTCGATCTAGACAAACTCAATCAACGAGGCGGAGCCATCGCGCTCGGTCATCCCATCGGTGCCAGCGGAGCGCGAGTACTCGTCACACTCCTTCATCTCATGGAAGACAAAGGCTACAAGCGCGGCATCGCCAGCCTTTGCATCGGCGGCGGCATGGGCATCGCGATGGCGGTTGAGAGATGAAGCTATTTCCAAAGCTCGATAAAGCTTTGATTAGGGTCATTCGCAAAAGCCTGCAAGGCTGCCGAGTGAGTTTGTATAATTCGCGCAATCACATCAGTCGGCTGGTTGCCGCAGCGAAGCCAAATCACTTTTGGAGGTGCTCCATTCAGCAGGCTGAGATTCACGAAATCCACATCCTGCGTCACGATCACATAATCATCCTTGGCAGCCTGCGCCCAAATCTGAGTGTCATCTGCCTGATCCAGTCCCAGTAGCCGAACCTGCTGGGAATCTGGAAACAGATCTCGCAGTCTGGCGCACAGCTTGAAGCTGAGATTCTGATCGAAGAGCAGCTTCATGCCGCGCTTACAGCAAGATGTCCGCGACCCTCTTCTTTGTCAGCGGCGAAGGCGAGGCAAGCGAGGACGTCGCTCTCAGTGATCTCTGGGAAATCGTCTTGAATTTGTGCGGTCGTCAGACCCGAGGCCAGCCAGCCCAGCACATCGCCAACTGTGATTCGCATTCCGCGAATGCAGGGCCTACCGCCACGCTTGCCTGGTTCGAGTGTGATGATGCCTTGGTAGTTCATGTGGTAGATTCTACGGTGAAGGTGAGGGAAAGACAAGCGGCTCAACTCAGACGCTTCTTGCTCGTCTCTTCCACGAGCCACACGCACACCAGCGTGATGGCTGACATGACGATCAGATAAACAGCGACCGGCCAGGGCTTGCCGCCGTATTTGTCCAGCAAGGCTGTAGCGATGAGCGGTGCGAGTCCGCCTGCGAGTGGTGAGGCGAGCTGATAGCCAAGTGACGCGCCACTGTAGCGGACGCGCGTGCCGAAAAGTTCGGAAAAGAAGGCGGCCTGCGGTCCATACATCGCCGCGTGACCGATGAGTCCGATGACGACAGCAACCATCACGAGGCCAGTTTGCCGTGTCTCCAGCAACCAGAAGAAGGGAAAAGCAAACGCGGTGAGGAAGAGCGCGCCGCCGAGATAAACGGGACGCCTCCCGAGCTTGTCCGAAAGTGCGCCGAAGTATGGAATGGCGATGAGCTGCACAGCGGAACCGAGCAGCACGGCATTCAGCAAGCTGCCCTTCGCCATGCCGAGCTGCTGCGAGCCGTAGCTGAGCACGAGGACGGTGAAGATGTAGAAGAAGGCGTTCTCCGCAAAGCGCGCGCCCATGGCGAGAATGACATTGCGCGGATGATCACGCAGCACGGCGAGGATGGGCACCTTCGGGCCAGGATCAGCGGCCTTGGCTTCCGTGAAGATGGGACTCTCCATGATCTTTAGCCGAATGAACATGCCAACGCCTAGCAGCAAGATGCCGAGCAGAAAAGGAATGCGCCAACCCCACGCGAGAAAGGCTTTTTCATCCATCGACGAGGCGAGATGAAACACGCCATTCGCCAGCAGTAACCCGACGGGCACACCGGCCTGAACCCAGCTCGCATGAAAGCCGCGTTTGCTCTCATGCCCATGCTCGACCGCCATCAGCACCGCGCCGCCCCACTCACCACCGACACCGAATCCTTGAGCGAAGCGCAGCGTCACAAGCAAAATCGGCGCAGCGACACCGATCTGATCATACGTCGGTAGCAGGCCGATCAAAACCGTGGCCACGCCCATGAGCATGAGCGTGGTGACGAGCATGGACTTGCGACCGATCTTGTCGCCAAAATGCCCGAACACGATGCCGCCGAGTGGCCGTGCGAAAAAGCCGACCGCATAAGTGGCAAAGGCCGCCATCGTGCCCGCAGCAGGATCAATCGTGGGGAAGAACAGCTTGTTAAACACCAGCGCCGCCGCCGTGCCATAGAGGAAGAAATCATACCACTCAATGGTCGTGCCAATGAAACTGGCGATGATGACTCGGCGGAGGTTGTTGTTGGGCTGTGACATGAGGTAACTCGAATTTCCAAATTCGAGGCCGAAGCGTGTCAGAGAACCCCTCTCCGCACCATGTTAATCAGCGGCTCGGAATGAAGTTAGGTGCCGTGATTGCGGAGTCGTCCGGCGAGTCAAGCGTCTCCGACACCTCGATTGCAGAGTCGGCGCACTTGTCAGGAGACTCCCAGGCCTTGATTGCGGAGTTCAACGTCGGCAAGCACCCCGTCACCCTGCGCGGAGCCGGTCTCGTCATCACCGCCGAGAACCCCGACGACGGTTGCCGCCTCCTCTACCACCTCGCCCCCAGCATCGCCGTCACGAAGACCGACTCAGGCTGGGAGATGGACTTCGGGTATTGTTTGGTGGGGTGTTGAAGATGACAACCGACCAGTTCATATCTACGCTTCCCCAGCCATGAGCACCCCGAGCATATCCATTTCGCACTTCATCCACCAGCGCGTCGAAAGGCTGGCACTTTAGAACAGCAAAGTCCTCATGGACCGATGACTTCTACGACCTAACAAATCAGCAAAAGATTATGGCTATCGATAAATCCGGCAAGTGGTGGAAGGACTCAAACGCAGATGATGTGCTTGAATATTTGCGTGCTCTTAAACCTGGTGGCTACACAGTTGATGAGATTCTAGAGCAAACATGCGAGTGCAGCAGTTCCTCATTTCAGGTCTATAGAAGCGACGATGACGAACTCAGTTATCTGATTTGCAGTGCTTGTAAGGCCAAGACCTTTGTGACTGACTCAGAAGAACATTTCGATGGGCAGAAATTCAAAACGCGGAAGTGTCCTTGCCGGGGAAATGCCTGTCGGGTGTTTCTCGGGGTGCACAGCATAGAAGACAAGTCCGTCGCAAATTGGATGAGCATTGGAGTCATGTGTGCCAACTGTGGCGTGCTCGGAAGCCCTCTCGATTGGGAGTTTGACACCGAAAAGTGCGATTCCTCCTATTTAAAACATACTCGTCCTCTGACCTCAAAATAAGTGTCCAAAAACGTTGCCGCTCTCTCGCAAACCTGACAGCAGATTACGGCTTGACTTTTGCCTCTTTCTTCAAGGACACTTTCCGGTCCCAGTTCTTCTTCAAAGCCTCAGGTGTGACTTCGGAGGCGAGACCATTTGCAGGCACATCGATCTTCGCACTCCAAAGGATGCCGTTGAGCACGAGGAGGCGTTGATTGGCATCGGCCCAGTTCGCGTGCAGATCGCATCCGGTGAAGCCGAAGCTGCGTCCGCCATTCGCACGCTCAAAACTCCAGGCCACGGTTTCAGCGCGGCCTGTGTGGGCTTTGGCAGCATCTGATTTGCGGCTGCTGTCGGGCATAGGACAGGCGAGCAGATGAGTCACGTTTTTTTCGGCGAAGTGCAGGTTGTAGAGCCAGCCGTCTCCAGGCAGCCTGAAGGGCTTCATGCCATGATTGATCGGGTGAGGCGGAATGGCATCGAACTTCACATCCCAGTGACCACAGCAGCCGATGTCGCTTTGGAACACGGCACCGAACCAGTCTTTAAAAGTGGCGGCTTTGTCAGCAGGGCATTAGATCATCTGATACAGCTTTTTGCCGTGAAATGAAGAGACAGGATTCACTCCATCATTGATTATCTCCTCACTTACTTTTGAGCGACTCCTCTCCAACCTGCCCTGATTGTGGCTGCATTCTGCCGACTAATGCTGGCTTCTGTCCGCATTGCTTGCTGCGCGGCGGGCTGGAGGAGATGGAGCTAGAGACATCTGATTTCCCGACCGAGTACACCATGGAAGGGCGTGAGTCGGAAGGGCTGGAATCACGACTGATGGGCCGCTACAAGCTCGGCGCGAAATTGGGCGAAGGCGGTTTCGGTGTGGTCTTTGATGCCCGGCAAACTCAGCCGATCCAGCGCCAGGTCGTAGTGAAGGTGCTAAAGGCGGACATGAATGCCGGTCAGATCATCGCCCGCTTTGAGGCAGAGCGTCAGGCGCTGGCGATGATGGATCACCCTGGCATCTCGCGCGTGCTCGATGCTGGCGAGACGCAGGATGGACGGCCCTTCTTTGTCATGGAGAAGGTCGATGGTGTCCCGGTCACACTTTACGTTCGGCAAAATAATCCACCGCTGCTGGAGAGGCTGCGTGTCTTCATCAGCATCTGTGAGGCCGTGCATTACGCGCATCAGAAAGGTGTGATCCATCGCGACTTAAAGCCTTCGAATATTTTAGTGTCCGTGGAGAATGGCGTCGCCCGGCCGAAGGTAATCGACTTCGGTTTAGCCAAAGCGCTAGATGCGCGGCTTAGCAAACGCACGATCTACACACTGCATGATCAGGTGATCGGAACACCAGGCTACATCGGCCCCGAGCAGATCGAGCGCGGAGCAGCGGCGGCGGATGTCCGTAGTGATGTGTATGCGCTCGGCGCGCTGCTTTATGAAATGCTCACGGGAGCACCTGCCGTGGATCAGAAGTCACTCATTGGTAAGCCGCTCGAAGAAGCGCTGCGTGAGGCAGCGGGTCGCGAGCTCGTCCACCCATCCGTCCGCGATCCGAAACTGCGCGGTGATCTTGAATGCATCATCCTCAAGGCGCTCGCTCCTGATCCCGCGCAGCGTTATACCAGTGCGGATGCACTCGCCGTCGATGTCCAAAGGCATCTTGATGGCCAACCCGTGCAGGCGCACCCGATGGATCGTTTTTACATCATCGGCAAATTCACACGGCGAAATCGCTGGGCAGTAGCGGCGGCTTTGGCGCTATTAATCGCGGGAGTCACTGCGCTGTGGTCGAGCACTCAACAGCTCCGGCAGATGCAGCGACATCAAGCTGAGCGCCAGAGGAACAGCAGCCGGAAGTATTTCCAAGTCGCGCGCCAATACAGCGAGCGCGGACTCAATGAAGATGCCATCGCTCAGCTTTGCTATGCGCTGCGTGAGGATCGGCAAAACAGCGCGGCGGCGACTTACCTGAGTGCGCTGCTTTCTCAGCACTTTCTCGGGTATCGACTGGCTGCAAATCTACGGGTTAAGGCAGGCTGGTCACAGATTTCCCATCTAGCCGTGAACGCTCATGCACGAACCGTGGTGGCCGTGTGTCGTGCAGATATCGTAGGCAAATCAGACCTCATCATGCGCTGGGATCTGAACCCAAATTCAGAACCGCCTGTTGAGCTGGGTCTGCCAACTGGCATGAAGGTCACAGCCTGTCAGACCAGCGCGGACGATGGCTTTCTACTGATCGGTTTTAGCGAGGGCTCCCTGGCCCGCTATGACCTTACAAGCGGCATCTTCAGCCAGTTTGAAATCAAGATGAAGGGAGAGGTCACCGCCATCGCCTTGAGTGCAGACGCTTCGCGCGCTTTTGTTGGTACCGCAGCAGGTGAGGTCCGTCTCTGGGATCTCGCTAAGCAGCAGCCTGCTGCCACTGCCCACACTTTGTCGGAGCGTGTGGAACTCGTCGCGCTTGATGCAGAGGCTCACATCGCCGTCATTGCTCAGGTGTACACTCTGGTCGCGCTTGATCCGCGCACTGGCCAGATCACCGCCGCACCTCGGGCCATGCCGGAAAGCATCATTACCCATCTTGCCTTAAATCCAGCGGGCACGCTCGGAGCTGTCGGTTTGGAAAACGGCCTCGTGCGGATGATGAACCTGCCGGATTTAGTCAACGTGGGTGAGCCGCTCCCACATGGCGGCAGCATCACCCAGCTCAGTTTCAATCGTGACGGGCAGATGCTCATCAGTGGCGACACCCTTGGGCTGGTGAATTTCTGGCATGCTCGCGAAACTAGGCCCATCGGCGACAACGTGCAGCTCAGTGGTCCCGTGCGTCTTTGTCGCGCTCTCGAAAATCAAAGGCAGGCCTTTGCCGTCAGCGAGCGCGGTGAACTGCGCTTATGGAGGACGGATGGCACAACCGTCAGTTTGCATCAAGCCCAGCGCCAAGTCGGTGCCACAGCACTTAGTCAGGACGGCACCCTGATCGCGACCGCCTCAGCCAAAGAGGCTGATCTGGAAGTCTGGGAGATTCAGTCCCCCATGATCGAGCCACATCCGCGGGTCGCCCCCGAAACGGCAACCGCTGGCCAAGTCATCTCGTCCACGCGCCCTAAAGATCCGGCGCTACAGCTTCGTGGTGACACGCGCCTCTTTTCTACCGAATTAGAGCGCCGGGTGAAAGTTATCAACCCAGCTACCGGCCAGCAAGTCTGTGGTGATCTTTACCACGACACACCCGTCCGCCACCTCGCCCTCAGCCCAGATCAGCAGACCCTGCTCACCATCACCACCGGCGGCGCACACCGCGCATGGAATGCCATCACAGGCGATCCCTTGATGCCACATCTAAAACGCGGTGAACGCGCCACCCAATTGCGCCTCCAGCCCGATGGCCGCAGCTATCTCTACCAGCGAGAAAGCGGCGACTGGTTCGAACTGCCGCTGCCTGTGCGATTGGAAAGCCTGCCCGAATGGTTCCTCGACTTCGCCGAAGCCCGCGCCAGCAAACGCCTGCGCGCTGATGGCTCCTCCGAAACCGTGCCACGCGAGCGTCAGCGCCAGATCGTGGACGCGCTGCCCGAGTCCACCGACTACGCCACCACCCTGGCCCGCTGGCTTCTCCAGAAATCTGACGAAAGAGCACCCTGGCCGCAGTCGCCGTAAAAGGTGCCAGTGATCCATGGGTTCTGATGGATCATTTCATGTGATTCGAGAAAGCTCTCTGTCTCACTCATGCCGCCGTTACTGCTCGCCATGCTCAAGAAGGACGAGATGGTTGCGAAGTAAGCACGTTCAACGTGCGCTGCGCGCAGCGGGGAAGTCCTTTTCGAAGATCTCGGCGGCGGCTGGGGACGGAGGCGTGGCTTCTTGGGCGGCACCGCAGGTGAAGGCGGCGAGCAGCTCTCGCCGCCGTGCCTCCAGCGGGAGATCGCGGTAGGTTTTCAGCGAGCGGGCCTGGCGGGTGAGTGCATCGAGTTCAGGGGTGCTGATCTTCGTTGGATCAAAGGGGGCGACGCGCTGTTGATCGAGCGTGTCAAACTCACGTGCCAGAGCTTCGCGGCGCTGAGTCTTGGCGTTGTATTCGGCCTGCGTGGCTCCCATGCCGCGCTGAGACCGGTTTTGCAGATTCACCATGCTGGCGGCGAGCTGCGCATCCTGCTGCTGGAGCACGGCGAGCTGGGTCTGAATCTGCTGCATCTCGAACTGGAGCTGTGGATTGATCGGCTGCTGCTGGGGGACGATCATGGGGCCGGTGGTCGGGGTGCGTTGGTCTTCTTTCTGCGGGAACTGCGGGCGCGTGGTGGGCGGCATCTGGCGGCTCTGCGACATCATGGCGGCGAGCTGGCGGAGGCGTGATTGAAGCTGCTGCATTTGCAGGCCAACTGATTGTCGCTGCTGCGCGAATCCGGTGAGCTGCACGCGGAGTTGTTCATCGGCCTGACTCATGCCTTGCAGACGCTGGAGGTCAGTGTCGATGAGCTTCACCTCCTGGCTAATGGCGTTTTGCCGCTGCTCCAGTCGAGCCACTTCTGCCTTCTTCTTCGCTCCGGCATCGGTGAGCAGTCGGCTCCGTGCGGCATCTTCGGCGGCTTTGATTTTGGCAAACTCAGCGGCGACGTGATCGCGGGCTTTTTCGCACTCCGCGCGCAGGTCGCCCTTCAAGGTGGTGAGCAGATCGCGCTCAAAGAGCAGCGCCTCTCCGGCAGCGATGTCGTTCTGCCAGGGTCCTTTCACCAAGCCGAGCGCGATGCCGCAGACATGCGCGGTATCGAGGGAGGTGGGCGTGGTGGCGCGGTCGGCGTAATGATTTTTCACCAGTGATCTGGCCTCACGCAGGGCTTGCACGGGCTGGTGCAGGCAGAGCGTCATCCAGAGCCGTGTCTCGCAGGCGCGATCCCAAACGTTGCTGTCCTGCTTCTTGGCGATGGCTGCGGTGAGGCTCTGCTGCGCTTCTTCATAAGTCCCGGCACTGAGCTGGGAAAGCGCACGCGCATAGTCCACGGCGGCGTCTTTGGCACCGGCCTTCAAGGCAGCCTGATGAGCGCGAGTGGAGGCTGTTTTTGCAGGCGGGGCGCGGCCCCAACCCTCCCGCAGCATGGTGCGGACGAAGCTGTGCAGCACGGTGTCGCAGGGCTGGAGTTCGAAGATGATCTGGTCTGGCTTTTCACAAACGACGAGGAGTTTGCCGATGAAGGGCTGACACTCGGGCGCGTCGATGGCGATGCTGTACTCACCCACGGCGAGGTCGCGCGCGGTGAACTCGCCCTTCGCATCGGTGATGAAAGGTTGGTTCGCGGGTGTGGCGAGTTTGGCCGAGGCGGGTCGGAGGATCATCTGAGCCTTCGCCACGGGTAGGCGCACGACCTCATCCTGACCGGTGCCGGTGCTGACACGCTTCACCACGAGGAGCGCGAGATCACAGCGCTCACGCTTCGGCGGCGGGCGGGAGAGGAGGAAGTCGTGGACGTACTCGAGCGTGCTCGCTGGCACGGCGAAGCCACGCTTGGCGTCCTCTGTCCGGAAGCCTGCCGCTGTCACGCGATACGCGTAATCCGCCGAGGGCAGGTCTTTGATCTCGTAATAGCCCCCCGGTGAATTGGCCGTGGCTGTGGCGATGACGGTGCCGCTTTGAGCGGAGAGCAGTTCGATCTTCGCACCGGGCAGCGAGCCGAGATTGGCACCCTTTTCATCCTGACCATAGACGCGGCCATGCACGGCAGGCAGGCGCGAGTTTGACTGAGCAGCGGCAGGCGGCGGGGTGAGACCGTGAAGCAGGAGGAGGAAGAGATAAAGAAGCGTTTTCATGGCGTGTTATCGGGGACGAGGCGCACGCCGATCACGCCCACGGCGTCGGTGGCATCCGTGTTGGAGAGGCGGATCTGATAAGTGAGCGTGATGTACATATGACCGGTGAGTGCCTGGACAATGAAGGCAGCGCCATTGAAGCCAAAGGTGGCCGCGTTCCAGGGTGGTGGCGGCGCGGTGACGTAGGCGGCGGCATTCACGGGATCGAGCGGATAACCAACAAAGTTCACCGCCGTCATACGGTCGTAGCGCAGCGGCATGTCGATGAGCAGGAGCGGAGTCGTCTTTGCCACCGGCAGCGGAGTGACTGTCGTCTGGAGGGTGAAGAAGGGCTGCGCGCCAAAGGGGAAAGGCATGACGCCACCAGCCATGTTTCGGCGGATGGGGCCGCTGCTCAGCTCGGCGCGTGCGTGGACTTTGCCCGTGCTGATCGGGGATGAGCCGCCGACGAAGCCGACATGCGCGACAGCCCGCAGACCATTCGCCGCAGCGGGGATCGGCACCAGCCCCTCGAAGCGGATGGTGATCACTTCATTGCCATCGCCGGTGGGCCGCACCGCGGTGCTCCAGGCGGGTAGATGCACGGCTCCGGGGATGTTTTCATGACTGGCAAAGAGGAGCCCAAAGTGACTGCCATGCGCGGCGGTGAGGCTCCAGGCATTGCGGATGGCGAGTGGGTCGGCCACCGGCATCCCGGTCCATGGCAAAGGCAGCGCTGGCAGTGGCGGCGTGACTTGAAAGGCAGGCGCAGGCGCATTGCCCGGTGGGAAGGGTGGCAGCACGCCGCCGCGCTGAGTTTGCACAGCGGTGACCGGGATACCTGCGGGGAAGAGCGGCAGCAGTGAGCCATTCGCGGAAGTGATGACGAAGCCGAAGGCGTCCAGCGCTGTCACGCGCGGCTGCACATATAAATAGAGAGCCTCCGCGCCGCTGAGCAGTCCGGCGATGCTGGCTCGATTGATCGCCGGCATGACGCGACTGTGCGCGGTGACGATGCCCGGCGGGATGGGGCCGGAAGGTGTGAGCGGGATGCTGGCGATGGGGATGGGCAGCACGGGCACCACCTTGTGCGGCAGCACGCCGAAGAGATCGAGCCGCCATGCGACGATGGGCACCGTGCCGCCGCTCACGGACCAGTTCACCGACACGGGATCACCATCGCGCACGATGGTGCTCGTGGGGGCGATGCGCACGCCGCTGATGAGTGGCACGGCCGGTGGAGGCAGCGGCAGCAGCAGTGCGGCGAGAGCATCGAGCAGAGGAAACCATCCGCCGCCGGGTGGTGGGAATCCACCGGGGATGATGACGCGGATGGGCGGCCACAAAGGTGGTGGCGGCATCGGTGGCAGAGGTGCGGGAGGTGGCTCGGGCGGCAGTGGCGGCAAAGGGGTGGCGGCGATGGGACTCTTCGTGCCAGCCTTCCACAGCGGTACCTCGCTAGCAGTCAGCGTGCTGCGCACTGGATCGCCCGCTTCATCCAGATGTACGAGCGGCGTGAGCCACAGCGCGGCGAGCGAGGCCACGTCAACCGGGTTGGTGGCGCTGTCATAGATGGTTTGGCCGTCGGCCTCGATCTGCACCTGCTGGAGCTGCGCGCGGTCGGGCACTTTGTGCGACGGCGCACCACTGCCGATGATGCCGATGCCCGGCTGCGCGAGCGACTCACGAGTCAGCGGATTCATCGCCAACTCAAAGGCGGCCAGCTCATACATCTGCGGCGTGGTCTCATCCCGCAGCGGATCACTTTCTGAGCTGAGCAGGAACTTCCGCGCGCCTGCCAGCAAGTAGATAGGGTGCCGTGTCCCCGGCTGCACTCCAGCACTGGTGGCGAGGGTGATGCGCACGCTCTCCACCCGCGTGCCCGTGATCGGCGCAGCACGAAAGGCAGCACCTGACTCCTCCCACAACGGCACCGAGCCGGTCACGCGACCACTCAGCGCGCGCACTTGAGCATGCTCCAGGCGCAGCGCGGCTTTTTCATCGTCGGTGTGCGTCAGCTTCGCCAAGCGTGCCTCATAGGCAGGCAGGATTTTCATCAGACTTTCGCGACTCGCGGCCAGACTCTGCTGCGCGCGGACATCCACGAGTCCATTCGCGGCGAAGAGCTTGCCATTCACCTCGATGCGATAACCCGCGAGCACCCAGTCTGTGTGACCTTGGGAGGCAAAGCCGATGCGCTGGAGATCTCCCACCTTCACGCCAGCAAGAAGCTGCGCGGAGGTGGAGAGGACATCCTGACCCGCTGCCACTTCTTGAGCTGAAAACTCAAACGACGCCATCTGCCCCGGCTGGATGTCAGCGCCAGCCAATGACGACGTGTGCGCATACGCAGCGAAAGAGGGTTCACGCCGAGTGCCACCGAGCGGATAGAGCCGCAGTGGGAAACCGAGCCCGAGATGCACTTCCACCGGCTCGCTGAGCGCCGCACCATCTGTGCCCACGCCGAGAGTGATCTTGATGGACTCCACGACCTCATCCAAAGGCAGCGTGCCCATCTCCAGCGGCGTGCGCGGCAGCCCCTGATGCAGCACTGGCACGGGCTTTTCACCACTCGGGTCCGTCACCGCCGGGCTATCGACTGGCGCTGCTGCTGGGTTCAACCGGGCGAGCAATGTCGGATCTACCTTCAGCACATACAGCACTCCCGCGCCGATGAGCCCTCCAAGCGCTAGACCGATCATCAGTCCACCCCAGCGAGACGGTGGTCGGGCAGCAGAACCTGAATCAGGAGAGGGACCTTCACGCATGGCAGTGGGGGCAAAAACGACAAACCATCATTGCACAGAAGAATCCCGTGCAAGACAAGCAGGATGCTACCTCCACCGGCGAGTCTGAGGCAATGCTAATTTATGGTACGAGTAGCTCGGAATCGTCGTCTCAATGTAAACCGTCTGCATCTGACTGAGGTTACGTACCGAGAGCCATTCATAAGGCGCGCATGTTCAGGCCCGCCAACCCGATGGCCGAAGCTATACCTTGCCGCACCACTTTTTGTGAGAATGCACCGCAAGAGAGCAAGAAGGCACAAGAGACTCAAAATCAGCTCTCTTGCGCCTTCTTAGCCTCTCGCGGCGCAGGATTCTGGATTCACAAAACCTTGTGACGCGAGGTATATCTCTACCAGCATGAATCCGGCGACTGGTTCGAGCTGCCGCTGCCCGTGCGATTGGACAGCCTGCCCGGGTGGTTCCTCGACTTCGCCGAAGCCCGCGCCACCAAACGCCTGCGTGCCGACGGCTCCTCCGAAACCGTGCCGCGCGAGCGTCAGCGCCAGATCGTGGACGCCCTGCCCGACTCCCCCGACCCTGCCACCACCCTGGCCCGCTGGCTTCTCCAGAAATCTGACGAAAGAGCACCCTGGCCGCAGTCATCGGAACCCAAAGGATGACGTCAAAAGTGTGGCACGGCGGAGATAAGACCTCCAGAGCAAAGCGAACTAGCGACGTTGTCCGCCGTTGCCACCACTGGCTGGTTCTGCACTTTTCATTTCTTCGTTCGATCCAGTTGTTTTTGCAGGACAGCGATTCGCTTGTCTGTCAGATCCATATGCTTTGATGCCTGATCGAGAATAACCATTGATCCACCGTTGGGATCAGCAAGCGCATGCACTGCCTTCTGGCGCTGTTTCAGCCATTCCTGCTGTTCTGAATAGAATTTGACACGACTTTTGGTGTCCGGCAGTCCCTCATAGATAGTCAGGTAAATTAAAAGTAGCCTTGCATCCTTCACTGCGGCCATATCCCACGCCGTCCCTCCCATTGCTCGACCCGTATCGAGCTGATCCTGAATCGGCCGCTCCGCCTGTTCCAGTTGCGCTGGTGTGAGCCAGCCTTTAGGCAAAATCTCTCCTCCGTATGCAATGAAAGCAACCAGCGTCAGCGCTGTGAAAATTAAAGCGTGGATTCGCATATTGTTCCTCTGTGCTGAGTGAAGATCATTCAAAGATCGTGAGGTTTGTCAGCAGCTTTATAGCCCACGGATTTGAGGGAATAATACGGGCTTCGGCGTTCATGGGTGTCGTTTTACACGGCTAGGTTGGAATCAGGCAACAAAAACGTGTTTCTTGCCCAACATAGGATCATATTTCGTGTAAAAACTAGGGGGTGGTTATCCCGCCCGCACCCCAGAGGCAAACATAGCTTGCTTATCCACTGATGTGTGGAACTCTTCGCGCCGGTTTTTTACCGGCTTCCCCCCTTGGGGCCGATGTTTGTCTTGTAGCCCGTCTGACTCAGACGGTGATCCCGTCCCGCTGTTGCGCGACGCTTTTACGGCGACTGGTTGCCCGTTTTACGGAAGCCAGCCCCTGCCGGGTTCAACGACATATATGGAAAAGACATTCGCCGATCTCGGCCTATCCCCCGAGCTGATCAAATTTATCGAGGCCCAGGGCTTCGAACAACCCTCACCCATTCAAGCGGAGGCCATCCCCGTGGCCCTCACCGGTCGCGATGTGGTGGGCCAGAGCCAGACTGGCTCCGGCAAAACGCTCGCCTTTGGCCTGCCTGCCGTGCAGCTCATCGACCAAACGAGCCGCGCCACGCAATGCCTCATCATGTGCCCGACTCGTGAGCTGGCCATGCAGGTCTGTGCGGAGATCCACAAGGTCGCCGGCTTCCGTGACGGCGTGCGCGCCACGCCGATCTACGGCGGCTCTTCCTATGACCGCCAGATCCGCGCGCTCCAGGCAGGCTCGCAGATCGTCGTCGGCACACCGGGACGTATCCTCGACTTCGTGGATCGCGGCACGCTGAAGCTCGATGCACTCAAGACGCTCGTCTTTGATGAGGCAGATGAAATGCTCGACATGGGCTTTGCTGATGAAATCGAGCGCCTCATGCAGGCCGTGCCGAAAGAGCGCCAGACGATCTTCTTCTCCGCTACCTTTGATCCGCGCATCCGCCGCCTGATCGACCGGTACACGAACAACCCGGCCACCATCACCATTCAACAAAAGGCGATGACGGTGCCGACCATCGAGCAGCGCTACTATGAAGTGCAGGGCCGCAGCAAAACCGAAGTGCTCTGCCGCGTGCTGGACATGGATTCGCCACGCCTGACCATCGTCTTCTGCAACACGAAGAAGGCTGTGGATGACACGGTGGATGCGCTGACTGCTCGTGGTTATGCCGCCGACCGTCTGCATGGCGATCTCAATCAAATCATGCGTGAGCGCGTGATGCGTAACTTCCGCAGCGGCACCGTCGAAGTCCTCGTGGCGACCGATGTGGCGGCTCGTGGTCTCGATGTGAATGACATCGACCTCATCGTGAATTTTGAGCTGCCTTATGACACGGAAGACTACGTCCACCGTATCGGCCGCACCGGTCGTGCGGGTCGCAAAGGCACGGCCGTGAGCCTCGTCGCTGGTCGTGAAATTTATCTGATGCAGCGCATCCAGCGCTTCACCAATGCCAAGGTCACTCGCACGAAAGTGCCATCTCAGGAAGAGCTGGAAGCCACGCGCGTGGACCAGGTCTTTGAGAAGCTCAAAGGCACGCTCGAAGCCGGCGAATTCGCCAAGCATGAGCACACCGTGCAGCGCCTGCTCGATGCCGGATTCAATCCGACTGACATCATGAGCGCGCTCATGGATCTGTGGATGAAGGAATTCTCCCGCGAAGGCGAGCCGATCATCGAAGACCGCGCCAATCCGCGCCCGCAGCAGCAACATCGTGAGTTTGTGCCGCGTGAAGGCAATGCCACCCAAGGCCAGACCGCTACTCCTGGTGAATCCCCCGTGCGTGACGTCACGCCGATCAGGCCAGTCGCACCGCGCCCTGCCGCCGCTTCCTATGAAGACGAAGGCCCGCGCCGTCCCGACGCGCCAGCTTATCAAGAGCCGCGTGACGACATCGGGCCTGCGCCCATGCGCTCCCGCTCCGCTGGGCCAAAGGGTCCGCGCTCTGGCATGGTGCGTCTGTTTGTGAATGTCGGCGGCATGGACAATGCGCGCCCTGGTGACATCGCTGGCATGATTTACAACACAGCTCAGATCCCAAGTGGCAGCCTCGGCTCCATCGAAGTCTTCGAGAAGTGCAGCTACATCGAAGTGCCCTCCGATCATGTTGAAACCGTGATGAACACCGTCGGTGGCAGTGACTTCCGTGGACGCAGTGTCCGCCTGGATCTCGCGGATCGTCAAGACGGCGCTGGTGGCGAGCGCCCGAAACGCACCTTCGGCCCACGCGGCTTTGGAAGCAAACCCGCCTACGGTGGTGGGGGTGGCGGCGGCTACAAAGGCGGCGGTGGTGGTGGCGGAAACTTCGGCGGCGGTGGGGGTGGCGGTGGTGGCGGTGGCTTCCGCAAACCCTACGGCAACAGTGGTGGTGGCGGCGGTGGCGGCTACAAAGGCGGCGGCTTCAGAGGTCGCCCGAACCAAGATGGTTGAACCCTCTTCCGCTAACTTATTTTAGTCTTCTCAGTCAGGCTGGTGTGTCATCACACCAGCCTTTCTTTTTGCCCTGAAGGTCAGGTCATGCTTCTGCGTTTACTTCGTCACATGAAAACTCTGCGCATTCGCCGCCTCATTCTCACAGCGCTCTTTCTCGGCACGGCGTTCACGCTTTCTGCTCAAACAACAGAGACCAAGCCAAAGCCGAAAGCTCCCGTGCCTTTTGTCATTCCGCCAGATGTGAATGGCCTGAAGACGATCATCGCCACGCCTGTGAAGACGAAGCCGCTCAAGGTAGCGATCTTTGATGGCAAAGGTGCGCCGAATGATGGCATCGAAAATGTGAGTGGGCGCATCAAGTCCATCCCTGAGGCGACGGTGACGCGCGTGAAAGCTGAAGAATGGGCGACGATTGATTTGAAGCAGTTTGATGCTGTCGTTTTCTCAGGTGGCTCAGGCAGTGCGCAGGCGGAATCCCTCGGGGAAGCAGGGCGGAACAATGTGCGTGAGTACATCCGTGGCGGCGGCGGCTATGTCGGTGTCTGCGCGGGGGCATATCTCGCTTGCTCGAATTTCAAGTGGGGTCTCGGCATCCTGAATGCCAGCACAGTCTCCAGCAAATGGCAGCGGGGTAAGGCGTTCTTGGATTCTGAGGTCACCGAAGCTGGGCACGCGCTGCTCGGTGATGTCAGAGGCTCCTTCAAAATCCGCTATGCGAATGGCCCGATCATCAAACCTGCGGGACGCACGGACATCCCGGCCTACACGACGATCTCTGTTTTTAAATCGGAAATTGCTCTGAATGGCACTCCCGTGGGTGTGCAGGTAAACTCACCGGCACAGGCTCTTGGCACCTTTGGCAAAGGCCGCGTCTTCATCTCCAGTCCACACCCAGAAAACACTCCCGGCTTGGAGCACCTTATCCCGCGTGGAGTGCTGTGGGCGGCCGGAGTGGATACACAGTGATCATTGAATCGTCATGATGGCTCGACCCCCTGTTCCGTGGCATTGCGAGTTCCTAAATCCGACATGAAAAGGCTCCAACTAGCGCTCGCTCTTTGTCTGTCCACAGTCGCCAACGCTGAGGAGATAAAGCCGTCTGTGAAAGTTTCCTTTGCAGAGGTTTTGAGAGCTTCGTTTGCGGCATGGGACAGCAATCATGACGGCACCCTAGCCAAGTTGGAGATCGATACAGCACTCGCTGACCCGAAGATCAAAGGAGATGCTGCAGCCGCACTGGCCGCAGTGAAACGCGTTAACCGCAGCAAGACTTGGAGTGCGATTCCGCTGACGCTCGAAGGCATGTCAGCAATTCCCAAAACGAAGGGAGAGCCAAAGCTCTCGTCCATGTTCAATGAAGGCCGCAAGCGCATCATCAATGCTAATCGCGAGTTGTTTGTCGAAGATGCACCGAGTTTGCACAATCTACACCAGGGAGACATGGGTAACTGCTTTTCTTTGGCACCGCTTGGCTGCTTATTAAGTCGAGACCCCGCGCAGGTGAGGGCCATGTTCAAACAAAATGACGATGGTACTTACGAGGTGAAGATTGGCCATAAATTCATCCGCGTAGCTGCCCCGACGGATGCTGAGATCGCGCTGTCATCGAGCAATGAGTCCACGGGCCTTTGGTCGAATGTGTATGAAAAAGCCGTTGGTGTGGCACGCAACGAACTGCACGCGGAAAAAGATCGCGTTACGACACCGCTGGATGCCATCGCACGCGGCGGCTCAGCTGGCACGATGTTGGCCTTTATCACCGGAAACGAGATGGAACGCTTCACACTCAAGTGGGCCAAGGATGAGAAGACCACGCTTGAAGAGACCGAGTCCAAACTTGCGGAACTACGAGCCAAGCTAATCGCCGCCTTTGCCGAACGCCGCTGCGTGACCACAGGCACTCTAAGTCCCACCATGCCCGGTATGCGTGGCGGTCATGCCTATGGTGTGATCGGTTACAATGCCGCAAGCGACGAAATCAAAACCTGGGACCCACATGGAGACACCTTCACGCCCAAAGACACGCCGAGTCCTGAAACCGGCTACCCACGTCAAAATGGCCTCTGCGAGATACCCCTGATCGTCTATGTGAAGCAGTTCTCGGGCTTGGCTTTTGAACTGCTTGAGTGAGAAACGATTTTTTCGATTGGGGAAGCACTCGGAACTTCAGCAAAAGTGCGCACCGCGAGTGTTCACATAGAGCGAGAATAAACTCTGGCTGGCGGTGATGAAGAGGCGGTTCCGTTTCGGGCCACCGAAGCAAAGATTGCTGGCCGTCTCAGGCAGCTTGATGAAGCCGATACGCTGGCCTTCGGGATCAAAGACATGCACACCGTCAAAGCCATCGCCGACCCAGCCTGCGCTAGCCCAAACATTGCCGTCGATGTCACAACGGACTCCATCCGAGCCGCCTGCCGCGATCTTCGGCGGAGTGCCCACACCTGATGAAACCACGCTGAACATTTTCTCCGAGCGCTCCATCCGCACCTGCCAGCCGTCAGTGATGGTATGGACTTTGATACTGCTGCTCATCTTGGTGAAATCCTTGCCTTTCCCGAGCTTCACCCCGTCGGCCACGTCGAAGACTTTGATGTTCTTTGGATCGCCCGTGTCCACGATGTAGAGGTTCTTGTAGTCGGGGCTGAAACATAGGCCGTTGGGCTTCACCAATTCATCCGTGACCTTCTCGATCTTACCACTCGGGTCGATTCGATAGACGGCTTCTTTGAGCAGCAGCTCGCCTTTGTTTCCCTCGTAATCCATCATGCTGCCGTAGCCTGGGTCGGTGAACCAAATGCCGCCATCAGGATGCACCACCGCATCGTTCGGTGCGTTGAGGGGCTTGCCGTCGAACTCCGAGGCGAGCACGGTGATTTTGCCATCGAGTTCATAGCGCACCACTTTGCGCGTGGCGTGCTCACAAGAGATCTGGCGGCCCTGAAAATCGAAGGTGTTGCCGTTGCTGTTGTTCGCGTTGTTACGCAGCACGCTGACGTGACCGTCCTCAGGCAGATAGCGCATCTGCGCGTTGTTCGGGATGTCACTCCAGACAAGATAATTACCCGCGCCATTCCAGGCCGGACCTTCTGCCCAAAGCATGCCCGTATGCAGCCGGCGGATCGGCGCGTTCCCCTGAATGAGTTTTTCAAACGCAGGCTCAAGCGCGATCACATCGGGATCTGGATAGCGCTCAGGATTCATTCCACTCCAATCACGAGCGAGGGCGGTGGTGGCAGAAGCGGCGAGGCTGGTGATGAAGGCGCGGCGTGAAGTACTCATGGGTGTGGTTTTCTATCGAAACGCCGTCCGCGATGCAAGCTCTCAGATCAGTCTGCGTTTCTCCGCGCCTATGAAAACTCTTTTGCTCATCTCGCTAATCACCCTGCCTGCCTTTGCCGAAGACTTGAAGCCCATGCTTGGAAAGCTGGGCATGCTGCTGCTAGAGGAGAAATTTGATGGCACCGAAATGCCCAAGGGCTGGAATGCCAACACTGGCACTCTGCGCGTGGCCGATGGCAAACTCCACGCCGGGGAGAAGTCGAGCGACAAGCACATCGGGGCCTTTCGCTATCGACTGCCTGTGCAGGACTGCGCTGTGCAGATCGAGTTCACGCTCGGTGAGATGCGCATCATCAATCTGGGTTACGACCCGGCAGAAGGTGAGCTGAAAAAGAAGGGGCATCTATTCTCAGTGACGATCACGCCCAAGAGTTGGTCGATCATCGAGCACAATGACAAAGCAGACCCGGCCTCCAAGACCAAAGTGCTGGCCACTGCCAAGACGGACTTTGATCCGAAGCAGACCTACTCGCTGTTGCTGGAGTGCAAAGGCAATGACGTGGTGGCGCAGGTCACGGGCAAAGAGCCTCTGCGCGCCACTTCGACAGACTTCCATGTCAAGAAGCCGGGACTCGTCTTTCGCATGGGCGGTAAGGACGGCCAGGAAGTGGCCTTTGATCAGGTGAAGGTCTGGGCACTTGAGTAACTAAAGACTCCACAGCAACCCGGCGACGAGCAGCCCTGCGGCCATCCAGTCCCGCGCGCCCAGACGATCCGCATCGCCTGTGTAGCGCAGCAGTTTGAACAGTGCACCCGTCGGGCAGCCATACTTGCAGTAGGCCAGCGGCTGAAACAGTGAGGCGACCAATCCGATCACTGCAATCGCCAGACTCGCCCAGCCGGCAATGCGAAAGAGATAGGCATCAAACGGCTCAAGAGTATTTAAGTCCACGGCCCAACCAACGATCACACTCACGAAGACGAAACTGAGCAGGAGGAATGGTATTTTCGTCAGCCAGCGCTCCTGCGCCGCGGTAACACGCCACTGCCATTTGAAACGTCGCGCGAGCAACTGCTGCAAGGCTCCGTGTGGACAGATGTGATGACAGTAAAGCTGCTTGCTCGTGAACACCGGACCGAGCAAAGCAACGACCGTCAGCAAGAGTAAGCCAGGTGCGCTGCGCCAAGGTGTGCCATGTGCCGCCCAGCCCACGAGCAAACCCTGAGATAACATTTCACCCGCAATGAAACCACCATACGCGACCAACAGCGCATGGTGCAAATGCCGCAACCATGCATGACCACGCAGCCGCGTGAAGGCCATGAGGAAAGCCGAGAGCAACACGCTGACATGCCCCGTGTCCTGCCACCGCCAATGGATCAGCCGCAGCCAGCCAGAAGGCTGCTGCTCAAGTAGGCTTTTAGCACGCAGCTTCAGTCCCTCGGCTACAGACCAGCTCGTCTCAGTGGCACCAGACACGCCTTCAACCTTCGCCGCCTTGAAGTCGATGTCTGCCAACTGCTCCAGAGTCATCTCATTGAAGAGCTTCTGAAAGTAATCGTCCCCAGTCACATAAGCGACGTAGCGCTTCGAATCGTAGCTTTTGCGCAGCGCGATTCGTTTCAAAACACTGCCGCTCGCATCCAGCAGCATGAGCGTGTCCGTCGGGCCTTTGTAGCCCACGAGCGTATCAGTCACCGGCGAGGTGCGCACAGCAATGCCGATGCGCTTCCCCGAACCATCCAGCACCTCCTGACCGCCAGCGTGTTTCGGTGATGACTGCAACTTAGCCGCCAAAGGCTCAAGCCGCTGCACCTCTGCCAGCGTGATCTCTTCAGGGAAACGCAGCGACGTGCCCTTAGCGCGACCCAGCTTCTCCAGCACGCCTTGCGCGATGGCCGCGCTCGTCAAAGTAGCACCCGCGACGATATGTAGCGGCTTCATATCTTTGAACTGAGTGAAGAACGCCCGATCCGCCACCACCTCCGCCACATGATCGGCGGTGTCGTGACTTTTCAGCAAGCGCAGGCCAGTCAGCTTGCCTTTCACATCGAAAACGAGCAGGCAATTTGAGGGACCTGAATAACCAATGATTTCATCCGACTCAGGTGCCGTAGTGCAGACATAGCCGAGCGTTTCGCCCTCGCTGCCCAGCGCCGCCCGCCAGCCACTGCTCGGGTTCGCCACGCCCAGGGTGCTGATCTTGGGGAAATAATCCCGCAGTCGCTCCGGCATCAGCGCCACAGCAGCTTCCTCCTTTTCACGCACCTGCACGGCAGATCGGATCACCAGCACCGCAGCCACGAGCAGCCCTATCCGCCAGAGACGGATCAAGTGTGCGCGCAGGGTTTTGAAAGGCATCCTCACAACTTGGCGGAAAGCTAGCGGCTGTCACGTCACGGATGCACAAACTAAGTCTTACTGAATGAATAGTCGCCCTCGGGCTGTAGAAAGAATGACTCATGAAGTTCATCTCTGCTGCCATTCTCCTCGCTCTCGGTTCTTCGCTATTCGCCGAGCAAGTCGGCCCGTGGAATCTCGATGCCCTCAAAAAAAACGTGCCCGCGATGAAGTGGCTGCGCCAGGATCAGGCGATTCATTCGCTAACCTATGCAGGTGAAAAATATCAAGACCACGACACCGAGGTCTTCGCCTTTTATGCCTCGCCCGTCACACTCGGTGAAGCCAAGCCAGGCACGAAATTCCCTGCTGTGGTCTGCATTCACGGCGGCGGCGGCACAGCCTTTGCCGATTGGGTCTATCTGTGGGCGAAGCGTGGCTACGCCGCCATCGCGATGGATTTGAACGGTTCGCGCCCTCCTGATCCTGAATTTGATGCAAAAGGTGCCGCCATCGCGAACGGGCACCGTGGCATCCGCACACGTTTGCCCAGTGGCGGACCACCGCACGGCAGCGCCGAAAAGTTTGACTCCATCGGCGGTGACACGAGCGACGACTGGCCCTTTCACGCCGCTGCGAGTGTGATTCGTGCGCACACCTTGCTGCGCAGCTTTCCAGAGGTCGATGCCGAGCACACCGCCGTCACCGGCATCAGTTGGGGTGGTTACACGACCTGCCTCGTCGCTTCACTCGATGATCGCTTCAAAGCCGCCGTGCCAGTCTATGGCTGCGGCTTCCTGCATGAAGGCGAGTCCGTGCAGAAGCCCAGCATCGACAAACTCGGCGGCCGCGCCGCCGCGTGGGTCAAAGCGTACGATCCCGGCAGTCTCCTGCCGCGCTGCCATGTGCCCATCATGTTTGTAAATGGCACCAACGACGTTCATTACGTGCTCGATAGTTACATGAAGAGCTACAACGTCGTCCCCGGTGAGAAACACATGCGCATCCAAGTCAACATGCCGCACGGCCACCCACCCGGCTGGGCACCACCAGAAATCGGCCTCTTCATCGACTCAAAGTGCCGAGCTGGAAAAGCGCTGCCCGTCCCCGGCAAGCCCGAGATCAAAGGCAATCAAGTCATCGTCACCTGCGAAGCCGTGGCCGCTTTGAAGAAAGCGGAACTCAACTACACCACCGACACTGGCCTACGCTCCAAACGCAAATGGATCACCGTCCCCGCCACAATCACCGGCAACACCATCACCGCCCCCAAGCCCCCCGCTGAAGCCAACACTTGGTTCATCACCATCACCGATGAGCGCGATGCGATGGTCAGCACGACGGTGGAGTTTCAATGACTCAGCGCAACTTGTGGTCATGAAGTTCGGAGCATCGGCTTTAGACGGCTCTGGGAAGTATCGAACGTCCCCAGAATCCGCTTAAAAGCGGTGCTCCGAACTCAGAACAACCTACCTCACTCCTCTTCCCGGGTGATAAAGCGTCGGCGATGCCAGATGAGCCAAAGCAAGGCGAGCAGGCCCCAGCTCCAGGCGGCATAGATGTGATGGGAGAGGGTGAGCTGCGGCAGAAACGCAGGGGTCATGCGTGTGGTCGCAGTGAGGATGCCGAGGAAGATGAAGAAGCGCACAAAGCCCGAGCGTTTCGCGAAGCCCGCGAGATCGCCGCTGTGCCCAAAGAGCACGCGACTGGCGACGACGAGGATCAACAACCCAAAGCCGCCGATGTAGAGCAGGTGCTCGATGGAGATGTGCTGCGGATAAAAGAACCCCGCGAACGCGAGTCCACAGAAGCCGCTGACGAGCGCCCACTTCATGCCAGTGGCCAGCGAACCACTCGGCGGATCGGATGCAGCCCTACGCCAGCGAATTTCGATGAGCAGATACCCTGCTGCCGTGATAGCACGCACAGCATACCCGGCGAGTGGCAGGCCAAACGCTTCGAGAAAGAAACTGCCCACGATCAACAGCGCCGCCGCGATGGTGCGTACATATTTATTTCGTGCCTCCTGCGGCGAGGTGGGATCGCCAAAGTCACCGCCAAGCATCCGGGGAAAGATGAACGAGCCGATGCCGAGCACAGGCGGCAGCAGCAGGCCTTGATACAGCAGCAGGCCCGCGAGACGGAAGCGCTGCGGATCAATCAGTGTCGATGGCATGAGCGACAGCAGCGTTCCTGCGATGCCACAAATCAAGCCAGTGAGCGCCAGCAGCATCTGCGGCGGTGGCATGTCTTTGCGAAAGCGCACGACACGAATCACTAGACTGGCAAGCAGCGACAATAGCAACGCAGCGAACAAGGCATCGCCCCACGCATGTTGCAGTCGCAGATGACAGATCGCACTGGCCTGATGCAGCGCGAAGAGCCAGAGCAACTCCACCGGCATCAGTTTCGGAGCGGATGCCATGCGCGGTCCGGCGGTGCCCAGAAAGCCGATGACGAACGCGCCACCAAAGGCCTCGATCATGAGGCGGGCGTGGCAGTAGTTCGGAAAGAACGTCAGCTTCCCCGCATAAAACAGCGGCCACAACGACACGCCGATGATGCTCCACACGGCACCACTAAAGAAGAACACACGAAACGGCTCCGCCGCCAGCCAGCGCAGACCGGTGGCGGCAGCAGACTTGGATTTGCGATGTTTGCAGACGGGGAAGTTCATGTCGAGTCGAAGTCCACCACGGTGGCGAGCAAGCATGAATTGAGAATGACAAATCGTCACTTCAAGCAAGCGCCGCCCACAGGAGCACAAGATCGGCACGCACCCGCTGGTGGCCGCCGCGTTTGCTCTCTACCGCCGGACAACCACTGGCAGCTCCTAACCAACCATGAAACTGATTCTCCCATTAATCGCCAGCTTTGGCATCGCCATGTCTCTGCTCGTGAATGCTGCGCTCGCGGCTGATCCGGCAGCCGTCGCCTCCGAAACCACGACGAACACCGTCTGCCCCGTCACTGGCAAGCCCGCTGATCCCGCCATCACGGCGGACTATGAAGGAAGAAAGTGGTCCTTCGCCAAAGAAGCGTGCAAAACCAAATGGATGAAGGCGCGCGAGGACAGTCTGTATCAGAAGCTTGGCGGCAAAGGAGCCATTGACGCCGCCGTGGAGGCCTTCTATGTCAAAGTGCTCGCCGATGACCGTGTGAAGCATTTCTTCGACGACGTGAGCATGGACAAGCAGCGCCGGAAGCAGAAGGAATTCCTCTCGGCGGCCTTTGGTGGTCCCCTGCCCTGGACCGGCAAAGACATGCGCAAAGCGCACGAAGGCATGGGACTCACCGAAGTTCACTTCAACGCCATTGCCGAGAACCTCGTGAACACGCTGAAGGATCTCAAGATCCCACAGGAACTCATCGATCAAGTCGTCGCCGTCGCTCTCACGACGAAGGACGACGTGCTGGGACGCCCGAAGAAGTAAGCCCGCAGTTGTACTCCGTTGGAACAACTATTTCGTGCCGTGTTGCTTGATCATGTCTGAACCACAGAGTGGTTCCCCATGAATAGCCTGGGGTCGAACGACCCCAAGTAGGAGTGATCCATGGATCTTGGGTGCATCAACCCTGGAGGGGTTGCCCAATGCGCACCGAACGCCGTGCCTACCTAACGTCCCTCATGACGACGACATCGCTCGCTCAATGGGCAACGCCCTCCGGGGTTGCGCCAATCACGGGGGGTTCTGTTACATGACCGGGGGTTTCGTGCCTCAACCCCCGTCTATTCATGGAGAACCACGCTGTGGTTCATTCATGCGTCATCCTAAAGTCATCATCGCTTTCTCAGAAGGCTTGTCATGGCGGCGGTGATGTGAAGAATCGCCGCCATGAAATACATCCTCGCACTCGACCAGGGCACGACTAGCAGCCGCAGCATTATCTTTGATCACACTGGCAAAGTGATTGCCACGGCGCAGCGGGAGTTCACGCAGCATTACCCAAAGCCGGGCTGGGTGGAGCATGATGCGGAGGAGATCTGGAGCACCCAACTGCGCACGGCGAAGGAGGTGCTGAAGAAGGCGAAGCTGACGGCGAAGGACATCGCCGCCATCGGCATCACGAATCAGCGTGAGACGACAGTGGCCTGGGACAAGAAGACCGGGAAGCCGGTGGGCAAGGCCATCGTATGGCAGGATCGGCGGACAGCGGGCTATTGTGATAAGCTGAAGGCGAAGGGCGCGGCGCCGATGATTCGCGAGAAGACGGGGCTGGTCATTGATGCCTATTTTTCGGCGACGAAGATGCACTGGTTCCTCCAGCATGTGCCGGAGGCGAAGGCACTGGCGAAAACAGGACAGCTCGCGTTTGGCACGATTGATAGTTGGCTGCTGTGGAATCTAACGGGCGGCAAAGTTCATGCCACGGATGTGAGCAATGCCTCACGCACGATGCTCTTCAACATTGGCAAAGGCGCATGGGACAAGGATTTGTTAAAGCTCTTTGGCGTGCCTGCTACAGCGTTGCCTGAAGTGAAGGCCTCCAGCGGTGTTTTTGGGGAGACAACATTGCTTGGCGGCAGCATCCCCATCGCCGGGATCGCGGGGGATCAACAGGCGGCGTTGTTTGGTCAGGTCTGCACGAAGCCGGGCATGGTGAAGAACACCTATGGCACCGGCTGCTTCATGCTCATGCACACGGGGACGAAGCAGATCGAGTCGAAAAATAATCTACTGACCACCGTGGCGTGGCAGCTCGGCGGCGGCGAGCTAGAGTATGCCGTGGAAGGCAGTGTCTTCATCGCCGGAGCGGTGGTGCAGTGGCTGCGCGACGGACTGGGCATTGTCAAAAAATCCTCCGACATCGAAGCGCTCGCGGCGCAGGTGCCGGACACGGGCGGTGTGTATCTCGTTCCTGCGTTTGCCGGGCTCGGCGCACCGCATTGGGATCAGCACGCGCGTGGCATTCTCTGCGGCATCACACGCGGCACTTCGAAGGCGCACATCGCGCGAGCCGCGCTGGAAGGCATCGCCTATCAAGTGACGGACATCCTCCACGCCATGCAGGCTGATGCCGGGGTGAAATTGCGTGAGCTGCGTGTCGATGGCGGTGCGAGCAACAACAACCTGCTCATGCAATTTCAGGCCGATCTGCTCGGCGTCCCGGTGGTGCGTCCGGTGGTCACGGAAACGACGGCGCTCGGTGCGGCCTACCTCGCCGGACTTGGCGTGGGTTATTGGAAGAACCTGGCCGAGATCGCCACGCAATGGCAGTCGGAGAAGCGTTTTGTTTCGACGATGAAAGCACCCCAGCGCAAGGCGTTGCTGGCAGGCTGGAATCGCGCGCTGGAGCGGACGAAGGGGGCTTAGCCATCGGGGTCATCCAGGATGACCTGAAGCCGCTGGGCTAGCACGGCAGGAAAACGACAAGGCCATTCGGCATCAACGAGACCGACGGAAATGAGATCCCGCAGGTGCATGCGATCTTTGTCGCGAAAGGAGATGAGTTTCATGCGCACGAGGTCTTCCAAGGGCACAAGCTCAAAGCCTTCGGCGGACTCGGTTTGTCCAAGTTCAGGCGTGGATTCGATGGCATCGGGTACGGCTTTTTCACCAGCCCAGAGAACATGCACGGCGTCGCGCACTTTCGCGTCAGGGCCATCCAGGAACACATCCATAGACGCCGCTTTTCCGAGCGAAGCGACGCGGCGATGAACAAAGCCCGCTGACTCCAGCGCGGCGCGAGCCTGCTCCATGTCTTCGCGGCGCAGGAGGATGTCCACGTCGCGCGTGTTGCGCACGGCGGCTGCATCCACACGAGAAACCCAGGCGGCCACGGCATTACCGCCGACCACTGCGTAGCGGACGCCGAGCCGCTCCAGCGCTGAAGCGGCGCGTTCGAGGCGTTGTTTCACGTCGTCGATGCCTTGTGCCATGCGTTGCCAGGATACAGGTTGAAGAGCGATTGAGATGCTCATGGCGTGCAGTCTGCCACAGAGTTCACTGGAACCAAGGGCCATCTTTTAACGCTCAATACAGCGCCGTCTCGCCTTCCAGCAGGATGCGGACGCGGTCTTCGAGCTGACGTTGAACGGCGGCGCGGGCGAGGCGCTCGGCGGGCTCGTGAATGGGCTCGCCACCCAGCGGGAAAGTGTCGTGATGCATGGGCACCAGATGCTGGGCGCGTAGCATCTCGAAGGCATCGAGCGCCTCCTCGGGATTCATGTGAACGGGGCGTCCGCTGGGCGCATCGTAAGCACCGATGGGCATAAGGGCGAGATCGATGCTGGCTCTTTGACCGATCTCGTTAAAACCTTCGAACATGGAGCTGTCACCACAATGGAAGAGCGTGCGATCAGCGCTCTCGATGAGATAGCCGCCGAAGCTGCGATGCGTGTCGTGGATCATGCGTGCGCCCCAGTGCCGCGCCGGGGTGAGGGTGATGTGCAGGTCGCGATATTGCGCGCGCTGCCATGTATCCAGCTCGATGATTTCGCCAAAACCACAACGCTTCACAAGGCTGCCGACACCTTTCGGCACGATGATGGGCTGTCCGCGCGCGATGCGGCGGAGGCTGGGCAGATGCAGGTGATCAAAGTGGGCGTGAGTGATGAGCACCAGCTCGACAGGCGGCAGATCTCCGGCCCACAGGCAGGGGTGGCGTACGCGCTTCACCGGGCCGTGCCAGAGCGCCCAATTCGGGTCGATGATCAGATTCACGCCGGCCATTTGGGCAAAGAAGCCAGCGTGGCCGAGCCAGGTGACGCCGATTTGATCCGAGTCAGCGAGCGGCACGCCGTCGAAGAAGTGGCTGGGCTTGCGCGGAGCCAGCAGGGTGGGGATGAGCACCTCGCCAAGGAATTGCAGATTGCGCTGTCGCCAGCCTTCCGTGGGCCGCAGACCGACCTGATTTTCATCTTCTACGCGGCGGGAAAAGGAGAAGCGCTTCCTCTCAGGGCGGCTCAGGAGAGCAGGCCCACCGTGGTCCGGTGCGGGATCGTGAATCATGGGGCGAATAAGCCTTTACTGAGGAAATCCTAAAGGCCAACGCTTCGGCTGACAACCCTGAAAATCTCTGCCTTCCGTCTTGGCAGAGTGGGGCATGAAGCGCAGGATGCCCGCCTGATGATGGCTGGGAATGACGATTCATGGACCAAGGCTGGGGTGCGGCGTTCAATGCGCGCGCTTCTTCGTGCCGTGCCGGAAAGCACGCTGGCAGCGTGGTCGGCTCAGCTCGTGACGAGGTTGCAGGCGCGGACGGAGCTTTGGGAGAAACCCGGCACCGTGGCCATCTTCGGCGGGCTGCGCAGCGAGCCGGACCTCGTTTCCACCTTCCTACCATGGCTACGCGAGCGCGGCTGGCGGGTAGTGATGTTCACCGTTTCAGGCACGGAACTGCAGCCCGTGGAGGTGCGCGACGAACACGATTTGAAACGTGGTCCGCTCGGCGTGTGGGAACCCGTGGGCTCGGAAGTGCTGCCACTTGAGTCGCTGGATGTGATTCTTATCCCAGGGATGGCCTTTGCTCAGAGCAACGGCACGCGCCTGGGCCGTGGCGGTGGTTTTTATGATCGCCTGCTGTCGCGGCCAGAAGTCAGAGCGCGGATCCTCGGCATCGCCTTTGGAATGCAATTGCTGCCGGACATTCCGTGTGAGGAGCACGATGTCCGCGTGACTGAAATCGTCACTGAGCAGTAAGTGAGTGGGGTGCTGCCTGCGCACGCCGCAGGGGTGCACCACCGGAAAGATGTTCTCGGCGTTCGGACGCGAATTTCGTGCAGGTGCCGAAACTACAAGCGGATCCTCGGAGCGCTACTCATCTGAGCCGATCAAGACAGGGTGGGCACTCAAGCTTTGACAGCGTGCGGAGTTTTGACTTGGCAAATAGGCGGTGACTGGCAGCATCGGGGTCATGCTCGAGTCACGCCAAGACCCTATCGCTCCGCGTCATGTGTTTCTGAAGCGGCTGATCCTGTTTCTCATGTTGGCTTTCGGCGTGATCGTGTTTGCCCTGATGCTGGGCATTTTGGGGTATCACGGCATCGCGGGGTTCTCGTGGATGGACTCGATCCTGAATGCTTCGATGATTCTGGGTGGCATGGGGCCGGTCGGGGAGCTGCCCAATGATGATGCGAAGCTTTTTGCTAGTGCGTATGCGCTGTTCAGTGGGCTGGTCTTTATCTCGGTGATGGGCATCGTTCTCACCCCGGTGGCTCATCGTGCGCTGCACGTTTTTCATCTGGATGAGAAGGATCTCGATCACTCATGAGCGCTGCTGCCACTCAACGTGTGGTCATTGTCGGAGCCAGTGACAAACCTGACCGCTATGCGCACATGGCGCTGACTCTACTGCGCCACTATGGGCATGAGGTGGTGCCGGTGCATCCGCGCCTGAAAGAGATCGAGGGCCTGGAGGTGGTGGCGGATCTGTCTGACATCACAGTGGCGGTGGATACGGTGACGATGTATGTCGGCCCTGCCATTTCAGGCGATCTGGCGGACAAGCTCATCTCTCTCAAACCCAGGAGGGTAATCTTTAACCCAGGTGCGGAGAATGCCGGACTCGCCACGAAACTGGAAGCTGCGGGAATCTCGACTGAAGAAGCCTGCACACTGGTGCTGCTGCATACGGGACAATTTTGAGATCGTCGCCTCGTGCGCACGAACTGGTGGCGCACACTTGGGTGGACCGTTCGGGGGCTATGCCTCGTAGGTCTTGTTGTCCTACGTTTTCACTAGCCAACCATGCCTTCTACTTTTCGCACCAGCAATCCGCTCTCCTCTAGCGCGGAGACGATGTTTGCCTTTCACAGTGATCCATACAATTGAGTGATTCGTGGTGGGGGCGGCTCATCTCGGAAACGGCGGTGCGAGCCTACCTGACGCTGTTGTTTGCGTTTCGGCACTACCGCACGCGCCAATGGGCGGAGAGAAAGCGGTCATAACCACACCACCGCTTTCACTCTTGATGAAAGCTGGCTTGCCTGAAAGTATCTGCATATGTCACTCATACTCCTCATCGGCCTTGTGCTGCTTTTTCAGGTCAGTGAAAATGTATTCCTTTGCAGCTTTATCTATGGCATCGCCAAAATGGTTTTGGTCTTTGTCATGTCGGGGAGTGTGGCTACCGCATTGATATTTGGGGGCATCGCCTTTTTTCTAACAACTGGCTATTTTTGGATTTTAAGCCAAATGGAAAATGGTGGCTTTCTTTGGTGGTTCATCATGGTGATCGGAAGCATTGCTATTTGCTTGATCTAGAGTTCAGCCAACAACGAAGATGCCTATTCTAACATGATACTTCCCGCCTCTGCCCACGCTTGGTTCCACATCGACAATGAAAATGAAGTCGCTTCGCCGGCTCTGTTGCTTTATCGCGACCGCATCGAGCACAATCTGCAACTGATGGTGCAGATCGCTGGGGGGGCGGAGCGGCTGCGGCCGCACGTGAAGACGCACAAGCTGCTGCCACTGATCGAGCGCCAGGTGGAGCTTGGGATCACGAAGTTTAAGTGCTCCACCATCGCTGAGGTGGAGATGTGCGCGATGGGTGGCGCGGCGGATGTGATGCTGGCGATGCCCTGCGTGGGGCCGAATGCACATCGTCTGGCGGAGCTGGCGCTGAAGTATCCGCAGACGCAGTTTTCAAGCATCGCCGATGATGAGGAGACGATCCGCACGGTGGCCTCAGCGGCCCAGCAGCATGGTGTGTTCCTCGGCTTGTTTCTCGAACTCGACTGCGGCATGAGCCGCACGGGCATCGTGCCAGGAGAGGCTGCGGCTTATCTGGTGCATGTGATCAAGGACACGCCGCGTGTGCTTTTCCGCGGTCTGCATGCTTATGATGGTCACATTCATGACGCTGAGCTGGAGGTGCGCCGCCAGCGCTGTGAGGAGTCTTTTGCGCCGATCCTAGAGTTCAGAAAGCGGCTGGTGGGTGAGGGCGTGATCGTCAAAGAACTCGTGGCGGGTGGCTCGCCCACGTTTGGCATTCATGCCACTCAGACGGACCGCACATGCAGTCCGGGAACGACGGTGCTCTGGGACTTTGGCTATGGAGATAAACTCCCCGATCTGCCTTTCCTGCCTGCCGCTGTGCTGCTGGCGCGTGTGATCAGCAAGCCGGGTGTGAACCGCCTGACGCTCGATCTCGGTCACAAGTCGGTGGCACCTGAGAATCCGCATCCGCGTGTGCGTTTCGAGGAACTACCTGATGCGACGGCGCTCATGCAAAGTGAGGAGCATCTGGTGCTGGAGACTGAGCGTGCGCATGAGTTTCTCGTCGGTCAGTCCCTGCATGGCATCCCGCGCCATGTGTGCCCGACGGTGTCGATGCATGGTGAGGCGGTGGTGATCGAAAATGGCAGTGCCACAGCGCGCTGGCCGATCACGGCGCGCAATCGTAAGATCACGATCTGAGCCTCGTTTCAGCTAGCTCATGAATACCGTTTCCCGTCGCCGCGCGCTCAAGACACTCTTTTGTTCCAGCGCTGTCATGGCGCTGAATCTGCAACCCAGACGCACGCTGGCAGAGGTCGCCAGAGGTGGGCTGAACTTCCTAGCGATCGGTGACTTCGGCACAGGCGCGACTGATCAAAAAGCGGTGGCCAAAGCGATGCAGGATTTTGCGGTCAAAAACAGCCTCAAGCCGGATGCTTTGCTGATGCTTGGCGACAACTTTTATGGAGCCACGAATCCCATGCCGAAGGTGAAGGGCAAATCGGTTCCAGGTGAGTCGGCCCCATTCACGGTCGAGTCGAAGCGCTGGCAGACAGACATTGAGGACATGTACCCCAAGAGCGCCTTCCCCTGCCCGCAGTATGTGGTGCTCGGCAATCACGACTACCATGACAACAAAGGCGGTGAGAGGACTCAGCTCGCCTATGCAAAGCAGGCTGATGTGCGCTGGAAGATGCCGAACAAATGGTATCGAGTCGATCTCGGCGGCGACAAGCCGCTGCTCACGATGATCTTTCTCGACAGCAATCTGCGCGATGTCAGCGGTAAAGATCAGAAGACTGGCAAATACACCCGCGCCTCATTGACGGTGGAGGAAGAAAAGGCTCAGCTTGAGTGGCTCAAAGTCGAACTCGCCAAACCACGCGCGCCTTTCACCATCGTCGTCGGCCATCATCCCATTTATTCCAACGGTGATCATGGCGATACCAAACCGGTCATTGCTCAATGGGAGCCTTTGCTTCAAAAGCAACAGGTCCACGCCTACCTCTGCGGTCATGACCATGATCTCCAGCATTTGGAGATGGAAGGGAAATTCACCTCCCACATCCTCTCCGGTGGCGGCGGGGCGAAGACACGCAAACTGGAGCACCCTGAACGGACGATGCCGTATGGCAAAGATGTTCACGGTTTCACTCATATCAGTGTGCAGTCAGACGCGCTGATCTTTGCTCATCATGGAGTGGACGGCGCGCTGCTGCACCGCTTCACCAAGCGTGTGGATGGTAAAGTGGAGATCGGTTGATCGGTCTCAGTCCAAAATGGCGTGGAGTCGCGCGGCACTCTCCTGCCACGCGGCATCACTGAGTGCAGGGGTGGCGGATTTCAGAAGTGCGCAGCCTTCATCTGGCAGATTCACCCAGGAGCGACAGCCGCCGTAGCTCTTCGTATAAGGGAAAGTCCAGCGCTGTGGCAGCTTGTAGGCACGCACGAGGGCGATGTGCAGGCAGCTCTCATCATCATAGACGAAGCGCTCACGCACGACGTCTTCATTCCAAATGTGGAGCGGAGCCAGTGCCTCCATTTTAGTCCAGTCGGTGACTTTCCACACCTGCTCCAGTGTGGCGTAGCCATCGATGTCCACGCTTGTGCGTTCCTCTTCCGGCGGGAAGGAGCGCTGTGCATTCTCTGGTACCCAACGGAGCTTTTCCCCCTGCGTGTGAAACCAAGTGGGGAAGAGAAAGAAGCCGCGATGTTTCCACTCAAAACCGCCGCGCCCCTCATGGATGCCGCCTTTGCGCAGCACGAGCGTCTGCACCCCCTGAGTGAGCGAGTCGCAGACATAGGACCATTCTTTGAAGCCAATAGCGCTGGCAGGCAGAGTCAAAATCATCTCTGGCGATACATGCAGCAGGCAGGCACGCAAGATGCCGTTCCCGCGGAAAGCCAAGCCTACAGGGCTTACGCATGAAAATATGCGAACGTAATATCGGGGGTTCCTCCCGTATGGGACACCTGATTCACGGATCGGGACTCCTGTCTTGACTCATCTGAAAGCAATAACAAGAGCCACTACCATTCATCGGCCCGTTCCATGCGTAAGCTCTGCTCTGAGCTTTCGGCTTTGATCTTTCCGCGTTTCTACCTTCACTCGCTCCATGGATGACTCAAGCCACGACGCGCCGGATCGGCTCACCCTCACGCAACTCCGCCAGGTGGCGGGGCCCACGCCACAGCCCTATGCGGTGCATGTTCAAGTGGATCATCGCAGTGAAAAGCAGACTTCCACGGGCGCACCCTTTCTCGAGGTGAAGCTGGCTGACGCGGGTGATTCCATGGTCTGGCGTGTCTTTGATAACAACCCTCTCTTCCCCGAGGTGCGCACGCTTCAGCGCGGCACTTTTGTCGAAATCACGGCGCAATGGGTGGACACGGGCAAGTACGGCATCGAGCCGCGACAGGCACGGATGAGGCTGCTTTCTGAGGAAGAAAAACACGATCTGCTCGCGGGCGATGCTGATCTGGCTACGCGGCAGCAGGCGGACTTTAGAGACATTGAGAATTACGTTTCCGCACTCAGTGATCCGCGGCTGCGCTGCCTGTGCAGCCTATTTCTGGAAAAGCATGGCGAGCGCTTCCGCCGCACCGCTGCGGCTCGTGAAAATCATCACGCGCGGCGAGGCGGACTGGTGGAGCATGTCGCGCAAATGATGCGCTGTGCGGCGGCGATCGCGGCTGTGTATCCGCATTTGAATCGTGACCTGCTCATCGCTGGCGTGTTGTTTCACGATTGTGGCAAGCTTTGGGAGAACTCGTACCCCGAGAACAGCTTCGCCATGCCGCATCAGCTTCACGGTGAGATGCTCGGCCACATTACGCTCGGCCTGGAGCTGCTGAATAAACTCTGGCGTGACATGCACGAGCGACCTGAAGCGGCTGAGTGGACGATGCTAGAGCCTGCGAGTGAAATGGTGCGCTTACACATGCTGCACCTCATCGCCTCGCATCACGGTCAGTATGAATTTGGCTCACCTGTGCTGCCAAAGACACCTGAAGCGGTGGCTCTGCATCATGTCGATAACATCGATGCCAAAATGGAGATGCTGCGCCGTGGCTATGAGACCTCGAAGGAACTGGCTCCAGGCATCTTCGAGCGCTTCCGCCCCTGGAATGTGAATGTCGTCGCGCCATTGCCTGCCGTGCCGCCAGCGCCTCTCATGGATGATGCGGCACTGGCTTCCGAGTAGCACTTTCGCCTTGCGTAGAGCTGTCATCGCGTTCCCCATCCCGCGCATGGCACTGATCATCAATAGCGAAGAAGTGGACGACGAAATCATCGAGGGCGAATTCCGCAACGTGAAGGGGCACTACGAGCGCACGCTCCAAGTGTCCTGCTGTGAGCGCGACATGGAGTTTCGTGGTTACGCCAAGGACAACATCATCTCCCGCGTGCTGCTGAGCCAAGAGGCCAAAAGACGTGTGCCTGAGGTCGATCAAGATGATGTCACCGAGCGTCTGAACAAACTCATCGAGCTGGCTGGTGGGGAGGAGCAGTTTTACATGAACATCGGCATGCCACACAAAGACGAGGCCGTGGTGCGTGTGAATGTGGAAGGTGGCGTGCGTCTGGATAAACTACTCGGCGAAGCCTACGGCCCAGAGCCTGTGCCGACCGAAGCTGAACTACGCGCCTACTACGACGCCAACACGCAGCATTACATGACCGAGGAGCAAGTCCACGCCGCCCACATCACCAAGAGTCTGCAAGGTGCGAAAAGCCGCGAAGAAGTCTATGCCGCCATGCGCGCTGTGCGGAAGCAGTTACTCGATGGAGCGGACTTCATGAAGCTCGCTGAAGAGCACCGCGCTGATGACCAGCAGCAGATCGATCTCGGTTGGTTCAAGCGTGGCGAGTTCATGGAGGAGTTCGAGACCATCGCCTTCTCCATGAAGGAGGCAGAAATCAGCCCCGTCTTCCACACGCAGCTCGGTTTTCACATCTGCACCCTGCTTGGCAGCAAGCCGCCGGAAGCAGTTCCCTTTGAAACCGTGAAGGAGGCCGTGCGTCAGCGCATGATCGAAGAGTTCAAGGACAAGAAATTCAACGAGCTGATCGATCAACTCAAAGACGCCGCTGAGATCCGAGACACCGATCCGCCGGAAGAAAATGTGAACTGCGGCCATTGACCTTGGCGTGCAGGATTTGATAATCGTTGTCGCGAAAAGATGGCCTGATCCAAGCTCACCCCAAGTCCCCAAGCCCATGAGTCACCGCACCCTTCCATGTCTGCTAAGTTTGCTCGCTGTAGTAGCGCTCAGCTCCTGTCAGCTCCCACCCAACGCGCTGCCTGGCATGACCACCGTGCGGCGTGCTGAAGCGGCGGGCGGTGGCAATCTCTTTGCTGGAGCGGGTGAGTTAAATGTGCCCTTCCGGTCCTCTGCCATCAATGACGTCGCACGCATGTTTGCAGGTCTGGACGGTTCCTCAGCCTCGGCTTATCACAAACAGCAGATGGATGCTCTCTGGCGCTCCCACGAGTATGGTCGTGGTCAGTCCGTGCGCAGTTGGGCCTCATCAGAGATCGGTGATTTGCAAAGGCATAGCGCGCTGTTTTATCCCTTCAGCGGTCCCGACTACCTCTTTGCGCATGAGCTCTTCCCCCACGCAGAAACCTACATCCTCTGTGGACTCGAACCCGCTGAGCCACTGCCCGATCTACAAACTCTCTCACCGGGGGAAATGGCAGGTGGCTTGGACAATCTGCGCACCGCTTTGAGCAGCATCATGTCGGCTGGCTACTTCATCACCGTGGACATGCGGCGTGATCTGCAATCCTCACGTTTTCGCGGTGCGTTGCCCGTGCTTCTCGCCTTCCTCGCCCGCACTGGAGCCACCGTCGATAGCGTGGACATTGTAGGGCTTGATGGCTCTGGCACGCCCGCACTCACCCGCACCCGTGGTGGCTCCGCGCCCGGCCTCATGATCCGTTTTCGCAATGGCTTCGGCGGTCAGAAACGTCTGTTCTATTTCCGTCAGGATCTCTCCAACGGCAGCACTCGTCCCGGTGGTGCCTTCCTCACCTTTGTGTCGAAGCAGGGCTACCCGCCCGCTCTCGTGAAAAGCGCCTCCTACCTCATGCATCAGGACAGCTTCTCGACCATTCGTAACTACCTCACCTCCCAGTCCAGAGGCCTTGTCCAAGATCCCTCAGGCGTCCCTTATCGCAGCCTCGTCAGTGCTGGTCTTTCTTTAGATTTGTACGGCAACTACCAGCGCACGCTCGGCATCTTTTCCCAACAGCAACCCGATCTCCGCGCCGCCTACCAGAGTGGCCAGCACACCGTCAAACCGGTCAATTTCGGTTTCGGCTACCTCAACTCAGCGTCCACCACGAGCATCATTGTGGCGAGAAGGAAATGAAAAAAGGCGGCCAAGTTACCTCGGCCGCCTTGAATTGATTTAACGATGCGGGCGGGGTGCCCGAGTTCCTTTTTTGAGTTACCCGATCACCTCAGGCCAATCGGTATGGAACATCTGGCCTTCGGGCTTGTCTGTGCGCTCATAAGTGTGGGCACCGAAGAAGTCGCGCTGGGCTTGGAGGAGGTTGGCAGGGAGGCGCTCGGCGCGGTAGCTGTCGTAGTAGCCGAGGGACGCTGAGAAGGCGGGGCATGGGATGCCGTTGAGGGTGGCCAGGCTGACCACTTCGCGCCAGTTCTGCTGGGTCTTGCTGAGCACGTCGATGAAGAACGGGGCGAGCATGAGATTGCTCAGCTCGGGGTTCTCACGATAGGCGTCGGTGATGCTATTGAGGAAGCGTGCACGGATGATGCAACCGCCACGCCAGATGCTGGCGATGCGACCGAGGTCGAGGCCCCATTTCTTGGCTTCCCCCATGGATTTGATGAGATCAAGACCCTGCGCGTAGCTGATGATTTTGGAGGCGTAGAGGGCGTCGTGAACTTTCTTCACGAGCTCGGCTTTGGCGGTTGTGATGTTGACCGCTGGACCGGTGAGCAGCTTGCTGGCGGCGACGCGGGCTTTTTTCTTGGAACTCAGGATGCGGGCTTCGACAGCGGCATTGATGGTGCTGATGACGATGGCGTTTTCCGCCGCGTTCATGAGGGTCCACTGACCGGTGCCTTTCTGGCCGGCTTTATCGACGATGAGTTCGACGATGGACGCGCCAGTCTCGGGGTCTTTCTGTTCGAGGGCTTTGCCAGAGATCTGGATGAGGTAGCTCTGCATGGCACCTTCGTTCCATTCATTGAAGATAGCGGCCATCTCATCGGTGGTGAAGCCTGCGTGCTTGAAGATGTTGTAGGCTTCGCAGATGAGCTGCATGTCGCCATACTCGATGCCGTTGTGGATCATCTTCACGTAGTGACCGGCACCGCCGGGACCGATGTGGATGACGCAGGGCTCGCCATCGACTTTGGCGGCGATGCTTTCAAAGATGGGCTTCATGACCTCCCAGGTGCTGGCAGGGCCGCCGGGCATGATGGAAGGGCCTTTGCGCGCACCTTCTTCACCGCCGGAGACGCCTGCGCCGATGAAGCGGAGGCCCTTCTCGGCGAGATACACGTCGCGGCGCTCAGTGGTCTTGTAGAAGCTGTTGCCGCCATCGATGATGATGTCGTCTTTCGCGAGGAGCGGGATGAGTTGCTCGATCACGGCATCCACGGCATCGCGATCTGAGTCGGCGACAGCGGTGGATTTCACCATGATGTGAATCTTGCGCGGCATGGCCAGGCTCTCGACGAATTCTTCCAGGGTGTGGGCACCGACGAGGGCTTTGCCAGGGTGTTTGGCGAGAAATTCATCCGTCACGCTGGTGGTGCGGTTATAGACGCTCACCTGGAAGCCGCGGCTCTCCACGTTGAGAACGAGGTTTTGGCCCATCACAGCGAGGCCGATTAATCCGAAGTCACTTTTTTTGCTCATAATTTGGAGTCGGTCCATACCTGCCCCCTTCGGCTTGGCAAAGGAGATTTTCCTCATGCAGGTCATGAACTTGACTGATGAGGTCGATGAAAATGCAATGTCGCACTGATCTGGGCCGTGTTATGCTCCCCGACTTCCATGGCCAACGTCACCTCATCCTCCGGTTGGAGCAGCACTCCCCGAGCCGCTTTTCGCTCCCGCGACGACTGGAGTCTGAAGTGGTGGATCATGTTTGCCTTGATCCTCTCAGTCTTGTTTCACGGGCTGCTGCTGGTGAGCTTTGATAAAATCAGCCTCGTGCTTGGTGGCAATGCCCAGCCGGTGCAGGAAAGAAAGCTGCCTGAGCGCATCAAGATCGACCCGAAACTGCTTCAGGAGCAAAAGGCCATCCAGGAAATCCCCGAGCTGATCGCGCCGGGAAATAAACCTGACATCAAGTCCTTTGAGGCCAATCTCGACAACTTCGACAAGGCGCAGATGATCCCTGAGAATCAGGAGATCGACCTGACGCCGAACGTGAAGGACGTGACCAATTTCCTCCGAGCTAGCGATCCTGGCGATGGCCGCGCAGCCGGTGGTGCGATGAAGGACATGGCCGCCCTGCTGGCCCCGCAGGCGATGGAAGCGCCCGATTTTGCGAGCGCGATGGCCAGCGTGCGCCGCGATGTTTTGTCGAAGCCAGTCTCTGAAAAACAAATGCTGCTCGATGCAGGCGCTCTCGATCCTGGCGACAGCGGCAGCGTGGACATGAAGCTGCTAGATGAAGTCAAAAAGCAGGGCCAAGGCGGCGATGCAGCAGGCACGCGAGTCAAAGGTTTCAGCAATCTGGATGATCTGCTCGGTGGTGGTGGAACGATGGGTGGCAGTACGGCTCCGATCCTGATGCCCACGGACCTGCTCTTTGAATACGGCAGCGATCAACTCGCCGAGGGTGCGCGTCTGAGTTTGATGAAGCTCGGCTTCCTCATTCAAAAGAATCCCAACTCGCTCTTCATCGTCGAAGGTCACACGGACAGCTTCGGCGGAGAGGACTACAATCTCGAACTCAGCATGCGCCGTGCAAACGCCGTGGTCGAATGGCTGCGCGCTTCTCTGAAGCTCGGCACCGACCGCATCCAAGCCGCCGGCATGGGCAAAAGTAAACCCATCGTCAGCACTCAAGGTAGCGTGGAGGAGCAGGGCCTGAACCGCCGCGTGGAGATCAAGGTGCGGCCAAGGAAGTAGTTTTCAGCATTGCCTTTCAATTCTCATCCTACATACTTTCAGCCGTGAACGACCTGCGCCGCTACTGCCAACTCGCCCTCAAACACGCCCAAGTCGTGGACCTCGGCGATGAAGAAGGCTATGTCGCGAAGATCCCAGGTTTTCGTGGACTGCTGGCTGTTGGAGAAACCAAGCGAGCCGCGCTTGCAGAGCTTACTTCCGCCTTAGATTCTTGGGTTCTCTTGGCTTTGCGTCGGGGAATGGGGCTGCCCAAAGTTCAGGTTCCAGAGGCTGTCAAAGCCTGAGCCATTGCGCACGAGTGATGCCTGCCTCGGCAAGAATGATTTTCAGCAGGTTCACGCCAATGTCTTTACCGCCGTGCGGGTTTGGGATCGAGAGTTGGATGTTGCCTTTAACCATGTGCTGATGCTTTCCACCTGCGACCGGCCCGTGCCAGCCAAGCGCACGCATGCGCTTGATCAGATTGGATCGGGAAACAGGGGATAGCTTCATCTTCAGATGGGTAGCCATTTGTTGGAGGTCGTGGCAAGGAGTTTGGCATAAAAATATACAGTTCGGCGTACTGACTCCATGCCCAAGACCATTCTCGCTATCGGTGCCCATTACGATGACTGTCCGTACGGGTTGCCCGGCATTCTTTTGAAGGCGGTGCGACAGCATCAGCGGGTGGTGATTCTCAGCCTGATCGGTGACTACACCAACTGGCCGCCAGTGAAAGGACGCGAAGAGACGCTCAAGCAAAAGAGCATCGACATGGCGAAGGAGCGCGGCATCGAGATGCGCTTCTTGAACTATTCCTCCATGGGATTCGAGGCGACTTTGGCCGCCAAGCGTGCGGTAGCTGAAGTGGTGGCGGATGTGAAGCCTGACACGGCTTTCATGCTCTGGCCGCGCGACCGGCATCCCGATCACGAGGCGGCCTCATCGATCTGCCATGCGGCGCTTTACCAGCCTGCGCGCTTGCTCGGGCGCGATCAGGTGCGCAGCCCTTCGGAAGTGTATTGGTATGACAATGGCCCAGGTCACACCATCGACTTCACGCCTGACACTTATGTCGATGTCAGTGACGAATGGCCTGCTGCTGTGGAATGGCTCGGCGGACTGATGGCCTTTGTTCGCAATGGTCCTTTGGATATTCAGAAAGAGGCTGCGGTGGAATCGAAGACGGTTTTGGCAAGGTATCGCGGCATGGCTTCTGGTGTGAAGTATGCGGAGGCAGTGAAGGCGGTGCGCCCTGTCGTCAGGGACATCTAAAGTGGAAGCTTTGCTTGTGCTGCATTGACAGGGCGGCAGCGCTTCCCTTCATTCATTGCCCATGCCGGAACCCGCTCCATCACCCCCAGCCGTCACCGTTGAGAACTTGACCAAGGTTTTCAAATCGGGATTGGGCAAGCAGGCCTTTGTGGCCGTGCGCGATCTTTCCCTCACGGTGCAGCCGGGTGAGGTCTATGGCCTGATCGGCCCGAATGGCTCCGGCAAATCGACGACGATGAAAGCCATCCTCGGACTGCTCTCACCGACTCAGGGCAGGACATCCATTTTTGGCAAATCCAGCACGGAAGTGGAAAGCCGACGTGATGTGGGCTTCCTGCCGGAGAACCCCTATTTTTACAAGCATCTCAACGGTCTGGAGACACTCATGTTTTACGGGCGCCTGTGCAGCATGAGCGGTCGCGATCTCAAAGACAAAGCGCGTGAGATGCTCGTGATGACCGGATTGGAAGATGCCGCCGACCGGCGCGTGTCAGGCTTCTCGAAAGGCATGTTGCAACGTCTCGGTCTAGCCCAGGCGCTGCTGCATCAGCCACGGCTGATCGTGCTCGATGAACCGACCGCTGGTGTTGACCCCGCAGGCTCACGCAAGATCCGCGATTTGATCATGGGCTTCAAGGAGCGCGGCATCACGGTGCTGGTGACCAGTCATCTGCTAGAGCAAATTCAGGAGGTCTGTGACCGAGTCGGCATCATGGCGCATGGCCGCATGGTTCGTGAAGGTCGGCTTGAAGACCTGATCGCCGTGGAAAATGAAACCGAACTCGTGCTGGCTGATGCCTCACCTGAACTTCTCGCGCAGATCAAATCGCTCATCGAAACCCAAGGCGGCGGAGCCAAGCTCGTCCGCTCAGGCCACTCACGCACGACGCTGGAGCGCCTATTTCTCGAAGCCACGGAGGAAACCAAGTGATGAAGTATTCTTCTTTCTCCCCAGCCCGTATTTGGACACTCGCATCGGCCACGGTCACGCAGCTCGTGCGCATGAAGATCTTGGCCTTCCTGCTGGTCTTTTGTGTCATCGTAGTCGGTGCTGGTTTTGCGTTTCCGGTGATGAATCCTGAGCAGCAATTGAAGCTGCTGAAGGACGTGTCATTCGGTGCGCTGCAAATCTTCAGCATCGTCATCGCCATCGTTGCCACATCACTGCTGCTGCCGCGTGATCTGGAGGATCGCACGCTCTACACCATCTTGTCGAAACCTGTGCCGCGTTTCGAATACCTACTCGGCAAGCTGCTCGGTGTGCTGGTGCTGATCGGCGTGGGCTTGATCCTCATGGACATCGCTTTCAGTGCGGTTCTCTGGTTACGGCAGACGATGGTGCTGGCTCAGTCCATCGGAGCCTTGAAGCAAGAAGGCGTGGCCACGCCAGAAGCTGTCGCGCAGTTGAACGAGTTCGTTGGTAAACAGGGCCTCACATGGAATGTCCATTTCGGTGTGCTAGCGATTTTCTTGAAAGCCTCAGTCATCGCGGCGCTAGCGCTGATGATCTCATGCTTTGCCAGCAGCACTCTGTTCACGGTCGTCATCACCTTCTGTGTCACCATCATCGGTCACGGGCAGTCACTGATCCGCGAGTACTTCCTTCAGGGCCACTTTTCCAACGTGATTGAGAAGCTGCTGTCTGCCCTGCTCGCCATCGTTACTCCTGATCTTGGCGTGTTTGATGTGGTGGATAATGTGATCAATGGCGAGCTCGTTTCGTCTGCCAGCATCGGCCTCATGCTAGGCACGACAGCGCTGTATCTCGTCGGCTACTCGGTCGTCTCTCACCTGCTCTTTGTGGAGAAAGAACTCTGATGAAGCGTCGCCTCCAAGCTCTGGTTGTTTTGCTCCTCCTCGGCAGCGTGAAGTTGCCGCTGGAGGAGTCGGTCACGCAGCACCTGCGAGCGGCGAAACTGCTGAGTAAACCGATCGACTTGGGCATCCGCGAAAGCGTGGGGCAGATGAGCTTTGCCGCAGCGCTGGGCGGACTGCGTTCACTGATCGCCAGCATCACTTACCTGCGGGCTTATCGGGCCTGGGAAAACATCGAGTGGGCCAAGGTGGACAGCCTTTTCCAGATCACCACGCGGCTACAACCGCGCTACCAAAACTACTGGGACGAAGCCTCATGGCACATGGCTTACAACGCTGCCTCAAGCTACCTCTACAATGAAGACATCGAGCCGATGGTGCGCGGTAAACTCTACGCGGACTACATTCAGCGTGGCATCGACATCTTGAACGAAGGCCTGCGCTTCCTGCCGGATGATGCACGGCTTTGGAACGCACTGGCTGAGATTTACGACCGCCGGGTGCATGATCCGAAGAAGGCCGCCGAGTGTTACCTGGAAGTACACCGCATCAGTCACAATGACCGCTATGCGCGCTTCGCAGGTTATCAGTATGCACAGACCTCTGACCCCGAGCTGTGGCAGAAGGCCTACAAACTGCTGAAGACCGCTTATGATAAAAAGCAGCGTCAGCCCAGTGTGATCGAGCAGATCAAAAATCTGGAAGACAAACTGAAGCTTCCTTTGATGCAGCGCATTCCTGAAAAGCGCCAGGCTTTGGAGCAGCCCCAGGGCATGATTGGGCCGACCCGGTGATCTCTAAATCCATGCTTAAGAATCATCTCCTTGCGCATGACGGCCTTCTTGGTTTGATTCTTGGAGATGAATCAACCAGCGCGTCCACCAGATGCGGGCCAGATGCCTGCAACACGCTGGACAGTCATCGCTCGGCTGCACAGTCAGGACGAAAAGCAGGTCCGTCGCGCACTGGATGATCTTTGCTCGCAGTATCACTACCCGCTCTACTGCTACATCCGCCTGCGCGGATTCAGCCATCACGATGCGCAGGACGCGCTGCATGATTTCCTGGTGAAATTCCTGCGCCTAGATTCCTTTCAGACGGCGGATGAATCAAAGGGCAAGCTGCGCTGCTACTTGCTTGTTAGCCTTCAGCGTTTTCTTGGTAACTGGTCGCGCCAACACGATCACAGTGAGGAAACGAGCCTCGATATTAGCTCATTCAATGGGGATCTAGAGCACTACCAGAGGGAGCGCTTTTCTGATGGGGACACGCCAGACCGCATCTTCGAACGCAAATGGGCTCAGGAACTACTGACCGGCGTGCTCCAGCGGGTTCGTGAGAAGTATGCACTTATCGGTAAAGAGCATGTTTTTGATGTCCTGCGCCCTGTGCTTTGCGCCGGAGGCAGCCTACGCGGAGAAGATGGTGTCGCGATGGCTCACTCTCTCGGACTGAGCAACGGAGCGCTGCGTGTGGCCCTGAATCGCCTGCTCAAAGACTATCGTGAAATGCTCGAATCCGACGTAGCACAGACCGTGTTCGATCAGAACAAAGTGGGTGAAGAGATCGCGCATCTAAAGCAAGCCTTTGCCAAGTAGCCAGGTAGCGGAATCTCAGACACGTCCAGCCCAGCCAGAGGCCGAGCAACTTGTGCATCTTGCGCAGAGGGAGCAACTGGCCTGGGAATTCTCAGCACAGCGCGCGCAACTGATGCAGAGCGTGCAGTAAGGGCGACATGAACTGCTGGTCACTGAGACAGCACATGCAACTGAGGCACTGCGACCAGGGCAAGTAACAGCGCCACTGGCAGCCTTATTCCGCACCTGGGTGGGGGTACTCGGCGAGCGGTTCAATACCGCGCTCGAAGTCTGGGCTGAATCAAAATAGGTCTTCACCCATATCCTTTACCGGTTTGCCTCTCGTTCGTTACAGACTTTCTGCTGAATTCTGATTATTTCTTCCTGACTGGTGGCGAATTCTCTCGAATGCCGCTGTGCCGCCCTTTATGACTGAGCCTTCATTTATGGAAGATCTCGATGCCACAGTACCTGTGCCTAGACCGACGCCACGAGGTGCCGGGGGTGCTGGCTTGGGTGAACGTATCTCTGAGTCCAATGTGCAGGGCTTGTTTGATGCACTGCCAGCGACTCGATCAATGAACGCACGCAAGTGGTCGCCGCCGAGTCCGGAGGAGATCCAGCAGGCGCTGCCTCAGTATGAGATCACCGGATTCATCGCCCGTGGCGGTATGGGCGCGGTCTATCGCGGGATACAGCGCAGCCTACGCCGCACGGTGGCTATCAAAGTGCTGCCGCCAGAGATCGAGGAGGGGGAGATGCAGTATTCCGAGAGGTTTAAAAGAGAGGCGCAATCCATGGCACAACTCACTCACCCAAACATCGTCGCCGTCTATGACGCTGGTGAGACGCCTGAAGGGTTGCTGTACTTTGTGATGGAGTACATCGAGGGCACCGACCTAGCACAGCTCATCACCGTAGAGGGGTCGGTTCATCACGCACGGGCTTTGAGTATTACGGCAACTGTTTGTGGGGCGTTGGCCTTTGCGCATGGCAAAGACATCATCCACCGGGACATCAAGCCCTCGAACATCATGCTGGATAAAGACGGGCAGGTGAAGGTGGCGGACTTTGGGCTAGCCAAAACTATCCATGCAGAAAGCACACTGCTCACTGGTAGCCATATCACGATGGGCACGGCCGACTTCATCGCCCCAGAGGCGCTAATCCCTGGCACGCCCGTCGATGGCCGCGCGGATGTTTATGCCGTTGGGGTCATGCTTTACCAAATGCTCACCGGGCGTGTCCCACGAGGGCGCTTTGCCATGCCCTCCGTGGTGAACCCAGACATCGATCCCCGGCTAGACGCCATCGTCGATAAAGCCATGCAGACGGACCCAGAGCAGCGCTACCCCACGGCCCTTGCGCTGCGCTTAGCATTGGAGGCAGCGGCCACGAGCAAGCTCCCCATAAAGTCTCTCTGGCCTCGGCTACTAGGTGTCATTGGTGTGGCTATGGTGATGGTGAGTGGCTTTGTTTTCTGGCCGCAGCCGCAGGCGCTGGTGACCATGCCGCAGGCAGAACCCGCAGCGCTCACCGCAGCCGCTGAACCCTGGAAGGACGTTATCGCCGAGCTGACGCTGGACGGTGGTGTGGAACGAACAGAGGCGGGGCTACTCTTCACCGATGTCGGCTTTGCCACCTACCTCATGAATCAGGACTCGAATCACGATGGTGCAGTGCGCATGTCGGCGACTTTTGGCAGCATGAACCCAGCTCTGCGCGCCCGCGTGAGCGCGCTTCATGGTGTCTATGAGATCAGCGTAAAGAACCAGCGCCAGATCGAGTTGTGGTGCTATGACGCTGCCACGAAGAGCCTCAGGCCCCTGCGTGAATTCCCCCTGAGCACGCCCCTCACGGTGGGCCAGAACTACGAGCTTGAGCTTCGCGTCGTCGGTCAGATCCTGACCGCCAAACTCAATGGCGACGTGCTCGGAACTGTCACCGACTCGACCCTTGAAGAAGGCCACTTCGGAGTAGGAGCTAGCGACCACAACGGCACTCAGGCACTGATCAAAGCCATCGAAGTACTCGATCTGGATGTGCCGTGATCCCCATTTCACGCGCGGAAGCGGCGGGCGATCAGGCCGTGCTTCGGCCCCAGCAGCAGCGCCAGGGCAAACAAGAGTGCCTGTGCGAGCACGATGCAGGCTCCGGTGGCTCCATTGATGAAGAAGCTGACATAGACACCGAGGCAGCTCGCCAGCACGGATGAGGCGACGGCGATGAGAAGCATTCGATCAAAGCGATCGGTGAGCAGCCGCGCGGTGCAACCGGGCGTCACCAGCATGGCGACGACGAGGATGATGCCCACGGCTTGCAACGAGGCGACGATAGTGCCTGCCAACAGGGACAGCAGCACATAGTAGAGCATGGATGTGTTCAGTCCGATGGCGCGGGCATGAGCGGGGTCGAAGCAAAACAGCAGGAGGTCTTTCCGCATCACCAGCACGACGACCAGGGTCACGCTGGCGGCGACGATGGTCTGGATCATGTCATCGCGCTCGATGCCGAGGATATTGCCGAACAAAATGTGGTTCAGATGCGCCTCTGTCTGGATCTTGGTGAACATCACCAGTCCGAGCGCAAACAGTCCTGTGAAGACGATGCCCATCACGGTGTCTTCTTTGATCCGCGTGCTCGACTTGATCCAGCCGGTGGCGACGGCGCAGAGCAGGCCCGAAGCAAAAGCACCCACGGCCAGTGGCAAGCCCATGCTGTAGGCCGCGACGATGCCAGGAAGCACGGCATGAGAGATGGCATCGCCCATGAGCGACCAGCCTTTCAGCACGAGATAGCAGGAGAGCACCGCGCACACGGCCCCGACGAGCGCGCTGATCATCAGCGCCTCGTTCATGAAGCTGTATTGAAAGGGAGCGAGGAGGTTCATGCCATGGCGGCAATGCAGCGCTGTCTGCGGGAGGCAAGCAGGCCATGTTTGGGGGCGAGGAACAGCACGACGAGGAAGACCAGTGTCTGCAACACCACGATGCAGCCGCCGGTGGAGCCATTGAGAAAGTAGCTACCATACGCGCCCAAGACACCGCAGAGCAGACCGGTGATCGTGGCGATGATGAGCATTTTGCCAAAGCGATCCGTCAGCAGATAAGCGGTGGCGCCCGGCGTCACCAGCATGGCCACGACAAGGCAGGCTCCGACGGTTTGCAGCGCGGCGACGGCGGTGGCGGCGAGCAGGGAGAGCAGCAGGAAGTGGAGGAACGAGGTGTTCATCCCGAGGCTGCGGGCGTGTGATTCATCGAAGCAGTAGAGCAGCAGATCACGCCACTTCAGGGTGAGCACGAGGATCGAGATTCCCGAGATGATGAGCACTTGCAGGATGTCAGGATCGGAGATGGCGAGGATGTTGCCAAAGATGATCGTGCGCAGATTCAGATTGCTCGGATAAAGCGAAAGGAGCAGCAGCCCGAGCGCGAACCAACTGGTGAAGATCACGCCGATCACCGCATCTTCACGCAGTCGCGTATGCCGCTTTACCCAGCCCATGCTCAGCGCAGCCAGGATGCCAGCGATGAAAGCACCGACTGAGAAAGGTAACCCCACCAGCCAAGCCAGCGACACGCCAGGCACCACCGCATGAGACAGCGCATCTCCCATCAGCGACCAGCCTTTGAGCGTGATGAAGCAAGACAAAAACGCGCACACGCCACCGATGAGGCCGCTGACGAGGATGGCCTTCACCATGTAGTCGTAGTGGAAGGGCGTGAGGAGGTCGGTCATTCCC
>CAZOVY010000007.1:0-91095 GCA_964583255.1 uncultured Prosthecobacter sp.
GTCCGGTGAGGTAGAATGATTGTACCTCACGGCGCAGTGAAGTTTCGGTGAGGTACCATGATTCTACCTCACGGCGCGGTGATGCTTCGGTGCGGTACCATGATTCTACCTCATGGCGCGGTGATGATTCGGTGCGGTACAATGATTCGAGCTCGCGGCGCAATGATGTTCCGGTGAGGTGCAATGATTCCACCTCGCGGCGCGATGAAGCTCCGGTGCGGCGGAATGATCCGTCGGCACCGAGCGGGAATCTGCTGGTGCCGTGTGAGCATCTGTAAGTGCGCCTCATCACCAGAGCCTCCTCTCGTCCGAAAAAGTCGGCGTGATTCTTCCAGCTTGAAAAGCGGAGGGCCTCGTTTGAAGCGCCGTTAGGCACCGAGCACCGAGCACCGAGCACCGAGCACGGGCCGAGGGCCGAGGGCGACCCTGCTCCTTGGGGCTAAACACGTACTCAGCGAAAGGAATCCCCTACTCAAGCACGTCGTGGCACCGAAGGTAGTATAGCGCATTGGCCATGGAATTTGTGCTCGCATGATTATTGCTGAATTAGGCACAGCTAATCAGAATAAAGTTTTTTTGGCGACTTTTTTCTTTAGCCACTTTTTTTACGCGGCTGTTTAATGCGGGGGCATCGTCGAAGTGATGTGACTGTCTAGCCGTAGGTTGAGCGTATCGCTTTGGACCGCTCGTCTTCCCTGACGATAGAGCACTGTGGGAGTTGCCGAAGGGAACTGATGATGGCTCGTAGGCGTTGTGTGCTCTCGTGCCACAGGGAGACGAGCGGTCCTGTTAGCACACACTCATCCTACGTTGGAGCCGTCCTGCCATCACGGGCCGAAACTGGACTGGCATTCCGGAGATCCAACTGTTTACAGTTGGCTGATCAGATCCCGCTGATGAAGGTCTGCCGGCGTGAGTTTTTGCGGATCGAGTGACTCATACACACGCAGTGCGAGCTGCGGCTGGCGGGCGGAGAGGTGACTCTGAATCAGGCGCCGACTGGCCGTGAGATCGGCGGGGAAGCGGCGCAGGTAGCTCAGCCAATGGGTGGCGGCAGTGCCCGGCTGAGCTTGAGCGACGAATGCCAATGTCGCGGCGAAATGTAGGTCGCGATCTTTGGGCGCACGGCGTAGCGCTTCGGCCACGACTCTTTGGCCGAGGGGGTCGATCTGAGCGAGTTCGAGGACGGCGACTCGGAGGGCTGGTTGCGCGAGGGCAATATTTAAAAAGGCCTGCGCTTCTGGCAGACGCTTGGCGGACTCTGCGAGCAAGCAAACGCGAGTGAAGGCGCTGCGCTGGCCGGTGGCAGCGAGTCTGAGGCAGGCATCAAAGGCAAGTGCTGCTGGCAGCTCACGATCTGCGATGGCGGCCCACTCGGCGAGCCAGTGGCAGTAATCAGGATCGAGATCGGCTTCACTCAGCAGCTTTTCAGGTGTGAGGAGGTGCTCTGGATAGGCGGCGAGCTGGCGCTCTAACCATGGGATCAGTTTTCCACTCCGCCCTGCCGCACGCGCGGCGACGAGTGCTAGATCGAGATCAGGAGCGGGCAGCGGTCCGCTAGGTGGTGCGGCTTGTAGGGCTTCGAGCTGCTGGGCTAGGGCATCTTCTGCACGGTTGTTGCGCAGGAGGAGCATTGTTTGGATTTCCCGTGCCTCGGGATTGTTGGCAGGGTGGCGTTTAAGCCAACGGGTCACGGTGTTTAGCGCGATGAGGTTTTGATCAAGGGTGCGGGCGATTTGAATGAAGGAACTGACGGTCTTCCAGGTCGATGTCGGTAAGTCCGTAGCACGCTCAAGAATGGAAAGCGCGGATTCGGCATCGCCTTCACGCTGCGCACGAGAGGCTAGCCGCTCCAGGAGAAAAAGTCGCAGCGTGTCATCGATTTTATCACCCGCTGCAGTGATCATGAGATGTGCCTCGATGGAAGATGATGAGTGGTCTTGACCGATCCAACTGAGCAGGAGCGCATCACGGAGGCTACCCGCGTTTTTCAGCATCGCTGTATCCTGTACGGTCAGCTCGCGTAGCTGCTGAGAAGGCGGATGCTGAAGCCATTGATCAATGAGCGCTAAGCGCTCGTCTGGGATGAGGGCGACGCTCATGAGGATGGGCTGCACGGTCTCTGGTGGAGCTTTTAATAAATAGCGTGTCAGCCGCTCCAAACGTGGTGCGCGCAGATTATCCGCGATGGGTTCAAGCTCGGTGCGTAGCCGCCAGGCCCAGACTCCGGCGAGCAGCAGATAAAGAAGAACCACCCAGCCGAGATAGGAGCGGCGGGCGGGAGCAGAAGGCTGAGAAGGCATGAGGTGGAAAGAGGGTAACAAAAGCTCAATTAGCGCATGGCCGACTTATGGTTCGCGAGGATGCTGAGCTGCACGGTGGCCTGGTTCGGGACGATGAATTCGATGCGCCCAGCCGTGTCAGCCATGAGGTAGTCTGGCTTACCATTGGCGATCATCTGGCAGATGCTACCTGGGGCGATGCCCGCAAAGACGAACTCTACTGGGCGGCTATGCGAGACTTGGAGCAAAGCGCGATTGATGCCCGACTCCAGATAACGAATGCTGGCACTGGCGCTGGTGAGCCGGAGATGCTCACGCACTGGCTCTGACCGCATGACGAGTTCCGTCCGGCGCAGTCCCAGCGTGTGGATGTAAAGCTGATCTCCCTGCTGCACATAACCTGCCACGCCTGTGCAGCGCGCTAGGTCCGGCACGCCTGCGCTGACGGGCAGGCGCAGGGTGCGCGCTTGACCTTTATTGACGATGATCCAGCGCGCTGGGCCAGTCTGGAAAATGCGCGTGCTTGCCGCATCCCGTGAGAGTCCTGCATATTGACCAGCGGTGATCGCCTGAAGCGGCTGGGAGGCGCACCAATTGAGCAGGCGCTCGACTTGCTTCAATGAAGTCTCATTCGCGGCATCCTGAAAACTGAGGCTAGCCTGTATGGGGCTAAGCCAGCGTTGCTGACCTGTGCGCTGGGCCTCGGCGATGAAAGCGGCGGCGTCTAGTGCCTTACCGTGGCGCGTTTGAACCATGAGGGTTTGGAAATTTTCTCCCACGCCCCAACTGCGCGCTGCTGGAGCGGGGATGCGCCCTGGGAGGATCTGCTGGGAGATGGTCTCCACATTTTCCACGCCCATTTTTTGGGAGAAAGCCACGGCTGCTGGGCTGGGCACGGTGCCCTGTGGCCAGCTCATGAGCGACATGGTGCGTCCGCTCCCGAGGAGCTGCTGATGGATAAAAGCGAGCGAGCCTGCGATCTCGCGCTCCAGTCCCACTTTGCCTTTTGGGGCGGTGGCACTGAGCGCACCTGAGATGGGCGCAGCTCCAGACCATGTGGCGGGCAGGCTGTAGCTGTAGGACGCTGCTTCTACCTGACCGAGACCGAGGATCGTCCGCGCTGTCTCCTGCAAGCGCATGGATTGACGCCGATCATGACCTGGGGTCAGGCCACGTAGATCGCCCTCACAAACGGCAACGGTGAAAGGCAATGCGTAGCGCATGAGCACGCGATCCAGCATGGCTTCAGAGGCCAGTGGTAAGCCAGGCAGACTGGTCGTATCGGCAAAACCCTCTGCCGTGATTTGAGTGACCAAGAGGCGGCGTCCATCAAGGCTCGTGGTGTCTGCCACTGGGGCCACTGGTTGCGCTGCTAGCCAGCTTTCCAGCAATGGCAGGGGGTTCATCTGTGGCCCGGCTTCCATCGCGAGGGCGTCCAGCCAGACTCCGCCCCATGTCGTGAGAAAGGCCTGATCAAAGATGGGGCCAGACTTTCCCTCAGCCTGGGCTGAAAGCAGCACTCTGGCACCCACTGGGCTGCGCAAGTCACGCCAATCTTGAGTGCGTGCTTTCTGAGTTCCCTGATTCATCAGCAGGCCTGTTTCGACTTGGCTAATAGTGGCCGCTTTCGGTGTCGGCACAGCTTTTCCGCTGCCTTGTAGCCCGAGCGCGTTGGCCACCATTTGCCAGTCCTCCGTTTTCTCCCAAGGCAGGCCGGTCAGCAGCAATGGTACTTTCTTCAGAGCCAGTGCAGCGACTAGCTCGGCAAGGTTCTTTTGACGCTCTGCGCCGAGCTTCAAACTCTGATCCAAGATCACCGCATTCACACCGATATGAGCAGGCATCAGATCCGCCAGTGTCCCGGCGCCGGCGTCTTGGTAGATGATCTGATACCCCAGCCACTCCAAGGAACCCTGAAGAACACGCGCCGTAAAACTCTCACGCGCACTGCCACTGTGCAGCACGAGAACACGGCGAGTGATTTCATCCAGCGGACCGAGGTTGACGCCGTCCAAAGCAGCGGTCGTGAAGAACGGCACGCCACCGAGTTCACGAAAACGGGCCGTGCGCGCAGCGATGTCACCCGGCTGTTCGGGATCAGCAAAGGCCACCACATACGGCTGCACACCTTGGCGCGTGGACTCACGCAGGCGATTTTCCAGAAGCAGGGCTTCTTTTTCGCCTTTCTGCTCCATGAATACAATGCCATCCAGATGCCGCCTCGCCTCACTCAGTAGATCGAATCCGCCTTCAAGAAAAAGCAACTTGTCGGGGTAGGTGGCCTTTATGATAGCAAGAACACGCAGGACGGCAGCGCGCTCAGCATCATGGCTGATCGTCTCCGTCTCGCTAAAAACCACTCCATCAAAACCACGCTCAGCCGCCGCCTCTGCCATTTCATGTACGACCACTGATGCCCAGCCTGGGTGTGTCGCATCTAGCCGGGACATGCCGCGCACATTGCCTTCCAGCAGCGGCACGCCGAGTTGCTGAGCGCGGAGAGCTGCGGGTGAATTTGTCGCCACTTCGAAGAGCGGCACGCGCGCCAAGCACTTGTTTTCTAGTGCATGTGCGGATTCCAGATCCACCTGGGCATCCACGCGGAGAATGCACAAATCAAAGGCACTCAGTCCCCATGAGGCCGGTTTGGCTGAAAGATCGACCAGCAACCTCGTTTGCGGAGCCGCTTGAGAAGTTCCGAGCGTGAAAAGGGCCAAAAGCCCCAGGCAGCAGTAGCTCAGACGATGGGTGCGGGAGAGGGGCTGTGTGAACATGTATCAAAAGTGAGAACATGGTCATTTTAGCGTCTCGGTTTATAAAAGCAATAATAGTCGGAGGCTTTACGAAAGTCTTACCAGCCGTTGTGCGGGCCGCCAAATCGTCGGAAGAGCGTGGCTTTAGACACTTCGTTCGTAGTCGGGTGAAAGCACTCAACACCACCGATCTGGCCTCATTCAATCGCTCAGATCAGGACTTGGTTGATCACACACCTGACGGACCGCGCTTTCGGGTAAACAGCATCATCTCACTAGAATTTTACAACCTCATGACAACGACCTGACAAGTGACCACGAATCCATGGCAGAGTGTTTTCAGATCGAAAGATCGAAGCTTTCACCAAAGGGTGTGGTTGACCGATATGGCTGTTGGCAATCTACCGAATGAAAAAGGGGCGGACCGAGTGGTCCGCCCCAAGCTTTTTCAGGGATGAGCTGGGAATACCAGCTTCACCGAACTTATGCCGCAGGATTGAAGGCGCGAATGGCTACGACCTTCACCGAGCGAGTGGCACCAGTGTCTGTCGGGAGATCGGCATCATCACCCACCTTCTTACCGATGAGCGCCTTGGCGATCTCGGAAAGATAGGAAACGATGTTCTTCTCGGTATCGCCATCCCAGGCTCCAAGGATGCTGTAAGTCTCAGCCACGCCAGTGTCTGTGTAAGTGAAGTCCACAACGGTGCCGATGCCGACTTTCTTGGTCGCCACTTTGGCAAAGTCGGTGCCGCGAGCATGGCCGACTTCACGTTCCAATTGCTCTTTCATGCGGTTCAGCACGGCTTGCTGGTCACGGGCTGCTTTGTAGCCGCCGTTTTCACGAAGGTCGCCTTCATCACGAGCGATCTGGATCTCACTCTTGTTGTGTGGGATCTTCACGTTCACGAGTTCGTCGAGTTCTGCCTTTTTCTTTTCCAGGCTGTCCCACGAGACGATCAGGCTCTTGTCCTCACGCGCTTCGGAGCTTTCTTCCGTCATGGCTTCAATCTCAGGCCGTGCTTTGATCACACGCGCCAGCAGAGAGCGGCGGGTAAGTTCATCTAGAACGGATGAAGTAAGCAGGCGCTTGGCAAAGAGGCGCAGCGACTCATCGTCTGTGTCCTGCACGAGCTCATGAATGAGTGTTTTATCGTCAGAAAGCTGCACGCTGAGACGACCGGCACGCTTTGGTCCGCCTTGAACTTGATCGTCTTCGACGGCATCCAAAATGGCATTGCCAAGATCGATACTGAATACGGACTTGGCTAGTCCGCCGCGCTCTTTGCAGATCCAGATCAGCAGATCGGAACTGAGGGTGCGGTTGCGGACTGCTTTCTTGAGGAACTCAGAGAGCACTTCAAGCTCACCATTGGCATCCAAAACGACTGCGATCTCAGCCACGGCGCGACCACCTGTGCGAGTGAGGTGATTGAGGATTTCAGGCACCCAGACACGTTCTGGGAAGGCTGCCGGGAAGGAGCGATACATGCGCCCGAGCATGGCGACAGGCAGGCCACCGATGTTTTCGGCCAGCAAAGGACGAGCCTCACAAACAAGGTCAGAAACCTTCATGGAACCCAGCGGTGCCGTGCCTTCTGGGATGGATTCGATGATTTCATCGCGTGCCAGAAGCAATTGCAGGCTCTCTTTCAAATGCAGTCTCCAAGCTTTGCGAACGGTGTCCGAGATGTCCTGGAAGACGGGCTTGAGTTCGTTTAGGGCATCTTCAAAGAGATCGAGATCCTTTGAGATCAGCCCCAGCGCGGTCAGCTTGCCCTTGAGATCGCGTTTGGCCAGGAAGCCCTGCACCATGCCGCCGCCTGGCTTTTCTTTGGAGTCACGCAGCACGAGTGGGTCCTGACGTTTGCTCGGCACCACGATGTGGCGTGCGGCTTTGAGGGTCTTTTTTGCCGACTCCCACCACTTCTTGTAGTCGGCTTCAGCAATGATCAGAGGCTTAAGCAGCGCCTCAAGACGGTCGAGAGACATCTGACTGCCAGAGGAGGTAAGCGCGAGCTCAACCAGCTCTGTTGGATTCTTTTTCGACATCTCTTTCAGGCCGGCCAAGTCGATCAGGCGGCGTGACAGGAGATGCTCATCAGGCAAGACCTCCAGGCTAGTGAGGGCAAAACCTAGCTTCAAGCCGTGGCCTGGTTTTCCTTCAAAGTCGATGATCAGACGTTCGTCCGCCAGCTCCCAGCCGGAGACACGGCCCACCCCCCAGCTTTTGTGCAGGCAAAATGTGCCTGCTTCCAGTTTGGATAGTTTTCCAGCATCTGCCGTTGTTAGCTTGCCGGCATCGACCAATTTTTGCGCCTCGGGATTCATGGGAGGCCGATGTTAGCAGGAGCGCGGAGACTGGCAAAGGAAACCTTACCAAGCCCCGCCTTAACTCGTTCAATGCCATTCTGGAAAATATAACCAGAGGTGCAGCAGGCGCGCAATTTAGCCCATGCTCTGAGGCTTCGGCGGCTGGACTTTAAAGATCAGCCTTTGCGCCTGAGCTGCTTTGCATGAGAGTCCCGCCGTGCTTGATGCAATCGACAGCTTTATCCTCCACCTAGCCACTGAGCGCGGCCTTTCCACGAACTATCAGGTGCTCATTCGCCGCGTGTTGGAGGCCTTTGCCTCATGGACGAAAGAGGATCGGCAGATGGCGGAAATCTCTGCTGTAACCACCCAAACGCTCACCGATTATTTGGCTCGCCGTAAGCGGGATGGACTCGCTGCCTCAAGCGCCCGAATCGAGTTGGTAGCGTTGAAAATATTTTTCCGTTGGCTGGCTGCTCGTGGCAAACGTGTCGGTGATCCGGCTGAACCCATCCTGCCGCCACGTCAGGAAAAACATCTGCCAGACACGCTCAATGAGCAGGATGCTAGGCTTCTCGTGGAGTCCATTGTTGGCAACGATCCACTCGACCGCCGTGACCGCGCGATCCTGGAACTTTTTTATGCAAGCGGCCTGCGTTTGACCGAACTCGTGGAGTCCCGTCTGGAAAATCTGAGCTTGGAAGAGGGCTGGATTCGCGTGACTGGAAAAGGCAACAAGACGCGGCTCTCACCCGTCGGAGCCGCAGCTCGGGAGGCCCTCGCCGCCTATCTTGCCCATGGTCGGCCAGCTTTAGTGAAGCCGAAAACGCAGAGTCACGTCTTTCTCACCATCAATGGCACCGTCCTCACCCGAGCGCGGGTGTATCAAATCGTCCAAGAGCGTGCCAAAGCCGCAGGACTTGGGGATCGCGTGCATCCGCACCTGCTTCGGCACTCCTTTGCCACGCATCTTTTAAACAACGGTGCCGATCTACGCGTGATCCAGGAAATGCTCGGTCATGCGGACATCTCGACGACGCAGATATACACGCATGTGGATCAAAAGCGCCTCAAGCAGGTGCATCGGCAGTTTCACCCGCGAGCCTGATTGAACACGCTGCTAGCGAACGTTGACTCAATAGCTCGTTATGTTCACCCGGCTTACCCAGTTCTTGATGGTCCTGCTCATGGCAGTACCCATGTGCTGGTGTTGCATGGCAAAGGCGCTGCCGACAAAAACGGAGTGCCTCTCATGCCACAAATTTCTCCTGCCTGAGGACGCGCCAAAAGACCAGCCTGCTCACGAGTCCGACTGCCCATGCTGCCAGGGCACGCTCGAGAGAAACCTTTCCCCTGACATCGCCGCCGCACCCCGTCTGGTCTTGGTCGATTTACAGACGTGGGTGTGGCTGCCTGTCGCGGAGGTGCTCCCACCACTGAGGTGGGAGCAGCAGACCGGACTCCGGCTTGCGCTGAATCACAGGTCGTCACGACCGGTGACCCCGCTCTATCTTCAGTATTGCGCGCTGCTCACTTGAGACTTCAGGCTTCCGCCCTCGGAGTCACTGATGCGTCTGTCCGTGCAAAAAGCGCACCTCAAACGATCCACCGGATCAGTCAGCCCGATCTCCCAGCTCGCGTCATTCCATCTGGTTCAATGTCTCAAAGTCAGTCCACTCATTTCAAACCCAATAAACATCTCTAAAAATATGAAAACCATTCTGTCCCTCATTGCCCTCGCAGCCATCTCCAGCTCCGCCTTCGCCGGTGAAGCCTGTAAAAAGTGCTGCGCCGACAAAGGCAAGACCTGCGCCACCTGCTGCAAAGACGCTGGCAAAACCTGCGGCAAAGATTGCTGCAAAGAGAAGTAATTAGCAGTTCCGGCTCTCTTGAGCCCGATTCCATCCATACCGCCGTCATCCGCACTCCGGGTGACGGCGGTTTTTTATAAGCCCGTTCAACGGCTCAGCTCCAGCATCCGCAAAATTGGCTTCTCCGCACGCGCACGAATGTCTTCTGGCAGCTCCACGTGCGGAGTGAGATCACGCAGCGCATCATGCAGTTTTTGCAGCGTGTTCAGCTTCATGTATCGGCAGTCGGCACAGGCGCAGTGGCCGGTCGGGCCGGGAATGAAGCGCTTGCCGGGCACCTCACGCTCTAGGCGATGCAGCATCCCGCTTTCGGTGACGATGATAAACGTGTTCGACGGACTAGTGCGGCAGTAGCCGACCATCTTCTCCGTGCTGCACACCTCATCCGCCAGCATCCTCACGGCATAAGTACATTCAGGATGCGCTACCACTTTAGCATCAGGATGCTCGTCCTTGATCGCCTGGATGCTGTCGCGCGTGAACTCAACATGCACATAGCAGGCACCCTTCCACAGATCCATCTTCCGCCCCGTCTGCTCCATCACCCACGATCCCAGATTCTGATCCGGCACAAAGAGGATCGGGCGATCCTTCGGCGCAGCTTCGACGATCTTCACCGCGTTGCCACTCGTGCAAATGCAGTCGCTCAGCGCCTTCACATGACCGCTGCAGTTGATGTAGGCGATCACATAATAATTCTTCGCCGCATTCGCTTTGAGAAAAGCTTCAAGCTGCGGTCCAGGGCAGCTCTGCTCCAGCGAGCAGCCCGCATCGCGATCTGGCAGGATCACGATCTTCGAGGGATTCACGATCTTCGCCGTCTCTGCCATGAAATGGACACCGCAAAAGGCGATCACATCCGCGTTCGTCTCCTTCGCCTTGTAAGCCAGCCCCAGTGAGTCGCCGACAAAATCTGCGATCTCCTGGATGTCTCGTGTTTGGTAATTGTGCGCGAGGATCAGCGCATTGCGCTCCTTCTTCAGGCGGAGGATGTCTTCAATAAGGCTGGGTGTGGCGGCGACCATGAAAGTCATTTAGCGCGGAGGTCGCTCCGCTCAAGTGATCATCCGCATTCAGCGAATCATCAGTAGCGTGATTCACCGAGTTGAGTTTGGTGGGTCATGCGAACTCTGCTCCTTCTCCTTTTGGCCAATGTTGCCCTTCATGCCGATGACTGGCCGCAGTGGCTTGGCCCACAGCGCGATAGTGTTTGGCGTGAGACCGGCATCGTCGAAACTTTTCCGCAAGGCGGCCCGCCAGTGCGCTGGCGTGTCAAAGTCGGCGGTGGTTACACCGGACCCGCAGTCGCGAATGGCAAAGTCTATCTCATGGATCGTCAGGTCGCCGAGAAGACGAGCGTGTCCGGCAATGCCTTCGCTCGTGGTATCATTCCCGGCACGGAGCGCGTGCTCTGTCTCAATTCCGCCGATGGCAGCGTCGTCTGGGAGCATCGCTACGACTGCACTTACACCATGAGCTACTCCACCGGCCCGCGCTGCACGCCGGTCGTGAGCGATGGCAAAGTATGGACGCTTGGTGCGGAAGGAAATCTGCTCTGTCTCGACGCAGCGAATGGCAAAGTCATCTGGTCACGCGACTTCAAAAAAGACTTTGCTGCCACCACACCGATGTGGGGCTTCGCCGGCCATCCGCTGCTCGATGGACAACGCCTCATCTGCCTCTGTGGAGGCCCCGGCAGTGTCGCGGTGGCCTTTGACAAAGACACCGGCAAAGAACTCTGGCGCGCGCTCGATGCCCGCGAGCCTGGCTACTGTCCTCCCACTATGATCGAAGCCGGCGGCAACAAACAACTCATCCTCTGGCATCCGCAGTCCGTGAATTCACTCGATCCCGCCACCGGCAAAGTCTTCTGGTCGCATCCCTGGGATGTCCGCGCCGGACTCACCGTCGCCACACCGCGCTTGGCTGGTGATCTACTTCTGCTCAGTTCCTTTTACACCAGCTCGAAGTGCTTCAAACTCGATCTCACAAAGCCTACTGCCAAGCTGCAATGGGAAGGCAAAAGCTTCAGCGAAAAAAACACCGACACCCTGCACAGCCTCATGAGCACGCCCTTCATCGAAGGCGGTCACATCTACGGCGTGTGCAGCTATGGCGAACTCCGCTGCCTGAAGCTCGACACCGGCGAGCGTCTCTGGGAAACCTTCGCCGCCACCACCGGCGGCAAACCCGTGCGCTGGGCGAATGCCTTCCTCATCAAACACGCCGACCGCTTCTTCCTCGCCAATGAACAAGGCGATCTCATCATCGCCAAACTCACCCCTAAAGGCTACCAAGAACTCAGCCGCACCCAGCTCCTCACACCCACCACCACCGACCCGCGCCGCGCCGTCGTCTGGTCCCACCCCGCGTTCGCCAACCAGTGCGTGTTTGCCCGCAACGACGAAGAGATCGTCTGCGTCTCGCTGGCGAAGTAGAGAATTCCCACTTGCCGCTGAACAACCTGCACGACAGCCTCGTCTCAGCACCGCAACTTTATGAAAAAGCATCTACCTCTCCGCCTCAGTGGCCTCATGCTGCTGGCTCTCTCAGGCTGCAAGCCTGAAACCAACAACGCCGATGCTGATGAGGCGAGGCGGCAGCTCGAAGCCACCCAGGCCACATATGCGCAGCAGGCTGCCGACATGCAAAACCGCAGCGAAGATCTGCAAAAACAACTCGCCGAACTCCAGCGCAGTATTCAGGACAAAGAGAATGCGGACTTGAAATCAAAACTGGATGCGATCTCTGCCGAAAATCAAAAGCTCATGGCCGATGCCGATGCGGCCCGCCGCAAGAGCGAGCAATTGCGTGAGCAACTCGCCGCCACACCCGTGATGCCAGTGCCTATCGCCACACCTTATGTGCCACCCATGGCACAAGCCCCCATTTCCCAGCCATGGAATGATCCGAGTGCGGATTACTCGATGTTCTACGACTCGCTCAATCCCTATGGTCGCTGGCTCAATGTCGATGGTTATGGTTATGCCTTCCGTCCGAGTTTGTCCGAGCGCTCGTCATGGCGTCCGTATGTCGATGGACGCTGGGTTTCCACCAATCAGGGTTGGGCTTGGGATTCACGCGAACCGTTCGGCTGGGCCTGTTACCACTATGGTCGGTGGGTCCGTCTTTCGAGACAGGGCTGGGTTTGGATTCCAGGTCGTGAATGGGCACCTGCATGGGTTTCATGGCGTTCTGGTGGCGACAATGTGGGTTGGGCACCTCTGCCACCAACCGTTGGTTATGGGAATGTTGGCAGCGACTGCGATGCCCGCTACGGGTTAGCACCCACCAGCTACACTTTCATTCAGGCATCTCATTTTGGTCGTTCCAGCTATGTGAATGTTTCCCTGTCGATCGGCAGCGTGACCCAGTTTTTTAATCAGACGATCAACGTCACCAACATCGTCCAAGTGCGGCAGCAGAATACCAACATCTTCATGAATCGCGGTGGTCCGGCACTGGACTGGATCGAGCGTCGCAGTGGCTCACGCATCGAGCGTGCGCCAGTGCAGGTCGTGCGCACGCTGGAGCGTCCCGTGGAGTTCCGCGCTGGGCGCACGGGAGCGCCATCCTTCATCGCCGCACCGCTGCCTTCAGGCCGTGCAGATCGCACTCGTGAGCTGCCAAAGAATGCCGAGCGTGTCAGCAGCCCCACGATGGTCGATGTCTGGAAGGATGTACCCTCCGCGCAGCGCGATGGCTTCCGCGAAGCCATCACCCGTCAGGCTCGTGAGCCGCAGCCAAAGCCCGTCATGGCCGTTTCAGCACCTGAAGTAGTGCCGGTCGTGCCACCGCAGCCTGAAGTACGCCCCGCCATCCCGGTTCCAAACATGCCGAGCGTACCTGATCGCATCGCCGGTCGTGATCGTGGTGGCAATCAGCCACCCGTGATGCCCAAACTCGAAATCACCCAAGACGCCGCCAACAAAGCCAACCTCGCTCGTCGCGATGCCGAGCGGCGAATGCAGGAGGCTGAAGAAGCGCGTCAAAAGCAAGTCGCCGAGCAACAAGCCAGCATGGCCGCCCAACAGAAGGAGATTGCACAAAAGCAGGCAGAGACCGCCGCCATGCGTGCGCAAATGGCCGAGCAAGAAAAGAAAGACTTAGCCATGCGTGAAAAGCAGGCCGCCGACATGAGCGAAAAAGAAGCTGCCGCACTCAAGGAAAAACAAGCCGCCGAAATGGCTGCACAGCAGAAAGAACTCGCCCGTAAAGAAGCCGAAGCCGTCGCCATGCGTGAACAGCTCGCTGAGCAGGAAAAGAAAGCCGTCGTCATGCGTGAAGAGCAGGCTGCGCTCATGAAGCAGCGTGAGGCTGAGGCAGAGAAAGCCAAAGCCGCTGCCGACATGGCAGAGCAGCAGCAAGAAGCCGCCCGCAAGCAAGCCGAGGTCGCCGCCATGGCGCAGCGTCAAGAAGCCATGGCAGCTCAGGCTGAAGCCGCCAAACAGCGTGAAATGCTGGTCGAGCAACAGCAAGCTGAAGGTCGTAAACAAGCTGAAATGGAGGCCATGAAAGCCCGCGAAGCCGCCATGGCAAAGCAACAAGAGGCCAAAGAAGAACTCGCCAGCCGTCAACAGGAACTCATGCAGCGTCAGCAAGAGGCTGCTACCATGAAAGCTCAACAAGAAGCCGCCGAAAAACAACGCGATGCTCTAATGGAACGCCAGCAACAGGAGGTTGCTATGCGCGCTCAACAAGAAGCCGCCGAACGCCAACGCGAGGCTGCGATGCAAGCTCAGCGCGAAGCCGCCATGCGCGCTCAACAAGAAGCCGCCGAGCGCCAACGCGAAGCTGCGATGCAAGCCCAGCGTGAAGCCGCCATGCGCGCCCAACAAGAAGCTGCCGAGCGCCAACGCGAGGCTGCGATGCAAGCTCAACGTGAAGCCGCTGAACGCGCTCAACAAGAGGCCGCACGCCGTGCTCAAGAAGAAGCCGCGCGCGCCCAACAGGAAGCCGCCCAACGCGCTGGTGCCGAAGAAGCTGCACGCCGTGCCGCTCAGCCACCACCGCCAGGACAATAGCCATCTAAGGAAGCACTGGAAATTGTCGTTCCTCGATGTTGCCGTATCATCAAGGCAACCGAGAATACATTCACCATGCGCTCCATCCTTCTCCTAGCCGTCGCAGCTTTGGCTGCTTGCACTTCCAGTGAATCCGAAAGTGAAACCCGTCTCACAGGCCGCAATGTCCTCGATGCTTCAACTCTCAAGTCGGCTCAGTCTGGACAGGTGAGTTTCACGGATCATGTGAAGCCTATCCTCGAAGCCAAATGTGCCATTTGTCACAATAAGAGCGGGCTACCTGGGCGTCTGAGTTTGGCTAGCCGAGAGGAGGCGTTGAAGACTGGAACTCTGGGAGCATTCATCATCCCTGGGCAGCCGGATAAGAGTCGCTTTCTCACCCATCTGAGCGGTGCCCATGCCTCCGTGAAAGCCATGCCACCAGTGGGTGAGACGCTAACGCCTGAAGAGACAGCTCTCCTGCGTCGCTGGATCAGTCAAGGTGCTGCCTGGCCCTCTGGCAATACTGGAAAGCTCATCACAGAACGCTGATCTCCTCTTCTTCGTGTCTCTGCGTTTCCGTGTCTTCGCTGCTTTAGTCTGTGCTCTGGGCCTTTCAGTCTGCACGCCTGAAAAGCCACGCGCGGATTTGATCTTCATTCAGAGCGCTGAGCCTGAAACCATCGACCCTGCGCTCGCATCGGATCAAGTGTCGATGCGTATTTCAACCTCGCTGTTTGAAGGCCTCTGTCGCGTGACCGCTGAAGGCAAGCCAGAGCCAGGCATGGCCCTGCGTTGGGACATTTCGGAGGACAAAAAGACCTACATCTTTCATCTCCGTTCAGGCTCCACTTGGTCGAATGGCGCACCTGTCGTCGCCCAAGATTTCGTGGACTCATGGCGGCGTGTTTTGACGCCCAGCACAGGCGCTGATTATGCGAATCTCATGTTCATCATTCGCGGCGCACGGGCATTCTTTGAGGAGCAGGAAAAGGACTTCGCCAAAGTCGGCGTGCAGGCGCTGGATGAGCGCACGCTGCGTGTCGAATTGGAGAACCCGACGCCTTACTTTATCGACCTTTGTTCATTCGTCACGCTCGCGCCAGTCTCGCTCAGCGCCATCCGCCAGCATGACACAGCGTGGATCAAGCCGCAGAACATCGTCACCAATGGGGCCTACATTTTGGAAGACTGGCGGCTCGATGATCACATCCGCCTGAAGAAAAATCCACGCTACTGGGACGCGGCAAATGTGAAAATGCGCACCGTGGAAGTGAAGCCCGTGCAGGATGCGAACACCGCGCTCAGTTACTTCCACACCGGCCAGTGTGATCTCATGATGGACAAGGGCATGGTGCCACCATCGCTCACGCAAAAGCTCAAGCAGGAGCCGTGGTTTCACACCGGACCGTTTCTCGGCACTTGGTTCATTCGCATCAATGTCACGCGCCCACCTTTCAACGATCCGCGTGTGCGCCAAGCCTTTGCTCTAGCGGTGGATAAGAAACGCATCGTCGAAAAAATCACGCAGCTCGGCGAGCCTGTGGCCAGCAGCATCACACCTCCGGGAGCGGGTCAGAATTATCAGCCGCCATCTGGCTTGAACTATGATGTGCAGCGCGCGCGTGATCTGCTGACGCAGGCGGGATTTCCAGGCGGCAAAGGCTTTCCGCGAATCGAGTATCTCTACATCCCGTTGCCCATTGAGCGCAGCATTGCCATAGAACTGCAATCCATGTGGCAGGAGGCTTTGGGAGTGACGGTGAATCTCACCAAGCAGGAGCAGAAAGTGTGGCTCAAATCCATGCGTGAGCTGGACTATCATCTCTGCCGCTCAAGTTGGGTCGGCGACTACAATGACCCCAGCACCTTCATGGATCTCTTCACGAAAGGGAACGGCCAGAACCGCACCGGCTATGCCAGCGCTGCTTATGATGACTTCATCTCTGCCGCCGCGCGTGAGCCGGACACGCAGCGCAGAAACTCACTTTTCCAGCAAGCCGAGAGCCTACTCATCAGCACTGACACTGCTGTGATTCCCGTGTATTTTTATGTCGGCGTGCAGTTCTACCACAGCGACCGACTTAGCGGTGTTCAGGGCAATCTGATTGATGATCATCCCTTCCGCTGCATGAGCTGGAAGTGAAGCATGAGGCGGCTTTGACAATCCTCCATCCACCGCCAATCTGCCGCAGATGTCAGACGCTCCACTTCTCCGCACGCCCTTGTATGAAAGCCATGTCGCCCTCGGCGGCAAAGTCATCCCTTTCGCGGGCTGGGAGATGCCGGTGCAGTACACGGGCATCGTGCAGGAGCATCAGGCGGTGCGGAAAGCAGCCGGGGTTTTCGACATCTCGCACATGGGCCAATTCATCGTCAGCGGCGCTGATGCGCTCGCCTTTCTGAATCGCGCGCTGACCAACGATGTGTCGAAGCTGGAGATCGGTCAGGGCCAGTACTCGCTTCTGCTCAATGAAGCAGGCGGCGTGATCGACGACCTCATTCTCTACCGGACCAGCGCCAAAGAATTCTTCCTCGTCGTCAATGCCAGCAAGATCGCCGAAGACTGGGCGCAGCTTCAAAGCCTGCTCACCGATACCAACGAGGTTCAGATGGCGAACCTGAGCGATGCCAACGCTGGACTTGCCATTCAGGGACCGAAAAGCCGCGCCGTGTTTGATCGCGTGTTCGGAGGTGCGGCCCCCTTTCCACCGCACAACAGCATCTTCATCGCCTCCAGTGACGAAGGTTTCATGTGGCTCTGCGGCACCGGCTACACCGGCGAGGAAGGCTTCGAGTTCTTCATGCCCGCCGCCACTGCCACGACTTGGTTCGACAAGTTCGTCACTGCCGTCCGTGAAGAAGGAGGCCAGCCCTGCGGCCTCGGCGCGCGTGACACGCTGCGTTTGGAAATGGGCTACCCGCTCAACGGCAACGACCTCTTCCCCGACAAGACCCCGCTTCAGGCTGGACTCGGATTCTTCGTCGCCATGGACAAAGGCGACTTCATCGGCAAAGCCTCGCTCGTCGCGCAAAAAGCCGCTGGCCTGCCCAGCAAGCTCACCGCCTTCAAGATGCTCGGCACAGCTCCGCCGCCACGCCCGCACTATCCCATCGCCTTCAACGGCGAGATCGTCAGCGAAGTCGCCAGCGGCACCCAATCCCCCAGCCTCAGCACCGGCATCGGCATGGCCTACCTGCCTATCGAAGCCACCAAGCTAGGCACGCAAATCGAGATCGAGATCCGTGGCCGGCGATTCCCGGCGGAAGTGGTGAAGAAGCCGTTTTATCGGAAGGCGGAGTGACTTCTGAAATTGCAGCTTGAGTTTTCGAGTGTCACAGAGATGAGCAATCCATTCAGCATTCAAGCGGCTCCCGGTTGGTGTGACATCACGGACACTATTGATGCCTCCAATGTCCCCTATACTCTTGCTCTCGAAGATGGGATCGGCGCTTTTCAAATCTCAGCAGGTATTTACCGAAAAGGGCCAAAGCCAAACCCTAGCGCGCAACTTCTGTTATCAATGCTGCTCAAATTTGCTACAGCAGCGAAGCTTGGGGTGTCTTTTGACGTCCGACTTGAAGATAGCCCTCTAAATAGCCCTCTGAAGCTGGCTGCAGCTAGCTTTGAACAAAACAATGGTTTTGTTCGGGTCTGGTATGTTTCGGATGGCTACAGCTTCGCTCAGGTGACCTATGTTTCGGACATCAATCCTCCACAAAAAGAAGTTTCTGACTGTGAAATTATGGTTCGAACTCTAAGGTTCAATTCTGGCTATTAGCCTTTCGTCATTCGTCATTCCTGAATTCGTCATTTCATGTCAGACCCCCTCTACGTCATCGGTCATCGCAATCCAGATACGGACGCCATTTGTGCGGCCATTGGATATGCGGCTTTTCTTCGTCAGGTGCGCAGTGATGAGGTCATCGCGGCGTGTTGTGGGGAGATCAATGCGCGGACGAGCTGGGTGCTGAAGCTGGCGGGACTGGAGCCGCCGAAGCTGCTGCTGGATGTGCGGCCAACGGCGGGAATCGTGTGTCGTAAAGAAGTGCTGACGGCGACGCCGAATGAGACGTTTTTGTCGGTTTATCGGAAGATGATGGAGCACAACTTCCGCTCGATCCCGGTGGTGAATGAGGAGCACCGGCTGCTGGGAATGCCGACGATCCAGGAGATGGCGCAGCTTTTCCTGCCGAGTGATGCGACGCACAGCGCCGCCAACCGCGAAGTGCGCACGAGTGTCCATAATATGGTCGCGGCACTGGGCGGAAAACTGATCGGCGACACGAGCCAGGTCGATACGGTGGAGGATCTGGTGCTCGTCGTTGCAGCGTCGAGCGTCGAAACTTCGCGTGACCGCGCCAAGCAGTTCCCGCCGCGGCAGCTCGTGCTGGTCACAGGCGACCGTCCGGAGATTCATGCGCTGGCGATGGAGATGGGCGTGCGTTGCCTCGTCGTCACGGGCGGCTTCATGCCATGGGACAGCCTGTTGCAGCAGGCTAAGGAGAAAGGCATCAGCGTGATCGCCGCCTCGCAGGATACGGCTAGCGCCTCGCAGCTCATCCGCTTCTCTCGCCCGATCGCGGAGGCGTTGATCCATGATTACCTTTCCTTCACCACGCGCACGCCCTTGCGCGAGATCATTCATACGGTGCAAAATTCCCATCAGCCTCTGTTCCCGGTGATCGATGAAGAATCGGGCAGGCTGGAAGGTGTGTTTTCCAAGTCGGATCTCGTCGAGGTGCCGCGCACGAGGCTCGTGCTGGTGGATCACAATGAGTTCAGCCAAGCCGTGGCCGGGGCGGATGAAGCGGAGATCGTTGAGGTGATCGACCACCATCGTTTGAGTGGTAACTTGCGGACGAAAGAGCCAGTGCGTTTCATCAATGAACCCGTAGGCAGCACCAGCACCATCGTCGGCATCATGTATCGGATGCGCGGCCTGACGCCGGACAAAGCCACGGCCATCTGCCTCTGCGCGGGTTTGATCTCTGACACGCTAAATCTCACCAGCCCAACTTCGACGAACACAGATCGCGAGATTTTGGAATGGCTGGCCAAGGTGGCGGACATCGACGCGGCGCAGTTTGTGAAGGACTTCTTCGCCGCTGGATCACTGTTGCGTGAAGCCACACCAGCGCGTGCCATTGAAGGTGACCGCAAGGTCTTCGAGGAAAACGGCTGGCGCATCAGCATCAGCCAGATCGAGGAAATGGGGCTGGAGGAGTTCTGGAAAAAGCAGGCCGATCTTCATGCGGCACTCACGGCGCTTGTCACCGCTCACAGCCTGCACTTTGCCTGCCTCATGGTCACCGACATCACCTCTCACTACAGCGTGCTTTTGATCGCCGGAGACAAGCGCGTGGCCGCCGCCATCGACTACCACGAGCGCAGCCCGCAGGTCTATGAGATGCCCGGCGTGGTCAGTCGGAAGAAGCAGCTCTTCCCGTATCTGAGCAATCTCGTCAGCAAGCTCACGCCGCCGTGATGTGTGGCCCTCCTCCATCAAGATTCGTCCCATGAATCAGCAGGGATTTCGCATCAAATCGACACCTGATTGTAGATCATGGCCAAAGTTACAGGATTAACATGATTCACAGGATGGACAGGATTTCATCAGACCTGTTAATCCTGCCAATCTTATGAATCCTGTAGCAATCAGCCCCTTATCCTTTTGATACGTAAGCCCTGATTTAGTCGTATGGTTGCTGAAATTCTTGTGGCTGCCAGCACCTGTTTGCGATTAGATGGAATCAATAGTTTTCTAATCCAGCCGCGATGTCGAACGCCGAAACACAAGCATCTGATCAGATGAAGGAAACTTCGTCGGTGCCTGATCTGCGCAATTTTGAGGCGCACTACAAACTGCTGTGCTGTCTGCTCGATTACATTCCTGACCGGATTTATTTCAAAGACAAGAACGGTGCCTTCATCCTCGTGAGCCGCTCCGAGGCAGAGTATCTAGGAGCAAAAGATCCGGCTGATATTGTCGGCAAAACGGATTTCGATTTCTTTGAGCCGCATCTGGCCCAGGCGTCGATGGATGATGAGAGGGACGTGATGCAGAGTGGCCAGCCAGTGAGAGGCAAGGAGGAAAAAAAGCTGCTACTCGATGGCCGGGCGGGTTGGGCACTGGTGGACAAGATTCCATTGCGCGATACGGACGGGACGATCATCGGAACGTGCGGTGTTTCAAAGGACATCACACGGCTGAAGGAGACCGAGGAGGCGCTTTATTTGGCAAACGCGACGCTCGTGGCACAGAAGGCCGAACTGGAACGTATGATCGTGCTGCGTGAGCAGGCGGAGTGTGAAATGTACGCCGCTAAGCAGGAAGCTGAGGAGGCCAGCAAAGGCCTAGGCCCGTTTTTCCAGGTGGCTTTGGACATGCTTTGCATCGCAGGCATGGACGGTTACTTCAAGCGGATCAATCCTGCCTTTTGTACCACGCTGGGATACCCTGAGGCGGAGCTTTTGGACAAGCCTTTCCTCGACTGGGTGCATCCTGATGATCTATCCAAGACTCTGGCCGCTGTCGAGCATCTGGGGTCAGGGAAGAACCTAGCCAACTTCGTCAACCGCTACCGCCATCATGACGGTCACTACCTGTGGATCGAGTGGACCGCCGCTCCCAATGACGATGGCACGGCGCTGTATGCCGCCGCGAGAAACATCACCTCCCGTATCGAGATCGAGTCGGAACTCAATGAGGCACGAAAGGCTGCTGAGGCAGCGAACCGGGCGAAGAGTTCCTTCCTAGCGAACATGAGTCATGAGATCCGCACGCCGATGAATGGTGTGATCGGCATGACTGAGCTTCTGCTGAATACAGATATGACCGCCGATCAGCGGGGTTATCTTGGCTTGGTCAGGCAGTCAGCGGATTCATTGATGACGGTGCTTAATGACATTCTTGATTTCTCAAAGATCGAGGCTGGTAAGATGGAGCTGGAGAAGCACGAGTTTGACCTCCGGGATGCTATTGGCGACACGTTGCAAACGTTGGCGGTGCGTTCGGCGGAAAAAGGTATCGAGCTGGCCTACATGGTCCGCGCGAACGTGCCGGATTGTCTTGTGGGAGATCTCAGCCGTCTGCGCCAGATCATCATCAATCTGGTGGGCAATGCGATCAAGTTCACTCAGCAAGGAGAGATTGTCGTGGAGGTCGAGGTGGAGACACTCACAAAGGATCAGGCGTCGCTGCATGTGCTGGTGAGAGATACGGGAATCGGCATCGCCAGAGACAAGCACGAGGATGTGTTTGAATCCTTTACCCAAGCCGAGGGTTCCACCACGCGCCGTTTCGGCGGCACTGGGCTTGGTTTGACCATCTCACGGCAACTCGCCGAACTCATGAAGGGCCGTCTCTGGCTGGAAAGCGAACCAGGTCAGGGCAGCGTGTTTCACTTCACAGCCTTGTTTGATCTGGGTTCCGAGCGGCCCGCTGAGGCCCGCCAGATGCCGGAGACACTGCATGAGTTGCCCGTGCTCGTCGTGGATGACAACGCGACCAATCGCATGATCATGGAGCAGATGCTCAGGAATTGGAACATGAAGCCCACCCTCGCCACTAGTGGTCCGGAAGCTCTACAAATTCTCGAAGCCGCACAGGCGGATGGCACGCCCTTCCGGCTCATGTTGCTCGACTACATGATGCCGGACATGGACGGCATTGAGGTTTCTCGCCATGTGTATGATCGATTCGGCGTGCTGGCACCCAAGATACTGATCCTCTCGTCTGGTAGCCGATTTGTAGAAAGCTCAGGTGCTGCGCTTGTCGGCATTGCGCGCTTCCTTTCAAAGCCGGTGAAGCAGTCAGATCTCTTCGATGCCATCACACGAGCGATGGGCAGTGCGACGAGTGAAGACAAGTCTGTTATCTCCCAGGATGCACCAAAGCCATCAAGTCCTGGAACGATGAATCTGCTTCTCGTGGAGGATGGTCGGGTGAATCAAATGGTGGCGATCAAGCTCCTGGAAGATCGTGGACATACCGTCACCCTCGCCACCAACGGTCGCGAAGCCGTTGATATCTTAGCCAAGACCAGTTTCGACGCCATCCTCATGGACATCCAGATGCCCGAGATGAACGGCTATGAGGCCACGGCCGTCATTCGTCAGCGTGAGATCGCGACGGGCAATCACGTCCCCATCATTGCCATGACTGCGAATGCCATGAAGGGCGACCGCGAGCAATGCATTGCTTCCGGCATGGACGACTACATTTCTAAGCCGGTGTATTCAGCGCACCTCTATGCCGTCGTCGAAAAATATGCGGATCTCAAACCACTGCGTGATGCTGCTTCACACGACGCACCCGCGTCTCAGGACTCGAAAGCGGATGCAGCAGCGCCCTTCGATGCAGAGGCATTTAGGGCATCGATCGGTGATGTTGAACTCATGCGGGAACTGGTCACGGTGTTCTTTGAGGACGCAAAAAAATTCCTCACGGATGCTCAAGAAGCATACGACGAGCGCGATGCTGAGGCGCTTTATCATGCGGCTCATTCACTCAAAGGCATGGTGGGGAATTATTCTGCTACGCCCGCCTTTCTGGCCGTGTCCGCCCTCACACACAGCACGCGAGCTGGCAGCCTGAGAAAAGCACGGTCTCTCCTGAACTCAGTCCTCAAAGAGATGTCGCGGCTGAGCACGGCACTTGAGGAGTTTCAAAAACACCTCTAGCTTCCATCCATGACGGAATCGAAAATCAAACGCCGCATTCTCGTTGCCGAAGATGTACGTGCCATCTCTATGCGGATCACTCACGTGTTGCAGGGCAGGGGCTATGAGGTGGAGGTCGCTACCAATGGAGAGGACTGCCTGACGCTGATCGCCGCCAATAAGCCGGATCTCGTCATTTTAGATCTGATGATGCCACGCTTGAATGGCATGGAGGTGCTCAAGCGGCTCCGTGAAAATCCAGAGACCGTCGATCTCCCCGTCATCATTTGTACGGCGAAGGACTTCAGCACAGAAATGAAGCACGTGCGTGAACTCGGCATCGCCGATGTGATCATCAAGCCATTCGACCACGACACACTCGCGGAAAAGGTGGACAATTGCTTCTGCCAGTCCTCCGACATCGTCTCCCACAAATCAGCAGCCCCGAAAGCTGAAGCACCGATGTATTCGCCCACGGTGGAAGCCAATCACGCTCGTATTGTACTGTGGGGCACTCGTGGCTCCATTCCTGTGTCAGGTGCACGCTATGCCAGACATGGCGGGAACACCTCCTGCATGGAGTATGCCTGCGGGGATGATCATCTCGTTTTTGATGCAGGCTCAGGGATCCGCGAGCTCGCTTTTACCCTTCTCGCAGGCGGACCACGTCACCTGCACCTCTTCATCACCCACACGCACTGGGATCACATCCAAGGCTTCCCCTTTTTCACCCCCATCTACATTCCAGGATACGAGATTACCATTTATGGTGAGCGCGGTTTCGGAAAGAACCACGAGGCGCTGCTCAGCGGCCAGTTGGATCGCGATTACTTTCCTATCCAACGCGAGGACCTACGCGCCAAGCTCAACTTCCGCTTTCTCGACAACGAACCCATCCTCATCGGCGACATCAAAATCACCCGTGAGTTCACCCATCACCCTGGAGCCACGGTCGCGTTCAAGATCGAGCATGAGGGCCGCAAGATCGCCTATGTGCCAGATAACGAGTTCCTTCAGGGCTACCTCGGGCCCCCAGAGGCTATCGAGAGGGATAGTGAACTGGTCATTCCTCAGGAGCCCATGGTGGAGTTCCTCAGCGGCGTGGACCTCATGCTGCATGAGGCGCAGTACCTCGCCCCCGAATACAGCAAAAAAATCGGCTGGGGACACTCGAACCTCGTCAACGCCTGCGTGCTAGCCAAGCTTGCTGGAGTCAAAAAATGGATCGTCATCCACCACGACCCCGCGCATGACGACGCCTTCCTCGACAACAAGCTCAGCCTGACAAAGCAGATCCTTCACGAGATCGACTGCACCACTGAGGTGCTGCATGGTCATGACGGTATGGTGGAGTACTTGTGATCGGCTGCCGACCACGGACATGACTTGCTCGCACCATATCTTCCGCTGAAAAAAGTCTCGACATCCAAGGCCGACCCGAAGTAAAAATTCGTGTATCGGTTCTGTTCAACTTCTCAAATTGAGATCGGGCAGATCGCATTAAGAAACAAATAGCCAAGGAATACCCATGAAACTCATCACTACCCTCTGCTGCAGCTTCTCCCTCATCGCTGGTGCTTTCGCCGCCGACAAGGTCAAAGAAGGCTCCTGCTGCGACAAGGCTCAGAAGGCCGGTAAAGAATGCGCCCACCCATGCTGCGTCAAAGCCAAGGCTGAAGGCAAAGTCTGCGAGAAGTGCAATAAGTAGTCTCTGCACCGCAATCCACTGAACAGCCAGCCCCGCCTCCACGCGGCGCTGGCTGTTTGTTTTGAGTCACCATTCAGCGGCGTTGGCCAGATAGGATTCCTCCCTTGAAAAGGTTGGTTTAGAGCGTCGATATATTTTCGATCTAGTTTTTTTGGTGATGAAAGTATTGACCTCACGGGGGCTATTGTTTATAAATTCCATAATTAATTCAAAAAACAATGTCTCTATCTATCCACCTCCCTGTCTCATCCTCTGTCATCATCACGGGTTTGATGCTCGCTCTCACCAGCATCGTTCAGGCGCAGACCAATCGACGTGGGGAAGTCTTTCCCCAGCAGGCTTTCGACCGCATCAGCCGTGGCGCTGAGATCCCTGCTGCCCTTGGTTCACGGTTGCCGCAGGTCGCCGCCTGGTATGATCATTCCGAGGCCGAACTGCGTGCCATCTGCCAGCAGGACCGCACGCTGCGCATGGACCGCCAAGGTCGTCTTCATTATGTTTGCGAGGGCCTCCTGCCCCTCCAAAATGCGATCGCCAAGGCCGGAACCGCCTCTGGTACGTCCGGCACCTCTGCCATCACGGCGGTGGATGCTTTCCTCCTCCATAGCAAGCCAGGTGCCTCAAAGGTCATCTACCTTGACTTCAACGGCCATACCACTTCAGGCACCATCTGGAACAGCAACTTCACCGTCGGTGCCGACATCGTTACCCCGCCTTATACCAACGACAGCACCGTCAGCACCAGTTTCTCTACAACGGAACTCGACAACATCCTGTCCATCTGGCAGCGCGTCACCGAGGACTACGCACCATTCGATGTGGATGTCACCACGGAGGACCCAGGTGTCGAAGCTCTGCGGAAAACCACCAGTACCGACACCCAGTTCGGCGTCCGCGTCTGCATCGGCGGCAGCAGCTACGATTGGTATGGTGCCGGTGCCGGCGGCGTAGCCTACCTGAATTCCTTCACCTGGAACTCCGACACGCCCTGCTTCGTCTTCACCTCCCAGCTCGGCAACGGCAATGCCAAATACACCGCCGAAGCCACCAGCCACGAGGCCGGACACACCTTCAATCTCAGCCACGACGGTCAGACCAATGGCACCGCCTATTATCAAGGCCATGCCAACTGGGCTCCCATCATGGGCGTCGGTTACTATGTGGATGTGGTCCAGTGGAGCAAAGGCGAGTATAGCTTGGCCAACAACCTCCAGGACGACACCGCCATGATCTCCAACGTCTGCGGCTACCGTGCCGATGCCCATGGCGACACCATCGCCTCCGCCACGCCTCTCAGCGGTAACAGCCCCACAGCCAGTGGCATCATCGAGCGCCGTACCGATGCCGACCTCTTCGCCTTCACCACAGGAGCCGGCCCCGTCAGTTTCACCGCCACACCCGCCGCCCCTTCGCCAAACCTCGACATCCAGCTCGCTCTGTATGATGGCCTCGGCACCCTCGTCACCTTCGCCAATCCCACTACAATGGGTGCCACGCTCAGCGCCACCCTCGCCCAAGGCACCTATTATCTAGCTGTCGATGGCATCGGAACTGGTGATCCCACCACCGCTTACAACGACTACAGCAGTCTCGGCCAGTTCAGCCTCACCGGCAGCGTCATTCCCGCCACCGGTGCCGCCCCCATCGCCGTTGCCGATAACAGCGCACCCACCACCGGCACTGCTCCACTCGCCGTCACCTTCTCCAGCGATGGCAGCTATGATTCCGATGGCAGCATTGCAAGCTACAGCTGGGACTTTGGCGATGGTGCCACCTCCACCGCTGCAAACCCCGTCTATACCTACACCACTCCCGGCACCTACACCGCATCCCTCGTCGTCGTCGATAACAGTGGCCTCTCCTCCGTTGCTGACACCGTCACCATCACAGTGCAAAACAATAACTACGTCTATGTGGCAAACATCGCCATGAGTCTCAGCACCAGCAAGCAGGGCACCTTGGCCACAGCCACAGTCACCGTGCGGAACCAAAGCGGCTCTCTTGTCTCCGGTGCCACCGTCACCGGTCAGTGGAGCGGTCTCACCAGCGGCACCATCTCCAAGAGTACCAGCCGCACTGGCACTGCCGCCCTCACCTCCGCCCGCACCAAGAGCACAGGCACCTTCACCTTCACGGTCACCGGCATCACGATCTCCGGCTCCACCTACTCACCCGCTCGTAATGTCGAGACCAGCGACTTCATCGCCACGCCTTGAGTTAGGCTGAGTTGCGTTGAGAACCTGTTACCATCCTTGTGACCAAAGGGTGGCCCATGAGGTGATTGCCGTGCAGCAGTCTGACCTCCAGTTTTTGAGCTTGTCCTCGCGGCGTCTCATCGGCAGACTCACTTCATGTTAGCTATCCCGCCTGGTACGAAACGGATTCTTTTTCTCCTGCTGCCGCTGAGCCTGCTGGCCAGTGAAGATGATTGGAAAGGCGCGAAGGTAACGACAACGGCTGTGGACGAGTTTGGCCGTCGTCAGGATACGTTCCTGGGGCTGGCAGCTTCTGCGACACGCAACGGCTGCCGCGTCGCCAAGGTGGCTGGCAACATCCTCGATGGCTTCACAGTCCGCATCGATGGAAAGCCGGGCCCGCGCTACGATGAGGTCGCCAAAGAGACGCCCATCTTCAGTGAAGATGGCAGTTCCGTCGCCTATGCCGTCCGACGTCTCGGAGACTGGATGTGGGTGGTGAATGGCGTGGAGGGCCCCGCCTTTCCCGAACTTACCGCCACCTCCTTCACTTTCAGTGCCGATGGCAAACACCACGCCTATGTGGGCATCCCACGCTTCCGCCAATCCACCCTCATCGTCGATTGCAAGAAGCAGGCTGAGGGTGGCTGGGAGGACACCATGCCTTGGGATGCGGCTCCGCTTTTCAGCGCAGATGGTTCACGGCTGGCCTATGTCGAGGCGCGTCGCAGTGAAAAGAAAATGCGGGTTCATCGCGATGGCAAGCCAGGTCCGTGGCACGATGCCATCGCCCTCGTTAAATCCGCAGGGTTCGTAGCATTTGGTGCCTCTAGCGGGGAACTGAGCGGCGTGGCAGCAGAGCGTGCCCGGCCAGACGCCTTTCAAATGCACTTCTCCGATGACGGCAGACGTTTCGCTTATAGCATTTTGAAGGAGGGCAGAGTGGCTTGATCGTGGACGGCAGGCAGATCGGCTTGCATGACGCCTACGGCTTCGACTTCACCTTCTCCCCCGATGCCAGCGACTACGCCACCATGATGTGGGACGGCACGAAGCGATGGATACTCTCCGCCAAACGCGATCCCATGGAGATCGAAAAAATCTTCGACTGGAGCCTCACCTACAGCCCCGACAGCCAGCACCTCGCCTTCAGCGGCGTGCGTCATGGCAAACTGGCTGTCTGGCTGGATGACAAACCCGCCCCCTGCGACATCCCCTTCAAAGGCTGCCCGAACTGGAAAGCCATCCACTTCAGCCCAGACTCGAAGCGCCTTGCCTTTATCGTCAGCACCGAGACCGCGCTGCACTGGGTCGTGGATGGAAAAGCCGATCCCGGCGCCAAGCTCATCGGCTCCAACGTGACCATGGATTTCAGCCCGGATAGCAGGCACTACGCCTATGCGGCGACGGATGCGGCGGGCGACGTAGTCCGTGTGATGGTGGATGGTGTGGTGCGGGCAAGACACGCGACGATTGCCTGCGGCCCCGTCTTCCGCACCGACGGCGTGCTGGAGTATCTCGCCATCGAAGAAACAGCCCTCATGCGATATGAAGTGCGACTAGAATGAACAGCACTGCTGTCGCCAGAGGTTTTTTTGAAAGCGGCTAACGAAACCACCCCATTACTGGATAATTGGAAAAAAGTATGTTAGTCACCCGTCACATGCTCGGTCAGTTGATCCAGGCTTTACTCGCATGCCTGTGGCTCACCCAATGTGCACACCGCGAGTCAGCCGTGAAATCTCCGCCACCCAAAGTCGAATGGTACATCGCCAGCAAGGATCCGCTCACCTACTGCCCGAAGGGGCAGCATGTGCCGCAGTCCGGCAGTTGGGATGCGTTTGGCGCAGAATATGTTTATCTTTCTGACCGCAGCACACGCTTTTACATCCCGCCCAAGTACCCCGACCATCGACATCAGGCTCTCGAACTTAGAAAGGTTTCTCTGTCAGAATCGCAGAAACTTTCTTCAGGCACAGAGGCGACCATGGCCTGGGTCGGAAAAACAATGTTGAGGCTTTCTCTCAGCACCGCTCTTCTCGTTGTCGCTGGGGGCGGGGTCAACGTTGATGAATCAGTGCTTCAAGACATCTGGTCCGAATGAATCCTTCAACGTTACTAAACCCCATGCGCGCCTTCACTGCTTTCCTGGCATCGCCGCCTGCAGCATTGCCATGAAGCGACCGTCTTCTGCCACGAACCCATCTCGCGTCAGGACATTTCTCACGACACCCAGCACTTCGGTCTGAGCATGTTCATTGGTGAGATGTCGTGCCCGATCTTTGACGTAGTCCGCCATTTCTTCATCTGACTCGGCCGCGGCCCGCGCGCGGGCAAAGGACTTCTCCAGGAACAGGTTCTTCGGATACTCGGACTCCCAGCCCTCGGCGATGAAGGCTGACTCCACCAGCGCCTCCTCGGTTAGCGAAATGTGATGGTCCGCATAGATGGACAGGGTCAGCAGATCAAACAGGGCTTCGCGTTCGGATTGAGTCATGGCCGAAGACTAACGAAATTCTGCGTCTTTTGGCAAGTGCCGTCTTTTGCCTGCCACCGATCACCTATTGCGGAGATGCCCGAGCCCAGCTCTTCCAAATCCCCCCAAAAACCGTACTCGACGTTGCGGTCTGATCACGCTTTGATCGGTGCGCTTCATCATGCCAAAAATCAGCACGCTCAAAAATATCTGTCCCTTCCTGGCCCTCATGGCTGCCGTCTTGGGGAGTAGTTGCAGTACACCCGTTTTAGAAGCTGTAAAAAGTGTACCAACTCAGGCTTCTTGGTGGAGCACCGTGCCTATCTCCGGCAATCCGAAAATCGTCATCAGTCTCAGTGAGCAGCGCGTGGCACTTTTTAAAGGTGGACAACTCGTCGGCATCTCACCCATCTCTTCTGGGCGCGAGGAGCACGGCACCCATGTGGGAAATTTCAGCATCAGCGAAAAAGATGAAACCCACCGATCAAGTCTCTATGGCGCGTATGTCGATGCCAACGGCAATGTCGTGGTCGAAGATGTCGATGTGCGCAAAACCCCGAAACCGCCCGGCACGCGCTTTATGGGGGCTGACATGCATTGGTTCATGCGGGTGAATGGAGCCATCGGCATGCATCGCGGTTACTTGCCGGGTTATCCTGCCTCGCATGGATGCATTCGCCTGCCTGGGGCTATGGCCTCTTTGTTTTTCCACGCCACACCGCACGGCACGCCGGTGGAGATTCGGCGTGACGCATCCCTCATCGCGCTTCAGCCCCGGAGCGCGCCATCGCTCGCGGTCACAGAGAATACATCAAATTCACCCAAAAAAGTTTCGGCCTCGAAAGCTGCTCAACCAAAGCCTGCCAAGTCCAAGTCAACTCGTCCCGGTGCCACCCTGTATTGGGATGGCATTCAATGACGCTCACGCTTTGAGCCACGCGCGCCAGTGCGGCAGCAGCCAGAGCACGATCAGCAGTATCCAAAGTGTGCCGACGCAGCAGGCCAGCCCGAGACTGGAGATGCCGCGATTACCTGCGAAGAATAGGCTGGAGAAACCGATCACCGTGGTCATGCCGGAAAAGAACACCGCGCGGCCTGTCGTGGCTCGCACCTGACGGATGTCATTGCCGGACTTCTTCAGCGCCAGCAGCAGATGGATACCGTAGTCGATGCCCGTGCCGAGCAAAAGCGGGATGGCCGCGAGGCTGGCGAGATTCCAGCCGAGACCTAGCACGCTCATCGTAGCTGCCAGAGCACCGAGTCCGCCGCCGAGTAGCAGCACGGAGAGCAGCAGGTCCTTCGCATTGCGGAACGTGATGAGCAGGGTCAGCGCCAGCACGCCGAGGATGGGAATGAGCTGCTGGTTCAGATCACGCCGAACTAACGATGACAGTGCGCCGCCGAGTGTCTCCCATCCGGCCACCCACGCGCCGGTGTCAGGCGTGAGCAGGGCTTGCAGTTCAGTGAGCTTCACTTTGTCGGGCAGTCCTGGCTTGCCTGGAACGCTGATGGACGCGAGCACCACTCCTTCGCCCTCCGCCATACCTGCGGTCCTGGCGCGCTCGCCCGTGGCGAGCAGTCGGCTGAGAATAGGAGCCGCATCGGCGCTGATTTCGTTCTGTGGCCAAGGGTTCGTTAGAGCTGTCTTCCACACACCCGTCACGCCACGCAGCAGCGCGGTGGCGGATTCGGTGAAGCCTGCGGCATCGGCCTCTTTCTCCAGTCGTGGCTGCTCACGCATGAGCCACTCGATGCTCTCGCGATTCGCGAGCTGGGCACTCGGATCAGCCACGAGCATGGTGGGCACCGCATGGCGCACCAGCGTGCCGGCTTTCACCGCCGCATCCAGCTTCTTGCTCAGTGCTTCTGCGCGGGCGCGGAGATCACTCGCTGGCCCCGTGATCAGGATGGGCACATTGGCTTCCTTCTCGCGCCCCAGCCGTTCTTGCACCCACTGGAAAGTGTCCATGGACTCACTGTTAGTTGGGCGTAGCGCCTCAGCACTGGTCTGAAACTTTGGCATTCCATGCGTGGCAAAGATCGTCACCATGCCACCGAACAAGAGCAGCGTTCCGAGAATGGCGGCTCCGTGCCGCGCAGGCTGTGGCGTGACGTGGATCTCAGAATCCGGTGGTTGTCTGCCCGCTGCTAAGTTTGGCGCAAAAGTGAGCATGACACCGAGTCCGACCAGCACGCCCAGCGCCACCAGCAGACCAAGTTCAGCGAGTCCAGGCAACCCGCTGAACATCAGGGAAAGAAACACGGTGGAGGTCGTGCAAGCACCCGCGATTATGCCCGGTGCGGCCAGCTTTCGCAAAGCACGCGCGTCATGCTGCGGATGCTGCCGCGCCTCTTGAATGATCAGCACGGCATAGTCCACGATGATACCGAGCACGATGGCCGCAAAGCCGAGCGACATGATGGAAAGCTTGCCCACCAGCAGCCCGCCGAATCCAAGCGTGAGCACCATGCTGAGCATGAGCAGCCCCTGAATCCACAGCAGAGGTTTCAGCCGACGGAACATGATCCAGAACAGCAGCGCGATCAGCACCTCCGTCAGCCCGATGGTGCTTGACATGTCTTTTTCGATGCCCGCGCCGATCTCTGCCTGAAACGCTGGCTCGCCTGTGTAGCGGACTTTAATCCCGTCGCTGTGATTTACCTCTGCTTTCACCTGTTCCAGCCACGCAGCCGCGACCTTGTAATTTCCCACGCTCGTGGCCGGTGTCACCAGCAGCACACGAAACGCGCCATCCTCTGACACGAGCCCAAACAGCGAGCCTTCCAGCGCACTCGCCGCTGATGTGTCCAGACACTCCAGCAAGCCGAGTGGATCATAAGAGGCACGCTGCACGCGCTCCGCATCCAGAGAGGTGCCCACGCTTTGCAGGGACTTCTGCAACTGCGCCGCCGCGCCTGTTCCTTCCAGCTTCGCACGCACCGCTTTCAGCTTCTCAGGGCTAGCATTCTGCACCGACCACGCGAGCAGCGCCGCGCCCGTTTGCGCCTGCTGCTCCATCGGCTGCGCCCAGCGCACTTCCTTCACCAAGTCCGTGCGCTTTTGTAGTCGCTCCGCCAGCGCGGTCATGGCCGTCTCAGCACTGAGATCATCTTCCGCTTCGAGGGCGATCACCAGATCACTGCCGCCGGCAAAACCATCGCGCAGCAGTTTGAGCGCACGCACTTCAGGGATCTGACCGGGCAGTGTCGCCAGAATATCCGTCTCCAGCCGGAGGCGCATCCAGCCAATGACGGCCAGGGGCAAAACGATGAGAGCGACAAGCCAGGATTTCTTCATGAAGGCCTGATTCGTGGCGGGGAATCCGCCGCGAAGCAAGATGCATCACTCAAGACTCACCCGCAGAGCTGGGCTAGATACAGTGAGGGTGTTGCCGTTTTCGGTGTGGGCGTGGACGGTGATTAAATCCAGGGTCTTGGCACCAGAGGTGATGGTGATTTCGGCCTTAAGGCTGGCGCTCAGCGCTGTGGCAGTCCATGCGTCATACTCCATCTGCATCGAGTAGTCGGCATGCCGATCAGGTGAGATCCAGAGGTCGTTCTTCTGCGGGGCGCTGCCATCGGGGAAGGTGGCGGTGACGTGGAGCTTGCGGGTGGCTTTGTCCCAATGCGTCACGATCTTCGGCGTGGCGACCATGCGGCGGGCTTTGAAGAAATGATGCATGGCAAAGGCGTAGAGGTTCTCATCCACCTCGGGTAATGAACCGACCTGCTTGGTGAACCCGGTTTCTTTGGAGCCACCATGCTGACCGCCGGGGACGACGTAGATCGGGAAGTCTGGGAACCGCTCGCCGAGTTCGATCAAGCCTGGGCCGACGTTGTCGTTGGAGCCTTGGTTGTAGAAGACTTCCAGACCCCGCTGTTTCAGCGCTGGCCAGTGGTTGGTGGTGCGGCAAACGGTCCAGGCACCGGCACACATCGCTTTCATTTCGGCCTCGCTCCAGCCAGCTGCGAGCGCGGCCTCTTGCGTGATGCGTTCATCCGCACGGATTTTTTCGCGCGAGAGCAAAGGCTCGACGGCAGTGACAGGTGCGTTGCTGATTTTCCCGGCACGTAGGTCGGTGATGAACTGCTCGTTCATCATAGTGATCGCCTCTGGCATCATGCCATGCACATAAGGGCCGCCGGGGGAATCAATGATCGGTGCCACGACGGGCAGAATGGCCGTCACGCGATCATCGTGAATGCCGGCGGCGGCGGTGGCCACGCCGCGCTTGGAGCCGCCAGTGACGAGCACCTGCTGTGGCTGAAACACGTCCTTTTCGGCGAAGGCGGCGGTGATGGCGCGCATGTCGCTCATGCCCCAGATCCAGGCGGGTGAGTAGCGGGCATCCTTGGTCGCCAGCATGTGCTCCTTCATGCCGGGCATCAGCTTCGGTGCAGGCTCCATGGCGTCGATGGTGCTCATGCCGATCAGCACCACGCCGACTCCCTGCTCCTTCAGCAAGCGCAGCATCGCGCCCGTCGGTGCGGCGGGTTTCAAAGTCAGGCCGGCATTGCCGATGATGATCTGCTTGCACACGGCTCCGCTGGCAGGTGCATTGAAGGTCACTGGCAGCCGCACCTTCTGCCCTGGCCACCATTCGCAGATCGTGATCTCGACCAGCTTCTGTCGGATCGACGCATCCTTCGCCATCGGCGTCCAGTCTTGCACCACTCGTGTCTCCAGCGTTGAAGCATCCCGCACCACCGCCATGTCATAGCTGCCGGTTTGGATGTCTGCACGCGCACTGAGAAGAGCGGCGGTCAGAGAGAGGAAACAAAGAAGCGAACGTGGATTCATAGGTGTGGGCAGAGCATACGAGAGCGGGTGCTGTCGGCATACACGACGCGATCTCCCTCTTCAATGAGTTCATCAAACGCCTGGCTGTCATGCACGCTAGCGGCGGTGATGACAGCTTGAGGATGAGCTTGTCCTTCATATCGACTTTCATATGGTCCTTGTAGCCGTATTGCGTCTCGTTGCTCTCCTTCGTCCAGCGCGCGTCGAGGTCTTTATGCGCTTTGATCGTCGCATTGTATTCGCGGCTGTTGCTGTGCTAGGACACTTCGGGAAAGCTGGCATCGACCACCACGCCCTCCTTCGCTAGGGCCAACCCGCGTTCCTTTTGCAGGTGCGCGAGGCAGGTGTCGAATAAGCTCTCGAAAGTCTTCGTTGCGATGAGCCGCACACGGAAGTCGTTGACGGTTTGGCCAGCGGGAACCGCGTATGCCGGCGTTAAGCCAAGGTAGGCGCGGCAGTTAGCCGGGTCCTTTGGGCTGACTGATGACGGCACTCATGGCGTTGCGTCACTCTTTGATCAAGCATGACGAACATTCTGAGTTTCCAGGGTGCCCTTCACCTATTCGCCGAGTGAATGACTCTTCCCAGTTCATTTGCAGAATAGCCCGAGCGGCCGTTTGACAAGCTTTGCGGTAAGCCAGCCGGGGGCAAAGAAGCTACACGATTTTTCAATTCGCGACCCGGCTTGAAACGAATCACATAGCGCTCAGGGATCTGGACGTCGCTATCGGGTTGGTTGGGGTTGCGACCGATCTTGGCCTTAGCTAAGCGCAATTCAAAGGTGCCAAAGGTACGGAAAGTGATGTCGTTACCCTGCTCTAGCTTTTTACCTACCAATTCGATGAAGCCATCTACAAGAGTGGACACATCAGAATGACTGAGACCCGTCTGATCGCTAAGATCAGTGACAATTTCGCGTTTGGTTATGGTGGCCATTGGTAGTGTGTCAGTATAAACTTCGTAACGCTTCTTTAGTCAATCACTAGTTGCTGTGAATGTAACTTATTCAGTTTAAGACTGATCACTCACTTCTGCCGTTGTTTTGAAATGCAGTTTAGCCACTCGATTCAGGCCGCCTTGTCCGGCCTGAGAAAAGATCAGACGGGCGTTGGACTTCACTTTTTCTGAGACGCCTTTAGGGAGTTCAATACCTAGTTCGTCACCCGTTTTCTTGAGCCATTTCACAAAAGCGTCTCGCGCTAGGATGGAAGCTGCGGCCACGGCGGGATCACTTTCCGCCTTGGTCCGCTGAATCAGATCAATCGTGCGACCACGTGTTTGGAGCGCGCGCTGGAGGACGGTGGGATTGGCAAATTGATCGGAGATGGCTTGTGGGCAGTCCGGCACTTTCTCCAGCAGTGTCTCGATCACCCGCGCGTGTCCCCAGGCGAGGAGTCGGTTGAGATTGCCAAACTTGGCGTAGAGCTCGTTGTACTTCTCTGGATTGATTTGCACGAGCTGCCAGCTCAGGCCAGGCACAGAGCGAATTACTTCCGCGAGTTGGCTGATTTTGTTGTCGCTACTAATACGTTTGCTGTCCACAGCGCCGATCTCCCGCAAAGAACGTGCCACATTCGCATCCACATAAACTCCAGCGATGACCAGCGGCCCAAAGTAATCTCCTTTGCCGCTTTCATCGACACCGATGTGAGGCTGATACATTTCCGGATGGTGTACCTCTTCATAGCCAAGCTCTGCCACACCGAGCACTTCTGGCTCCAGCGTGTTGGTGATGAAGTCTTCCGTCTCCTTACCTTGAATCAGCACCTTCGGCCCCTTCTCATAGACCTGCACGTTCACCTTCCCCTTACTTGCGGCGTAGAGGCAGTAGGGCTTGGTTTCGAAAGTGAAGCCGCGCTGCTGGAGCAGACTCTTTAACTTGTCTGCCTGAGCTAGGGTCAGTGGCTTGGTATAGCTGGTTAAGGCTGGCATGGGCTTCGAGATTGACCGGGCCTGATTTTCCTGAGAAGGACGAGCAGGGCACACACAAAGAGCATAGAGATCGCGAACCAGTCGCCGTGTTTGGCATACAGCGTCATCTCTCCCCTTTTCGGCACGCGGACTTCCCCAGGCAGGCAGCCCTCGATGAAACTGCTTCCAGTTTCTGGATCAGCCAGCTTGCTCGTCACCATTCCTAGCGTGTCGATAAAGCAGGTCACGCCCGTGTTCGTGGCCCGAACCATGGGGCGACGTAGCTCGATAGCGCGGAATTTAGCATTGGCCGTATGCACCTCCGTCTGGGCGCTCTGAAGGAACCAGCCATCGTTGGTGATATTGACGATCATCTGCGGCTCTGGGCGCACAAAGCGTCGCGCTAGTCGGCCCACTGTATCTTCGAAGCAAATCAGCGGGATGATCTGCACCTCGGGCTTAGCCAGCACGAGTGGCTCCGTGCTTTGACCCGGCTCGAAATCACCCGGTATCACACCGCGCAGCCAGGAAAACGGTGGCGTATCTCCAAAAGGCAAATATTCGCCGAAGGGCACGAGATGCACTTTGTGGTACTCCTGCCGGTTCGCATAACTGCCACGAAACAGCACCGCCGAAACATGCCCTGGGCCAGCATCATCAGCCGCATGAATCTCTGTGCCCGTCAGCAAACTGAAATCACCCTTAGCGAGCAGTTCATCAAAGTAAGTTTCATGCTTCGGCAGTCCCCAGCGCTCAGGTTGCCCGTGCAAATGAACGGGCAGCGCGCTCTCCGGCCAGATCACCAGATCCATCTGGCTTTGCCCACCCCGCGCCTCAGCATAGAGTCGCGTGTAGTCATTGAGTCGCTGATAAATCTCAGCGGCCAGTCGTCCTGACCACGCATCCACCTGGGCTACATTTGGCTGCACCAAAGTTGTGCGCACCGTGATCACATCATTGGTTGGCGCAGTGATCTTCATCACGCCATAGCCCGCCGCTGCGAGCAGCACGATCATCGCCACCGTGAAATCTAGCCGCGTCCGGCAGGTGCCCGTGCCGCGATACAGATGCGCCATGCGAGTCAGCGCATTCCAGGCCGTGCAGGTCACCAGTACTGGCAGAAAAGACAACCCCATCACGCCCACCAGATCAGCACACTGGATCAACAAACGGTTTTGATGCAGCGCCACGCCCAGGCCATTCCAGCCGAAACCCGTGAACACCGTCGTGCTACGCAGCCACTCGCAGGCCACCCATGCAGCAGCAGCCAGAGAGGCGCAGCGCAAAGACTCCAGTGCGCTCGTCTGCCAGTGTCCCTGCGTCAGTTTCAGCAATGAAGGCCGCGCATGACGATTCACAAACCAAGCCCACAATCCAAAATAGAGCGCACAGAAACCACTCAGCCCGATCACCGCGCCCAGCCCCATGAGCTCCGGCCCCAAGCCCACCCATTGGTTGTCCACCGCCCCCGCGATGACTCGTGAGGAATGTCTGATCCAAAATAAGTTAGGAATGAAAAACGCCAAGCCCGCCAGATAGCCCACCCAGAAAGGACGCTTCACCTCTGGAGCCGACCACAGCACCCAGAGTAGCGGCAGCAGCCACAACCACACCACCCACTCCTGATTCCACTGCGGATAGGCAAACACCAGCATCCCGCCGCTCAGCAGCGGCAGTCCACGCAAAGCCCAGCGTTGAAGAAAAGAAGGCATCTCGCAAGACTCGATGGGATGGTTATGGATGTTTTACCATCACACAGACAGCCGCACGTCGATGTCTTTTTCCAGGAAGGCCCACAGGCTTTCCAGGGAGGCGCTGACTTTCGTTTTCGCGGCAGCGAGTTCTTCGGCACTGAGTCTTTGGCCAGCGGCGGGGACTTGGCGGGCAAACATGTAGTACTTGATCTTCGGCTCAGTGCCGGATGGGCGCACGGCAAAGCTGCGGCCATCGGCGAGATCGACGAAGAGCATCTTCTCGGTGGAGATGGCCTCACCTTCTTCATCGGTGATGCCAGGCTTGCGGAAGTCGCGCACTTTGATCACGGCGCTGCCATCGACCTCAGTCGGCGGAGCGCTGCCGTAACTGTCGGCAAGCTTGGCGATCTGGGCGGCTCCGCTGGCTCCTTCAAAGACTTTGCTTTGATTCACTTCGAGGAAGTAACCGACATCACAATAAATCTCGTCGAGCAAGCCGACGATGGTGAGGCCACGGCTTGCGGCATAGGCGGCGAGTTCGGCAAACATGACGACGGCTCCATTGCCATCTTTGTCACGGCTGAAGTCATCTCCCATATAGCCGTAGCTTTCCTCACCTCCGAAGACGAGGAACTTGCTGTGCTGAAGACGCGCCGCGCGGGAGTCGGCAGCGGACAGGTCGCGATACTTCACTAAAATGTCGGCTGGCAGAGCGGCTTCGTATTTAGCGAGCTTGGAACTGATCCATTTGAAACCGGTGAGCGTGTTCACACACAGCACGCCAAATTTGGCGGCGATGGTGTCCTGCATGGGACTGGTGACGAAGGTCTTGAGGAAGACGGCGTTCTTTTTGTTCGCGTCATTGAGGATGCCGAGATCAAACATGGTCTTTAGGCGATACCAGCCCATGAGGGAGCCGGTCTGATTGCCGGTGAGGAGAACCATTTCACCCTTATCATCACGCACACCGACGCCCATGCGGTCGCAGTCTGGGTCGGTGCCGATGACGATGTCCGCGCCTTCTTTGTTTGCGAGATCGACGGCCATTTTCAAAGCTGGTGCGTTCTCTGGGTTCGGCGATTTCACGGTGGGGAAGCGCCCGTCGCGGATATCCTGCTCAGGCACGGTGAAGAAATTGAAGCCGAGTTTTTTCAGCAACACAGGCACGAGCACTCCACCCGTACCGTGCAGCGCAGTGAAGACGATTTTGAGGTTCTTGGCCTTCTCGCCTTTAAGTAATTCAGGCTGGAGCATCATGGTCTCGACTCGCGCGAGATAGGGTTCGTCCATGTCCGCGCCGAGTGTGGTCAGCTTGCCCTGCTGATCGGCAGGCAGCGGCGTGTACGACTCATCTTTGATCGCGTTGACCTCTTTAATAATGCCAGTGGCGTGAGGATCGACGATGCCCGCACCATCGCTAAAGTTCACTTTGAATCCGTTGTCATGCGCTGGGTTGTGACTGGCGGTGAGCATCACACCGGCATCCGCACGGAGCTGGCGGATAGCGAAGGACATCTCCGGCGTGGCGCGGCAGCCATCGAAGAGATAAACGTCAGCCCCATTTTCCATGGCGATCTGCGCGCACTTCTGCGCGAACTCTGACGAGAAATGTCGAGTGTCATGAGCAAAGACGATACTCGGCCTGCCGCTCAGCCCCGCATTGGCACGGTAGGTCTTGGCATAGGCAACGAGGCCGCGAGTAGCCCGGCCCACATTATAATAGTTCATCGCATTCGTGCCGACGCAGGGATGGTCGGGACGCTGATCTGCTGGAGCGGCACCACGCTCGGCTGCCGTGACGACTTTACCCACCGTGCGCCCACGCAGACCGCCCGTGCCAAATTTCAGTGCCTGGAAAAAGCGATCATTCAGCTCAGCCCACTGGCCGCTGGTGGCGAGTTCGTCGATGCTGGCGCGATAGACCGGGTTCGGGCTGGCGGCGAGCAGGGCCAGGATATTTTCATGGCTGGATTTGAGGAGCTGACCGGCGTCAGTGGCGGCTTGGAGTGTGGCTTCGAGAGACATAGGCGGGCGCGAGAATAGCGGGAAGCTCTCGCTTGGCAATCCCCGCAACAGGGGGATTTTAGATGACTCAAGTCGAGCCACATCCACGGGGGACAATCTCCTGCCGATAGGATATGCCCCCAAACTCGGCCTAGAAGACCGCCTCAATTTGGGCTTGCCGAATGAACTCTGTGTACTAACATCGCGCCTTCCTTTCCCGGACGAACTTCAGTTTTTTGGCGAGAGTGGGGCCTGCCCCGCTCTCTTTTCGTCTAAAGAGGGACCTATTTTATGATCAGCGAACTCAAAGCACTATTCGACTACTACGAGAAAGAGAAGGGCATCGACCGTCAAAAGATGGTCGAGGCGCTCTCCTTAGCACTTCTCGCCGCCTCGAAGAAGAGTATCGGCCCAGCCCGTGAGCTGCGGATGGAGATTGATCCCGAGAAGGGGACGATCAAGGCATGGGCCAAATTGCTCGTCGTCGAGACGGTCAGTAATCCATGGGAAGAACTGCCCCTCGCCAAAGCTAAGCTGATCAAAAAGACTGCACAGGTCGGTGATGAGATCGACCTCGAAGTCACACCGAAGAACATGGGCCGAATCGCCGCCCAGACTGCGAAGCAGACCATGCTCCAGCGTCTGCGCATGGCCGAGAAAGAGAATTTGTATGAAGAATTCAAGGACCGCACGGGTGACGTGGTTAGCGGCGTCGTTCGCCGCTTTGACAAGTCAGACGTGGTCGTGGACCTCGGTAAATTTGAAGGCACGATGCCCTCTAAAGAACGCGTTTCGACAGAGGACTACACCGTCGGTGATCGCATGCGCTTCTATGTGAAAGCGGTGGAGCATGAAGGTGCCCGTGGACCGGAAATCGTGCTCAGCCGTGCGCATGTGAATTTCGTGCGCCGCTTGTTTGAATTTGAAGTCAGTGAGATCGGTGACCACACCGTGGAGATCGCCAGCATCTCACGTGAAGCGGGTTACCGCACCAAAGTGGCTGTACACAGCGCTGATGAAAAAGTGGACCCCGTGGGTGCCTGTGTCGGCCTGCGTGGTGCTCGCGTGAAGAACATCGTCCGGGAACTGAACAACGAGAAGGTGGACATCATCCGCTGGAAAGCTGACCCAGCCGAGTTTGTGCGTGAGGCCCTGAAGCCTATCAAAGTGCTCACCATCCAGGTGACCCCTGACAAAAAGACCGCACGCCTCACCGTCACGGAGGAAGATCTCTCTAAAGCGATCGGTCGCCGTGGTCAGAACGCCCGCCTCACCTCCCGCCTCGTCGGCATGGAGCTACAGATCGAGCGTGACGAGCATGCTGCTGAAGTCTTTGAAGGCCAGATGGACCACGCTGCTCAGGATTTGGAAAAAGCCCTCGGCATCAATTTAGACACCGCACGCAAGCTCATCAATGGCGGCTTGGGGGATCTCCAGATGCTCCTTCAATCTGGACTCGAAGACGTCACAGATGCACTCGGCGGCGACGAGATTCTCGCCAAGCAGGTCCACGACCGCATTCAATCCTACACACCTGGAGAGTAGCTATGAGCCTCTCCGTCTCAAGTTTTTCAACCCTCACACCGACAGCCCCACTCGCCGCTCGCCCGATCACCGTCTCTCATGCCACCCCGTTCCCCCTCCTCCAAATCCGCCAAAGCCACACCCGACAGCATCGCTGACGAGGAAGTGGTCGAGGGCGCTCCTGCCAGCAAAGAGGCAGTGAAAAAAGAAGTGCTCTCACTGATTGAGGAAGTGAAACCAAAGAAGCGGGTGCCGCGCAAAGACGCCACCGCAACACTGCCAGCCTTTGGAGCCAAACCCGCTCCCAAGCCAGCCAAAGTAGAAGTCGCGCCCGAGCCACCACGAAAGACGCTGGATGATGCCAAGCGCGATGCACTCAACATCTTTGAAGAGGACGACAAACCAAAGGTCAAGAGACGCCCTGCGGATAATCTGAGCACGGGTGGTCTGCGGCCAATCTCCATGCTCAAGGAGTCTGGACCGGTAGCCGTCGTCGCAGCGCCGCCACCGCCGCCCGTGGTGAAGGCTGAGCCTGAGCCAGTGGAGTTTGAACTCAATGAGGCCGGTGAAAAAATCATCCATCTCAAGCCACCGTTTATCGTCCGTGAGCTTGCTGAAAAGATGGGCCTTCGGCCCTTCAAGATCATCGCTGATCTGATCACACTGAAGGTTTTTGTACCGAACGCAGAGAAGTCGATCGAGATCGATATTGCTGAAAAGATTTGCGAAAAGCACGGCTTCCGCTTGGAGCGTGAGAAGCGTGAGAAAGGCGCTGGCGTCCACAAGATCGAAGAAGTCATCAGCGAACCAATCGCTCAAATCGTGGAAGAAGTGGAGCAGGAGAAGCTCGAACTACGCGCTCCCATCATCACCTTCATGGGCCACGTCGATCACGGTAAGACCTCGCTCTTGGATGCCATTCGCAAGACCCAAGTCACGCATGGAGAAGCTGGCGGCATCACTCAGCACATCGGCGCTTATGGTGTCTTCCATGAGGGGAAACCCATCACCTTCATCGACACTCCTGGTCATGCTGCTTTCTCTGGAATGCGCGCCCGTGGTGCCAATGTCACCGACATCGTCGTCCTCATCATCGCAGCGGATGACGGCATCATGCCGCAGACCAAAGAAGCGCTGGCTCATGCCAAAGCCGCTGATGTCACGATCATGGTCGCCATCAACAAATGCGACCTCCCTGCTGCCAACATCTTACGTGTGAAATCTCAGCTTCAGGACATCGGACTCGCGCCGGTTGACTGGGGTGGCGAGACCGAGTGCATGGAAGTCTCTGCAAAGACCGGACTCGGCATCGACAGCCTTTTGGAAACCATGGCCCTCCAGGCTGAAGTGCTCGAACTCAAAGCCGACCCACGCGCACCAGCTCGCGCCACGGTCATTGAATCCAGCATGGTCGCAGGCCGTGGCCCAGTCGCCACAGTCATCGTCCGTCAGGGCACCCTGCGTGTTGGCCTGCCCTTCATCTGCGGCCCGCATTGGGGTAAAGTTCGCGCCCTCATCGACGACCGCGGGAACAACGTCAAAGAGGTCAGGCCCGGTATGCCTGTGGAGCTCGTCGGCTTCAGCGACATGCCACACGTGGGTGACGAGGTGGTCATCATGGACAGCGAGCGCTCGGTGAAAAAACTCAGCGAAGAGCGCCTGGAAGAGAATCGCCAGAAGAAGCTCACCGTCACCCGTCGCTCCACCCTGGAGCATCTCTTCACCAGCATCGACGAAGGCAACAAAAAGACCCTCAAGCTCGTCCTCAAGACCGACGTGCAGGGTTCGGTCGAAGCCATCGTCAAATGCCTGGGCGAGATCACCAGCGAGAAGATCAATCAGCGCATCCTACACGCAGATGTCGGTCCCATCACCGAGTCCGACGTGCTCCTCGCCAGCGGCTCAGACGCCATCATCATCGGCTTCAACACCAAGGTCGAAAACAAAGCCCTCGGCGTCGCCAAACGTGAAGGTGTTCAGATCAAGCTCTACTCCATCATCTACGAACTCGTCGATCAGATGCGTGATGCCATGACCGGCATGTTGGACCCGCTCACCCGCGAGAAAGTCATCGGCCACGCCAGGGTCAAACAGATCTTCAAGGTCAACAAAGGCTATGTCGGTGGTTCCCAGGTCACCGATGGCCGCATCGACCGCAAGCAGCGCGCCCGCGTCTTGCGCAATGGTCAGGCGGTCTATGACGGCGGCATCGAAACCCTGCGCCGCTTCACCGATGAAGTTCCCGAAGTCCGCAACGGCCTCGAGTGCGGCATCAAGCTCCACGGCTTCAGCGACTACGAAGAGAACGACGTCATCGAGTGCTACGAGTTGGAGAAATTCGCCCAAGCCCTTTAGGAATTCCGAATGCAGAGTGTCGAATGACGAACGTCGTTGTTCCATTCGTCATTCCACATTCGTCATTCTTCATTCCCTACCCTTATGTCCCAGCGCGTCCTCCGAGTCAGCGAGCTATTGAAGCGAGAGATCAGCACGGTCCTCGAGCGACACTATCGTTTCGATGGCGTCATCCTGACCGTGCATGACGTCCAGGCCACGCCTGACTTAAAGCAATGCTTCGTCTATGTCGGCATCATTGGAAAAGCCCTCAGTGGCGAATACGTCATCGACAAGCTTAACAAACAGCGTGGAGCCATCCAGCGTGAGGTTCACAAGCGCATCGTCATGAAAACCTCACCGCAAATCTTCTTCCGGCTCGACCAGTCCGTGGATCGTGGCGTGAAGATTCTCAACGCCATCGACAATCTCCCCGCGCCCGCCGACCCACTCCCCGAAGGCGAAGAAGAACCCAAGATGAAGTGACCCAAGCTTTGTCCTGCCGCCTTTAAACAGTTCAAAGGACGATCAGATCAATCACGCAAAAAATGAGGCGGGCCCGAAAGCCCGCCTCAATGATTTTAAAACTGTATCTCGAAGACTAGACCGTGCCGCAGATAGTCTTGCCAGTGCTCAGCAGGTCGTTGCAGGCTTCCTTCATGCGGTCGCAGAGACCTTGCTCACCCTTCTTCAGGTAGCCGCGTGGATCGTAGGCTTTCTTGTCGCCGACTTCGCCGTCGATCTTCAGCACACCCGAGTAGTTCTTCATCATGTGATCCACGATAGGGCGGGTGAAAGCATACTGCGTATCGGTGTCGATGTTCATCTTCACCACACCGTAGTCGAGCGTTTCGCGGATCTCTTCCAGCGGTGTGCCGCTGCCGCCATGGAAGACGAGGTCCATCTCTGCCACTGCGCCATACTTGGCTGTGACGGCAGCCTGACCGTCTTTGAGGATCGTTGGCTTGAGCTTCACCGCGCCTGGCTTGTAGCTGCCATGCACGTTGCCAAAGGTGGCAGCAAACATGAAGCGACCGATACCATTGAGCGTTTCATAGACCGTGAGCATGTCCTCAGGCGTCGTGTAGAGCTTATCATTGGCGACACCGGATGTGTCATGCCCGTCTTCTTCACCACCGACGACGCCAGCTTCGATTTCGAGAATAATTTCCAGCGCCGCGCACTCGATAAGCAGGTCTTTGGAGATGCGTAGATTGTCTTCCAGCGGCAGCTCGGAACCGTCGAACATGTGGCTGTTGAAAAGGTTGCCCTTACCAGCTTCACGACGCGCTTTGGTGGCAGCGATCAGTGGCTTGAGGAACTTCTCCACATTCTTCGGGTGGCAATGATCCGTGTGCAGAGCCACGAGCACATCATACTTAGCCGCCAGCGTGTGAACCGCTTCTGCCAGTACGATTGCACCCAGCGCCATATCTTTGACCGAAGTGCCTGAGGCAAACTCACCACCGCCTGTGGACACCTGAATGATGCCGTCCGACTTCGACTCTGCAAAGGCCTTCAGCGCGCCGTTGATCGTGGGCAGGGAGGTGACATTGATGGCAGGATAGGCGTAGCCGCCTTTCTGAGCGGAATCGAGCATTGCAGCGTATTGGGCAGGAGTAGCGACGGGCATTTCTGGGTGTGTGTTTGGGGGTTTAGACTCCTGAGGGGAGCAAGAATGATGCCCAAAGCAAGCCCGTGTACGGGCTTGTTCTTCCGACGGTCTTTGCAGACGGCAGCTACAGCAGCGCATCAGCCGCGCGCCGCCAGCAGTCCCACTCGTGACCGCCTTCGATCTCGATGAATTGATCGGGCTTCAACACCGTGCGGGCAAAGAATTGGTTACTCGCGTAAAGGCGATCCTGCCGCCCCACGGCGATCTTCATCACCATCGGCGGTCCACCCTTCGGCAACCACTGGCGCTTCATCTCGCCCCAGGTTTTGCGCAGAGCCCCATTCTTATTGCGTGGCTCGGCGGTGACGCCTGATTGCCACTGCTCCAGTCCGCCCGTCTTCTCGATCTGTGCTAGCAAAGACGCCTCTCCGACAAAGGGAGACAGCAGCAGCACCTCGTCCACTTCATGAGGGTAGCGGAGACTGTAGATCAAGGCACCGAGTCCGCCCATCGACACTCCGATCAGCGTCACACGCTCACCGCGCTTTTTCGCAGCGCCGATGATCTCCTCATGCAGGCAGACCTCCGCCAGTCCCGCCATGTAGTAGCCTAGATGCAGGTCAGGAACCACAATGCGCGCCTGCGGTCGCCGTGCCTGCACCAGCTTCACGATGCCATGCTGCACAAATTCTTCAGGCGGGCTTAGCCGACCCGGCAGCAGCACCACCAGCTCCCCTGCCCTGCCTTGATCAGGCTCAAAAGTTAGCCTCCGCAGCGGGCGTGTCGGTTTGGGCAAAAGCAACCGACAAGCAGCCAATGGCAGAGTGGTCAGGGCCGCGAGAAGTCGGAGAAAGTGGGCACGCATCATGGAGTGCATTTCATTACGCTCGCGCCTCATCGGCAGACTCCAGCACGACCTTCTCTCCGCTTCATCCCTCACCCTTTCGCCGCATCCGCTGCACGCCACAGATACCATGCCGCCAGGGTGCGGTGCGGCTGCCAGCGCTCTGCTAGCAAACGAAAATCTTTCGGCTTCGGCATCTCCTCCAGCTTCATCACCACGCGCCAGCCATTGCGCACACCATAGTCATCACTGGGGAAAACATCCGGCCTGCCGAGCGTGAAAATGAGCAGCATCTCCACCGTCCAGCGGCCCACACCACGCACCTCCACCAGTCGCTCGATCAGCTCCGCATCATCGAGCTTCATCGCCGCTGCTCGCGTCGGGATCTGACCGCTCAGCGTCTTCGCCGCGATGTCGCGCACCGCCAGCAGCTTGCTCATGGAAAAACCGCAGCCACGCAGCGCCGCCTCATCCGCCGCCAGCACCTGCGCAGGCTTCGGGAAGCGCACGCCGGGGAACAGCGCCTTGAAGCGCCGCAGGATCGCCTCTGCCGCATTCGCGTGCAGTTGCTGATGTGCCACCGCACTCACCAGCGCCTCATACGGCGACCGCTTTTGTGCCACCAGTTCACAGGGTCCATGCACCTTGATCAGGCGGCGCATCACCGGACAGCGTTTGGATAAATGGGCTTCAGCTTGGGAGTGCATGACGGCACTTTAAGCGCATTCGCCGCAATGCGAGTCCCAACAACCACGCTCGCCATCAAATACATGTTTGATTCCATTCATGTCAGCGACATTGCTGGCACGACTCCAGCGTATAGATTTCACATGGCCAAGCTCACTTTTGCACTCGAAGACGGACAAGTCGTGGAGGTTCCCCTCGCGGACCTCCTCTCGATTGGTCGTGGAGAGGACAATGACGTCGTGGTGAATGACGAAGGCCTGTCCCTCCAGCATGCTGAGCTCAGACAAAAGCCCGACGGTAGTTACGAGTTGCATGACCTCGACTCCGCCACTGGCACCTTTGTCAATGAACAGCGCGTCACGACCCGCAGCCTCAATCAGGGCGACCGACTCACCCTCGGCTCACTGACCGCCATTCTCGATCTCGAAGAACCCGCGCCCGCTGAGCTCTTCACAGCAACGGCAGACGCCACCAAGGTCGAACTAGACACCACCAAGGTCGAACTTGAAGCCACCACCGCCGACCTCCGGGCCGCAGAGGAAAAGCTGAGCCAAGTCCAAGCCGCCATTCAGCAGGCCGATGCCGTGCACCGTGAAAAGCTCGCCGCCAGCCAGGCACTCGCCATTCAGCACGAAGAACAAACCGCCTCTCTCCAAAAAATCACCGCCGCAATCACCCGCGCGCAGCAGCAGCTCACCGACCAGGATCAGCGCCGCACCCAGCTCGAAGCACAGCTTCAGGAACTCAGCAGCACCGAAGACAAGCTCACCCAGGCACAGCTCCGCATTCAGGAAGCCGAAGCCCAGCACAGCGCGCTCACCACCACCGTCAACGCACTTAGCCAGGATCAGAAGCGCCGTGAAGAATCCCTGCGCCAAGTCCAGTCGAACCTCAACTCCTGCGAGATCCACCTCGCTACCCGCCGCGCCGAGCTCGCCGCTGAGACCAAGAGGCTAGAAGACGCCAAGAAGAACCGCCGTGATCTCGCCACCGCCAGCCAGACACTCGCCCTCCCGGTGGCAAAGCCCGCGCCAGAGCCGAAGCCCCCGGCGCCACCACCGAGCGCCACTGCAGCGGCGGCCAGCCTGCCCCGCGCGAACCGCATCGTCGCCATCGGCTCCACTCGCTCCAACGTCATTCCGATGAAGTCAGAGCGCATCATCAAAAAGACCACCAGTCCCACGCCGAAGCAGGGTTCTTGATCTGGATCGCAGCCCCGCGAGTTGATAGCCCTGTTCGTTAGCCCCTTGCCTCAGCGCACGCGCTTCAGCATCTCCAGCGTCTTGGCCAGAATCTTGTCAGAGGCTGTCCGCTCCACTCGGTTAGTGCCGAGCCAGGTTTCATAGCCGCCCACATCATGCTGCGCCGGAGTCGGCAGGTAGCCATAGGAGCCATTCGCCAGCTCGATGGTAAACGTATTGGCAAAAGGGCTGCGCGCTTTGATCTCCAGACCGATCTCAGTGAAGACCTCAAACGGGATGGCCGCGATACCAAGCTCACCGATGCGGAAAGCCTGCGTCACCGCCTTGATCGTGTCCGGCTTGGCGTCACGCGCGGCGATCGTGCGCTCGGCATAGGGCCTCTCCAGACGGTGCGTCTCTTGTGAGTCTTTCGGCTTGGCCAGCACACCCTCCGCCCAGCTCACCATCTCCGGCGTCGGGCGGCGCACCGCCAGTTCGAGTTCATCCGCAGTCGCCTTCAGCGGCACCCAGTCTTGATGTTTCAGCGTCTGCTGCACCTTTAATACTTCCTGCGCCAGATCATTCGCCACCAGCTTGATCTTCTCATACGGCTCACGTTTCACCGCTGGCGTTTTACCACTGTAGTCATTGTTATTCACGTCCCCGCACGGACCATTCGCCAAAAGACCGACAAAGGGCGGCTCCTGCTGCTCCGTGCCGAGCAACTGGCCCACGCGCCGGCAAAACTCACCAAAATAATCCGCCGACAGATCCTCCTTATTCACCCCACCGACGTAGTGCAGCCAGTAGTTCGCCATCAGCGCGATCTGTCGGCCATCCAGCGCCTGCACAGAGAGGCAGTACACCTCCGGGTTGGTCGGTCCAGCAGGCCCAGCCAAACGTGCGCGCAAAAGAGAACTCGGATTCATCACCGCACGATCCAAGCCCCCGAATGGGTTCGGATTCGTCACACCCTCCTTCAGCAGCCAGCGGCGGTTGAAGACATGCTGCGGCACCTTGCCCGTTCCCCAGGCGATCCGGGCAGGCTCCAGGTTATTCACCGCACGGCGCACCCCATCCACCACACGAGAGATGATGAACTGCCGGTAGTTCAGCGACGGATCTTGATTCGTGATCGCCGAGACACTCGAATGCGTGTGCGTGCCAGAGAACATCAGATTCGCCACAGGAATGCCCGTAGCAGCCTCGATCTTCAGCTTCGCCTCATCCCACACATCCCGACCGAGTGAAATCGTGTCCGCCACGGCAAAGACCAGCCTCGTCTCACCATCGTCCAGAGCCAGACAGCGCACATGCAGCTCATCATGCACATGACTCGCGATCGGCCTCGGGGCAAAGTTGCCCACGATCTCCATCCCCAGCGGCGGCGTGATGTTACTCGTCGCAGCACCCGCTTTAAAAACACGCCGCACAGCCAGCTTCTCCTCGCCAGAGCTAGAGGCCGGGAAAGGCAGACCAAACACAGTCAGACCGACCGTGAGACAAACGAGGAAAGATGGAGAGACATTCATAGCGTGCCCCAAAGTACGCCGCCAGACAGCCCTGTCTTAAACCCCCGCCAAGATTCCCCGATCACACATCAGCTCCCACCCTCAGCTCTCCACATCCTCAAAAGGTGGTCCTTCGTCATTCGTCATTCGTCATTCGTCAATACACCTCATCATGGGTGCCGGTATTCAGCAGCAGCACACGGGCATGGCCGCCTTCCTCCTCATACACGATTCGCAGGTCGTATCCGGCGCTGATAGCACGCAGAAAGCTTTGTCGAACCGGCTCGTCGTGTGCAGCGTCATGGCTGGGCTTTGCGCAGGTGGGTGATCAGCGCCTCTGCCGTCGTGTAGGGGCCGCTTAGTTGCCCCGCTTTACGTGCCTCGCGCTTCGCCTTCAGGATCTCCGCAGTCTCCCGTGCGCTGAAGCGGTAGGCCTCCGGCTCCTCCGCCAAGGCAAAGGGGATCGAGTGCGTGGCCACCACCTTCTTCAGAAACACCCGCACCGCGCTGTCCAGGTCCAGTCCTAGCCCATCCAGCACCTTGGTGGCCTTCTTTTTCAGCGTGGGATCGAGGGTGACTTCAAGGGTCTGCGGACTCATGCCGCAGACAGTAGGCGTTTCCTGCCCTTTGGCAATGCGCTCGTCGTCCTCCCCTCCTCCCTCGACAAAAGGTGCTCCACTGAGTCCCCGAAAGCAGCTCGGAGAATCCGGCGGGCTACGGACAGCCTGCCCGCCCCTTTCAATGCCCGCATAGGAAGAGTGCAGACCACGCTTTGACATCGGACAGCTCCGGTTGCCACTGGCAAAACCCGTTGAGTCCCCATCATTTGACCTCATCTCAGCGGGGGAGAGGAGGGTATAATAATGACGGGTAAAATGATTGGAGCATTGGAAGAGATTATCATGTGGCTCGTGTCTGAATGGCACTACACCGACACTTTCCCGCCACAATGAGGGCTGGTCACGCAGCGCGGATTGCGGACGCGACAGCGAACTCTTTATTGCACAGTCGCGCGCGATCCCTCATACTCAGCTCGTGAAAACACTCCGCGCGCCCACATCATCTCCACGCAAGCCAGCTCGCGCCGAATCGAAATCAGCGGCTAGCACCGCCCGCCCTTCGAAGTTCATCACCTGCGGCACCCATCGCCAACTCAGTCGGGCCGAACTCATGGCTGAAGACGCCTCCTTTCTCGCCCGCATGAGCGGCGAGGCCAGAGCCTCCAAAAGCGCCGTCGAACTCGTCAGAGAAGGCCGGCAAATCATCGCTTAAGCAACCATGAGCCTCGTGATCGACGCCAACGTCTTCGTGGCTGCCTCACTCGTGGAAGACAAGTTCCATCAGACCAGTGCCGACTTCCTGCTAGAGGCTAGGGTCCACGGTTCGGTGATCTATGAACCCACCCTCATCTTGGCGGAGGTCGCAGGCGTCGTCTCACGAGTCAGAAAGGATCATTCATATGGCGACGTGGCGGCGCTCCGAATCGAGCATTTCCCCAAAACGCGCCTTCGCATCGCCGATGGTCCCTTCGCCCGCAGGGCAGCACGTCTTGCCTCTCGGCACGCCTTGAGTGGAGCAGACGCACACTACGTCGCTGTCGCCTCCGAGTTCGGCTCCACACTCATCACACTCGACGCTGAACTTCTGGAGCTTGATCCTCAGATCGTCGTCGCGATGACACCCATTCAGTGGCTGAAAAGCCAAGCTTCATAGCTTTTGATTGCAGCTTCGGAGTCCTATTCCCAAGGAGAAGTTCAGGGAGTTCAGCTCTTTCCGTTGGGTCCCCATCATTTCACCTCATCTCAGCGGGGGGGGGGTAAAAGATTGGAGCATTGGAAGAGATTATCATGTGGCTCGTGTCTGAATAGCACTACACCGACACTTTCCCGCCACCAGTGCAAGCACGCGCAGCGTCAGGGTGAAAGTCGGCTCGTAAGGCGTGCTCAAGGTGCAGAGGATAACGGCATGACCGCCGCATTCAAAGCGCAAAAGGCATCGGCTCCACGCCCCAGCTAAGCGGGCAGCTCCACCACGCCCCGTCCTCCTCTAAGGCAAACCTTACCGCTGAGGTCGAGGTCCAGCAGTCCTTACTCAGCAAAGCTCCGGAATACCCAGTCCCTTCAAGTATTCGAAGGTCGAATCATAAAAGACCGGTGAACGCGTTGGGTCATCTAAAGCGCCGCTTGGAACGAAGATAACCATACCCTGCCGTGCTCTTGTTAAAAGGACACGATAAGCATTCCGAAGGTAATTTTGGTTATCCGAATTTGAAATGTTCGTCCAACGACTCCCGCGAAAGTCGTGGAAGCTCCAACGACTACCATTGAAACGAAGGTCACCGTCCCAAGACACACAGGCCCAATCAAGTTCCAACCCTTGAACCTGAAACTCGGTGGCTGCGTCTTCCAAGTAGAAACTCGAACGTGTGTCATTCCGGTCGTTCAAGAACCAATGAACTGGATCAACATCCACACGGATATCAATCGCATGAGGTTTAAGACGCTGAGCCTTTGATGAGGCAATCAATCCGTAACGCTCTGATCCACGTGCCTGTGAACGAACCCAGTTTTTTGCTAAACTAAGGTCACGAGTGATTCTGATTGGATAGCGTGCAGAGATGCTAGCGAACGACTCACAAGCGACCTCCTTCTCACAGTCTAACATTGCTTTCACGAAAGAGGATACATGCTCAGCTCGGAATGAGCGCATTGAAACGGCTAGATGAAGGCTATCATCAAGGTGGGTGTTGGGTCTCTGTTGAATGTCCTGAAGGGTATGGCCTGCGGCATATTCAATATCAGCCAGCTTTGACGAGATATACATATGCCACTCCGGGAAAGCACATTGGATTGCCTCTAGCCAAGAACTGATCCCCGCCTCTCCCGTGTTGATTTCCTGTCCACCACCGACAAGACAAACAATCACAGCCCAGTCTTCATGACGATCCATGCAGGAGATCAGAAACTCAGGCTCAGACTGTGAAAACCCTGCACGTCCTTTCTTGCGGATCATAAAGCTTGAAGTCTGCTTCTGATTCCAAGCTCGCTGAGCTTCATCAAAGATGACGACATGATCAGATGGAGGTCCTTCATCGATTAAACCATCATCGCGGAAGTGATGAACATTTTGAATGAAGGACTCAATGGTGCCTCGAATGAACCCTTTTTTAATCTTCTCTTCCTTTACTTTGCGGCGTTCAACCTCGTCGCGGGTCAGTGCCTCGCGAAGCACTTTAACCAGTGGACCGTTGCCCGACAAGAAAACCGCATGCGTTGGCTCATCTTTGTCGCGGCGACGGGTGGCAATATTGAGTCCAACTAGAGTCTTTCCTGCACCTGGAACGCCAGTGACAAAGCAAATTACTTTCATCCCTTTATCCTTAGCCTCATCCACCAGTTCTTCTATTCGCTTGGATGTAACGCGCAGGTTCTTCGCGCCTGCATCATAACGCGCAATAGCATCAACAGAATGCTGAGCATAGAGAGCTCTCGCTGCCTCGACTATGGTTGGAGTGGGCTGGTAAGAAGCTTTAGCCCATGAGGGGCCATCTAAAGCTGCTTTGCCGGTAACATGCTGAAGCATGAGGTCCATTAACTGGCGAAGTCCCGCTGCACTGCTTTGAAGTGGATGGTAAACATTGTCGGCATCCATTTTAATTGTGAATGAGCACGAATCTTCAGCCTCAGTTGCCACAAGAATTGGAACAATGGATGCCTCGTGACTTGCTTCATGAAAGTTCTTTAAATCCAGCGCATAGTCCCAGACCTGATCAAGTGAGGCACGGTCAAAAATACTTTCGCCAACTTTGAACTCGATCGCAAAAACCACTGGGCCGACTAATACGACAACGTCGATCCTTCGCCCCATACGAGGTATGGTAAACTCAATCAGCACGCTACCATCAAGCCCATTGAGTTGCTTTTTCAATAGCGGAATCTGAACAAGCCAAGCGTCTCTCTGTGTATTCATCACGCTGAACTGACTGTTTGCAGAAAGCAGAGAAAAAATTTCCGAGTCCGATTCCTTTAGGAAGTCTCTGATTGAAGAACTGTACCAAGCTCGAAGGGGGGATGCTAAAGAGGCGTTCTGTGCACGCGCCTCGATATTTGATGAAATCATGGTGTGATAATTGGCCCTTTTGAAAAATCGAATGCGAGACAGGTCCAGGAAACTAGCTGACCTGCACGTTGCAGGGAAGTCATGAGTGAAAATTCTTCCAACGATCCTGCTGCCATCTTCTGCTGCGCGGTCTCGCTCCGAGATGCTGCCATACCGCTCTCTGATGCGGGCCACTACACCCTGAGTGACGCCTACAGTGGCTGGAATGGCTTTCTTCAAGAGGTCATGCGCGTGGCGACTCTGTTTGAGGCGTGGGCCACGGCGCATGTGGCCTTTGATCACCTCGGGGAGGTCTGGCCTTACTTCATGGAAGATCGTTTCGGCGATGCCTGCGTGGAGGTTGCGGACATTTGGGTGCTCGCGGGCTTTGATGAGATGGACTGCCTTCGAATCGCGCAACACTTGCAGTTGCCGTTGTATTACGATGACGAAGTCGTCATTCCGCTGGAGATCCGTGCGCGCAATACAGTCGCAGGATCCGCCTTTGCTGAGTTCGGCATTCAGACCGTGCGCCGCCAGCTCGTCGAGGCAGAAGTCGTACGCTTCATTAGAGGAGACGACCCGTTGGACGAGGACTATGAGCTGCCCAGACTCGCACTCGACGGCATCACCGCAGAGGGCCAGCGTAAGCACATCGCCGACTTCACCACCTACCGCGATGCCGTGTCGCTCGTGACGAAGCTCGCCCCCGGCATCGACTTCCCCGAAAGGCCTGTGGTCACCGCTTGAGTGAGTTGTCCTTCAGAGTTCGCGGTTCGCGGGGAAAGGTGCGGCCTGACTTTGTCTTTCGGCGGGAGCGGTTGGTGGTGGATGGGTGCTGCGGCTGTGGGAGCATGAGCTGACCCGGAAGCGTGAGCTCCAGCTCCTGCGGCGGCTCCGGCGTTGGGGCCTCCAAGGCCAGAACTCGGGAAAGTGAGGGCCACCTGAGGCGAGAGAACCGAGGGCTCAGGGCAGGAACTCTGTTTCCTCTGCTGCCTCCTGTGAAAAGTCTGGGCTGCGGTGGTGGGGCCAATTCTCAACAACCCGGGTTTCCATCTCAAGAGAAGGCTGAAACCTGCCTGCGCTCTCAAAAATGACCTCATCCCGTGGACGCCATGACCTTATCCCGTGGGCACCTTGACCTCATAGTGTGAGCAGGCTGATCTCATGCTATGGGCCAAGTGGTATCATGTTTTCAGCGGAGTGACCTCATGCTGCTGGCACGATGAGGTCATGGGGTATGCCAAATGAGATGGGTGCCCTAGGTCTAACCCAGGATCAGCTCGCCAAGGCTGCTGGTATCTCGCGCTCCGTGTGCGCTGGTTACCCCGTTTTGGGCTTTTTCTCGGGAATAGCAAAGCTGTGGCTGTCTCTCACGTTTGATCTGACGTATCTACACCCATGAAAACCTGCCTACCTCTGCTTCTCTCTGTCGTTACTCTTGCCACTGCCGCCTGTGCGGAGGATAAGAAACCAGCCACCTCTGATAAAACCATGACCGAATCTAAAGTGACCCTCAGCGAAGAAGAATGGAAAAAGCGCCTCACGGAGGAGCAGTTCCGAGTGGCTCGTACCGCCGGAACTGAAAGGCCGAATGGGGCCGAGTATGATAAGTTTAACAAACAAGGAGACGGCACCTATTACTGCGTGTGCTGCGGTGTGGAGCTCTTTACATCGAACGAAAAATTCCATTCCGGCTGCGGCTGGCCTTCTTTTTACGATCAATCGAAAGCCACGAATGTGAAGGAAACCCGCGATCCTGATGGCCAACGGGTCGAGGTGACCTGCAAACGCTGTGATGCCCATCTCGGCCACGTCTTTGAGGGCGAAGGCTTCAAGACGCCGACGAATCGCCGCTTCTGCATCAATGGCGTGGCGCTCAATCATGTGCCCAAAGGTGGCCCGGCTCCGAAGTTGCTTGAGCTAGGCACGGCCGCTGTGGATAAGAAAAAAGAGGAAGTGGCCAAAGAGGCGGGTGTGGAAGTGAAGAAGTGATGAGGTGGAGCGCGAGTATGGCTTTAGCCTACCCGCCACTTCATGAAGAAATCAGGCGAGTAGGCTGAAGCCATATTCGCGCTCCATGGACCACAAAAAAACGCGGATGTCTTTCGACATCCGCGTTGGTGATTGAGAGAACTAATCAGTCCGATTACTCGGCAGAGGCAGCCTTGGCCTTTTTAGGGGCGGCTTTCTTCTTGGGAGCGATCACTTCTGGCTCAGCGGTGACTGGCACGACTTCGGCTTCGACCGACTTCGTGGCAGCAGGCACATAGGCGTCCACCCATTCGATGAAAGCCATCGGGGCAGCATCGCTACGGCGTTGGCCGAGTTTGGTGATGCGGGTGTAACCACCTTTGCGCTCCATGGAGGCAGGGGCGATTTCTTCGAACAGCTTCTTCACCGGACCCTGCTGGCGCAGGTAGGAGACGGCTGTGCGGCGGGCGTGCAGATCACCACGCTTTGCGAGGGTCAGCATGCGCTCCGCGAAGGGGCGCAGTGCTTTGGCCTTAGCCAAGGTGGTGCGGATGCGGCGGTGCTCTACGAGGGAGCACACGAGATTAGCCAACAGTGCTCGGCGATGTGCGGCACTGCGCTTGAGTTTAACAACTTTTCTTCCGTGGTTCATAACTTGTCTTTCTGTCTTGAGGGGTCAGGTCGGTGCGTGAGAATTATTCGTCGTCGTCGCCATCAGGAAGATGGCTGTCGATCAGGCTGGCGAAACCAGCAGCGCCGGCGTCTTCGTCCTCATCGTCCATGATGCTGCCGCCACGTGCCAGGAGGGAAACTCCACCTGGGTTGGCTTCAAGCAGTGCGGCGTCGAATTTCATACCAAGGCCCAGGCCCAGCTCGGAGAGCTTTTCCTTGATCTCGGTGAGGGATTTCTTGCCGAAGTTGCGGTAGCGCAGCATCTCGGCCTCGCTCTTCATCGCCAATTGGCCGACGGAGGTGATGTTGGCGTTGTTCAGGCAGTTCGCGGCGCGGACAGAGAGCTCGATTTCGTTGACGCTCATGTTGAGCAGCTTGCGCAACTCGCTGTTTTCTTCGCTCTGCGCTTCTGGTGCGGCTTCGAACTCGACGGCCTTGTCGTCATAGTTGACGAAGACGTCGAAGTGATGACGAAGGATGGCTGCGGACTGCAAGACGGCATCGCTAGGATTGACGCGACCGTCGGTCCAGACGTCCATGACGAGTTTGTCATACTCGGTATTCTGGCCGACGCGGGTGCTTTCCACCGCATACTTCACACGGGTGACGGGGCTGTAAATGGAGTCGATCGGGATGACGCCGATCGGTGTGTCGAGACGCTTGTTCTCTTCCCATGAGGAGTAACCACGGCCGACGCGGACTTCAAATTCACACTCAAACTTGGCCTTGCGGTCTAGGGTGCAGATGACGAGGTCCTTGTTGATGACTTCGTAGTGGTTGTCTTCCTTGATGTCACCCGCGGTGATTGCACCTTCTTTGTCCACAGTGATGGAGAGCAGGCGGGCTTCTTTGGATTCGCTGTGGTGCTTGAAGCGGACTTTCTTCAGGTTCAAAACGATCTGGACCACGTCTTCAAGGACGCCAGGGAGGGTGGAGAATTCATGCTCAGCACCGCGAATCTTCACGGAGGTGATGGCGGCACCTTCCAGAGAGGAAAGCAGGACGCGGCGGAGGGAATTCCCAATCGTGTGACCATAGCCTTTATCGAAAGGCTCGGCAGTGAACTGGGCGTAGGTATCTGTGGCGGTTGCCTCGTTACGGACGAGGCGATTCGGCATTTCGAATCGTGCTAGGCGGACTGACATGTGTGTATCTAAGGGGACCGGGTTACCTCCAGACGAGCTGTCCACAGACTCAAAGAGCAAGCAGACCTGGAGACCGACGGCGAATTGAATGGGGCTCGCGAGGGGTGCGGAGTATGTGAGCAGCCGCCAGTATTGCAAGCGGCGTTTTTCGGCTCTTTTCGCCGACGGTCAAGGGGCCGTCGTGGTCGGGGCGGGCTCGCCTTTCAGTTCGGTGACGACTCGGTCGATGCCGGACTTGGCAAAATCACTGGCTGGGTACATATGACGGGCTTTGAGATACCAGCCGAGGGCGGAGCCGGATTGCTTGCGCTGCTCGTGCTGCTTGGCTTTCTCGATGGCGCTGACGTACTCGCTGGCTTTGACGCTGAGATTGGAGCGCATCTTGGTGACTTCAGGGTCTTCGGGGAAGCGCTCATAGACTTTCTCCACCGCCTCCCATGCGCCGAAGCTGTTGCCAGTGCGGGACTGCTCCTCAGCGAGTTTGACGACCATGGTGACTTCGGTCACGTCGGTGATGACTTTTTTGATCTGCTCCTGCCGCGCGGGGTCGTTGATGGAGGCGGCGAGGTAGCGGCCCTGCTGCTCGAAAATTTGCCTGAAGGAGCGCTGGCTGAGCAGACGGTCGAGATCGAGTAGAGCCTGCGCCTGCACGTCGCTGTTTTGACCGACCATTTCACTGAGGCTGCGCAGCTTGGGGTTAGTCGGCCAGATCTCGGTGGCGCTTCTCATGGAGCCTGCATAGGCAACCTGATCACCTTTCTGCATGGCGGCCTTGGCATTGATGAGATGCATGTCAGTGACGGTGCGCGCGGTTTCGATGGCAGCCTGAGGTTTGGAAAAGTCGAAGTCTTTGGAGGTCTTGCGCATCTTGGTCACGAGTTCTTCCGCGAGGCCGAAGTCCTTCATCTCAAGGGCGTTGATGAGCTGGTTTCCATCCCGCACGTAGTCGAGCACTTTTAATTTTTGGGTCATGGGCAGGCGGCGCACGCGCGGCAGATATTCGCCGACGGCAAAGGCCTCCATGAGACGATTGCTGGCGCTCTGATAATCCTGACGCAGCACGAGCTGGTCAAAGGCGCCGACGGCTTCATCGACACTGCGGATGGCCTCTGAAGAGAAGCTGTCAACCATGCTGACGGTCGGTGGCACGCCGAGTCCGGCGGAAAAGGCCTTCTTTAAATCTGAGTTGTCATCGAGCTGCAGGACGCTGTCTCCATCCTTGAACATATGCGGGTAGAGTCGGCTGCAAATGAGTGCGTGCTCGAAGCGGCGCTGCATGAACATTTGCAAAATGAGCGCCTGAAACTGGATCTTGCCGGAGACTTCGGAGAGACCGATGGCGGTTTCATTCATCTTCTTGCGCGCTTCGATCTCGGCCATCTCTTTCACGTAACCCGAGACACGGCCAATAGAGGCGGCGGTGGCTTGCTTCTGAGCATTTCCTGCCTTGGCCCCACCTTTTGCAGCGCCGCCAGCGCCCGCTTGAGGGGACATTTCAGAATTCGACATAGCAACTTCATTGTTCCATTCGAGCTGTTTGCGCCGCATGCCCATGGCATCATTGGCTGAGCGCAGGGAGTTCACTTTTCGCTGAGCGAGCCAAACATCATAGACGCCGTTGGCGATGGTGTTGCAAATGCCAGCATCGATCTTCGCTGCCCCAGCCTCTGGCAGTAATGCAAAGGCGCTGGACACGTCCGGCCCGCCTTTTCGTGTGGGGGCGAGCAACTGGATGATTTGGGCGATCAGGTCGCGATAAGCTTGATCATCCGCGCTGTCTGCCTCAGGCGTAGCGAGGTAGATTTCAAATTTCGAGCGGGCGACGCGGTTGTTATTCAAATTCCACATCTTGCCGTCCCAGGTGACGGTTTCACTGCCGGAGTCCATGTGCGGCAGCGCACCTCCAAACATGGAGTTTTGAGATGAAGGCTGTCCGCCGCCACCCGACGAGGACTGCTGCCCTGAGCCGGATGAAGGAGCGGATTGCTGTGCTGGAGCCGCGCCGGGAGAGGGCAGGACTTGCGCAGGGCTCATGACTGGCAGCAGGCTGCAAGCGAGATAGATGGGTAGCTTTCTCATGATGGGATTAGGCTTTGATGAGCTGGAGAACTTCGAGCACGCCGGTCTCTAGCACGCGCACTTTGAGTACGTAACGCTGACCACGTTGGATGTTGGCATCCAGACTCGCGGGAACGAGCACCGGGACAAAGGAGCCGCCCTCGCTGACTTGCACACTGAAAAGCCGGTCAGAGCCCTTCCAGCTATCGAGCCGGTTGTCGATGGTTCCTTCGACTTTATAAGTGTTTCCGCTCAGCGCATTCGAGCTTTCCAGGTACTCCTCAGCGCTGAGGAGTGAGAGTCCCGTCATTGGGTCCGTTCCGCGATTCAGCAGCGACCATCCGCCAGCGATGACGCCTGCCAGCAGGGCAAGCATCGAGATGAGATGAGCGGGTTTAAGTCCAGACTGAGCGCGGCGTGCCATGATTTAAGAAGGATTTAGGGTTAGAGTGTAGCGTGTGGAGTGAAGTGCGGCAACTCTTTGATACAGTCCACGCTAAGGCCACATCACGACCGACCTAACTGGACTTGCTTGGTGTCACATACCCGAATTGAAAAAGCTTGCCATAGGGGTTGGGATCGCAGCATGTAGAGGCACCTAACCTTTTAGCCTTCATGAAAAATACGCGCTATCTCATCTGTCTAGCTCTCGTGGTCGGAGTGTTCCCAACGTTTGCCCAAGTCGATCCTCTGGCGACTATTCCTGGATTTACACCCGCTTTCACACTGACGGAGTCGATTAAGGACAGCATCAAGACGACAACGATTCCTGGGTTTGAGGGTGAACCAGCAACGGTGATGCGTGAGGTGGTGACTTCAGAAACAAGCACGGCGAGCATCACAGCGAACATCACCGGCATTAATCTCGCCAGCATCGGGCCTGACACACCGTTTCAAGTGACGGTAGGGGCGCTGAGCGTCGCCGGAACACTCGATGGTGACCCGACCTACACAGATGCGAACAAGGCTACGAAGCGCAGCATCTTCATTCCTGGCAGGCGCAATCCTGAAACCCAGGCTGTGATCGGCAGCACTGGCGTGAAGCTGTCCTGGACCGCCACGCGACTCACCGTCAGCATCAGCCGCTCGAATCTTGATGATGCCAATACAGGCAGCGCGGCCGCCATGCCTTTTGCGGGTATTCCCGAGCCTGGCACGACTTCTCCGATCAAAGAGTTCATTCCGGTTACGGTGAGTTTTGCCGACTTAGAATCCGCTCCGCGACACGGCTTCATTCAGGGAAGCACTTCTGTTCGCAGGCAGACATTTGGTTCGGAACTGGCAGGAAGTTTTGAAGAGCACTTGCTCAACACCGTGAGCATCACTGGTGCATTCGATACGGCCGTGCCCACCGTGACGATCACTGCGCCCGCCAACAACAGCTCACTTGGCGGCAGCTTCACCATCACGGGGAAAGCTTCTGACGGCCACGGCATCGAAACCATCGAATATGCAACCGACCCTGCTGCAACCGAGCCGTGGATACCGATCACCAACATCACCGATCTGCCTCCGCTTTTGGGTGAAGCTCTTTGGGGCACGACGAACAAGCAGTGGACCTTCTCGCTGACCGGCCAGCCCTATGGCACGAATAAATTCTGGGTGCGTTGCGTGGACACCAGCGGCAACCGCTCCATTCCTGCGACCGTCGCATTGATCAATCCAATGCCTCCACTGCTCACAGGCCGCTGGGATGGCCTAGTCACACCCACTCAAGCGGGCAGGCACGGCTATCTCACTTTGACCTGTGATGTGAAGGGCGCTCTTTCGGGCAAGCTGACATTGGAAGGCACGGCTGCGGTATTGCCAGTCGTCGGCACTTGGTCGGGTGACAGCATCAATGCCAAAGTGATGAACGGCACCAAGACCGAGTTCCTGCTTACTGGCATGGTGAACTCCACCTCACCAGCAAACGCCAGTGCGGCTTTGTTGAGCTTTAATCTGGCAAAGCCTGCCGCTGTGGCCACGGACCCGCCTGTGCCAACAGGAAGTGGCACAGCCTTCCGCTGCCCCTTCTCTGCGACGAACAAACTGCCAAACAAGGCACCGACCATTGCTCCGGTAATCGGACGCTTCAATCTCTCCATCGCTCCAGGTAATGGCACCATCAGCCCATCCGGCTGCGGCTATTTTTCCATGGTCGTGGCGGACACGGGTGTTGTGACCATCGCAGGCAAAACGGCGGACGGCTCCACGCTCACCATGTCCCCTGTGCTGGGTGCTGGCGGTCAGGTGCCGGTCTTCGTCCCTCTTTATTCCAGCAAAGGTTCCTTCTCCGTGCTGGAGGTAATCGACATGACCCTCGGCACAGTCGCAGATGCCGCCGCAGCCTGGAACCGCCCGGCGAGCTTCACGGACAAACAGTTCCCCGCAGGCTTCTCGGTTACACCCATGACGCATGGCGAGCGGTATGTTGCCCCTGCGGCCAATGTCCGCGTCCTCGGCCTGATAGCTGCCTCGCCTAATGCTAGCGCGGAATGGATCGGTGACGCAGCACCCGTTTTGCAAACGCAGGCCGTGGAAGTCTCCAAGACCAACACTGTGGCAGCCATCGGCGGCAACGCGGCCTTCAAAGCGACCATCACCAGCGCCACGGGCATCATTAGTGGCAGCTTTACACTCCCTGGAAGTACGGTTGCCGTGCCTTGGACAACTTTGATCGTCGGCAATCAGGCGGACGGGCACTACATCGCCCTACCCGTGGCACCTTCCGTGTTGAAACGTCACGGCAAAATCAGCTTCAGTGGCGATGTGCCGACACTTGCTGGTTCAGATGATTTTAACGACAACAGCAAGGATCTCTCGAAATGGCGCGGCACCGATATCGCCTATGGCGGCGGCACTTTGACTGAGGTCAACGGACGCCTAGAGTTCATCGTCAAAAGCGCCGTGGCAGAAACCCAAGTCCTACGCCCGTGGGCGCGCAACTTTGGATCACTCTATCAGGAGTTTGAAGCCATCGTCGATGTGCATAACGCCATCACACCACCGCCGTCCACCAACACGCCAGTCGTGCAGCCGAATGCCTCACTGGGCCTACTCATTTACAACAGTGCTGACACCACGGACAACATCTACGTCGAACTGTATCGTGGCAGTGACGGGTTTTACTTCCTCTCCGCGCTCACCGTGAATGATGCAGAAACTGGCGATGATGCCAGTGCCGTCCAGGCATCTGCCGACGGCTCCGTGCGACTGCTCTACAATCCCACAACCCGCGTCATCACGACCTTCTACGATGCAGATGGCGCAGTGAATGGCTATTCATGGACACCTCTCGGCTCCTTTGGCATCGCTGGCACTGGTGGCACCACGGCCAACGCCTCATGGTCTCTGTCAGGTGATCCCGTACTCGGCATCACTGTGGGCGGCTATGATGAAAAGATGATAATCACCTCAGGTCAGGTCCACGCAGACAATTTCCAGAGCAACACCACCGCAGCGCCGTGATGAGGTGATGAGTCTGATGGGGAAAAACACCTTGCCGCACTGAGCAAAGCGTGTTCTCTGCGCTGCCAATCCCCCATCCCAATCACTGAACACATGAGCGAGCGACGCGTCGTTATCTCCGGCATCGGAGTCATCTCACCCCTTGGCAATAACAAGGAAGACTTCTGGAAAAATCTCGTCGCTGGCAAAAGCGGCATCCGCCGCATCCAGAGCATGGATACCACGGCCTACGATTGCAAAATCGCGGGTGAGGTGGTGGACTTTGATCCCACGCCCTTCTTCAACAATCACAAGGAAGCCCGGCGTGCCGATCGCTTCTTCCAGCTCGCCATGGCAGCCTCAAAGATGGCCGTAAAGGACAGCGGACTGAATCCCGACAGCCTCGACCCGCACCGCATCGGCGTCATGGTCGGCAGCGGCATCGGTGGTCTCAGCACCATCGAGACTCAGTATGAGGTCCTATTAAACAAGGGTCCAGGCCGCGTCTCGCCTTTCCTGATTCCGATGATGATCACCAACATCGCCACCGGCATGATCGCCACCGAGTTCGGTTTCATGGGACCGAACATGTGCATCACCACCGCTTGCGCGACCTCGAATAACAACATCGGCGAAGCTTGGCGTATCATCAAATTTGGTGATGCTGATGCCATCGTCTGCGGCGGCTCGGAGGCCTCCATCCGCCCCTGCGGCCTCTCCGGCTTCTCCAACATGAAAGCGCTTTCCCTCCGCAACGACGATCCAGAGCACGCTTCCCGCCCCTGGGACAAAGATCGTGATGGATTCGTCATGGGGGAAGGCTCCGGCGTCGTCGTCATCGAAGAGCTGGAACACGCGAAAAAGCGCGGGGCCACCATCTACGCTGAGCTGGTCGGCTATGGCGTCACCGCAGATGCCTACCACCTCACAGCTCCGCATCCAGAAGGCCTCGGTGCCACCAAGTGCATGGAGATGGCCCTGCGTCATGCGAAGATGAACCCCACCGACGTCAGCTACGTCAATGCTCACGCCACCTCTACCCCTGTGGGTGATTTGTGTGAGCTGCGCGCCATCAAGCGCACCTTCGGTGATTACTCGACCAAGGGACTCCTCGTCTCCGGCACCAAGTCCATGACCGGTCACTTGCTCGGAGCCGCAGGCGGCATCGAACTCGTCGCTTGTATCTATGCGCTGCGTGATCAAGTCGTCCCGCCGACCATCAACGTCGAAAACCTAGATCCTGAGGTCGATGTGGACATCGTCGCCAATACCGCCCGTTCCGCCAAGCTCACCAGCGCACTCAGCAACAGCTTCGGTTTCGGTGGCCATAACTCGGCCCTGCTCATCAAGAAGTTCGTGGATTGAGCGGCCTCGGTAATTAGCCAAACACCGCTTTATCCAGCGCTTTTTGCAGGGCACTGAGTGCAGCTTTATCACGCAGCTTATCGCCATTGGCGGTCTGGATGTAGATGGCGTCGATGGCGACGCCTTTCTCCGTGTTGATGCGGGCGTGAGTGACGCTGAGATCAAGCTTACCGATAGCAATGAAAATATCGTAAAGCAGGCCGAGCCGATCCACGACTTGGAGTTCGGCCACGGTTTGATCGGGCGAAACATCGTTGTTGAGAAAGACCCGCTGCGGGATCTCGGCCATGACTTCATCGAAGTCGGGAATGGCTTTCCGCGTGGAAGCGATGTCCTTTGAGAAATCAAAAGTCTGCTGAAGGAAAGCTGCACGCACGGTCTGCTCCACGCGCTGCCGGGCACTCTTGTTCGTGACGGCGGCGAAGTTGGTATTGCACACACGGAACATGTCCAGCACCAGGTGGTCAGCCCTTTTGTAGAGATCTGCACTGAGAATATTTATCCCCTGAGCCGCAAGTGCGCCAGAGATGCGAGCGAGCAACAAATGGCGATCCCAACAGGTCACCGTGAGTTCACTGTAACCTTGCTCGATGTGATCTTCCCAAGTCATCACTGGTAGCAGTCCCGACTCAGCGTCCTCTCCCATGAGCTGGATGAAGAACTGGCGGAACTGACGAATGTGCGCGGTGATCTGCGCGGGCTCGCGGAAGTTGAAATAACTGCGCGGCATGTGCTGGAAGTGAGCGCTGATTTCCTGATCAAAATCGGCTTCGAGCAGCTTCTTCACAGCACTTCGTACTTCATCCAGCGGCACGGCGACACGGCGCATGAAGTCAGCCGGAGCATCGAGATAGTGGAGCGTGTTGTGGTATAGCTGGCGGATGGAGGCTTCCTTGTAGCCGGACCAACTTGCCTCACTGGTGCCCTTTGAGTCCGCATAAGTCATGACCAGCAGAGTGTCGAGATACTCCTTGGTTTTAACGATGGCGGCAAACTCACTGATGACCTTGGGATCGTCCAAGTTCGTCGTCGTCGCCGTGCGGTACATCAGTAGATGATTGTCCACGAGGAAGAGCAGCATCTTGCGCCGCTCACCTTTGACTTGAAGACGACGGCAAACAGCATCTGCCATGATCGTACTCTCAGCATCGTGTGCTTTAGCATTGGCCGCACGCCCGGCATCATGCAGGATGAGCGCTAGATAAAGAATGGCCGGCTGATGGAGGTCATGAAAAAGATGCTGATATAGAGCAACTGCGGAGCTCGGCGGGCCGCTCAATTCATCCAACTTATCCAGCGTGCGCAGCGTGTGCTCATCTGCGGTGTAGCGGTGGAAGAACTCATGCTGAACGAGACAGGTGAGCGCACCGAATTCGGGCATGTAGCGACCCAGGAAACCGACGCGGTGCATCTGTCGCATGATGCGCGCAACATCGCCTTTCTGGGAAAGTATGGCGAGGAAGGTTTCACGCGCGCTTTTGTTATAGCGATAGCTGACATTCACTAGGCGGAAACTCTCCTGCATGATCTGAAACAACTCAGGACTCAGCCGCAGATGCCGCTGCTGCGTGTGCAAAAAGCTGCGCATGAGCCTTGTGGGATCGTCTTTGAAGAGGCTCTTCTCTTCGGCATAGAGGCGCTCGTTCTTGGAAACAAAGCCATCAAACTTTTCTGCGCGTTTCTGTGCGGTCTTGCGCCTAACCATGAAGCCGATCAGGCCTTTGCGTGTGCTTCCATCCTCGATCGCTTGAAGATGGAAACGGTCCATCACCTCACTGCTACGCTGGAGAATGTCTCGAGTGGCCGTGTAGTAGTCACGCATGAAGGCCTCGATGCGACGCAGGATGCCCTTGTGGCGGTAGCCGAGATTGGTGGCGACGACGCCTTGCAAACGGAGTGTGAGAACGTCACTAGCGCGGCGCTCCGCATAATGCATCTCATTGCGCGTACGCAGGATCAAATCATAAGCCTGCTCCATTTCACGCCAGCCAGCAGGAGTCATTAGCCCCTTCTCGACCAGATCTTTGGGGTTCAAAGTGCCGAGCTTGGCATAGGCCATCCAGATAAGGTTTTGATAGTCGCGCAATCCACCGCAGCCCGTCTTCACATTTGGCTCCTGCATGCAGTGAGTGCCGCCATGCTTAGCATGTCTAGAGGTCAGATCGTCTTGGCGCTGCTTCAGAAATGCGACTTCATGCTTGACCATGCATTCGATATCAAAACGGCCACGGAACTCCTTGAAGGCCTGCTCTTGACCGCAGAGAAATCGTGCCTCCATGAGCGCGGTCTTGGTCTGCATGTCTTCATTGGCCAGATGCAGACAGTCCGTCACCGAGCGCGTGGCTTGACCGACCTTGAACTTCAAATCATAGAAGTACAGCAGGTAGTCACCGATGAGCCGTGCGATCTCGGGTGAGACATTCGAGCTATTCCCAGGCAGCATGAAAGTGAGATCGATGTCACTGCCGGGACTCATGACTCGGCGACCATAACCACCATGAGCGATGACGCTGATGTTTACTTTCTTCCGCACCTCGGGCTTCAACGCCGCCAAGCTCTCCGCCCAGAGAAGTCGCACGATGTAGTCGATAACATCAGACCTCAAACGACAGACTTCGACCCCGCCTAGTCCAGCCCTGTGCCGCTGTTTGATACGCTGCTCCTTGAGTTTCAAGAAGCGCTTACATAGCTTCAGCGTCTCTGTGCGGCCACGCGGAAGGGCAGCGTCATCTTCAAAGATCTTTTTTCCAAAGGCTTGGATATGCTTTTGATACTCGCGCTCGGTCATGCGTACGGCGGATCAAAAAGTGAGCAACGAGTGGATGGTGCCGCCATGCGTGAGCTTTTGCCGACCATCGAGAAAGGCCAGCTCGATAAAGAACACCGAGCCGAGCAGCGTGGCACCTGATTCGCGGATGAGTTGCAGCGCTGCATCTGCCGTGCCGCCTGTGGCCAGCAAATCATCTGCCAGCACCACTCTTTCACCAGGAGCGAGTGCGTCCACATGCATCTCAACGCTGTTCGTGCCGTATTCGAGACTGTAGTCCACGCCGCGTGTTTTCCAGGGCAGCTTGCCTTTCTTTCGCACAGGCACAAAGCCGGCCCCGAGCCGCTGCGCCATCATGGCTCCAAAAATGAAGCCGCGCGCGTCGATGCCCACGACCTTATCCACTTTCTGATCGGCAAAGAATTCCAGCATCCCGTCGATAGCCAAATTCATCAGATGAGCATCAGCCAACACGGGCGTGATGTCTTTGAAGAGGATTCCAGGTTTGGGGAAATCCGGCACATCGCGGACGGCTGAGCGGAGTTGATCGAGAGATTCAGAAAGCATGACGCGGCAGTCTGTGGGACTGCCGCGCCGATGCAAGGATGAGATACTTTGATTTTGCCTGAATCAGCGACCAAAAGAGAACGACCATCTCGTGCCGCTGCTTTGATGATGATGCTGTGAGGGGGCGTAACCGCCGAACCGCCCATAGTCGGGTGGGCAAGAGGGCCGTGGATTGCACCTGCTACAGCCGCAAGACTCACGCTGTGTGACCCAGCGCCCGAGCGGGTTTCCGCAGCGGTCGTAGCCATAGATTTGGTAGATCGCTAGCACCGGACGACCGCACGGTAAGTAGCTGACGACTCGTGGCTGGTAGCCGTGATTACACTGGTCCCAGGCCTGACTGACGGATGGGGCTGCGATTCCGAAAATCGTAACTGCAGCGAGGAGGGTGATGATTTTTTTCATGGTAGTGAACTAGCTGTTCGGGAGCTTTCGACGCAGCTCTCCAAAGCCTATTCAGCAGCAATGAAAATATTTTTCTGACGTCAGCAGACCGCTGTCAGCAGAGGCATTCCAGCAAAGTGCGCGGAGATATTCTCCACCACAAGCTGCGCCATCCCACGACGTGTTTCGTGTGTGGCGCTACCGACATGAGGCAGCAAGACTGCGTTCTCACAGGCGCTCAGTTCAGCCGGAATGTGGGGTTCGTTTTCAAACACATCTAGACCGGCTGCACGAATGACGCCTGCCTGCAGGGCATGGATGAGAGCGGCCTCATCCACCACCGACCCACGCGCGATGTTGATGAGCGTGCCATCTGAGCCGAGCGCGCGCAGCACGTCAGCATTGATCAGATGCTTTGTCCCCGACCCGCCAGGACAAGCGATGATGAAAAAGTCAGATGCCTCCGCCAACTCGGCGAGCGTGCTGCAGTAGCGATACTCCACCGACTGTGGCTGCCGTCCGTGATAAGCGATTTTCATTCCATGCGCTAACAAACGATGAGCGATGGCTTTGCCGATGCGGCCTAGACCCAAGATGCCTGCCGTCTTCCCCCGCAGCGCATGAGCTAGTGGGAATGCTCCCTTCAACCATGAGCCTGCACGCGCATAGCGCTCCGCCTCACTAAGTCGTCGGCTCGTCATTAGCACCAAAGCGGTGGCGAGGTCGGCAACATCTTCAGTCAGTACATCCGGCGTATTCGTGACATGGATGCCGCGCTGCTGGCAGAGGCTGATGGGCACGCCATCATAGCCGACTCCGAACACACTGATGATCTCTAGATTGGGCAAGCTGGACAAAAGCGACTCATGAACCGTGAACCCGCCGGGCACCACAAGGCCGCGCACATCGGGTGATGCGGAGTCTGTGATGGTGTGAGCGGAACGAAGTGGATCAACGAGAAAAGCCGGCAGCGAAACAGGCAGAAGAATAGTGGGCATGTGAAATGGATTACTCCGTGGGTTTAACACGTTTCCGATGCCTGCGCACCATGCCCATGTCCTTGAGTTTTCTTTGCAGGCTACGGCGGCTCATGTTCAGCAGTTCAGCGGCCGCACTGCGGTTGTTACCACTGCGCTCCAAAGCCTCGATGATGAGCTGCTTCTCCATCTCGTGGATGTCTAGTGCAGCCTTTGACTCAGTTGATTTGGGTGCTGGCAATGTCGGTACGCGCAGGCCAAGCCCGCCCGGCTGTGAAAGGTAGGCAGGCAGGTGCTTCGCCATCACACGGCTGCTATTGCTCATGACAATGCCGTGCTCAATGGCCGCACGCAGCTCGCGCACATTGCCCGGCCAATCGTAATTCATGAGTGGTGGCAGAGCGTCTTCACTCAGCGGTTTGAAAGCCTTGCCATTTGATGCGGAAAGCTCTTTGAGGAAATGCTCAGTCAGCACAGGTATATCGGCTTTGCGTGAGCGTAACGGCGGCATGTGAATGGTCACCACGCGCAGCCGCCAGTAGAGGTCTTCACGGAACTTGCCTTCCTCCACCATTTTGGCCAGATCCTTGTTCGTGGCGGCGATCACGCGCACATCGATTTTTATCGGCTTGCTACCGCCCACACGCTCAATCGTTTGTTCGCCAAGAACACGCAGCAGTTTGACCTGAGTGCTCGCATCGATCTCGCCGATCTCATCGAGAAAAAGTGTGCCGCCATCTGCCAATTCAAAACGTCCGATGCGCCGATCTTGCGCCCCAGTGAACGAACCTTTCTCATGCCCGAACAGCTCACTTTCCAAGATCTGTGGTGACAACGCAGCACAATGAACCGTCACGATTTTCGCCTTCGGTCTGCCGCTGAGATTGTGAACCGCGCGGGCGACGAGTTCCTTGCCCGTGCCGCTTTCACCTTCGATCAAAACCGTTGCGCGAGTCGGAGCCACCTGCTGGATCGTTTCAAGAATCGGCTTCAACGCATCCGCTTTCCCCAGGATGCCCTCAATGGAAAACTTCTGCTCCACTTGCTGCTTCAGCGCCTTGTTTTCATGCTCCAGATGTCGGCTGCGCAGCGCGCGTTTCACCAGCAGTTCCACTTCATCTAGATTCAGCGGTTTGGTGACGAAGTGATACGCCCCGCGCCTCATCGCCTCCACCGCTGTATCGACGCTGCCATAAGCCGTCATCATGATGCACACGGGCGGCTTCGGCAGTGCCAAAGCCTGCTCCAAGAGCTTCATCCCATCATCTTCACCGAGTCGTAGATCGGTGAGCATCACATCGACCTGATCATTCTTCAGATGCTCCATCGCCTCCGCCGCATTCGAGGCCACATAACAATCAAAGTCATCCTCCAGCGCTAGGCGTAGTCCATCACGAGTGTGCTTTTCGTCATCAACGATGAGAACTGTGGCGAGGTCGGTCATGTTTTAAAGCTCTGGCAGGCGACGGATACGAACGCCAGCAGGCTTCTCGCATCAATGACGATCTTCAAACATCGGCAAAATCGTTTCCTTTAGGAGTCCTAGTGTGCGCTCCACAGCCAAGGCAAGAATCCACCCCCAAGCGATGCCCGTGCCGAGTCCTGCTAGTGCTCCCATGCCAGCCGAAGGCCAGGTGGCTGCGCTAGGCCAGATCATCGGCACAACGAAGCCGCCAATGCCTGCTCCAGCCATCAACATGAAGCCCGCGTGCATCCACATGCTGAAGATTCGCCAGCCGACCTTTGGTTTCCGTGTGGCTGCAAATCCTAGCAGTGAAGTCGCCATCCCACCCGCGCCAAACATGGCCGCGAGTCCTGCGAGGATCGCTAGTCCAAGCGCGAGACCAAGCCCGATGAGGACACAAAAGATGAAGACGAATATGATCATGATGATCCAGGCGAAGAGACTACCCATGAGGCCGAATGGCGCATCTTCAATATAGCCGTCATCCACAGGCAGGGAGTCATGCCCGAAGGCAGTCGAAGCCAGAAGGAACAAGACGAGCAGGCAGAAGCGCGGGGTCACTAGCTTTTCCACGTTTCACTCACATCCTTCTTCGTGTAGCCAAGCGCCCACGCCGCCTTCACGACTTCATCGAGGAAGGCGTGGGTTTTCACGATCCACTTTTCCTCCATGTCGATGGACCAGAGCAGGCGACGCACCTTGGCTTCATCGAGCCGGTTAGTCGCGAACAAGACGGAGATCAGCTTCAAGTCCTTCGGCCTACCTGCCCACAGCTTGGCGACGGTCATGTCATGGGGATCAAGCGCCCAGACATTCGGGCAGCCTTCGATCGGCACGAGTCGGTCGCGGAAGTCAGGGGGAAAGTTGTCAAAGGCTGCGGGACGAATGATGTCGGCATAGTACCCATTTTCCGAATCAAAAGTGCTGAGCCTACCCACTGCCTTTTGAAGCCTGATTGCCATCTCATCTGTCCATGGATCAAGGATGAGATCCGTGTCCCGTGTTTGGAGATAGGTGTCCACACTCTCTGGTAGATCGGGCCATGTCGCGAAAGCTGACGTGGAGCCAAAAACGATCACCTTGGCTTCAGGTACGGTTGTCAATACGGTGCCAAGGATGTGATTCAGTGACGCGACATCCATAGAAATTGCTTCTTCTCTTCGTCATTCAAAATGGAAGGAAAGGGATCATAGCCGCGCATCTCACGGGCCTCTTCATCGTCCCGACGCAGGAATTCGTTAAGTTGATCGAGCCCCTGCTTGCTAGTCTGAGCCAGCCTGATGATCTTTCCCCATTCATTCAATTTTGACTCAGCCCAGTGCCCCTGCGTGATCCATCGTCTGATGGTCTCAAGCGCGATGCCAAGCAAGTTTGGATCTGCTTCAAACTTGTCTGCCAGATAGCAGAAATAGGCGTGCTCCATCTGATCACCGGTGGGATCGTGGTAGGGCTGCTTTTTCATGGGTCTAGTTTAATGCATCGTCCGCGCCTGCCAAGCTCTCAGTTCCTCGCATGATCAATGAACACCATGGTTGGTCAGGGATTCACTGTTGCTGTTTCCTGGAGGTAACCACGCCATTTTGAGAGCAGAACCTGGTCATTCAGGCGGGCACCTGCGGCTTCCGTCAGCGATAGGCTCGGCATTCCAGCCTGCGCCACATCCGGCATCAACACAGCGATTAACAAAAGGGCGGCCCATCCGTGAATTCTTCGGCACATGATCAGAGGGTAACAAGAAGGTCGCCTCGGCAGCAAGTCTGATGAGTTGTTTTCACATGCTCACTCGCCCGCAGATTCCTTTCCAGCCTCCAACAACCGCACCTTACGTTCCACGAGCGGCAGCCACAGGCTGACGCGGGTGCCCTGGCCGGCTCGGCTTTCGATGTCGATCTCACCGCCGTGCTCACGGATGATGCGGCGGACGATGAGCAGGCCGAGGCCGTTGCCAGCGGCACGAGTTGTGGAGAAGGGTTGGAAGAGACGGCCCATCTGCTCAGGCGTGATGCCTTTCCCCGTGTCATGAAAACTCAGTCGCACCTCGAAGTCCGTGTAGGTGCCGCTGACGGTTAGCGTGCCGCCTTTGGGCATGGCCTGGCAGGCGTTGCGGATCAGATTGTAGATCGCCTGCTTCATCTGATCTGCATCCAGTGGCATGGCGGGTAGATCGGGGCGCAAATCGAGGCGGACTTTGACCTTGGCCTGATCCAGCTCAGGCTTCAGGAAGCGCAGACTCTCTTGTACCAAATCGTTGATCTGAGTGCGCTGGAGTTGCGGCTTCGTCGGACGGATGGCGGCAAGGAACTGGCTGATGATCGTGTCCATCCGCTTGATCTCGCCCGTGGCGATGTCGAGATGCTCGCGCAGATTTTCACCCTGCTTGCCCAGTTTTTTCAAACGGCGCTCCAGAAGCTGAAGGTGAATCGTCAGCGAGTTCAGTGGATTCCCCAGCTCATGCGCCACACCTGCGGCGAGCAGCGTGAAGGCATTCAGGCGCTCGCTTTCGATCTGCTCTTCGGTGCGTTTACGAGTCTCTGTGACATCACGGATCAGCATGACAAAGCCGAGTGGCTGATCATCGTCGATGCTCGTGATGTAGAAGTTGAGGTAGCGGTTTTCAGGGTAAAAAACCTCCATGTCGCGGCTAACCACCGTACCGGGTTTCAGCAACTCGCTCCAGTCCAGTCCGCGCATTCCCTGCGTTAGCTTTTGCCCGATGACCTGCTCCTGCTCAAAGCCAAAGAACTGACAGGCGGCACTGTTGACGTATGTCACGGCACCTTCGGGATCGAGTAAAATGACGCCCTCTTGCAGGGCTTGGAAGGTCTTTTCCATGAACCCCTTCTCCTTCATCAGCTCCACCACCACGCTCTGGATTTCGCCTGGCTCAAGGCGGTCCATGCGTTTCAGTAGTTTGTCGATGAAAGCAGATCTCATGTGTTTTTCAGGCTCCGCAGCAGGAGCGGATTCAGCCGCAATCCACGACGAGTGTCAATCTCGCTCCCTCTGCTAGGCTGGCTTGCAGCAGCCCCTTCCCGAACGCTCCTATTTTATCGGATGCCAATCACCGCCCTAATTTTTTCGGATATTGCCCCATTTTTCCTCTTTTGTGAATAAGCCCCCTTTTTTGCCCGCTTTTTTGCCTAGGAGCGGCCCGGAATCACGAGTTATTCACAATTGCTTGATTCTCAGTGCCTTCCCTCGCTGATGCGAGGCTTCTCAAAACTAAAGCGCAGGGATGCCATTTTGACGCAATAAAAATATTATTGTCGTGGAACGCCTTTAGCTGCGTCGAGAAACGCTCCTGACCGCTATGGGTGGGTAAAAACATCTTGTCCGAACACTACATCTTGTGCATGATCGCCCCCGGCTCACGCAATATCTAGTAGTTATAGCGCGGCCAGATTCTCCTCTCCCGTTCCTCGGTATTCATCATTCAAGCATCCTTCAACCTTCCCGGACACCACATGGATAAAACATACAAGATTGGCAATCGTGAGTTCACTCTCGATCATGATAAAGCCGAAGCCGCCTTCGCTGCCAAGAAAGTCATCAATGGTCGTCAGACGATGACCTTCAATTTGCTCCCGCTTAAATATCAGTGGGCCTATGACCTCTATCGCGTCATGAAGGCTAACCATTGGGAGCCTGAAGACATCCAGATGCAGAAAGATGTGGAGCAATGGCGCTCCACCGAAATCTCTCAGAACGAGCGCTGGATCATCATGATGGGCATCGGCTACTTCAGCGCCGCTGAAGGCATCGTCGGTGATAACGTACAGCATGTCGTGCGCGAACTGGTCACCGCACCAGAGCTGAAACTCGTGCTCGGTCGCCATGCACACGAAGAAAACATTCACGCGGACAGCCTGCTGTACATGATTTCTTCCCTCGGCATCAATCCGCATGAGTGTGAGGCCATGTTCGAGCAGATCCCGACGATTGTGCGGAAGAACGAGTTCGTCACCAAGCACTCCAACAATCTACGCCGCGACCTTGATCTCACCAAGCTGGAGAATAAGCAGCTCCTGGCCAAGAACATCTTCGTCTTTGGCCAATGCATGGAGGGCACTCAGTTCTACGGCCTCTTCGGCATGATCCTGAGCCTCTATCGTCAAAACAAGTTCCCCGGCATCGGCCAGATGTTCCGATACACCCTCCGTGATGAATCCAATCACATCGAAGTTTTCCGCAATCTGTTCATGGATCTCATCGAAGAAAATCCAGACATCTGGACCGCCGAGTTCCGCGAAGACCTCGTCGAAACCATGCGTGAAGGCGTCGCCCTGGAAAAAGAATTCATCCGCGACTGCCTGCCAGTGAATGCCGTGGGTCTGAGCTCCGAGGAGTTCGAGCAATACACCGACTTCATCGCCGACCGCCGCCTTGCTGGCTGCGGCCTGCCTGCCCTCAATCCAGGTGCCACCAATCCCCTGCCATGGCTGGCAGAGATGATGGACGTGCGCAAAGAGCAGAATTTCTTCGAAGGCAAGGTCACGGATTATCAAAAGTCCTCCGCCCTCGCCACCTGCTCCGACGACGATCTCTAAAAGTTCATCCGGGGTGAAAAGTGAACGCTGGAAACTTCCGGCGGGCCTTTTCATCCTTTCAATTGCCTCTCTTTCCTCAGTTAACGTCAACTCCAATCACCAGCTCCCGCCATGATTGCCAATCTGCTCCACGAAGACAAAGCCCTCAAAAAAGTCGCCCATACACCCAAAGACCAAAAGCCACGCTTCAAATGGAGTGCGCTGAATATGGGTAATGGAGACTCCACCGCATCTGCCATCAAAGTGAAGGTCGGTGGTAATGAACGTGACTTCGATATGGGAGAGATCGCCGATACCGTTGGCAGCGCCCTAGCGGATCTGTTCATGGCTCGCGAGAAAGAGGGCGACATCTACAATGACCAAAACCGCCTGCTCGTGCAGACTATCTCACGCGCCGTCACCGATGAGTTGCATGAGCGCAGCGCCAGTCTTGCCGAGGGAGCCGGCAAAGTAGAGACTCTGAATGCCAAAGACATCTACCGCTGCATCGAGCGTGCCTTGGTCCGCCACAATGCCCACGACGTCGCTCGCAGCCTTGTCGAGCGCCGCAAGCGCACCGAGTATGACAGCATCGCCGACAACAACTTACCACAGCCGCTGATCGTCAATACCAAGGTCATCCGCCGCAGTGGCCAGCTCGTCCCGTGGAATCATAACAAGATCGAGATCGCCGTGCGCAAAGCCTTCCTCTCCATGGAACTCGACTCCGGCCCAGCCGTGCAGGTCGCCGAGTCCGTGAGCCGTGCTGCTGCCGAGGATAATAAGCAGTTCATGCACATCGAAGACGTGCAGAATCTCGTCGAAGAAGAGCTCATGAAGCAGGGCTTCTTCAAAGTCGCCCGCAGCTACATCCAGTACCGCGCCCTCCGCTCCAAAATGCGTGAGAGCGAAGAGCAGGAAGCCGCCATCATTAATGAGCTGGACAGCGAACAGCAGCAGGCCCTCATCGTCGTCAAAACCGCCGACGGCTCATCCTTCCTCTGGGATGGTCAGGATCTCAAAAAGCGCATCGACTTCGCCATCCTCGGCCTCGACCTCTGCCTCACCCGCAACGAGATCGAGATGGAACTCCGCCGCTCCCTGAACTCCGACATCTCGATGGAGCACCTGAAGCAAACGATCATTCTCAATGCTAAAACACTGCTGCAATGCGACGCCGACTTTGCCAAATTCGCCGCCCGCATTCTGCTCAGCTACATCTATGAAGAAGTCCTCGGCTGGGACATCGTCCGTGACGGCATCGAAGCCCTGCGCGACTTCCACCGCCGCGCCTTCCGCCGCAACCTGACCCGTGGTGTCGAGATCGACCGCATCAGCCCGCGCCTTCTCGAGTTCGACCTCGACAAGCTCGCCGACGCACTCGACCCCGCTGCCGACATGGACTTCGACTTCGTCGGCATCCAGACCCTCTACGACCGCTACCTCATCATCGATAAAAGAGTGAAACCCAGCAAGCGTCTCGAGGCACCCCAGCTTTTCTGGATGCGTGTCGCCATGGGCCTTTGCGTCCAGGAAGAGAACCCCGAAGAAAAAATCATCGCCCTCTACAAGCTCTACAAAGGCCGCCGCTTCTGCTCTAGCACCCCCACCCTCTTCAATAGCGGCACCCTGCACAGCCAGCTCTCCTCCTGCTACCTCTACAAGGTGGACGACAGCATCGAGTCCATCATGTACCGAGGCATCGCGGAGAACGCCTTCCTCTCCAAATGGGCCGGCGGACTCGGCGGCTCCTGGACCAGCGTCCGTGGCACAGGCGGTCATATCAAAGGCACCAATGGAGAAAGCCAGGGCGTCATCCCCTTCCTCAAGCTGCACAACGACCAGCTCATCGCCGTCAATCAGGGTGGCAAGCGCCGTGGCTCCGGCTGCGCCTACCTGGAAGTGTGGCATAACGACATCGAAGACTTCTTGCAACTGCGTGTGAACACCGGTGACGAACGCCGCCGCACTCACGATCTGAACACCGCCAACTGGATTCCCGACCTCTTCATGAAGCGCATGGAGGCCCGTGAAAACTGGACCCTCTTCCGCGCCAACGAAGTCCCCGAACTCCACGAACTCTTCGGCAGCGCCTTTGAAAAACGCTACGTCGAGTGTGAAGCCCTCGCCAAGGCCGGCAAGATCTTCGGCAAAGAAGTCGAAGCCCTCGACCTCTGGAAGAAGATGCTCAAGTCCATCTTCGAGACCGGCCACCCATGGATCACCTTCAAAGATCCCTGCAACGTCCGCAGCCCCCAGGATCATTGCGGCGTCATCCACAGCAGTAATCTCTGCACCGAGATCACCCTGAACACCAGCGCCGACGAAACCGCCGTCTGCAATCTCGGCTCCGTCCTCATCGACAACCATCTCGACGACTCCGGTGCCATCGACCACTCCAAGCTGCGCGAGACCATCCGCACCGCCGTGCGCATGTTGGACAACGTCATCGACATCAACTTCTACCCCACTGAGGCCGCCCGCACCTCCAACACCCGCCACCGCCCCATCGGCCTCGGCGTCATGGGCTTGCAGTACGCCCTCTATCGGAAAGGCATCCCCTTCGCCTCCAAAGAAGCCGTCGAGTTCAACGACGAATTCATGGAAGCCGTCGCCTACTACGCCTATGAGGCCAGCAGTGATGTCGCCGCCGAAAAAGGCACCTACTCCACTTATAAAGGCAGCAAGTGGGATCGCGGACTCCTCCCCCAGGACACCGTCGATCTCCTCGCCCAGGAGCGCGGCATGGAGATCGATGTCCCACGCGGCGGCAAGATGGACTGGAGCGCCCTGCGCGCCAAGATCGCCAAGCATGGCATGCGTAACAGCAACGTCATCGCCATCGCCCCCACGGCCACCATCTCGAACATCATGGGCAGCAGCCCCTGCATCGAGCCCCTCATGAGCAACATGCTCGTGAAGTCCAATCTCTCCGGCGACTTCATGCTCCTCAATCCCTACCTCATCCGCGACCTCAAAAAGCGCGGCTTGTGGACCACAGACGTCCAGGAAAAGCTCAAGTACATGGACGGCGAAATCGAAGGCATCGAAGAAATCCCCGTGGACTTGAAGCGCCGCTACGCCACCGCCTTCAGCATCGACTGGAGCTGGCTCATTGATGCCGCCGCCCGCCGTCAGAAGTGGATTGATCAGTCTCAGTCCCTCAACCTCTTCTGTGGTGACAGCGACATGCGCATCATGTCCCACATGTATCGCGGAGCCTGGAAGAAAGGCCTCAAGACCACCTATTACCTCCGCACCCGCAGCGCCAGCAACATCGAGAAATCCACCAGCCAGGTGGACAAAGAAATGCGCGGCATCGTCGGCCAAACCGCCAAACCCGCCTACACCGCCGAAGAAGTCCAAGCCTGCAGCATCGAAGCCATGCGCAACGGCGGGACGTGTGAGGCTTGTCAGTAAACAGGGAGGCAACAAATTCTATGAACCAGGAAACCAAAACATTTGCCGCCAAGCCAATATTGGAGCTTCAACGTGAGATTCGTTCATGGATTAGAGCGAATCCAGGCATGTCAGTTTGTGCTCAAAGCCTATCGTGGTTTCAGCATCCAAACATAGCTGGCGCTACATTAATCGTGACTAAAAACTGAAGCTGTAAGATTTATTTTTGGCGAGTGTGTTTGCATCTCAACTTCAGAAAAATCATGTCGTTCTTCAAAAGTCTTTTTGGCGTTCCTCAAGCATCCGCAAGAGACTATCTCGTTACTAGAATCGATAGATTGGAATCTGGGAAACTGGGACTTGAGGAACAGTTTAGAATTCTAATTTTGGGGTCCATTGAGTCCTTCGGCACACAACACAGAAAGCCTTTAAAACATCTTGAACCATTCACTAACGATGAATCGCTTTTTGAACTGGCCTGCTATATTTTTTCATTAGCCGCCGATTATCTGAAATATACACGAAAGGATGTTAAGACTGAGATGTTACGGCAGCTTTTTGATGAGATTTGCGCCATTTTTGCGCGATTGCTACCTGATAGGAATCAGCTTCACACTTGCCTCATGAATCGTGTCCATAAATACTTGGAAAGCATAGGAAGCGACGGAAGGCATCATCAAGATTTATTGCGTTTTTTGAAACACACATCGGTCTTGAATTCGATAGTTCTTTTCTCAGATCCAAAGTTTCAAGCTGTTGCGCCAGACTTCGCTACTTGGGTAGCATGTGGAGAGTCGGCTTCACTGATGTATGCCATCAAAGCGTGGGATGAATCATGCAGTACTGGGCAATGGACGGATATTTTGGATAAAACTGTTGCACTGTTGTCTGCGTAAAACTGAGAATAGCGTCGGTATGCATCGAGCACCCGTCGGCAGTCTAAGAACAGATGCCTGAACAGATGCCTGGCAATCTATCCACATTGGTTGTCAGCGAGGACAAGTGTCTGTCCCTCTATCGCGTTTTCCCCTTCATTCACGCACAACCTTCGACCCAAACAGACATGAAGACACGAGAGAACGAGACGGACTTTTCGGACGCGGTCGCGCGCTCCATCCAGATTCGAAAGCTCTACAACGAGCTTGAGAAGCGAAAGCACGGCGGACCTTGGACGAACCAGGAAGATGTCATTGGCTTCGTTCATGACGTCGGTGAGCTGGGACGTCTGGTGATGGCGGCAGAGGGTCGCTGGATTCATCCGGGTGATCTGCACCAAGACGTGGGAGACAAACTGGCCGAGTGCCTCTGGTGGCTTTTCGTGCTTTCCGAACGCCTCGGCATCGACCTCAACACCGCCTTCTCCTCCAAGATGTCCGAACTGGAAAAGGATCTTTCCTCCAGCCTGGAGAACACCGACGGATAAGCCATGCCGCCAGTTGACCGCCTCTTCAAAGATCGTATTCTCGGGCAATGAAAGCGGCTTCTTCATCTTCCCTCAAGGCAAGGACTGCCCGACCCAAGGCAGCGACAAAAAGCGTCAAGCGCCCCAAGCTGAATGCAGCAGGGTTGTCCTGGCTCCTTAACCGTGAGCTGCCTGCGCAGGATCAGCTTCCTGAAAACCCCGTTCTGGTTCTCCGCCGCTCGTGATCTGGTATGCCGATGCCAGCTTTCTGGTGTCCGCTTTTGGCGAGGATGCCACTACGGTCGAGGCCAAGGCTTGGCTCCGTGCCTGCACCACTTTTCCACTTCTCATCACCAGACTTTCTGTTTTGGAAACAGAAACGGCGCTTCGGGCCGCTGATGCAGGCGATAGACTCAGTGAGGCCAAGATGAACATTGCGCTGGCAGGCCTTCACCGCGCCACGCTTGAGGGATACCTTCACCGAAAGGATGTCCCCCAGCATCAATGGTTCCCACAAGCCCATCGCATTAGCGCCCACGCCAAGACGGCCAGTGTTTGCCGAGCTTTGGATGTGCTGCACATTTCAGCCGCCGTGATTTTTAAAGCGGGTGGGTTGCTCAGCTTTGATCAGGACCAACGTGCTCTGGCGGAATCCGAAGGACTCAAGATCAGCCCATAGAGCACACCGTATGAGAACGAATGCCTGGCATTCTATCCCGAAAGCTCTACAACGAGTTTGAAAAGCGAAAGCACGGCGGACCTTGGACGAAGCAGGAAGATGTCATTGGCTTCGCTCATGACGTCGGTGAGTTAGGCCACCTGGTAATGGCGGCTGAGGGCCGCTGGGTTCATCCGGGTGATCTGTACCAAGACGTGGGAGACAAGCTGTCCGAGTGCCTCTGGTGGCTTTTCGTGCTTTCCGAACGCCTCGGCATCGGCCTCAACACCGCCTTCTCTTCCAAGATGTCCGAACTGGAAAAGGACCTCTCCTCCAGCCTGGAGAAAGCCGACTGAGAGCGACTGAGGGTGGTGGCTGAGCGGACAGATCACTTGCTGAGCCTGCGCCGTTTCATCTGCTGCTTCATGTGAACGATGGTCACGACTTGAAGCTCAGCCTTCTCATAGGCGTAGATGATCCGGTAGTTCTCCTGATGCGTCTCCCGGAGCTCGAGTTCAGGAAACTCGTGAACCCGGTGTCCCAGCGTTGGCATTTTGGAAATGTATTCCACACGCTCGATGAGTCGCTTGATCTGCAGATTGGCATAATGCTCCGAATCACGGGCGATAAACTCATGAATCGCCCGCAAGTCCCGCCGCGCTTGTCTGGACCAGACAATGCTCATGCTTCAATGGCGAATTCTTTGCGGATGGCGGCATGAGAATGCTTCCGGCCAGCCTGGAGATCGGCCAGACCAGATTCGATCTTCTGGCGCACATAGATCTGATACATCAGGTCATCCCAACTCGCGGAGTCCGGCAGATCACGAACCATCCGAGCTGCTGTCGATTTGATTTTAGGAGCAGGCGCTTTGATGGCAGGCATGAAATAAAAAACGCCTTCCAGCATCGAAAGCAAGTGGTGAGTGGGATTCATCCGGGTGATCTGCACCAAGATGTGGGCGGCAAGCTGTCCGAGTGCCTCTGGTGGCTTTTCGTGCTTTCCGAACGCCTCGGCATCGACCTCAACACCGCCTTCTCCTCCAAGATGGGCAACGTCGCTGTCTCTTGACCGAAGTTTCTCGATCACTTTCACTATGATGAGGGGCATTCCGCAAAGTGGGTTTGCCATTGCTTTGACGCCGGGACATCCGTGTCCCAAACATGCCAAGAATTCACGTCATCTCTTCCCTCTTTGGAAAACCAATAGCGTTTAACGCCATTGTGAGGGTCATAAGCCCAACCAGTAAATACTATGATCTCACCAGATGTGAAGGCATGGCCCAATTCAGCAAGATCAGTGAGCACTCTGTAGCGGTTTCCGGCTCGGAATGGACATTCTTCATTAATCATAACGTTACTCAACGATTAGCTGGAAAAGGTCAGAGGTCGATTCTGGACGGACACGAAATGTTTGAAAGGCGCTGCCTGGACTCAGCACGCCGCCTCACGCCGGGCCCAGGCATCGGCTTCGATGAGGGCTTCCAGGGTTGGGTGCTGGATCACGTCGTGCTTCTCCATGACTCGGGCGACGGTTTGCCAGATGGCGGGGAAGGAGGTGCGCTCGTTGAGGAAGGCTTCCACGGCGACTTCGTTGGCGGCATTCAAGACGGCGGGCAGTGTGCCGCCGACTTCGCCGGCATGGCGGGCGAGATTGAGCGCTGGGAAGTCCTGGGTGCGCGGTGCTTCGAAATGCAGCGCGGCGAGCTTGGCGAAGTCGAGCGGGCGAAGGTTGTTCGGTACGCGATCCGGCCAGGTCACGGCATACTGGATCGGGAAACACATGTCGCTGTGACTGAGCTGGGCGATGACGCTGTTGTCGGAAAACTCGACCATGCTGTGGACGATGCTTTGTGGATGCACCACCACCTCGATGCGGCTCATCGGCACGTCGAAGAGCCAGCGCGCCTCGATCATCTCCAGGCCTTTGTTGAAGAGCGTGGCGGAGTCGATGGAGATCTTCCGGCCCATGCTCCAGGTCGGATGTTTCAAAGCCTGCGCGACGCTGACCTGTGGCAGTTGATCGGCAGGAAGCTGGCGGAAAGGACCGCCGCTGGCGGTGAGCAGGATGCGCCGCACTTCGCTGTGTCGATGACCTTCCAGGCACTGGAAGATGGCGTTGTGCTCGCTGTCCACGGGCAGGACGTTCACGCCCTTGCGACGTGCGGCCTCCATGACGGCCTCGCCTGCCATGACGAGGATCTCTTTGCTTGCGACAGCGAGGTGCTTGCCTTCTTCAATCGCCGCCAGTGCTGGAGCGAGTCCGGCGACACCGACGATGGCCACGAGCACCATGTCCGCATCACTCGCGCGCACCAGATCCACCAGGCCCTGCGCGCCGACGTGCAGCGTCACGTCTGATGGCAAAAGAGCGCGTGCTCGCGCTGCCGCCGCTTCATCGGTGAGCGCCACTTGTTTCACACCGGTCTCGCGCACCTGCTGCACCAGCGCCTCGACACTGCGCTGCGCGGCGAGGCCGACGATTTCCATCCGCTCCGGGATGTCCTGCGCCACCTTCAGCGTGCTGGTGCCGATGGAACCCGTGGAGCCGAGCAGGAGAATTTTGCGACGTGATGCCATGCTTGTCTCCATGCCTCAGCGAGCGATGGCCGCCAGATAAAAATAAAACACCGGGGCGGTAAAAAGCAGGCTGTCCGTGAGATCGAGGATACCGCCGATGCCGGGGAATTTGTGGCCAGAGTCCTTCATGGCGGTGCAGCGTTTCAGAACGGACTCGGCGAGATCGCCCGTGATGGCTGTGGCGCATAGTACTGGAGCGAGTAGCAGACCATGAAGCCAGTTCAAAGGGGCCAGCTTTTCAGGGATCAACCACAGCAAAAGAGCCGCTGCGGCAAAGGAAAAGAGGAAGGCGCCAGCTAGGCCTTCCCAGGATTTAGCCGGGCTGATGTGGGGGATCATTTTGTGCTTCCCAAACATCACGCCGAGCACATAGGCACCCATGTCACTGAACTTGGTGACCATGATCAAATACACCACGAGAAACAGTCCGGTCGCCCCCTGCCCCTCTGCATGGAAGTACATGAGCCGAGCGATGAAGCCGAAAAAGATGACCGTATAGACCACACCGAAGACGGTGGAAAAAATCCGCTGGAGCGTGATCGAGCCTTCGAGTTGATGTCGGTAGCAAAGCAGGAATGATCCATGCACGCTCGCGGTCAGCGCGGCGAGTTCGAGCCACATCGGAGGTGCAGATTTGTAGCGTATTACCCACCACATCATCGTGCCCCAGTAGGCGAGACAAATACAGATGCCGAGCAGATTAAAGGAGCGCGCCTGCTCGTCACTGCGCAGTAAGCGAAAGTATTCTACCGCACCCGCCACACCAAAGAAGCCGGTGAGTGCGATGAGCATCCAATCGGTCTTGTACTGCACTGCCGCCATGATGATGGCCCAGAGCAGTAAGGTGCTGAAAAGGCGTGAGGCAAACACACGACGCTGACTGGGCGATGGGGCTGCGGTTTTGGAGGTCATGCGTGCGGTGGTTGGAAGCGGCGCGCTATTTAGAGCAGGCGGCTGGGAAACTGCAATCATTGAGTGATGGCTGTAAGCCCTCACTCCTTGGCTCACTGCATCATGGCCTGGGGAGTGTCCTCTTTGAAAATGAAGGGCCGTAATTCAGCCAATCGTGGTGCGCGCAGTTGTGGGTCTTCATCCAGTGTCTTCTCGGCGAGCTGACGCGCGAGCCGAACGAGTCGGGTATCGGCCAGCAATTCGGCGAATTTTAGCGGTGCCTGACCACTCTGCGCTTTGCCCAACACATCGCCGGGGCCGCGCCGTTTTAAATCTTCTTCAGAGATGCGAAAGCCATCATCGGTCTCTTCAAGAATGGCGAGCCGAGACTTTGCCTCTTCATCTTTGTCAGCGACGAAAAGGACACAGTAAGAGGTGTGCTCACCGCGACCGATACGACCGCGAAGTTGATGAAGTTGAGCCAGTCCGTAGCGCTCGGCGTGGTGTACATACATCACTGTGGCATTCGGCACATCCACTCCCACTTCGATGACCGTGGTGGAAACTAACACATCAAGTTTCCCAGCTCTGAAGTCACGCATGACGAGATCCTTCTCCTCCGCGCTCAGCTTTCCATGCAGCAGACCGACACTGAAATGTGGCAGCAGTTTGCACCACTGCTCGTAGCCTTTTTTAGCTGCCGTCACATCGAGCTTCTCGGACTCTTCGATCAAGGGATACACGAGGTAAGCCTGTCGGCCTTCTTCAAGCTGCTCTGTCAAAAACTTAGCTGCCTCTGCCTGTTTAGTAAGCGGGCGCACTTTGGTGATAATCTTGCCACGCAATTTCGGGCGCTCATCAATGGTCGAGACATCCAGATCACCGTAGATGGTAAGTGTGAGCGTGCGAGGAATGGGCGTGGCGGTCATCACCAGCACGTCAGGTGTGTTGCCTTTCTGGATCAACTTTGCCCGCTGAGCTACGCCAAACTTGTGCTGCTCATCGATCACCACGAGACCAAGATTCCGCACCAGATCCGCATCATGCAGCAGCGCGTGCGTGCCGATGAGGATCTGATTTTTATCCGACATCTTCCCATTCAACAACTCTACACCGCCTTCTTCAGCTCGCGTCCCCGTCCGTAGCGCCACATTGAGTCCAAGCGGCTCCAGCCACTTGCGCGCTGTGATGAAATGCTGCTCGGCCAGGATCTGCGTCGGGGCCATGAGAGCCGCCTGCTTACCTGACTCCACCGCGCCGAGCATCGCAGCAAAAGCGACGACGGTTTTACCACTGCCCACATCACCATGCAGGAGGCGATTCATGGGCGCGTTGCTCGCCATATCACGCTGGATCTCTTGCAGCGAGCGCTTCTGCGCTCCGGTCATTTCAAAGGGCAGCGCCGCTTCAAAGTCACGCGCCAGCGGCCCCGCGACATGCGCATGACCACCTGACTCAATCACGGCTCGCCGACGCCGCACGACGCGGAGTTGATAGCCGTAAAATTCTTCAAGCGCGAGATAGCGCCGAGCCTTCTCCAGATCCTCCAGAGTCGCGGCAAAATGTACCGCTTTGAGCGCCCTGGCACGGCCCCAGCCTGCGAACTCACCGGCCTCACTCGGCGGTGGCAGTATGTCGGTAGTGAAGTCATCCGCCAAAGCCTGCACCACATGCCAGGTCGCCGTGCGCAGAGTCTTCTGCGTCACGCCAGCCTTCAGCCGATACACCGGTGTGATGCGGCCTGAGTGGATCGTCGTTGTACCTTCTTCCTCCAGGATTTCATACTCAGGATGATCCATCGAAAGCTTGCCTTTGAACTCTTTGATCTTGCCATAAACGATGAGTCGCTGCCCCTCAGCTATGACACGACTCATAAAAGGCATACTCCACCAGCGCAGCGTCAGTAGTTGACCCATTGACGCTCCACTTGATGGCTCCACCTGCGCTTCAAACATGCCACCACGGCCACCGAAAAATTTGGTCCCAGTTTTCGTCACCAAGACCTGATGGCACACAGGCACCTCACTGACTTGAAACGAGATCGAAGCGTCCTGAGTCCTGTCTTCATGACGAAAGGGCAGCCATGCAATCACCTCCGCCACCTTGGTGAGTCCCTCTTTTTCAAGCACCTTCACCAGCCGTGAGGGCAGATCGGGCACAGTGTTTAGGGGGGATTCGAGCGTCAGTGACATGGAGCGCTGAGTATTCCGAGTTTAGTGAAGAAACCAATTCTGAAATCCTCTGAATCCTGTTTAATGCTCCTGTCACATGCCTGACCTTCTCCAGCTCGAAAAACGCCATCTCTGGCATCCCTTCACGCCGATGCAGGCGTGGTGTGAGGACGATCATGAGCCATTGCTGCTCGTGTCTGGAAAAGGCTGCACGCTCACCGATCAGCACGGTCATGAGTACCTCGATGGCAACAGCTCCATCTGGACAAATATTCACGGGCATAGTCATCCGACAATCACGGCGGCGATCCGCGATCAACTCGAGCGTGTGGCACACACGTCCTTCCTCGGGTTCACGCATGAGCCTGCGATTCAACTTGGAAAAGCGCTTATCAATCTGCTCCCCGTCAGCGCTCTGACTCGAGTGTTTTATTCCGACAACGGCTCCACCGCTATCGAGTCCGCCATCCGCATGTCGTTGCAGTTCTGGAAACAAAACGAGCGACCTGAGCGCGATACGATCCTAGCCTTTGACCGAGCTTATCATGGCGACACTCTCGGCGCAGCGAGCGTGGGAGGCATCCCCATCTTCAAAGGTAGCGGTAATGACTTCGGCTACCGCGTACAGCGTGTGCCGAATCTTGCCGCCCTTGAATCCTTAACAGCTGACCAGACTTCACGCCTCGCCGCAGTCATCATCGAGCCACTGATCCAAGGAAGTGCTGGGATGCGTCTTTGGCCGAGGGGAATGCTCGCTCAGCTCAGCAAGTGGTGCCGCGAGCGCGACATTTTACTGATCTTGGATGAAGTCATGACCGGCTTTGGCCGCACAGGCACGATGTTTGCCTGCCAGCAAGAAGGAGTCGTGCCCGACTTTCTCTGTCTCGCCAAAGGTCTCACCGGCGGCTATTTGCCACTTGCCGCGACCCTAACGACGGAGCGTGTGTTCGAGGGCTTTCTCGGTGAAGGTCGCGCCTTCTACTATGGCCACAGCTACACGGCCAATCAGCTCGGCTGCGCCGCGGCTCTGGGTAGCTTGCAGGTCTTCCGTGAAGAGCGGGTGATGGAAAATCTGCCGAGCAAGATCATGCGTTTCGCGGAGCTATTGCAAACATTGCGCGAGCTGCCGCAGGTCGTCGATATTCGCCAATGCGGACTCATCGCCGGCATCGAGATCGGTCCGTATCCGCCAGAAGAGCAGCGAGGCGCGAAGGTCTGTCACGCCGCGCGAAAGCACGGTCTGCTCACCCGTCCTGTGGTGGACACGATCGTCCTCATGCCACCTCTTTCTGTCACTGAGGCTGAAATGAAACGCATGGTGGAGGCGATCCGCTCAGGGATCATCGAAGTGTGTAAGTGACTTCGAGCTATCAACGCTCTTTGAAGATTGGGCACGGGCCATCGTAAATATCTCGTGTCTTTCGTATCTTTCTTGAGCACTCATCTGCATGACCTACCTCGACGCTAATGCGACGACCCCACCCGACCCAAGGGTGGTGGAGGCGATGATGCCTTTTTTGACGCAGCATTTTGGCAATGCCTCAGCAAGTCATGCAGCCGGGCGCAAAGCGCGGAGAGCCGTGGAAAAGGCACGAGCACAGGTCGCCGTAATGATTCAGGCTCGGCCAGAAGAGATCGTTTTCACCAGTGGTGCAACGGAGAGCATTAATAGCGTACTGCTATTTGTCCAGCAGCAGTGGCGGGAGCGACCCCTGCTCATCATGAGTGCTGTGGAGCATGCGGCAGTGATCGAAGGTGCGCTGCGCTGGGAACAGCGCGGTGGCCGTGTGAAATGTGTGCCTGTGGATGCGAACGGACTTGTGAGACTCAATACGCTCAAGGCAGCGCTTGAACCTGGACAGACCGCGCTAGTCTCCATGATCTGGGCCAATAACGAAACAGGTGTGGTGTCACCGATGACTGAGATCGTAGCGCTGGCCCATGAAGCTGGCGCTTTAGTCCATGCGGATGCAGTGCAGATGGTGGGGAAACTGCCGGTCAATGTCGATGCCGTGCCTGTTGATTACTTGAGCCTGAGCGCACACAAGATGCATGGAGTGAAGGGCTGCGGAGCTTTGTTTGTGAGTCGCCGGGTGCCTTTTAGCGCGCTCCTGATCGGCGGTGGTCAGGAATTTGGCAGACGCAGTGGCACGGAGAATGTGCCCGGCATCGTGGCACTGGGCAAAGCAGCAGAGCTGGCTGGAGAACTCAGTGCCCATGATTTGGCGGCGATTAGAGATGAGTTCGAGCGCTATCTCATCGTTGGTTGGCCGGGAGCGGTGATTCATGGTGGCAACACAGCTCGATTGCCGAATACGACGAGTATTTGTCTGCCTGGCGTGGATTCAGCGGCCATGCTCATCTTACTGGATCAGCGCGGCATTGCTTGCTCAGGCGGCTCAGCTTGCCACACGGCATCTCTCCACCCTTCGCATGTGCTTGAGGCGATGGGATTCGATGCAACACACGCATCGAGCACGTTGCGGTTTTCTTTATCACGGATGAATACTCGTGATGAGGTGATGGCAGCGGCGGCTGAAGTGATCCGTGCCTCAAGACACATTTTAGAGCAGTGTGATGCGCACGCCAGCCCCGTGGAGTTTGCCTGATCAAGGGATCTTGACGATGCCCACGGTGAGGTTGTCTTGGCGCTCGAAATTGATACGGCGAACAGCAAAGAGAATGGCGTCGGTGATCTTATCCGCCGTGGTGTGGCGACCAAAGCCGAGCAGCTCTTCGAGCGCCTTGTGCGTGAGTGTGAAAATGCCGTCGCTAGCTGCGATGATGATGTCACCAGACTGCAATGGCAGTGGCTCAGGCGGGAAGTCGATCAGCGCGATCGGATAGCCGAGCAAGGCACTCTGCAAGGTGTGACGGTCAGGATGATGCACTGCCTCTTCTTCGGTCATTTGCCCTTGCTTCACACGCTCCTCCAAGAGCGGCGTCAGCGAATGATCGGCATTCAGGCGAATGAGACTGCCTTTGCGATATAGGAACAGTGGGGAGTCGCCGACGCTGATCCACTCCATGTGATCTTTACTTGTCAGTACGGCGAGCATCGTCGTGCCCATCGGAGGTGCGACGGAAGGCATCCGCGAGGTGATGTAGCCAAGCGTTTCATTGGCCGTGTCCGCCGCCGTACGCAGGCGCCAGCTCGGACTACCTACCTGCTCGTGAAAGGCTCGCACAAAGGCATTCACGCCGATGTAACTGGCCACACTGCCTCCCGCATGAGCACCGAGGCCGTCACCCACGACTAACAGAAGCTTTTCCAGCGAGACATCCCCAGGCTCAGCAGCATCGGCAAAGGCATAGTAGTCCTCTTGGTTATCCCGTTTCCCCCGATACTGGCGCGCGGCGAAGTCCTGCTCCTGAACAAAGGAATCCTGAACGGGCAGAGGTATGAATGGGAGGGGGACGGGCGCGGTCACTCGGTAGAAAAAGTATAAGTCGTGGTATGTCGATAAGTCTCGCCAGGACGCAGCGCGGCGGACGGGAATTGCGGCTTGTTCGGGCTATCAGGAAACTTCTGCGTCTCCAGGCAAAAGCCGCCCCTTTTTTCATAGACATGCCCAGACTTTCCCGACACGCCCTTGAGATGATTGGCGCTGTAAAGCTGTACACCTGGCTCGGTCGTGCTGACCTCCATGACACGACCACTCTTTGGATCTTTGACGCGAGCCGCGAGCTTCATCCCCTGGCCTTTCAGCACATAATTGTGATCATAACCTTTGCCCTGAACGAGCGGCTTGAAGTTCGACTCGATACGTTCGCCGAGGAGATGTGGCTGGGTGAAATCCAACGCAGTGCCGAGCAGACTTTCCAGCTCACCTGTTGGGATCAAGGCATCGTCCGTGGCCGTAAATTTCTCCGCAGGGATCGTCATCTCGTGACCGAGGACGTCGCCACTGCCTTCACCGGCAAGATTGAAATAGCTGTGGTTGGTCAGATTGACCACGGTGGGCTTGTCGGCCTTCGCCAAGTAGTCGATGCGCAGTTCGTTTGCCTCAGAGAGCTGGTATGTCACCACACAATCGAGCTTTCCAGGGAAACCCTCCTCGCCATCGGCGCTCGTGTACTTGAGTTCCACGGCATTCTTGTCGGCGAGTACTGTCGCATTCCAGACCACAGTGGCAAAATTGGCTTTGCCGCCATGAATGTGATTTTTCCCAGAGTTTGGCGTCACCTGAAACTCCGCGCCATCTAACTTGAAGGCCGCACCACCGATGCGGTTGGCATAGCGACCCGTGAGACAGCCAAAGTGTGGATGCTTGCCGAGATAAGGACTGAGTGAGTCAAAACCAAGCACGACATCAGCCATCTGCCCTGCACGATCTGGCACCTTAATGGCAACGATGATGCCGCCATAGTTGGTCAATCTCACCTCCATTCCTTGGGCGTTTTTCAGCGTATAAAGCTGCACTTCCTCCCCGTATACAGTCTTTCCCCACGATTCCCCCGTCACGATAGCGTGAGCAGAAGTAAAAAAGAGAGCAATGACGGCGGCAACGGTCGCGCAAAGATTCATAACACAGGACTGAATGGGAGGTGAGTGTGGCGTCTGCCAACAACCTCTGCAACCTGTGAAATGTCGCTTAGAAAGCGATCAACCAATGGCACGCCGACGAATCCGAAACACAAGCCCAGCAACGCCAAGCATGATCAGTGAACTAGGCTCTGGGATCGGTGCGCAATCGCCAGTCAGCGTCACGTTATCGAGATAAAGAGCACCGCCAGTGCCACCCGTGGCATAGAGTTCAATTCGGAAGGTTTCTCCAGCAATGTCCAGACCCGAGGGCAGATCAGCCGAGCCGTAGGTATCTAGGAAATTGATCGTCGTCCAGCTCGTCGCCCCAGAAATATCGATCGCACCCGAATTGCGCTGCTGGATGACGCCGAGATTATCTGCCCAAAAGATGGAGGCCATAATCGTGTCTGGTGAGTAACTGTAGGGCCGCTGCACATCAGCACTGAAACCAGTTAGCGAACCCTGACTCTGTGCATCTACCTGAAACGTGAAGGAAACAGTGGCTGGCCATTGCCAAAGAGAATCACGACTAAAGTAGGTCGCAGAATCATATGGTGTCGCATCCCAGCCGGAAAAAGTGCGGAAAGCGCTATCATCCGGTCCGCCTGCACTGCGCGTATTGCCTCATCAATAAATCACACCGGAGAGTGGCGTTAGGGTAGGGATCG
>CAZOVY010000008.1:0-89518 GCA_964583255.1 uncultured Prosthecobacter sp.
GACTCGCTGCTCGATCTCTGGCCTGAGTCGATTCCGCTCTTCCAGCCCAAAGGCTACATTTTGGGCCACATTCATGTGCGGCCATAAGGCGTAACTTTGGAACATCATTCCAGTCTCCCGCTTGTGGGCGGGCAAGTGAGTCACATCTTCTTCACCAAAGAAAATACTTCCTGCATCTGCCTGGTAAAAACCGGCGATATGACGCAGCAGAGTCGTTTTCCCGCAGCCGCTCGGGCCCAGAAGAAAGAAAAGCTCACCTTCACCGATCTCCAGGCTCACATCATCGAGCACTGTCTGCTGACCAAAGCGCTTTGTGAGATGCTGAATGGAGATGGGAACCATGGGCAGAAGTGTGAGTGAGCGGGCTAGAGAAGTGGCTAACTAAAACGAAAACAAGAGGAGCAAAGAGAGCGCATGAAGTCACTTCCAGACATCATGGGAAAGCGTCGAGAGAGCGTCAAGAAAGGATAGCCAAGTGATGTGAAATTAACGAAACTGCCACCAGATTAAAGGCTGTTTTGCTGCTTGCCTCATGTTGCTTGTTCGCCCTCGCGTTAAACTTGCACTTGGTAAATCTCTCTTCATGTCCAGTATTCCAACCGATGATTGCCGTCTTACTTGCCACTTCCGCCCTCGAACTCTGGAACCAATTTGTTCATGCCTTGCCCGTGATTATGGGGCTGATTTTGATTGAAGGTCTTTTATCGGTCGATAACGCCTTGGCCATCGCCGCCATGGCTGCGCATCTTGAAGAAAAAGAGCGCACGAAGGCCATGAACATTGGTTACATCGGCGCTTATGGGTTTCGGCTGCTAGCTCTTTTGTTTGCCTCATACATTATTGGCAACCACTGGATCATGTTCATTGGGGCACTTTATTTGGTGTGGTTGATGTGCGCGCATTTTGCTGGGCAAAAGGGAATCGGTGAGGACGAGGGTGAGGCGCTGAATGTACATCACCGGACCTTCGCAGGCACGGTGACGATGATCTCACTCATGGATCTGAGTTTGAGCGTGGACAATGTCGTAGCCGCCATCGCGCTGAGTCCAAAGGAACTTTGGCCAGTTTATGTCGGTGTCACCATTGGCATCATCGCCCTCAGGCTGATCGCTGGTGTGGCCGTGAAGATGATCACCAAATATCCGGTTCTAGAACACACGGCTTTTGTGCTCATTGGCTATGTGGGACTGCTGCTGATCACCGAATTGCAATTTCACGATTTCTTTGAAAATCTGGGGCCAACGAGGGTGAAGCTCATCAAATTTGCCGGCATCATTATGATCACGACACTCACACTTCTTTGGTCGCAGAAGCCCGTTTTACAGAAGTTCATCAATCCTGTTCTACGTGTTCTATTGCTGCCGATGCAACTGTTCGCTTCGGTTGTTGGAGCGTTGATTGTCTTGATCACTTGGCCTTTCAAGAAGTTGATCTCGACGGTGCGAAAAGGTTGATCACAGCGCATCACTTCAACGGAAATGAATAGTTACTGTTGAGTATGCCCAATTGTGAAAAACTCGAAAATGTCAGTTGCACGGTAACTCCTCAGTGGTAGGACTTCCGACTCCCCGCCTCTCGGTGGAGATTTCCCCCATCTAATCTGATTCTATGCGAGTTCGTCCGTCTGTGAAACCTCTCTGCGAACTTTGCCGCGTTATTCGCCGCAAAGGAGTTGTTCGCGTTGTCTGCAAAAACCCACGCCACAAACAGCGTCAGGGTTAATCTTCCTCTTTTACTCAGCACCTTTCTATATGGCACGCCTACTTGGAGTCGAAATCCCGAACGAAAAGAAAATCGAATACTCGCTACCGTACATTTACGGCATCGGTCTTCCAATGAGCCGCAAAATTTTGGCTCATGCAAACATTGACCCGAACATTCGTGCGGGAGAACTCACGGACGATCAGGTCACTCAAATCACCCAGATCATTCAGGGCATGAAGATCGTGATCGAAGGCGACCTTCGCCGTGAGATCCAAATGCACATGAAGCGCATTCTTGGCATCAACTGCTACCGCGCTCATCGTCATCGTCGTGGTCTTCCAGTGCATGGTCAGCGCACACACACCAACGCCCGCACTCGCAAGGGGCCGCGTAAAACCGTCGGTGCTCAAAGCAAGCCTACAGCCAAAAAATAGGCTAGGACTAAATCCAGACGGCAACACACCAGGAATCCAATCACTATCTGTATGGCAGACGAAGAAACAACGACCCCCGCAGCAGCTCCTGAAGCTGCTGCTCCCGCCCCGGCTCCGGCCGCACCAGCCGCAGCTCCAGTTCCTGGAGCTTCTGACAAACCCACTTCCGGTGACCGTGCCGTATCTCAAAGCGTCTGGGCCGAGATCGGCGGTGGCGATGGGACAGAAACAACCAAAGTCATCAAGGCCAAGGGTTCTAAAAACGTCAGCGCTGGACTGGTGCATGTGCGTGCAACTTTCAATAACACGATGGTCTCCATCTCGGATCGCGTTGGTAACGTGATCGGTTGGTCCACTGCTGGTAAGATGGGCTTCCGCGGTTCCCGCAAAGGCACAGCCTATGCAGCTCAGGTCGTCGCTCAGGATGCCTGCCGTCAGGCCATGAGTCACGGTCTTCGCGAAGTCGAAGTTCATCTCCGTGGTCCTGGATCAGGTCGTGAGTCCGCTGTCCGTGCCATTCAGGCCATGGGCGTGGAAGTCACCAATATCAGGGATACGACACCGATCCCTCACAACGGCTGCCGTCCACCCAAGGCTCGTCGCGTTTAATCTCTCCCTCTCTTTTTCTAGCTCACTTCTATGGCACGTTACACAGGTCCTCGCGAAAAAATCGCACGCCGCTTTGGTATTCCAATCTTTGGTCCTTCCAAGGCCCTCGAACTCCGCAATTTCCCACCAGGACAACACGGTGTCCGCAATGCACGCCGCAAGGTATCCGATTATGGCGTCGCCTTGATCGAGAAGCAGAAGCTGCGCTTCCAGTATGGTGTGCTTGAAAAGCAGTTCCGCCGCTTCTTCGCCGAAGCTCAGCGTCGTAAAGGCGTGACCGGTGAAAACCTGCTCCAGATGCTTGAACTCCGTCTCGACAACGTTGTTTATCGCATGGGCTTCGCCAACACGCGCTTCGCTTCCCGCCAGCTCGTTAGCCATCGCCACATCACCGTCAACGGTAAGATCGTTAACATTGCTAGCTATCAGGTGAAAGCTGGTGACGTGGTGGCCGCTAAGGAAAGCCCACGCTCCCAGCAACTCGTTGGTCGTTTCCTCGAAATGACCCTCGGCAACCCAGTCGGTGACTGGGTGACTGTGGACCGCGATAAGATGTCCGGTATCTTGAATCGTGCTCCGATTCGTGACGAGATCAATCCGATCGCTAATGAACAGTTGGTGGTTGAGCTTTACTCACGCTAATCTTCTGCCTGAGATTCATTTCTTCCTGGAAGGGACGCCCAAAGGCGTCCCTTCTTCGTGTACCTGAATCACACGACAAATCATGAATGCCCCAACACGAATTGAACTGATTGGCACTGAGCTCGCTCTCATCTGGCCAGATGGCTCCGAGCAATACATTCCCAGTGAACGCCTACGCGCTTGGTCACCGAGTGCCGAGAACACGGGCGAACGTGATCTTCTCGGAAAACAGTACGGCGGGACCGATCAGAAATCTTTTCCTGGAGTGACAGTTCGCACTTGGCGTCCCATCGGTGGATACGCCTTTCAGTTCGATTTTAGCGATGGACACAACACTGGCATATACAGCTTCGAGTATCTCAAGAAGCTGGGTGAAGAAGCCGCAATGATTTAGCGAATCAAACCGGCACTCCGATGAGTCCGCCAGGCAGACCATCGACTCCTTCATCTTCTCGAGTGACAGGGCGAGGTTCCTGCACCTTTACCACAGGCAGCGCAGGCGGTGCTGGCGGCTTGTTATTTGGGGGATTGAGCATGCGACCGTGCTGCATGATGTCCTTGATGTGGATGCCATCGAGCGTCTCGTATTCGAGTAGAGCTACGGCGATGGCGTCGAGCTTGTCTTTATAGCGAAGAAGGATGTCTTTGGCCTTGCTGTAGGCTTCGTCGATTAGGCGTTTGACTTCTTCGTCGATCTTCTGAGCCGTGGCTCCGCTGTAGTTGCGGCTGCGGCCAGGGGCCATGATGGGCTGCTCTCCATCGCCACCATAGTCCACCATGCCCATCTTCTCACTCATACCCCAGGCACAAACCATGCTGCGTGAGATGCTGGTCGCCTGACGTATGTCGCCCATGGCTCCATTGGTCACGTCTCCAAACTGAATTTCCTCGGCCACACGCCCGCCCATAGCGACGACAAGGTCGTCGAGAAGTTCGCTCTTACGATGGGTGAATTTGTCCTCTTCTGGTAGCCACATGGTGGAGCCAAGAGATGGACCGCGCGGGATGATGGTGACTTTGTGTAGTGGGTCTGTGTGCTCAAGAACCTCAATGAGAATGGCATGGCCAGCCTCATGATAGGCAGTGTTTTCTTTCTCCTTTTCACTGAGCGCAAGACTGCGGCGCTCACGCCCCCAGCGGACTTTGTCACGCGCTTCTTCAAGTTCGGGTGTGCCGATTGATTTGAGGTTTCTGCGCGCGGCTAGGAGTGCGGCTTCATTGATCACGTTGGCGAGTTCTGCACCCGAGAAGCCGGGTGTGCCGCGCGAGACTTTGGACAAGTCGGCATTTTCACTGAGCTTCACTTTCTTCGCATGGACGCGCAGGATTTCTTCGCGGCCTTTGACATCGGGCAGACTGACGGTGACCTGACGGTCAAAGCGGCCTGGACGCAGCAGCGCAGGATCAAGTACATCAGGGCGATTGGTAGCAGCGATGATGATGATGCCTTCTTGGGTGTCAAAGCCGTCCATCTCGACGAGCAACGCATTCAGGGTCTGCTCACGTTCATCATGACCTCCACCCATACCGTGACCGCGGTGGCGACCCACGGCGTCGATTTCATCAATGAAGATAAGGCAGGGGGAGTTCTTCTTGCCTTGCTCAAACATGTCGCGCACGCGGCTGGCGCCGACGCCTACAAACATTTCCACGAAATCAGAGCCACTGATGCTGAAGAAGGGCACGTCAGCCTCTCCAGCGATGGCTTTGGCCAATAGTGTCTTGCCTGTGCCTGGGGAGCCAACCATGAGCACGCCTTTGGGGATCTTGCCGCCGAGGCGTTGGAACTTCTTCGGATCTCTGAGGAACTCGACGAGTTCGGAGACTTCTTCTTTGGCCTCTTCAACACCAGCTACGTCTTTGAAAGTCACTTTGTTGCGATCCTGGGAAAGCATCTTGGCCCGGCTTTTACCGAAGCTCATCGCGCCACGGCCTGCGGTCTTGATCTGCTGGCGCACGAGGAAGTAGAGCAAGAATAACAGCAGCAAAATTGGCAGTAACGAAACGAGCATCGCGCCAATCTGCCCGTTGTCATACTGTGGGATCAGGACCAAGCCATGCTTGCTCATCAGCGCCTGTAATTCTTCCTTCTGATACTGGATGCTGACTGGCACGCGAAACTTCAGTGAGTTCTTTTTCGGTGCTGTAGCCGTGGATCCAGGTGTGCTAGGCAGGGGATCTGCCTTGATGATTGGCGCAGTGCCAAGTGTCTCGCTAGATTTCGATTTCAAAACATAGCCTTCGATGATCTCTGCCGATGTCGTGTCTTGCTGGATGAGTTTCAGATCCTCCGTCTTGTCGATCAAATCGTTTTCGACGTGCTGCTTGAACTCTTTGTAGGTGATGTCCAGAGCGCGTGTTGATTCCTGCCCCAGTTTGAGTCCTGAGCCGACGAGCAGTACGACGACGGCAAGAAGAAGAAAGCCTTTCCAGTTGAACTGAGGCTCTTGATTGCGTCGGTTCGGGCTTTCGTTGCGGGGGGTTGGGTCGTCGGACATGAGAGGTTAGGGGGGACTCGTTAAATTACGTTTGGTGAGCATACACTCCGCACATTCTTTTGCAAAATGCGTTTCTACTGTGGCTGAGACTTCGATCGACTCACTTCTTTACTCTCTGGCGCACGGCTTCAAAAAGGCAAACACCAGTAGCTACAGAGACGTTCAAGCACGGCACTTTTCCGCCCATCGGTATTTGGACGAGGAAGTCACAATGCTCGCCCGTGAGGCGTCGCATTCCATCGCCCTCACCACCCATGACGATGCCGATGCCGCCCTTGAGATCGATGTCGTAAATCGACTGCTTCGCTTCATCCGCCGTGCCCACCAGCCAGACGCCCAAATCTTTGAGTTTATCCATCGCGCGCGCCAGGTTCGTGACCCGCACCAGCGGCACGTTTTCTGCACCGCCGCAGGAGACGCGCATGACGGTCTCGCTGATCGGTGCGGACTTGTCTTTGGGCATGATGACGCAGGTGCAGCCGGCTGCATCTGCGGTGCGCAGGCAGGCACCGAGATTGTGCGGGTCCTGGATGCAGTCGAGCACGAGAACGAGAGGCGACTCGACATCATCTAGCAGCATCGGCAGATCACCTTCTTCATAAGTCTGCGGTAGGTCAGAGTTCGAGGAACTGTGGCGATTTTGTCGGGCAATATGCGGCGGTTTAGGCATGAACAGTGATGAGATGCGGACAGGTGAATTGGCAAGGAATGATTCAGCGGTTCAGCCGACAAAGCGCTCGCGCAGATGCTTCAAATGGTGGCGTGAGTCGGTTGGCTTGCCTGTCGCCCCTTCCATGATTTCGCCTGGCAATGCGGCCCCGCCATGCACGTGCACCTTTTCACGCAGCCACGTTAGCAACGGCGCATAATCAGCCCGCTCGATTGCTTTGGAGATGCTGCGCTGCTTACTGGCCGTGGCGTAAAGTTGGGCCGCATTGAGATTGCCCAGCGTGTAAGTGGCGAAGTAGCCGAGTCCGCCCATGCTCCAGTGGATGTCTTGCAGGCAGCCGCGTGCAGCATCGGGCGGCGTCATGCCGAAGAGATCTTTGAACTCAGCATTCCACGCTTCAGGTACGTCTTTCACCGCCAGATCACCACGCACCATGCGCCGCTCGATGGCGAAACGCAGGAGGATGTGCAGGTCGTAAGTCGCCTCGTCAGCCTCGACTCTGATGAATGAATATTCAGCCCGAGTGATGGCAGAGAGAAAGTCCTCCAAGCCGATCTTCCTCAGGTGTGGAAAAATCTCGGCAGCACGCGGTAACCATCTTTGCCAAAATGGTCGGGAGCGCCCCACATGATTTTCCCACAGTCGGCTTTGAGACTCGTGAATGCCCAGCGAGCAGGCTCGGCCAGAGGGCAGCCCGAAGTCCGCCTCAGGCAAGCCCTGCTCATAGAGTCCGTGACCTGCCTCATGCAGTACGCCGAAGAGTGATGACGTAAAATCCTTCGCGTCATAGCGCGTCGTCAGGCGCACATCACGGGGACCGAGCGTCGTGCAAAAAGGATGCGTGGTGGTGTCGATGCGGCCTGCGTCAAAATCGAATCCAATGCTTGCCGCAATCTCGGCATTGAGCTGCTGCTGCTTCATGATCGGATAGTTGCCACGCAGTAAATTAGGCTTGATGGATTTTCCGTGTTCAACAGCCGCGCGAGCGATCTGGGTGAGATCCGGCTTTAGCTTGGCAAAGAGTGCCGCCACTTCACGCGTTCGGGTGCCGCGCTCATACGTTTCTAGTAGCGCATCATACGGCTCGTCTGCGTAGCCCCAGAGATCAGCCTTGCGGCGGGCGATGCTTAGCAGCTTCTCCAAATGTGGCGCAAAAGGGGCGAAGTCTGACTTCTTCCGCGCCTCAATCCACGCGTGTTTGGCATGAGAAGCCGTTTCACTTTCTTCGATGACGAGCTTGCCGGGGATCTTGGCCGCGCGCTTAAAATCATGGGCCATCACCTTCAAGTTCGCTGCCGCCTTTGGATCACGCATTTTGATCGTCTGCGCCTTATCCAGTAGCTTTTGCATCATGCGACCCGTGGCTATGGAATGCGCTTTGCCACTGAGCCAGGACATCTGATTGGCGCGGAAAGCCAGTGCCTTGGCCGGCATGTAGGTTTCCTGATCCCATGAAAGGGTGGACTCGGTGGAACTCAGGAGGGAGACCTCACGCACGGTCGCGCAAAGCTGGTCGTAAATGGTGGCAGACATCGTAGGCCATCATCCCTAGCCTGCGCCGTGGCGCAAGCCGCAGCTCAGACGTGTTTGTTGCACAGTCAGGCACGATTCTGGCGTAATCTGTGTCGATTTCGGAAATCTTCTGCGCGTGTGCTTGACTTATTGCGCGCCAGTTGCTTGAAAAGAATCCTGCCAAAATAACATGCCTGCATTTCTGAGACAGCACGACAAGGGACTAGAGTACACCCTGGATGACTACAATCTCCTTGGCCGCAGTCCTGATGCCACCATTCGCCTGACGGATGCCGGTGTCTCACGCCAGCACGCCACGGTGCGGCGCGATGGTAATCTCTACTGGGTGTCCGACCTCGGCAGCGCCAATGGTAGCTTCGTCAATGACGTGGCCGTGACCACTGCCCGTGCTCTGCGCCACGGGGATCGCATTCAGCTCGGCACCTGCCTATTTATTTTTGAAACGGATGAGGGTGATCAAATCGGCAGCACCGGTAGCAGTAGCAGCAATATGTTACACACCGTGGCTCTGCCGATGAAGACGGTGAAGGCCACGCTACTCGTCGGAGACCTGCGGAACTTCACCAGCATCTCCGCTCAGCTCAGCCCTGAAGAAGTCGCGGCCATGCTGCGTGAATGGTACGCGCAGTGTACCACCGTGCTCAAATCGCGCGGAGCCATCATCGACAAGTTCATTGGTGATGGTGTCTTTGCCTACTGGACAGGGGACAATCATGAGTCGCGTGTCAAAGCCACTGAAGCCGCGCGATTGCTCAGCAATCCAGAAGCCGCAGACTCGCCAGTGCGCAAGATGATGCGCGAAGAAATGAATCTCGAAGTTCATTGCCACATCGGTCTGAACATCGGTGAAGTGGCCCTTGGGGCCATGGGCCGTGGCGTGAATACCGCTGTGGGCGAAGCTGTGAATGTCGCCTTCCGAATCGAAAGCCTCACCCGCAAGCTGCAGGTGCCCGTGCTAGTCAGCGCGTCCTTTATGGAAGGCTGGCCAGAGGGGCAGACTCACTACAAGAACGTCGGCATCCACATGGTTAAAGGCCAGCCTGAGCCGGTCGAAGTCTATGCGCTGGTGGAGAGTAATCCGGTGCTGGAGTAGATTCGATGGGCAATCGATGCTCCCCGTTTCCAAAACCATTCGACTGCCAGTCGAATCTACAACGATCCATGAAACTAGCTCTCATCTTTCTCTCTCTGCTCGGCTTGGCCTCGGCTCAGGACACGGCGCTGCCATCCAAGGACAAGTTCCACCTCTTTCTGCTCGTGGGTCAGTCGAACATGGCGGGGCGTGGTGTGGTGGAGGAGCAGGACAAGACGCCGCACCCGCGTGTGCTCATGCTGAGCAAGGAGGGCAAGTGGGTGCCAGCGATTGATCCGATGCATTTCGATAAATCGGCGGCGGGTGTGGGACTCGGTAAGACGTTTGGTCAGATCATTGCGGAGGCGAATCCAGGTGTGACTATCGGACTGATTCCGTGCGCGGTCGGTGGCTCGCCCATTGATGCGTGGAAGCCGGGCGTGTTTTATCCTGCAACGAAAAGTTATCCGTGGGATGATATGGCGAAGCGTGCTGCCGTGGCTCTGCCTGCGGGCACACTGAAGGGCATCCTCTGGCATCAGGGTGAGAGTGATTCACAGCCTACCCTCGCGCCGACCTATGAGCCGAAACTACATGATCTCGTTGTGCGCTTACGCAAGGAGTTGAATGCGCCTGAGGTGCCTTTCATCGCCGGTCAAATGGGCAAGTTTGAAGATATGCCGTGGACGCCGGAGAGGGTCATGGTGGACAAGGCGCATCAAGACTTGGCGCCCAAGGTGTCACGCACAGCTTTCGTGAGTGCTGAGGGCTTAAAACATAAGGGGGACAAGATTCATTTCGACTCGGCCTCGTTTCGCGAACTGGGGAAGAGATACGCAGAGGCTTTTTTAGCGATTAAGGTGCGGCCTTGAGTCCGTATCTGATGCGCCATGATTCGCCTCATCCTCCTCACGCTGCTTCTCGCCGACTCACTTCACGCTGAATTCAAAGCTGGAGCTGCGGTCATCGACATCACGCCGCCGAAGCTGCCAGTGCTGGTGAATGGCGGGATGATGAGCCGCTATGTGGACAAGATTAAAACGCAGATCCATGCGCGGGCCATCGTGATGAGCGATGGGAAGTCACAGCTCGCCATCGTGGTGGCAGATAGCTGCATGATGAGCCGTGAGGTGCTGGATGATGCGAAGGCGATGGCAGCCAAGAAGACGGGCATTTCAGCGGATCGGATGCTGATCTCAGCGACTCATGCACACTCGGCTCCAGCATCGATGGGCTGTCTGGGGACTGATCCTGATCCAAACTATGTACCGTTTTTGAAGGAGAAGCTTGTCGAGGCAATCGCTGCGGCGCAGGCAGCTATGGAGCCTGCACGCATTGGTTTTGGTAAAGCGGATGCGGCGGCATTTACAGCGCTGCGGCAGTGGATACGCAGGCCGGATCGTCTGGCGGAAGATCCCTTCGGCAACATGACGGTGCGCGCCGCCATGCACGCGGGTGCCAAGTGGGATGATGCGGTGGGTGAGGCTGGGCCGGAAGATCCTGATCTATCGCTGATCTCGATCCAAACGAAGGCGGGTAAGCCTCTGGCGGTGATGGGCAATTTCTCGATGCATTACTTTGGCGATAAGGACATCAGTGCTGACTACTTCGGCCTGTTTTCGGAAGGCTTGAAGTTGCGTATTGCACCTGAGGGAAAGTTCGTCGGCCTGATGTCGCATGGCTGTAGCGGTGACATCTATCGTGTCGATTACACGGTGCCGGAGAAGGAGCGCCCGAAGCCGACGATTGATGAATACACGAGCGGGTTGCTCGACATCGCGATGAAAGCGTATGCGGGCATCCAGTATCGTGACGATGCGAACATCGCGATGGAGGAGAGGCGCATGACGTTGAAGTATCGCACGCCTGACAAGCAGCGCCTGGAATGGGCGCAGCGCATCGTCGCAGAGATGGGGGATCGTTTGGCAAAGACGCCGACAGAGGTTTATGCGCGTGAGCAGATCATCCTGCATGAGCGACAGCAGACGGAGATCGTGGTGCAGGCGCTGCGTGTCGGAGACATCGGAATCGCCACGACGCCGAATGAAACGTATGCGATCACCGGTCTGAAAATCAAAGCAGCGAGTCCGCTGCCGAACAACATGGTGATCGAACTCGCGAATGGTGGTGATGGCTACATCCCCCCGCCGGAGATGCACGCCTGGGGCGGATACAACACCTGGGCGGCGCGTTCAGCAGGCTTAGAGGTGATGGCAGAAGCGAAGATCACGGGCGCGGCGATCGAGCTGCTGGAAAAGGTGAGTGCTGCGCCACGGAAACCTTATGGATTGAGCGCTGGACCAGCGACGAAGGCCATCGCTGGCCTGAAACCAGTCGCGTGGTGGAGATTGAATGAATTCACAGGTCCGCTGGCGGCAGACGCGAGCGGGAATCATCGAGATGCGAGTTATGAAACGAGTGTGGCTTATTATCTCGAAGGGCCGCACTCGGCGGCTTTTTGTGATGGAGAAAAGAATCGCGCGCCACACTTTGTCGGGGGTCGTTTGTGCTCAGAGCTAGCGGGCTTGGGTGAAGCCTGGTCTGTTTCATTGTGGATCTGGAACGGTATGCCGAATGACGGGCGTGATGTAAGTGGCTGGCTCTATTCACGCGATCACAATCACGGCATCAGTGCCTTTGGCGAGCATCTCGGCATCGGCGGTAAGAGTGGTCACACTGGAAAGCTCATATTTCAGGCCAGCAGCGGCCCGGTTGCTGGCAAGACAGTGATCCCACGCTGGACCTGGCAGCATCTCGTGCTCGTCCGTGAGGGTGGAAAAGTCCGCGTCTATCTGAATGGCGTGCTTGAAATCGAAGGTGAAGCGAAGGCATCAAATATCGCTCAGTGCTTTTTTGGTGGTCGCAGCGACAACGATTCCAACTGGGAAGGTCGGCTGGATGAGATCGCTATTTTCAACCGGGCGCTGAGTGCGGAGGATGTGGCGAAGCTGGGGGTGCCTCACGATTAGACACAGACTAGCCGGAATACGGCACGGCAGATGTGCGTTAATAGTGACGATGCGTTTACGACTGTCTATTCTCTTGGTACTGCTGCTGTCTCTGGCTGGCGGGCAATACGTGTCTGCCGTGGCTAAACTGCAATTCAATCGGGATATCCGGCCGATCCTTTCGGATAAGTGCTTTCATTGCCATGGGCCGGATAGCAAGAAGCGGAAGGCTGATCTGCGACTAGATGAGCGCGCGGCAGCGGTCAAGGATGGACACATCACGCCGGGAATGCCGGAGAAGAGTTTGATGATCGAACGCATCCTCTCGCATGATGAGGATGAGATGATGCCGCCGCCCAAGTCGAAGCTGGGTGCACTGACGCCAGCAGAGGTGGCGACGCTGACGCGCTGGATCAAGGAGGGTGCGGAGTATGAGGCGCACTGGAGTTTCATCTCGCTCAGTGCGAATGCAGCAAAGGACACGTCGATCGACAAGATCGTGACGAAGGCTTTAGACGAGCAGGGATTGAAGCTGCAAAAGGAGGCTGATGAAGGCGCGCTGATTCGTCGGCTCAGCTTTGATCTCACAGGTCTGCCACCAAAGGCGGAAGAGGTGCTGGCTTTTTCAAAGGCGAGCTATGAGCAGCAAGTGGATCGGCTTTTAGCATCCCCACACTACGGTGAGCGCATGGCGGTGGATTGGCTCGATAGCGCGCGCTACGCAGACAGCTACGGCTTCCAGGTGGATCGTGAGCGGGATGTCTGGCCCTGGCGTGACTGGGTGGTCAAAGCCTTCAATGAGAATCTGCCGTATAACCAATTCATCACCTGGCAGCTTGCCGGGGATATGTTGCCGAATCCGACGGACGAGCAGGTCCTAGCCACGGCATTTAATCGACTCCATCAGCAGGAGAATGAAGGTGGGAGTGTGGAGGAGGAGTATCGCGTCGAGTACATCGCTGACCGTGTGCAGACTGTGGCGACGGCGTTTCTTGGGCTGACCTTTGAGTGCTCGCGCTGCCATGATCACAAGTTTGATCCGATCACGCAGAAGGAATATTACGGACTGTTTTCGATGCTGCAAAACATCGACGAAGCGGGCTTGTATTCCTTTTTCACCCCATCACCACCGACTCCGGCGATGATGCTCATGGATCAGCCAGCGAAGGACAAGATGGCTGTGCTGAAGGCGAAGGTCGCCGACATGGAGAGGACTGGGGCTTTGGAAAAATCCGAAATGCCGATGGAGCCGATAGCGCACTTCACCTTTGATGTGATGGAGAAGAATAAGCTGGCTGATGCCCTGCACCCATCGCCTGTGCCAGATGTTCAATCTAAGGACATCAAGGATACCAAAGGCAAGAAGGATAAGCAGGACAAGGGGCCACCTGATCCTGCTGCTGTTCTGAAGGGTGAAAATAAACTGGTGGCTGGCAAGATCGGTCAGGCCATTTTATTCACGGGAGATGATGCTGTGGACACGCCTCTCGGCAATTTCCACAGGCACGAACCCTTTAGTCTTTCGCTCTGGATGCAGACGCCCGATGTGAAGGCGCGTGCGGTGGTGCTGCACCGCTCACAGGCTTGGACGGATGCGGCGAGCCGTGGCTATGAGCTTTTGATTGAAGAGGGTAAACTGAAGTGGTCGCTGATCCACTTTTGGCCAGGCAATGCGATCAGCATCCGAGCTAAAGTAAATCTGCCGCTGAAGCAATGGGTGCAAGTGGTGGTGACGTATGACGGGAGCAGTCGCGCAGATGGCTTGAAGATTATCGTGGATGGCAAAGAGGCACCGGTGGATGTCCTCAAAGACAATCTGACAAAGACCATCGCGGGTGGTGGCCATGACAACATCAGTCTGGGTGAGCGGATGCGTGATCGTGGCTTTAAAGGCGGGATGATTGATGACCTGCGTGTGTTTAATCGAGATGTATCGAATACCTTGAAGGTGAGTGATGTGGAACTGCGGAAGGCGCGGCAGGAACTCTACGCCTTTCAGGATGCGCAGAAGGAGATCATGGTCATGCGTGAACTGCCGACGCCGAAGAAGGCCTACCTTTTGACACGCGGCGAGTATGATAAGCGGACGGAAGAAGTGGGGCCTGTGACACCTGCTTTCCTCTCACCTTTCCCGAAGAACGCGCCAAAGAATCGGCTGGGCTATGCGCAATGGCTGACGGCTCCTGAGCATCCGCTGACGGCGCGCGTGACGGTGAATCGGATCTGGCAAAGTTTGTTTGGCCGGGGCTTAGTGAAGACCGCTGAGGATTTCGGCAGTCAGGGGGAGCGACCGCTTTATCCTGAGTTGATCGACTATTTGGCGATGAGATTTATCGAAAGTGGCTGGGATGTGAAAGCGCTGGTGAAGGAGATCGTGATGAGCCAAGTCTATCGGCAGCAAAGCATCGCCGAAGCCAGGACGATGTCGGATGATCCCGAGAATGAATGGCTGGCACGGGGGCCACGCTTCCGTTTATCGGCAGAGATGATTCGGGATAATGCGCTGGCTGCGTCTGGTCTTTTGAAGCTGACCATGGGCGGTGCGCCAGTGTATCCCTATGAGATGACAGAGGCCTTCAAGCCTGTCGGTCCGAGTGCGGGAGATGCAGTGTATCGCCGCAGCCTATACACGAGCTGGCGGCGGACGAGCCCGCCGCCAGCTATGGTGGCCTTTGATGCGCCAAGACGTGCGGTCTGCACCTCAAAACGCGAGCGCACGGACTCGCCTCTTCAGGCGCTGATTTTACTCAATGGCGTGCAGTATGTGGAGGCGGCGCGTGTGCTCGGTGAGAAGCTGCATCAGGATGCCAAGGGTGATGCGGCAAAGATGATCGAGCAGGGTTTTCTGCGCTGCCTGAGCCGCAAGCCTGACGCGCGTGAAACTAAGATCTGCACAAAGCTTTATGCGGAGCAACTCGTGCATTTTAGAGCTGCGCCAAAGGAAGCTGATGAACTGCTGAAGATCGGAAGTTCAAAGCATGATGCCCTGATTGCAGCACCCGAAGCGGCTGCGGCAACTGTGCTAGCGCAGGCTCTGCTGAACCACGATGCCTGTGTGGTGAAACGTTGATTCTTTCCTTCATGAATACTCAATCAAACATGTTTAACCGTCGAACTTTACTCAATCGCTTTGGTCTTGGCTTGGGTGGTCTGGCATTGAATGAAATGCTGGCCAAGGAAAGCCAAGCTGCGGCTCCGCCTGTGGATCGTGGTTTCTTGGGATCGACTCACTGGCAGCCCAAAGCGAAGCGGATCATCTATTTGTTCATGTCAGGAGGGCCTTCGCACCTCGACCTTTTTGATTACAAGCCGCTGCTCAACAAACGGAATGGGGAACAGTTGCCCGACTCGGTACGTGGGACTCAGCGGCTGACTGGCATGTCGGGCAATCAGTCGTCGATCCCGATGGTGGGATCGCCTTTCAAGTTCACGCAGCATGGGCAGGCGGGGGGCTGGTTTAGTGAATTGCTGCCGCATACGGCGAGCATCGCGGACGATATTTGTGTGGCACGCTCGATGTTTACGGAGTCGATCAATCACGGGCCTGGAGTGACGTTTTTTCAGACGGGTTCACAGATCGCGGGTCGGCCGAGTATGGGGGCGTGGCTGAGTTATGGATTGGGTGCGGAGAATGCAAATTTACCGTCGTTCACAGTTCTGATCACGAAGGGGAAAGGTGGTCAGCCGCTTGGCTCGCATTTGTGGGGCAGTGGTTTTTTACCGACGAAGCATCAAGGCGTACAGTTTCGTGCAGCCAAAGATCCGGTGCTGTATCTCGGCAATCCTGCGGGTGTGAGTGCGGATAGTCGCCGCCTGATGCTGGATCGTCTGAAGGAACTGCATGAGCATCAATTTGCGGGAACACCCGATGCGGAGATCACGAGCCGGATCGATCATTATGAGATGGCCTATCGCATGCAGTCGAGCATTCCTGAGGTGGCAGATTTGAGCGATGAGCCACAGCATGTGCTGGATAGTTATGGCCCCGATGTAAAGACGCCTGGGAGCTTTGCGGCGAACTGTCTGCAAGCGCGGCGACTTGCGGAGAAAGGTGTGCGCTTCATCCAACTCTATCATCAAGACTGGGATCATCATGGTGGTCTGCCGGGTGCGCTGCCGAGGCTGTGCAAGGAGACTGACCAGCCCTCTGCGGCGCTCATTAAAGATCTCAAGCAGCGTGGGTTACTGGACGATACGCTCGTCGTTTGGGGTGGGGAGTTTGGCCGCACTTCCTACTGCCAGGGTAAGATTAGTGCGAACTTCGGGCGCGATCACCATCCGCGCTGTTTCAGCGCTTGGTTTGCGGGTGGTGGGATCAAGGCTGGATCAGTTTATGGAGAAACGGATGACTTTGGTTACAACACGATCAAGGACGGTCTGCACATTCACGACTTCCATGCCACGCTGATGCATCTGCTGGGCATTGATCACGAACGATTGACCTACAAATTCCAGGGCCGCCGCTATCGACTCACTGATGTGGAGGGGCATGTGGTCAAAGGTCTTCTCGCTTGATCACTTACATCCGCCCGACGTAAACAAAGGCTGGTGGCAGATTTGCCCAGACGACGCGGCTAGTTTCCACACCTGTGAGTTTTTGATGCAATAGATCACGAAAACGCTGGCCGCTGGGTAGCTGATGAAAGCCGTAATAGGCAAAGGTGGCGAAGCGTCCATTTGGGGCCAAATGCGGCAGCACATTGCCCAAGATAGCCTCCTGCAACGAACGCGGGAAAGCCGTCCATGGCAGCCCGCTCACGATCACATCGATCGGCTCGCGGTCCTTGAGGTAGCTGTCGAAATCAAACTCCTGAGCACCTGCCACGGTGAAAGACATCTTCGGAAAGCGAGTCTGCAACTGTGAGGCAAAGGTGGTATTGATTTCGATGCCTAAATAGCTGCTGTCTTTTGGCATCGAGTCCTGGATTGCTGCGGTGAAGGCACCTGTGCCAGGGCCGAGTTCCAGGATATGGCGCGCTTTTGAGACTTCCGCAGACTCCATCATGCGCTCTGCTAAAGCAGGACTGGAAGGTGCGACAGCACCTACGGTCTTCCAATTGCGGGTGAATTCTTGGAGAAAGGTGACGGCGGACATTCGTTAGTGAAACTAGGTGAAGATTATTATCTGGCAAGGCGCAGCGTTTTTGAACATCGTATGACTAGACTTGCCAAATCGCTCGATTGCTTCCCTGTATTCTTTCTCTCCAATCTCATCATGTTCCTGCGCTTTCTTTGTCTATTTGCGACGCTCCTCCTCATGAGCAATTGCCAGTCCACGGGCAGTTACAAGATTACTTTGAAGGATGGGCGTCAGTACCTATGCAGGGGTAAGCCAGAGTTTGTCAGTAAAACGGGCTACTATCGCTACAAGACCTTTCAGGATCGAGATGCGCTTTTGCGTGCTGATGAGGTGCTCATGATTGAGGAGCAGGGGGCTTGATGAAAATGACGAATGAAGAACAAACCGCCAATAGAACCCTGGTTTTGGCTTCACAGTCTCCGAGGCGAGTCGAGCTGATGCGGGAGGCGGGCTTTGAGTTTGAAATGGTCGTGCCCGAAGTAGAGGAAGCACATGATGCGACGATAAGTCCCGAGGCTTTAACCGTTGAGAATGCTCGACTCAAGGCTGTGGCCGGAGCACAGATGAAACCCGAGGCGCTGGTCATCGGCGCAGACACGCTCGTTTATCTGGATGGGGAACCGCTCGGCAAGCCCAAGGATCACGCCGAAGCCTTGCAGATGCTGCGGCGACTTTCTGGACGTGCGCATGAAGTCTGCACGGGAGTTTATTTGGCTTGGTCCGGTGGCAATAAGGGCAGGGGATTTCATGTGATCAGCGACGTGATTTTTAATGATCTCAGTGATGAGGTCATCTCTGCCTATCATGCGCAGGTGAACCCGCTCGACAAAGCTGGGGCCTATGGCATTCAGGAGTGCAGTGAGATGATTCTTAGCGGCTATGAAGGCTCATGGACCAATGTCATGGGGCTACCTATGGAGCGTCTGGCCGAGGAGCTTGCTGCTTTGGGATTTGTTTCCGCTCGTTAGCCAAAAAGAAAGGCGACTCTCATGAGTCGCCTTTCCGAAAAATGAAGAGGAATCGAAGATTATTTCGAAGCCGTGTAAACCGCCTTGCCGCTGGTTTCAGCAGGTGCTGCCTCTGGCATGCGAAGTGTGCCTCTGAAGCCTGAACCAGGCATGTCTGCCACTGGATAGTCATCATTCAGACTGCCTACCATGTAGTTCTTGGTGTCACGGACCGTGCAGCGAAGGAGGCCTCCGAAGATACCGCGAGTCGTGCTGTCCACTGCATTTGAGTATGTCTTCATAACGCCACAAACGAGAGTGCCGCCGGAATACATTGTGCGCTCCACGCCGTTTCCGACGAAGTTGCCGTAGGCGATCGTTTCATCGTGAGCGAGTTGGGTGCCTTGGTCATCGACATCATAGACGACTTCTGCATAGCGTGTGCCTTCCTTGCGGACGATATGACTGCCGCGACGTGCAGTGTGGAAGACGGTGTTTGAGTAATTGCGCACCTGACGCGTGCCGACTCCACTGACGAAGCCCGCGGAATCCTCAGTGACATCAAGAGATGAAACAGCCGCCTGATTCACACCACGGTGAGGGTAAGATAAGCCGTTGTTCGTATGTCTCTCGCCATCTTGAGCCAAACCTTGAGACGGGCGCTCAGGAATGTCTGAGAGTTTCGTCGATGTCGGCGTTGAAGAGCAGGAGGCGAGGATAGGGAGGATGGTGAGCAGGAGATATTTATTCATATCGTGGAGTGAGACTGTCTGATTGCGTTCGGCATGTCAAAACTAAATTAAAGAATTGTCACGGGCTGGGGAAATTGGGTCTTGATGAGTCTGTCCAATTGAGTCGTTGTCAGGAGAGATTTGTCAGTATGCGGTAAAGAAACTCGCTCTGCACGATGGGACTGGTGATAATGATTGTGTGACTTCCTTCATGCGCATTTTGATCATCGACGACGACGCAGAACTCAGCCAGCTCGTGGCAGACTATCTTGGGCCGATGGGCTTCCAGGTCGAAGCTGAGCATGATGGCATCAGTGGGGCGACTCGTGCGACGGCTGAGGTCTGGCACGCGATTATTCTGGATGTGATGATGCCGGGCTGTGATGGCTTTGAGGTCCTGCGCCGGATTCGAGCTAAATCCAAAGTGCCTGTCCTGATGCTGACAGGGCGTGGTGATGAGGTGGACCGTGTCGTCGGACTCGAACTGGGAGCGGATGATTATTTGCCGAAGACTTTTTCGTCGCGTGAGCTTTTGGCGCGGCTCCGAGCGGTGATGCGGCGCACGGGTTGGGTGGCGGAGACCACACCTCAGGCTCCGATGCAGGAAATCATCGTCGGACCGTTGCGCATTAATCCCGAATCTCATGGTGTGGTATTGGGGGATGAGGCGCTTACGCTCACACCGGCGGAGTTTGGGCTACTCCTCTCGCTGGCCAAGGCGCACGGTCGGGTAAAGACTCGTGAACAGCTCATTGAAGAGGTCGCTGATCGAGAATGGGATGTCTTTGATCGTGCGATCGACATGCACATCTCCACGCTCCGTAAGAAGCTCGGTGATGACCCAAAAAATCCGCAGTTCATCAAGACGGTGCGTGGATACGGCTATCAACTCATCGCTCCCACACGCTAACATGAGCCGCGGAATTCCCATCTATATCAAAGTGCTGGCCTGGCTGGGGGTGAATGTGCTGATCCTTGTTTTGCTCGTGGTTGGATTTCTGCAAATGCAGTTTCACATGAGCCTCGATTGGATGCTTCTCGGGCCAGCAGGGGATCAGATTTCACTGATTGGCTATAAGGTTACCAATGAGCTTACACAAATGCCTGAAAGAGAGTGGGCCGCCGCACTGAAGCAGTATGACGAGGCCTATGGGGTCGCCTTCGCGTTGTTTAATCGTGGGGGAACTCAAGTCATGGGAGAGCCTTTAGATTTGCCTGCCGATTTGATGCCAAAAATCGCTGATAAGCGACCTGCTGGTGATCGGCAGTCGGCTCGAAGACCACCTCCTAAGCAGTCGCCTGAAGCTAAAGGGCGCCCGCCTGATGCACCGCCAAAGCCGCGATTCATGCAGCGGACTGGTAATCCGGCGCGGTATTGGGCGGGCATCCATCTCGATCTGGCCTATGGCCCTGATTTCATGCCGCTGACGTTGGTGATGGCTTCTGACTCGGTCGCTGGCGGTGGGCTATTCATTGACCTTTGGCCATGGGTTGGACTCGGTGCTGCCTGTCTAGTTATGTCTGCCCTTTTGTGGCTGCCTTTCGTTCGCGGTATCACACGATCCATCAGCCAACTCAATCGTGCTGCTCGTGCAATCGCGCATGGTCACTTTGAGGCGCGGGTGCCAGAGAAACGCAGTGATGAACTTGGTGAACTTGCTACTTCTGTGAATGCGATGGCTGGGCAGCTCGGTGACTATGTCATGCAGCAGCGGCGCATTACGGCTGATGTTGCGCACGAGCTCTGCTCACCTATCGCCCGGATGCAGATGGCGCTTGGCATCGTCGAGCAACGCAGCACTCAAGATCAATCCACCTACCTGAAGAAGCTCGACGGTGAACTCCAGCACATGGCCAAGCTTGTTGAGGAAGTGCTGACTTTTTCAAAAGCCGAATCGTTGCCTGATCGTGAGACACCTGTTGAAATTCATCTGCACGAACTCATCGATCAAATCATCGCTCGCGAAGCGGCCGGGGTCGATGTGGTTGTCGATGTCCCTGCTAATTTGTCCCTTCACACTTTGTATGAAGCGCTTGATCGCGCGCTCGGCAATGTGCTGCGCAACGCAGTCCGCTATGCGGCTCACGCTGGGCCGATTCATATTCAGGCCTCTCAGAAAAATGGCCAAACGATCATCAAGATTGCTGATCAAGGGCCGGGTGTCCCACCAGAAACCTTGCCGCGCTTGTTTGAGCCATTTTACCGTCCTGAAGTCGCCCGCGCCCGCCACACAGGCGGCAGCGGACTCGGTCTCGCCATCGTGCAGAGATGCATCGAGGCATGCAAAGGCAGCGTCACGGCTCGCTTGCGCGAGCCTGGTGGGCTGGAGGTCCAGATGACGATCCCGACCAAGAATTGAACAGTTCTAGTACGTGAACAAATCACTCACCTGCCATTCGCGCTCCAGCGTCTTGCCTTGCAGCGTGACCGCCTTATTCACTGCGGCAGTGATGCGGCGCTGCATGTGGTCAGTCAGTCGGCGGCCTTTGCGTGCGCGCTGCACGGCTTTGTGCGTGATTGGCTCGGAGCTAGCGGCGACGATTTCGTGATTGCCGAGTGCGTGCTCGATGAGGATGGAGTCAAGGGGTTGAGTGCCAAGATTGCGTTCGGTGTTGTCGGGAGTGTCTGTGGTCATGGGTGATTATTGGGAAAGTATCTTCGGATCATTCTTCTGCCTGAAGTAGGTCTTCGAGACGGCGCGCGACTTCAGCATCGGTGGCTGTTTTGAGTGCTTCTTGCAGACTGCCTTTAGCCAGCGGTCCCATCTCACGGAGAGCTGAGCTGGCAGTCTCACGCACTTTCCACTGCGGGTTCGCTAGGTCTTGTAAAAGCTGGCCAATGCGACGCATCAGCGCGTTGTCGGTCACAGGAATGGGATTCGATAGACGTATGAGATGGCGCACTGGAATGTCCCACCCGAAGCCGCGCCCTTCGACACGAATGTGGCTTTCCTCAAGACTGCCGGTGATGTGGCCTCCGCCCCAGAGTTCGGCCTTGAAAAGCTGGGTGCCAGAAGCTGCGTCATCACTGATGTCCTTCATCTCACGGAGATTCGAGGGTGCCAGTTTGATCGGGCCAGAAGTCGTGATGAGGGTCAGTGAAGGGGTGGTGACGCGACTAACGAGACGTTGTTCACCCGTGAGTTCCAAGAAGCTGCTGGCGGGTTCGCTGTCCTCTTCAGTCATCTTCGCTGCCTGCGGCGTGATGATGTGACGGAGCTGGCTGAGGTCAATGTCCTGCGCGCCGAGGCTGGTGGTTTGGAGCGTGACCTTTCCAGGCTCAGGCATCATGCGGAGGTGAGTGCCATCTTGTAGAAACAACATGCCGCCTAGAGTCTCACTATCCTGACTCTGCATGGCAACGACCTCCGGCCAAGGCACGGCTAAGCGACCCCAAGGCGAGCTGCCGACAAGATCGCCCTGTGGCTTGATCGCAAGACGTTCACCGCTCCAGAGTTCGATGAGTGTGTTGAGCAGGGCAGGGGTTGCCTCGCTGGATTTAGTCAGGATGAGACGATCCAGTTGAGGCAAAGGTAGATCGGCTTCGCTGATGAGAGTGAAGTGCAGGTCGGCCATCTCCAGCGTGCCTTGCCAGCGCTGTCCATCGCGCAGCCAGAGCCAGCCTCGTGGCTCTTGAGTGTGACTTGAGCCAGCGATTGCAGCGATGCGATCCCACTCGATATTCGTTTTTCCTGACTCTCTCATCATGGCCACGCTGGTTGAAGTCACCTTGCCTTTCAGGAGCGAGTCTTTACCGAGAGCGAGCTGATCTGAGTTGCTAGCGGTCACACCCCAGAACTCTGCTGGAAACCATTCATTCAAGCCAAAGCTGCCGATTGCACCACCGAGATTCGCGGCGGCTTTGAGTGTGGCTTTGGATAAGCCTTTGGTTAGCCGATCCATGCTGAAGGGTTGGCAGGCTTTGGTGATTTCCTCCGGCGTATTCTTGGCCCCGACTTTGATCTGAGCGATGCCATGCACCAGTGACTGTGACTTGCCTGCCGGAATGGTCAGTGTGTAGAAGACAGAGATCTGATAATTATTCCGCACCGTCAGTCGCATTGGTAGGGGTGACTTCGGCGCGCGGACGGTGAAAAGCAGCGCAGGTGCCTGCGTATCTGATTCGCCTGGTAGGCCGATGAAGCCTGTCTCGGTAGGCTCAAGGGTGTCTTTCATGAGGCGGCCAAGGTTTGTGAGCAGTGACTTGGCGGTGTTATTAAAACTGTGCCGCATCTCCACTGTCGCGGTGATGTCGCGACTCGTGGTATTGAGAAATTCATCCACATAACGCAGGCCACCATCACGCTCCATGAAGGTGACTCGGCGGGTGATGCTGAGTCCATTGATCGGCTGCTGAGCATTCATGAAGAGCTCTTTGCCATCGGCTGTCGTCATCGGCTGCTGGCTGTAGAACTGCTGATTGCCGAACTGTAGCATCATGCAGTTTCCGATCATCGAAGCTCCGCTGCTATTGCGCTGGAGACCGCCGTTTTGTTCGATGTGCCACTCGTGTCCTTTCTTATCAGTGAGCACAGATGGCTGATAGGGCACCGTGGCCTGCTGCGCGGTCACGGACAGAAGGGGTAACAAAGACAGGAGGATTGCGCACTTCATGGCTTGGTGGCTGGTTTGAGTTCGGTGATCAGACGCCAGGGCACATTCATGGTTTGGTTGTCGCGCTTCCAGGAAAGGGTGGGGGCGGCAGGCTGGCCTGACAGATGGGTGTCAGTGGTTGTCGTGATTTCATAAAGCGGTGCGTTGCTTTTGATCTTCTGGATGTCAGCGGCCCGGATTTGAATGACGCCATCTTTAGTTATCCAAGAAAGATTCGGCTCTGAAAAATCACCGACGAGCGCACTGCCATCTGCAAGCATCAGGGCTGAGTCAATGATCGTGTGAGTCGGCGCTTTGCCGTCCAGAATTGAAAGCAGCGCCTCGGGTGTACTGGCGAGTCCGGCGCAGTCATTGAGCGCTGAGTCAGACTCCTTGAGGTCGAGCCATACCTGGAGATGACTGCCATCACGCAGGGTGAGCGAGTGTTCCATCGCTGGCGCTGGCAGTCGATGAATGCTCATGATGTCTTTCCATTGCAAAATGAGTCGTCCACCAGCCCAGGTTGTCTGCAATGGCTTTAGTGGAAATGTCTTCCATGCGATGATCTGACCATCAGTGTCTTCCGCGATCCAGGCGACAGGTTTGAAGTCCATTTTGCCATCGGCAGCGGTAGATCTGAGCACGAGCTGATCTAGGCTCTCGGGCTTGAGCGCCAGCTTGCCGAGTGTCTGACTTTGAAAGGTGGCGGACGCCCAACTCAGTCGGCCTGTGAGGACCGTTCCATCCCGCAGAAATACCCGTGACGGAGAGGGCTTGCCTCGGATGGCAGCAATCAGCGCCAGCGGTAGCTCACGCATTTGTCCCATGCTTTCCAACTGCACCTTCGTGGCGCTAAATGTTCCTTTCACCACGGTCCCAGCGGTGAGCACGATTTGATCTGCTTCATTGGAACGCTCCACATGGATTGTATCAGCAAAAGCCTTCAAAAAGGCGAGCTGCGGTGTGCTCTCGTTCGAGGTGATCTCGCTATTCGTTGGTGCTTTGACTGGAATGGGAAAGTTGGCTAGTTCCTTCAAAACATCTTCCGACAGCGAGTCATCCGCTGGCATGCCACCTGAGGTTAAAGTGCTGATCACTTTGTCCACAGTGTCGGCTTTGACATCATCGGCAAAGGTGAGCCAATGAAGCAATACGACACGCTGCTTAGCTGGTAGGACTCCAGTGTAAGTCCAGTCGAGTAGGTCCTGATGAACGGTGATCTTGCGCTTCCAGCCTTTGGAATCATTTCCAAAGAGCATGTACATCACCGGCAGCTTGCTTTCCTGCGTGGCAATGAGGGCCGCAATGGGTGATTTGGTGTCAGGTGGTTTGCTGACAAAACGTGGTTTGGCGAGCTTCGGCACGATGGCTGGATGCCAGCGTGTCTGATAGTGCAAAGTGAGATCTTGAGTTTCGTCCGTGGCGCTGGTGATGATGTCGAGCACGCGCACGGCCTTGCGTTCCTGATCAAAACGCACGCTGCGTTGGATGGTCTGTGTCAGCTTCTTTTTATCTTCTGACATGGCGAGCAGCGTCACACTACGATCCGAGCCATAGCGGAGTTCTGGCAGTGGTTTTTGAGAGGCGGGCTTGGCTGTTTTCTGGTCTTTGCGGATGGACTCTTCGATTGTTAGCGAGAGCGCAGAAACGAGCGGCCATTCCTTGGTCTTCAGCACGCCATAGGAATCCACCGTCCACGACATATCTCCAGACGAGTATGTTTCCTCAGCAGCTACCCATGTCACTGGCACTGCGAAGAAGCAGAGGCAGATGGCTAGGAGTGGTCGCAGGAAAAGCATGGCGCGAAGTGTGGGCAGCGCGGATCGTTTTGGCAAGAAGGCATGTCTGCACGGTTGCGTGTTGGCTGTCTTTGGTCAGTGTGCGCGCCTCAACCCATTACTTTTTATATCATATGAGCCAAAAGATTGCCTTTGTCGGAGTCGGACGCATGGGAGCCAACATGGCTCGCCGTCTGAAGGATTGCGGATATACGATCAGCGCGGTCTATGACTCGTATCGCCCATCAGCGACGAGCCTAGCGGAAGAGCTGGGCTGTGCGGCACCGGAGACGCTGGCGGCAGTGACGGAGGCAGCAGACGTGATCTTCACGGTGGTGACGAATGATGCGTCGATGCGCGGCATCTTTTTTGGAGATGCGGACAGTCTCCTTGTTGGAGCGAAGGGGAAGGTCTTCATCAACTGCGCGACACTTTCCCCTGCGATGCAGCGTGAAGTCTATGCGGCGGCTGCGGCGGTGGGCGCACACAGCTTGGAAGCGGCGATGGCATCAAGCATCAGTCATGCGCGTGAGGGTAAACTTTACCTCATGCTGGCGGGTGATGAGGCCGTGTATCAGAGTGTGCTGCCGATCATCGAGCAGATGAGTGTGAACCGCCGCTTCATCGGCGGCCCAGGCCGTGCGGCAGAAGTGAAGGCGCTGGTGAACATGGTGATGAATATCAACACCGCAGGGCTCGCTGAAGGGCTGGGTCTTGCTGAAGCTCTGGGACATGATCTGAGCATGATCCGTGAGGTCTTCTCACAGACCGGCGCGAACAGTCGTGTGCTGGAGACGGATGGCGGAGACATGGTGGCGCGTGAGCACGACTGCTGGTTTTCTGCTGAACATGCGGCCAAGGACAGCGGCATCGCTCAAGTTGTGGCGCGTGAGATTGGCCTGACTCTGCCGCTGAATGACGCGACGAAGGCGCAGTATGACAAGATGGTCACGCTAGGACTCGGAGGACTCGATAAGTCAGGGATCGCGGAACTGACCTTTAAGGGACGCCACGCCTGAGATTTTTCTTGATCAGCGCTTCCATGGAAGTGAGCGGAGCAGTCGCCGAGCGGGCGAGCGGGAGGTGAGGAGCTGGGTGCCTTCGCGCTCGCTGAATGACAAGAGATCTGGATCACCGGAGTCGAAGTCTTCAGCGCGCGGCAGGCCAATGGGAAGGGGCGACTCATCGATGATGGCTGCTTCTTCAATAAACGCTGGCAGCGGAGCGGGGCTGATGTCTGGCTGCGCAGCGGGTGCGGCGAGGCGTGATGGCACGATGAGTCCACCAGAGAAGATGAGTTTCATCGCGTCTTCCACGGTGAGCGGGGCATCAGTGACTTGCTCGATGGGAACGACTAGAAGCAGGCCAGTCATAGGGCTGAGCGCGCCGGGAATGAAGACGGCGGCGAGGATTTTGTTTTGCTGCGGATCGAGATATTGACCGGTGACGAAGCCGAGCATCTTCATGTCGCCACAGGGATAATCGACATAGACTACGCGCTTGAAGTTTTGCTTTCCGCCGAGGCCTTTGAATCCATCGATCACTTGTTTTAGCGACTTGTAGATGAAGGAGACTATGGGCACGTTGAGTAGCAGGCGGTCCATGGCCGCGACGACGCGCACGCCGAGAACATTGGTGGCCATGACGCCGAGGGAGACGAAGGCGAGCACGGGGATCAAAAAGCCGACGAAAGTAACGATGTGCTGGTAACTAGCACTGACCGTATCGACCACCGTCTGTCCTGCGATGTCATTGATGAGACGGGCGATGAAATCCAGCGCAGGCACACTCCAACCATGCAGAAGGTGGTAGCCGCTGTTCACGATCCAAAAGGTGATCAGCAGTGGCAGGGCGATGGCTAAGCCCGCAAAAAACTTATTTCGCAGCCACACAAAAGGGCTACGAGAAACAGGCAGGGGGGGTGATGCCGAAGAGGTCATTGGAGGGGGTATCCTTGGTAGTGTCGGCTAAGTCGTGTCTCGTTCAATCACTAAGCTGTCATTGTGGGTGATTTAATCTGGCTGCTGCGTGCTCTGAAATGAGAGTCGATGTCATACGTTCCCGCCCTTGACTCTGGTCGCTCTGAGGTTCATTGACGGGTTCCATTTCTCCCCCATCAAATGACCCGCCGAATCACCTACCGCGACGCAATCCGTGAAGCCCTCGATGAAGAAATTGCCCGCGACCCTATGGTCGTTGTCATGGGCGAAGAAGTCGCCCAATACAACGGTGCCTATAAAGTGACTCAAGGTCTGTGGGATAAATGGGGTGACAAACGTCTCGTGGACACGCCGATCAGTGAGGCCGGTTTCATCGGCATGGGAGTCGGAGCTTCGATGCTCGGCGTGCGCCCTGTGATGGAGTTGATGTTTTGGAGTTTCTACACGGTGGCATGGGATCAGATCGTGAATAATGCGGCGATGGTCCGCTACATGTCTGGTGGCAAGATCAACTGCCCGATTGTGATCCGTGGCCCAGCCAATGGCGGCACGGGAGTCGGTGCCACTCACAGTCACACGCCAGAAAACATCATGGCCAGTGTCCCCGGCATGAAATGTGTGGTGCCGAGCAATGCGTATGATGCCAAGGGCCTGATGAAGGCTGCGATCCGTGACAATGACCCAGTCATGTTCATGGAGAGCACCGTTCTCTATGGCGAGTCTTGGGATGTGCCTTCCAATGATGAACTTCCTGGCGGCGAGCTTTTTATCCCGCTCGGCACGGCTGACATCAAGCGTGTGGGCACTGACATTTCACTCATCGCTCATGGCAGAGCGGTGATCACCTGCCTGGAGGCTGCCCGCATCCTGGAAGAAGAGCACGGCATCAGCGCTGAAGTCGTTGATGTGCGCACCATTCGTCCGCTGGATGAAGAAACGATTCTCAATTCCGTGGCCAAGACTCACCGCGCCATTTATGTGGAAGAAGGTAAGCCCTTCTGTGGTGTCGGTGCCCAGATCGCTTACACGATTCAGGCAAAGGTGTTTGATGAGCTCGATGCTCCAGTGCTCCGCGTAAACAGCCTTGATGCACCTGCCATTTATAGCCCACCGCTTGAGGCCATGCAGATCCCGACCGCAGACGTGATCGTGGCCAAAGCGCTGAGCATTTGCTGAGGCTGATGTGGAGTGGACTTCAGTCCGCAATCTTTGAATGCGGAGGCGGGTGGAAATCCATCTTCACATTCATCAGTAAGCGTTGTCGGTTTTCAAGAAGGTCAGAAACATGATCTGGAGATCGAGCATGAGGCTCCAGTTCTCCAGATACCAGAGGTCGCATTTGATGCGTTCTGAGAGGTCGGTGTCACCGCGCAGACCTTTGACTTGAGCCCAGCCTGTCATGCCGGGCTTAGATTGGTGACGGGCATTGTAATGAGGGATCTCATGCTTGAATGCAGCGATGAGTTCAGGCCGTTCAGGTCGTGGGCCGACAAGGCTCATTTCCCCCTTTAGCACGTTCCAGAATTGTGGCACTTCATCGATATTCCACTTCCGCATGAAGGCCCCCACACGCAGTCGGCGCGGATCATCCTGAGTACACCACTGCGCACCTTCAGTCTCAGCATTCAGTTTCATGGATCGGATCTTGATGATGTCGAATGGCACGCCGCTCATCCCCCAGCGGCGTTGGCGGTAGAAGATCGGGCCACGGGATTCGAGCCAGACCATCAGACCAAAGTAAGCGACAAGCGGCGCGCTAATAGTGAGTCCGACGATAGCCCCGACGATGTCAAAAGTCCGCTTGGCCATGACATTAAGCGTGCTGTCCAGCGGCAGTCGGTTTACGCCGAGAACAGGTGTTCCTGCGATGGTTTCAAGCGAAAGTCCTGAGACGAATATGCTAAAAACAGAGGGCGCGAGTTTGAATTGGATCATCTCACGCTCACACAGATTGGCCAGTTCCACCATTTGCTGGCGGGGTAAATCCGCCACGATGACCATATCCACCTCATGCCGAGCGATCACGCGTTGGATATCTTCAAGATAGCCAACGAAAGGTATGGAATTAGGCACGGAATCTTCAGTTCGAGTCCCTGAGGCATCGACCCATCCCACGAGATTAAAAGCATGGGCCACGTCCTCACTTAGCGTCTGCCAGAGTCGCCGTGCATCATCATTCCAACCGACGAACAAAGTTCGCTGTTGCAGTGTTTTGATGCGAGCACTGGAGTGCAGGAAGTGATTGAATCCGATGCGCCAGCCTAGCAGTAGTAGCAGTGTGCATGCACCATTGAGCGCCACATAAACGCGAGAGATTGAGGGTTCCAACTTCAGAGCTAGAGAAAAAGCCAGAAAACCCAGTGTCCAGATCAAAGCCGCGCGGGCGATTTTACTGGCAATCCAGCGATTACGCAGCAGCACACTGCGATGATAAATTCCCTGCCAACCGATCGCCATCAGCATGGAAAGTGTGCCGAGCATCATGTGGCCTGTGTATTGGCGTAGCTCCATGTTTGCCCAGTTACCGTAGTCACGAATGATGGAGTGGAAGCGCAGCCAGTAGGCTAGATGCTCAGCGAATATGATCATGATTAAGTCGCCAAGGATCGAGACAAGCACCCATAGATGAGGGGATGGATTTGCTTGGAGTCGCCATACGCGGCGCTCCTCTAATTTCTCCAACATATTCCCCGTCACTGGCCTGGGGGTGCCGATCAATGGAGGTTCATTTTTAGAGTTTGAAGAAGCCGACTCGCGCATAAAGATGTCTGAATATATCTAAATCTATGGAAATTCAATAACGGTTTAGCTTTTTCGCCACTATTAAATCCATAGGCACCGAAATTCTGACCGTCATCTTGCTGATTCAGCCTCATTTCTGCGCGCAATAAGGCTGAATTAACCAAAACACACCCCAAAAGGAGCCTATTTCGTGGTGCCCTCCCAATTCTAGAAGTATAGAGTGTTTCAATTACATTATTTGTAATTACCATATTAAGCAGTGACTGGCTTTATCCATCAACGCAATCTCCCTCTCTGGCTCGCCATGGCTGTCCTCGGCTGGTTTGGCTGGATGATCATGGACATGTCCCGCCCGGTTTCATCCGGCCACACAGGCACTTCCATGGCGGCGGTGTCCACATCGTCTGTTCCCGTCTTGGTGGAGTTTTATGCTGACTGGTGCGGCCCCTGCAAACAGGTCGGCCCTGTCGTCGAGGCCCTGGCGGACGAACTCGCTGAAAAGGCTCGCGTGATCCGTATCAATGTGGATCAGCAGCCCGAACTTGCCGCTGAGAATGGCATTCGCGGTATTCCGACCTTCATTGCTTACAAATCCGGTCACGAAATAAGGCGCGAGTCTGGGGCCATCCCAAAGGCGGTGATGCTAGAGATGCTGGGACTCTGATCACTCAGGGCAGAGGCTCGCCCGAATCATAGACCCAGCGGACGTAGCTGCCGTCACGGACATGCGCATGGCTGTTCACCTCCATCAGGCCAAAGATCGTCTTCGCCTCGTAGCGCACATCGATCACCCAGGTGGGTTTGCCATCGACAGTTTTCATTTCAGGCTTTCCCCAACTGATGACCTTCTTCGGGTCCACATCGCTGACTTTCCCTGAGGATATCACCGCGAGAAGCAAGTTGTAACTTCCATCTGCATTCTGGCCTGGCTTTCCGTCAGCACCAAAACTAATGCCCACGCCATTAGCCATCGTGCTGTTATCTTTGCCCCCAGAGTTGTTCTTGGTTTTCCCAGCAATCCAAGCCCGCCGTGATTGCTCAATTCGGGCCACCTTCCACTTCTCATAGCTCATATGGATCTGATCTGGAAAATCCGTGTCCATCACCGCAACCGCTCCTCTCGCGGTTGATGTCTCCGTCGGTGCAACTGTGATGACTCCATTGTCAGCAGCCAGTGCCTGGGCCGTGGCTCCAGCTCGTATTGTGGCGGCACCCACGCTCATCTTTACCTGCACATCTTTTTTCAAAATCACCGAGCGTGGAAAAGCCTGCTTCGGGATCGTCGTCCAGTTCTTCGTGATCGTTTCCACGGACTGAATGGTCGGTGCCACGAACTCATCAGTCGGGACCTTTGGGATGCTCGGCTGCCAGTTGTCCGCAGGCTTTGTCGCTGCTTCCGCAGGCTTCGTGGTCGCGACAGGTGTCGGGCCATCATCCTCCACGACGTGATCAGGGATCACAGGATTCGCTGTAGCAGCAGGGCGCGGACCTTTTTCAAAGATCACGCGCTCCCAGGGTCTGGCCAAATAAAAGTCATAGGCCGCGAAGACACCAGCAAGGATGAGTAGGGTAACGAAGAGCGATTTCATGGTAGGGGGGGGACCAGCAGATCGCTCCCATGATGCTGCTAGCGCGTCCCCGCGCAACGAAATAATCCGAAACATTCGCAGGACTCAGGCTCCGTGCCTGCCCTGAATCTCCTGCACAGCCCAAGCCGCATGCTCAGCGATGAGTAGGTGCTCGTCCTGCATCAGCGTCTCCAGCGCAGGCAGGTCCTCCGCATTCCCCGTATTCCCCAGCGCCACGCAGACATTGCGGATGAAAGCCGGGCGCTTGATCCGCTTGATCGGACTCTTGGCAAACAACACGCGAAACTCCTCATCCGTCAGCGTCAGGAAATCACGCAACCGCTTGCTGAAGATCGACTCACGCGCTTGAAAGGTCGCCTCGTGGGAGACTTGCGCAAACTTGTTCCAGGGGCAGGCCGTCAGGCAGTCGTCGCAGCCATAGATGCGGTCGCCCATCGCACGCCGAAACTCCACAGGGATGCTGCCTTTACTCTCGATGGTCAGGTAGCTGATGCAGCGCCGCGCATCCATCCGCTGCGGTGCCGTGATCGCCTGGGTTGGGCATGCATCCATGCAGCGCGTGCATTTACCACACAGGTCTTTTGCCGCCGCGTCGGGCGTGAGTTCCAGCGTCGTGATCAGCTCCGCCAAAAAGAACCATGTGCCTAACCGACGATGGATCTGCATCGTGCTCTTGCCGCCCCAGCCGAGCCCGGCGTCACTGGCAAAGTCACGCTCCAGCACCGGCCCCGTGTCCACATAGTAGCGCTGCGTGCCGCCCTGCTCGGCCATCCACGCGTCCAGCGCCTTCAGCTTCTTCTCGATCAGATCGTGATAGTCTTCATTCCAGGCATAGCGCGCGATCCGGTAGCCGCCGTCGCCAGAGGGTGGCTCCCCCTGAAAATAATTCAGCGCCAATACCACCACACTCTTCGCTCCAGGCAGCACCACACGCGGGTCCGTGCGGCGCTCCAGATTCCGCGCCATCCAGGCCATGTCACCGTATTTGCCATCGGCCACCCACTGCTCAAAGATCGCCTTATGCGCTGCCGCCTTAGCCTCAGCGATCCGGCAATCGGCAAACCCCAGCGCGAGAGCTTGAGTGATGAGCTGGGATTTGAGATCAGACATGAGTGCTACCGTGCCGCGCAGGGAAGGCGATGTCAAAGCTCTGAACCCCAACTCCGCCTTGCACTCTCGCATTTTCCCCCGACTTTCCGCGCCCTTTTCCCGCCATGATTCCCAACGCCTACCGCTCCCTCCACTGCAACGCCGTCCGCCCAGAGCATATCGGCCAGACCGTCACCCTCTGTGGCTGGGTCAATTCAGCGCGCGATCACGGTGGCGTCATCTTCATCGACTTGCGCGACCGCGAAGGCCTGACTCAGGTCGTCTTCCGCCCCGAAGAAAATGCCGCGCTCGCTGAGCAAAGTCATGAGCTTCGTGATGAAGACGTCATTCAAATCATCGGCAAAGTCGCCGCCCGCCTCGAAGGCACCGAAAACGCCAAGCTCGGCACCGGTGCAGTCGAGATCGTCGCCGCCGAACTAAAAGTGCTGAACAAGTCTGATGTCCTGCCCTTCCACCTCGACCGCGAGATGTCGAATGAAGACCTGCGCATGAAGTACCGCTACCTCGACCTGCGCCGCGAGCGCATGACGCGCAACATTCGCACCCGGCACAAAATCACCACCGCCGCCCGCAACTACCTCGACGGCACCGGCTTCATCGAAGTCGAGACCCCCATCTTGTCGAACCCAACGCCAGAGGGCGCGCGCGACTTCCTCGTCCCAGCCCGCCTCAGCCCCGGCAAGTTCTTCGCACTCCCGCAGGCCCCGCAGCAGTACAAGCAGCTCCTCATGGTCGCCGGACTTGAGCGCTATTTCCAGATCGCCCGTTGCTTCCGTGACGAAGACCTCCGCGCCGACCGCCAGCCCGAGTTCACCCAGATCGACATCGAGGCCAGCTTCATCGAGCAAAACGACATCATCGCGCTCGTCGAAGGCCTCCTCGCCAGCATGTTCAAAGCAGGGCAGGGCGTGGACATCCCCACCTCATTCCAGCGCATCACCTATCAGCACGCGCTCGACGTTTACGGCTCCGACAAACCCGACACCCGTTACGGCTTGGAGCTTGTAGATATGGCTGATGTCTTCGCCAACAGCGGCTTCAAAATCTTCCGCACCATCCTTGAAGGCGGCGGCGTCGTCCGCGCCATCAATGCCAAAGGCTTCGCCGGCATCACCACGGGTCAGATGATTCGTCTGAACGAACTCGCTATCCAGGCCGGCATGAAGGTCAAGCAGCTCGCCTTCATCAAAGTCGAGCGCAACGAAGCAGGTGTCCTCGAATACAAGAGTCCGCTCTGGAAGTTCTTCGGCGAAGACGAACAAAAAGCACTCATCGCCAAACTCGGCGTCGAAGAAAACGACATCGTCTTCTTCTATGCCGGCACCTGGGACGACGCCTGCAACATCCTTGGCAAAGTCCGCCTCGAGATCGCCTCCATGCAAAAACTCACCGAAGGCAGCACCGCGCTGAACTTCCTCTGGGTCGTCGATTTTCCCCTCCTCGCCTACAGCCCCGAAGACCAGAGCTGGGTCGCCGTCCACCACCCCTTCACCCGTCCCAAGGCCGAAGACATTCCCCTGCTCGACGCCGGTGAATACGGCAAAGTCCGCGCCGAAGCCTACGACGTCGTTTTGAACGGCTACGAACTCGGCGGCGGCAGCATCCGAATCCACGAAAGCGACCTCCAGGCTAAGATGTTCAGCGTCCTCGGCGTCACCCCAGAGGACCAGCAGCTCAAGTTCAGCCACATCCTCGAAGCCTTCAAATTCGGAGCCCCGCCCCATGGCGGCCTCGCCCTCGGCCTCGACCGCATCGCCATGCTCGTCAGTGGTGAGGAAAGCATCCGCGAAGTCATCGCCTTCCCCAAGAACAACAAAGCCTGCGACCTCATGACCGACAGCCCGACCAACGTGGACTTCAAGTCCCTGCGCGAGCTCTACGTCCAGAGCACCTGGAAGGAAAAGAAAAAGGAAGACACCGAAGCCGTTCCCGCCGCCGTCACTCCGTAACAGGTAGGGATTATGGACAGGTAGCAGGGCGCAGCCTACTCGCCTGGGATTCGTGAGCAGCGGCAGGGGAGTGACGCTTTCAATCTGCGCGGCGGCGAGCGTGACGATGGCCATCGATCAGGGCTTTGAGGCCATTGAGCTGACTGCGCATCTCCGCTCAGGAGTTCGACGAGTTCGTGGCGGGAAGGTCAGGATCGAAGGCTATGGCGGGTGGCGCAGAGCGGCCGTTTGCAGTTGTTGAGGCCGCTGCGCGCCGTTGAACGATGGTTGGCTACTTTAAGCTTGCCGAAATCTCAGCCGTTTCACCGCGTTTTATCGCAGCATGAAGAATATCCTGATCCTCCTTTCGTCATTCGCCATCGCGGCTTCGTCGTTCGCGGTAAAGCCGAACATACTCTTCCTCCTCAGCGACGATCACAGCTACCCCTTCCTGAGCGCTTACGGCGATACGAACGTCAAAACGCCGACGCTCGACCAGCTCGCGGCTGAGGGCATGAAGTTCCACCGCTTCTTCACCGGTGCGCCGCAGTGTGTGCCATCGCGTGCCACGTTGATGACAGGTCGCTCGCCCGTGGCTGCCCGCATGACACGATTCTCCGCACCGCTGCCGCGAGATGAGATCACGCTGCCAGAGCTGCTGCGCGACAAAGGCAGCTACTTCACCGGTGTCTGCGGACGCAGCTTTCACCTCGATGGCTCCAATAAATCGGGTGCGGCGACGGCAAAGGTTTTCCAGGAGCATCAACTGAAGACCTTCATCGACCGCGTGGACTCGCTGAATCAATGCGGCGACGCCGAAGTGGCAGCACAAGTCGCTGCGTTTATCGACAAGAAGCCGAATGATAAGCCCTTCTTCATGTGGGCGAACTTCAGCGACCCGCATCATGCCTGGAATGCGCCCGCCGAGTTTCGCCCTGATCCTGCCTCGCTGAAAGTGCCCGCGCATTGGCCCGATCTGCCCGGTGTGCGCGAGCAACTCGCCGACTACTGCGCCGAGGTGAACCGCGTGGACCGCACCGTCGCGGGTGTGCTCGATGTGCTGAAAAAACGTGGCCTCATGGACAGCACGCTCATCGTCTTCTGCGGCGACAACGGTATGGCCATGCCGCACGGCAAAGGCTCCCTCTACGATCCCGGCTCGAACGTGCCCTTCCTCGTCCGCTGGCCCGGCGTCGTGAAGTCCGGTGGCGACTCTCGTGCGCTCATCAGCGCCGAAGACCTCGCGCCCACGCTGCTTGCCGCCGCAGGACTCGAAGCAGGCTCTAAGATGAGCGGCGTGAGCTTTCTGCCCCTGCTCAAAGGTGAAACGCACACACCGAGGAAGCACCTCTTCGTCGAGCGCGGTCCGCACGGCTCCGCCCCCGTGCAGGCGGATATGACGAATGCCGGCTACGACCTCGCCCGCGCCGTGCGCAGTGATCACTTCAAGTTTATCTACAACTGCACGCCATGGATTCCGTATTCGCCCGTCGATTCCGCCGGAGGTCAGGCCTGGAAGCAAATGCAGGAGGCCAACGCCGCTGGCAAACTTTCACCCGGCATGAGCGCCACCTATTTTAAAACACCGCGTCCGGTCTATGAGCTCTACGACCTCGAAGCCGATCCTGCCGAGCTGAACAACCTCAGCGGCCAACCCTCACTCGCAGCCACCGAGCGCGAACTCCGCGCCGCCCTCGCCGAAAAAATGATCCTCGACTGGGACTACCTCCCGCTGCCCGATTTGATGGAAGCCAACACGGGGGAAGGCGGTGCCAAGAAGGGTAAAGGCAAGGGCAAGAAGAAGTAACCGTGGCCTGAATCTCTGCTTTCGGCTTTCTCATTTCCGTTTTAAGCATGAAGCGGGTCGGCTGGAGTGGTCGCTCGTCGGTCTGGCTTCGGTCAGACGCGGACGAGAGGAAAGTCCGGACACCGTAAGGCAGCGTGCCGCGCGCAAGCGTTGGAGGTTTTGGGGCAACCCAAAGCAATGGAAAGTGTCACAGAAAATATACCGCCTTCAGAGGCTTCGGCTGATGAGGGTAAGGGTGAAATGGCGGGGTAAGAGCCCACCGCTCCGACAGCAATGAAGGAGGCAAGATAAACCCCACGCGGTGCAAGACAGAACAGGAGAAAGGCCCGCCTGGCCGCAAGCCCCCGCAAGGGGGCGGATAACTCCGGGTAATAGTCGCATCCTGCGCAAGCAGGAGTCGGCTCCGCGAGGAGCCGTCAGATAAATGACCACGCTGGAAGTCGAAAGACCGAAGGAACAAAATCCGGCTTATGAAGGCCGACCCACTCTTCTCCTTTTCCTGATTCCAAGGTGAAACGTCCCGCCGCAGCCCAAACTCCAACCAAGCTCCTAGACGATCCGCTTTCGGCGTCGTTTATCGAGTTCATGGAGGTGGAGCGGCGCTCGTCACCGCGCACGCTGGACCTCTATGATCACGCGCTGTCTGAGTTCCGGCAGCGGCACACGGGCTTCACCAACTGGCAGGCGCTGACGGCGGATGATTTCCGCAAGTATCTGTTCGAGATGATGAAGCGCGATCTCGGGCGTGCGACCATCCGGCTGCACTTTGCGGCGCTGCGGTCTTTTTTCAAATGGCTCACGAGACGCCAGGGCTGGACGACGAATCCGTTGTTGGATGTGCAATTGCCGAAGCAGGAAAAGAAGCTGCCGGTGGTGCTCACGCTCACGCAAGTTCTGGAGATGCTGGCGCTGCCACTGTCACTGCCGAAGAGCCCGCGATCACCTGAATGGGGGCCGGAGCGTGATGTGGCGATCCTGGAGTTGTTTTACTCCACTGGGATGCGCCTAGCCGAACTCGCCTCCATCAATGTCGAAGATGTGGATGCCTACAGCGACACCGTGCGCGTGATCGGCAAGGGTCGCAAAGAACGCCTGCTGCCCGTGGGGTCACACGCCATGCTCGCGATTCAGCAATATCGGCAAAAGGCGGGTGTGCATGGCGGGCCGCTCTTTCTCAGCAAGCTCAAGAAGCGCATCACGGGTCAGGCACTCGCTGATGTGGTGGACAAGTACTGGAAAGCCAGTGGCATGCCCATCCACGTCACGCCTCACAAACTCCGTCATAGCTTTGCCACGCATCTGCTAAACAACGGCGCGGACCTGCGCAGCGTGCAGGAACTGCTCGGCCACGCGAGCCTGAGCACGACACAGATCTACACGCATGTCTCGACTCAGCGGATGAAGGAGGTCTATCAGGCCGCGCATCCGCGAGCCTGAGTTCGTAGTTCGGGCTTTAGCCCGTGATTGAGATTCAAAGAAGCCGCCTGAAGGCGGAACCACGAACGATGAGCCGTCACCTATTTCCCCAGCGCTTTGCGCAGCACTGGCTCAAAGATCTCCGCCTGACGCATGAAGCCGAGATCGCTGGCGTGGGAGGCATCGGTCGCGCCTTCTGTGTCGGTGCCGTAGAGGCTGTCGCCGGGGATGTAGGAGAGATTCTTCACGCCATCTTTGAGCAGCGTTTCATACGCTGCTTTGAGCGCGGCGTGGTTGTCGGTGTGATGCTTATTTCTCGCTGGGAGTATCCAGTCATTGGTATTGCGGCGATCTTCGACGAGCACGATCGGCGTCTCAGGTTTGGCCGCGCGGAGTTGTTTGACGAGTGGCACGCACTTCGCGGCGACATCCGCAGGGCCCATGTTGGGCAGGCAGTCGATGACATACGCAGCGGCATCGACTTGAATGAGGTAATCGCCCACAGCCTTGTCCATGCGACCATTGCCAGAGAAGCCGAGATTCACGACGGGCATGTCGAGCTTACGACCGAGGATACCTGTGTGAACCATGCCCGGACGGCTGGCGCAGGCTCCATGCGTGATGCTGGTGCCGTAGAAAACGACAGGCTTTTCGCGTGGAGCCAGCTCTTCAAACTTACTGCCTTTGGCGACGCCGATGCTCATGAACTCAACGCCGTTGTAGAGTGGTAGATAAGCAGCGTATTCACGCTCACCAGGAGCCAGATCTTTGATGATCTCAGCCTTCACTTCTTGAGTGGCAGGTTTGGTGACCATCACCCATTTCCATTTGCCGTCAGTATCACGTGCATAGAGATCCACACCGCTGACGCCTGTGGCTGGCATGTGCGGCTGGGCGAGGCGGTCTTTGCTCAGCTTGTAATGCACGCTGATGGCCGTGGCATCGGTCTTGAAGCGAACCATCATGCCCGAGCTGTCGCGGCTCAGGCTCCACACGGCTGGCGTGACGCTTTTCTCAGCACTGGCAGGCAGGCGGTCAAACCAGCGCAGCCGCGTCTGCTCAGGCAGGATGCGACCTTCGACACCCCACTTCGTCACATCATGCCACTCAAGATTGTCGGCGGCCTTTTTGTTGACGCCCATCGCCGGATCGAGCTTGGAGACGTCCGGTGCTTTTTGAGCTGAGGCGATGCTGACGAAAGCGAGGAAGAGGAGAAGATGTGGGCTTGATTTGGACATGGTTTGAGGTGGTTGATCAGAGACGTGGTTGAGTCGGCAACTATTACAAATCATCGCCAACCGTTGCTGTATAAGCGGCGCTCATACTGCCGGGCAAGAGCACCTGCACGGGGCTTTGTCGCTCTCCAGCCAATCGAGCGGCGAGCACGAGCTGCAAGGCACCGCCAGCGCCCATGCACTCCCCGAGCACCGCGCGTGGACGGAGCGGATTTTCGTTCGGAGCACCGGCTTCAGACGGTTCTTTGAAAGTCGCCTGCACCCCGATCTCAGCCGCATCTAGAATCGCGATGCCAGACTCTCCGGTCACGCGCTTGGAGAACTGGCCGAAGCCGGTGCTCCGTTCTAACTCATGCAGCCTCTCCACGTGTTCCGCTTCATCATGAAAAGCATGCGCTTTGCTGTAGCTGAGCTTTAGGCCGACATCGCTGAGTGAGAGCAGCAGCGCGCCTGCACCTTCAGAGATTTTCAGATCAGGATGGTAATAAGTGGCAGCCTCAGCCGAGACCCAGTCGCACTCCTCGGCACCGATGACGAGCACGTGATCGACGAGATCCTGGACGAGCCATGTATGAGCCATCGACACACATTCGATGATGGCGCTGGACTCACCGATGAGAGTCGTCGCGGGTCCATCGACACCGAGAAACGCGGCGATGTGTGAGGCTGGTGCATTGTAAACGGTCTCAGGAAAAATGAGCGGGCTGGCCAGTGTCGGCGTCTCGATGACTTCGTGATAAAACCTGCCGCTGAACTGCACGCAGCCATTGAACATGTGCTGGATGATGCCGAGTCGGCCTGCGCCTTGCCCGTTCGGGAAGCCCGCTTGTTCAAGCGCCTCGATCGCCGCACTCAGGGCGAATTTGGTGATCGGGCTAGCACGGCGCAGACGTGGGAATTTGGGCAGACGATCTGCGGGCTGTTGCGGTGTAAGACGCACTGGGCAGCTCCAGTCGCGACTGCCAATGCTGCGCGCTAAATCAGTCGTGGGGAGGTCGCGATTTTCTGTGACGGCCGCCGCTAGTGCCTCTGCACCCCAGCCTGCGGCGGAGACTGCGCCACTACCTGTGATGCGGAGACTGAATGACGAATGACGAATGGCGAATGGCGAAGTGGGCGCATCGGGATGCTTCAAAATGAGTGTCGCATTGGTGCCGCCAAATCCGAAGCTGTTCGTTAGGGCTGACTTGATGCTTGCTTCGCGAAACTCACGCACGAGATCGAAACAGACGGCGGGATCGGCTTCACGCACATTGAGGCTGGCAGGGAGCCACTGACCGCGCAGGGCCATGAGGCAGATCACGGCTTCCACCGCTCCGGCTCCACCGAGCAGATGGCCCATAGCAGACTTGGTGGAACTGACCGCTATTCGCGCTGCATCAGCCCCGGCCCAGGCTTTGATGGCGCTGGCTTCTGCTACGTCATTGTAGGGTGTGCCAGTGCCATGGGAGTTGATGTAGTCCACTTCGGCGGGTGAGATGCCAGCCATCTGACAAGCGCCGGTCATGGTGCGGATCGCGGCTTTCCCCTCAGGGTCAGGCTGCGTGAGATGGTGTAGATCCGTGGCCGTGGCATAACCAGCAGCAAGACAAAGTGCCTCAGCTGCGCGCTCTGCGGCCGCCTCTTCACTTTCCAGCAGCACGACACCCGCGCCTTCTCCAAGAGCTAGGCCATCACGCACGGCGTCAAAGGGACGTGGAATGCCGCTCGGAGCCAGTGCTCGTAGAGTATCGAAGCCTGCAAACACAAGCTCGGCAATCGCATCGTAACCCCCGGCGAGTACACGCCGTGCTTTGCCTGTCTGGATCATCGCCATGGCATCGCCGATGGCATTGGCTCCGCTGGCGCAGGCATTGGTGACGACGATGATCGGCCCATGCCAGTCATACTCGGCAGCGATGGCATTGAGCTGCTTCTGCGGCTGATAATATTCGATGCGCGCGAGCTGCCCAGGCTGCCGCGATGGGCTGCTGCGCGCATGGCGGAAGTAGTCTTGGCCGATGCTCATAGCTCCTGCTGAGGTGCCGATGATAATGGCGTCGATGCCCTGCATTCCTGGCAGCTTTGCCATCGCCAAAGCTTCGCGAATGGCGAGCAGGAGCATCTTCGTGCCACGGTCGATCAGGTGTTCACGGCGGCGCGGAGTTTTGGTGAAGAGTCGCTCGTCCGGCAGGTTCACCTGCGCGGCCGTTTTGGCGATGCGCTGGCTGACATCAAACATGGTCACCGGGGTGAAATTCATCCGGTTGGCGCGGAAGGAGGCTTCGTTTTCCCGCCAGTCCAAGCCGAGCGGTGAGACGATGCCGGCACCGGTGATGAAGATACGCTGGGGGAGGGGAGTGGGCACGGTGGAGATGAAGAGAGAACGACGAGCGCGCTATGATGGATTCCCGCGCTTGAACACCCTGCACGAACTGCCACTATCACGCCCCGCTTTTTTTGGTTTAACGGAATGCGGCATCGAGTGCAAATGTTTGGTGAACGCTGGCAACAAATCCTGAGCGCCAAGGGTGACAAAATCGCCCTCTGGCATCTTGACGGGCCTGTGTCTTATCACGGCTTGGAAAAACGTGCGCGTGAGCTGCCACCTCAGTCCTGCGCGCAGCTCGGTAAATTTTACCTCGCGCAGGGGGACGGACTGGACGTGACGGTCGCCTTGCTCGCGGGCTTTCTCAGTGGTCTTCCCGTGCAGGTGGTGGAAAAAGATCGTCAGCGGCGCGTGCCTGTTTCTCTGCCACCCGCAGGCACGGCCTTGGTGAAGCAAACGGTTGGTAGCTCTGGCGTGCGGCGCTGCCAGTTCTTCAGCTTTGATCAAATCGCTGCTGATGTGGACAGGCTGCACATGACGCTGCGTCTCGATGAATGCAGCGTCGCACTGGCGCCGCTGAGCGTGGCGCATTCCTTCGGTCTCACGACCACGGTCTTGCAAACGCTGCTGAATGGCCTGCCTACTCACTGGCTGCCCACGCCTTTCCCCACAGGCATGACGGAGGCGCTGAAGCAACACGAGCGAGTCTTCTTGCCCGGAGTCCCGGCGATGTGGAAGGCCTGGCTACTCTCCGGCTTGGATCTGAGTCACGTGCATCTCGCTGTCTCCGCAGGCTCAGTGCTCACGCTAGATCTGGAGTCGCGAGTAAAGGCTGCCTTTGATCTGAAACTGCACAATCTCTACGGCACAAGCGAGTGCGGCGCGATCAGCTATGATGCCACTGAGACAGCGCGGCTTTCAGAGCCTGATCTCGGCGCACTTATGCCAGGAGTCGCGGTCACGATCATGGGCGAACGTTTGCAGGTCAGCAGTGATGCGGTGGGTCTAGGTTACGATGAAACATTGGCGGGTGAAGTCTTTGCTGCATCTGAACATCTGACGTCTGACGTCATTCAAGTCGTGGGCCGTCAGCTCATGTTCGAGCGTTGTATGGGTGCAGGTATCAATGTCGCGAGCCGAAAGCTGAGTCCTTCTGAAATCGCTGCCAAGATCAGCGCTAGCTTACAGGTAACTGATGTGCGCATTGATGGCGCACCCAGCCGTGATCCAGAGCGGGTCCAAGACATCGTATGTCATTTGGCAGTGCCACCGGAGTCATTGACGCAGGAGTTTAAGGCCAAAGCCTGCGCCGCCCTTGCGCCATGGGAAGTGCCGCGTCGGTGGCGCTGTCTGGACTGACGACAAAGCACGCAAAGATAGCATTTTACTTTGTGTTCACGCGGCTCTTTGCGGTTAAATGAAGCGCTTATGAAACCTGTTTTTGAAAAAGTGCCGTGTCGTGATTGGGAATCCTTTCACTGCGAGACCGTCCATGGGCCTGACTACGGCACGCGCTGGCATTTCCATCCCGAGTACCAAATGACCTTGGCGATCCGCAGCCGTGGGCATCGTGTGGTGGGGGACAACATCGCGCCACTGACCGATGGCGATCTCGTGCTGCTTGGCTCTAATCTCCCCCATGTCTGGCATCAGGATGAAGGCGTCGGTGCCTCAGTGGATGCGGTGATCGTGCGCTTCACCGACAGCTTTCTCGGCAAAGATTTCTTGCAACTGCCGGAGATGGAAGGCGTGCAGCGCATGTTGAGGCGTTCGGCTCGCGGGCTGGAAGTGCGCGGTGCCGCACGCACGAAGATCACCCAGCGGATGCGTCGTCTCGCTGAGGTGGATGGTTTGACCCGGGTCGTGGAGCTTCTCGCCATACTCGATGAACTGTCGCGGTCCAAGGATCTACGTCCGCTCGCCAGTGCTAGCTATGAGCCGACTCTTCATGCTGGCGATCAGGATCGGATGCAGCGCGTGTGCGACCACATCAATCAACATCTTGTCGATGACATCGACCGCGCTCAGCTCGCCAAACTCGCGCATCTAAGTGAAGGCGCATTCAGTCGTTTCTTCCGCTCACGTACTGGCAAGACGGTGCCCGAATACATCAACGAAGTGCGCATTGGCCGCGCATGTCGCATGATCGGTGAGGACCAGCAAAACATTACCGACATCGCCCTCGACTGCGGCTACCGGAACCTCGCTAACTTCAACCGCCGCTTCCGTGAAGTCGTCGGCAGCACACCTCGTGATTACCGCGCTCAGATGCGGACGCTTGGGAAGTAAGCGTGAGTTCTCTCTGGAAAGTTTCGTCGGGCACTCTACATGACCTCATGACTCGAGTTGGCATTGGCTATGACGTACACCCCTTTGAAGAAGGCCGCCCCCTGATCCTGGGTGGTGTGGAAATCCCGCATACGCGCGGGCTGCAAGGCCACTCCGATGCCGACGTGCTCTGCCACGCCATCGCCGATGCCGTGCTCGGAGCCATGGGTCTGCCAGACATCGGCTTCTACTTCCCGCCGAGCGACATGAGCATCGAAGGCATCTGCAGTCTGCGCATTCTGGAGAAGTGCGCCGCACTCGCAGCGGAGAAAGGCTACACGATTGAAAACGTGGACTCCACCCTCATCGCCGAAGCACCGCGCGTAATGAAACACGCGCCGCTGATGAAAGAAAAAATCGGCGCAGCTCTCGGCATCCAGCCCGATCAAGTCGGCGTCAAAGCCACGACCAATGAGCGCATGGGCTTCGTCGGCAGAGAAGAAGGCATCGCAGCGATGGCTGTGGCTTGTGTGGTGAAGTAGGTGCGCGGCAAGACAAAGCAAATGCAGTCAGGCTCGACACCCAGCCATCGAAATGCTCTCATCGGCCTCAACCATGAACCTCCGCATTCTCGCCGTTCTCCTGCTGTTCAACTCCTGCGGTCGTAGCGCCGATCCCGCCGCTCGTGAGAAAGAACTCACCTATCTCCGCTGCGTCATGCCCGACGATTTGCTGGAGTTCGCCCACGTCGAAGTCCCCGCCGTCGAAAACATCGCCATCATGGGGGAAGGCGCAGACCAGCACCTCGGTCTGCATTTGATCCCCGGCCAAAAGAAGCGCAATGGAGGCATCCGTGCCGAGGTCAGCGTCGATTACCCGCACAAGCAGGGCGACACCGTGCGCTACGCCTGGCGCTTCATGGTGCCGAAAGGTTTCGTGTCCGATGCGCCGAAGAACCGCTGGTGGATCATCGGCCAGTGGCACGATCAGCCAGATAGCGCCCGTGGCGAAAGCTGGGACGGCTTTGCCTCCAAGAGTCCGCCCGTGCTCCTCGGCCTCGGTGAATTGCAGGGCAAGCTCGGCATCGGCATCGCCTACGGCCCCGATCAATCGCAGAAACACGGCCCCATCTTCATCGAGCCCGGCAAGTGGCACAGCATCGCCGTCGAGATCCATTGGTCCCAAAAAGCCGACGGCAAAGCCATTTTCTTTCTCGACGACATGACCCAGCCCGTCGCTACCGCCACCGGCCCTAACATGCACAACGACTTCCAGCACTTCCTCAAGCTCGGCATGTACCGCCACCCTGAGATCGAGACCGACAACTGGATCTATGTGGATGATTTGAAGGTCACGAAGAAGTGAGGCGATGGAATGTTGAGAACGTCTCTTGAATCTATCGCATGGCTTTGCGTTGGAACGTTCAGTCAAAATATGAATCCGAGAATTTGCTCAGACTACAATGGCCCTTATGCGCCGGACTTTATGCTTCTCAGCTATCAGGGAACCAAAGCTGATTTGGACAGGCTTGGCCTCACGCTGATTGAGGGAATGAAAGTAACTGTGTATGCAGAATCGGACGAGGAAGAAGATTTGGAAACAGACGGAATTGTGAGGTTCGGAATTATTCCAGGAACAAGTTGGAACCCTTGTTGGTATGCAGACACCAGAGGTTCTGAAATTCGCTATGTTAAAAGACAGGAATAGCGAAGCACATGCCAGTTGCAAAAAGCACCGCTACCGTCCTGCTTCAGGCAATGACTGAATCACTCACCCGCCACCTCCAAAAAACCGGCGTCATTGCCGTGCTCATGATCGACCGTGCTGACGATGCGGTGCCGCTGGCACGGGCTTTGCTCGCCGGTGGTGTCGATTGCATCGAACTCACGCTGCGCACTGATGCCGCGCTCGAATCGCTCCGTCGCATTCGGATCGAGGTGCCGGAGATGACCGTTGGTGTGGGCACCATTCTCACACCGCAGCAGGCGAATGATGCCAAGGACGCGGGAGCGAGCTTTGGTGTGGCTCCAGGGATGAATCCGCGTGTCGTTGCGGAAGCGAAACGTATCGGGCTGCCGTTCGCGCCGGGTGTTTGCACGCCGACGGACATCGAACTCGCCATTGAGGCCGGTTGCAAGCTGCTCAAGTTCTTCCCCAGCGAGCCGAGCGGCGGTCTTGCCTACCTGCGTGTGATCTCTGCGCCGTTCATGCACCTCGGCGTGCAGTTCATTCCGCTCGGCGGTGTGGGTCCGGCGAATGCGGCGCAGTATTTGAAGGAGCCTTCCGTGCTCGCGCTCGGTGGTTCGTGGCTCGCGCCGAAGGATTTGATCGCCAAGGGCGACTGGGTGGCGATCACGAAGCTCGCGCGTGAAGCCAGTGACATCGTTAAACAAGTCCGCCCATGAGCCGCGTCGTCACGTTCGGCGAAATCATGGCCCGCATCGCCACGCCGGGCTTTGCGCGGTTTCAGCAGGCCATGCCGGGCAGCGTGAATGTCACCTTTGCAGGCGCTGAGGCCAGCATCACGGCCTCGCTGGCTTATCTCGGCATCGACGCGGCTTTTGTGACCGCCCTGCCACAGCATGCCATCGCCGATGCCTGCCTCGCTGATCTGCGCAGTCTGGGTGTGGAGACAAAACACATCCTGCGCACATCGGAAGGCCGCCTGGGCATCTACTTCCTCGAACACGGCGCGAACCAACGGGGCGGCAACGTCATCTACGACCGCGATGGCTCCTCTGTGGCGATCACTCCCGCGTCCGCTTACGATTGGGATGTGATCTTCTCCGGTTGCGAATGGTTCGTCATCTCCGGCATCACACCCGCCATCTCGCGCAACGCTGCGGAGGTCGCACTCATCGCGGTTCAGGAAGCGGCGCGTCGGCAGATCAAAGTCGTGTGCGACATGAACTACCGCACCAAGCTCTGGCGCTGGGACCCGCCGCTCTCCGCACGCGAACTCGCCACGCGCACGATGAAGACGCTGATGCCTTTCGTGAACATCTTCGTCGGCGGGGCTAGCGATGCCACTGCGATGCTTGGCGTTGAAAGCACGGGTGATCACCGTGCTCTCGGGGCGCAGATCGTGCAGGAGTTTCCAAATCTCACGCATGTTGCCATGACCGTGCGTGATGGTTCCAGCGCCACGATGCAATGCTTCGGCGGCACGCTTTACGAAGCTGCCACCGGGACGCTTCACACCGCTGCCCCATATCCGATCACTCACGTCGTAGATCGTCTCGGTGCTGGCGATGCCTTCACTGCGGGGCTAGTGTTTTCATTCCTCCAAAAGTCCGATCCTCAGATTGCCATAGCCTTTGCGACGGCCGCAGGCTGCCTCGCGCATTCCATCGAAGGCGACTACAATTACAGCACCCATGAGGAGATCGAAACCCTCCTGCTGGGCGATGGTGGAGGAAGGGTGAGCCGGTAAGTTCGCGAGCTACTTCACCGCCGCCTTCTTGCCCTTGCCTTTTCCCTTCGTGCCTTTGGCCGCATCGTTCTTCTTCCAGAGGTCAATCGGCACAGCATTGGCCTGACTCGCACCTGGCGTGCTGCGACCATTGGCGACGAGGGTTTCGAGCTGCTTCGTGAGCTTGGCGACGATCTCGGGATGCTCGGCTTGGAGGTTCTTCGTTTCGCCGAGATCATCATCGAGATTGAAAAGCTGCACGGACGGCGAGCCAGCGGGCTCTTTACCCGGACGTGGCTCGCTCCAGCCGCCGCTGCCGGGGCAGAGGGCGAGTTTCCACGGACCTTCACGGATGGCGAAGTAACCGCCGATGCTGTGGCTGATGAGGGACTCGCGCTGCGGACCTTTCGCTGGCTGACCTAGCAGGGTGGGCAGGAAACTGAAGCTGTCTTCGGCGGCGGTTTCAGGGGGCGTGGCTCCAGTGATCTCGGCGGCAGTGGCGGTGAAGTCGATGAGGCAGGTCAGATGGGTTGTAGTTTGTCCGGCCTTCACTTTGGCGGGCCAGCGGACGAGGAATGGCACGCGATGTCCGCCTTCATAAACGTCGGCTTTGTGACCGCGATACATGCCACTCGGGTTGTGGCCTTTGGCAAGCAGGGCAGGGTAGTCGGCGCTGGGGGAGCAGCCGTTGTCGCTGGTCATGATGACGACGGTGTTTTCAGCGAGACCGTTGTCATCGAGTGCCTTGAGCACGCGACCAATGTTGGCGTCGGTTTCCATGACGAAGTCGCCGTATTGGTTGAGTCCGCTTTTGCCGCGCCATTCAGGATTTGGCAGGATGGGCGTGTGCGGTGCGGTGAGCGGCAGGTAGATGAAGAACGGTTTGCCGGATTTTGCATCGGCGGCTTTTTCGTCGAGATAGGCGACAGTTTTGTCGATGAAGGTGGGTAGCACTTCGTAGCCGGTGAAGCCAGGTGCGGCAGGGCCTTTGCGAGTAAATTTCTTCGGCTCGCCCTGCACCATTTCGAGTTCACGATCTTCGGTGGGCTGCACGGTGACCCGGTCGTCTTTGATGAAGACGTAAGGCACCATGTCGAGTGATGCGGCGATGCCGAAGTAGCTGTCGAAACCGACGCTGAGCGGTCCATTCGTGTGCGGGTGCGTGAAGTCCACGCTCCAGGCCTGTTCGCGGGATTCGATGTTGAGTTCGGCGACGGTTTGTCCTGGCTTGATGATCCAGTCCATGCCGAGGTGCCACTTGCCGATGGCGGCGGTGTGATAGCCCTGCGCCTTGAGCATGGAGGCCACGGTCATGCGGCCTTGCTCAATGAGGCGCGGACTGAGGCCGCCGAGCACGCCGTTCTGGAGCTTCGTTCGCCAGTTGTAGCGGCCCGTGAGCGTGCCGTAGCGTGTGGGCGAGCAGACGCTGGAGGGAGTGTGGGCATCGGTGAAGGTCATGCCTTCTCGCGCGATGCGATCCATGTTCGGCGTTGCGATTTTACCTTCTGGATTCAGGCATTTCACATCACCGGTGCCGAGGTCATCACAGAGGATGAAGAGGAAGCTGGGTTTCTCCGCAGCGCTGGCCAGAGATAGGACTGATAAGACGGAGAGGACGAATAGGAAGGGACGCATGGTGGTGGTTATTCGGCTTTCTTCTTTCCTTTGCCTTTACCCTTCTTTGGTTGTGCGGGCTCACCTTCGAAAGGCGCATTGCCATGAGTGAAGCGTGGTGGTGGGAGGATTTCTTTGACTTCGGTTTGTAGGCGGGTCAGCTCGGCTTTGAGTTCCTTCACGGTGTCGGCATAAGCGGGATCGGCGTAGAAATTCTTCACTTCGAGCGGGTCTTTTTGGCGGTCGAGTAGATCCCAGTCATCGACATCAGGCTTGTAGTAATGGACGAGTTTGTAGCGGTCGGTGATCACGCCGTAGTGCGGGCGCACGCGGTGCGGGACGGGGAACTCATAGTAGTGATAGTAGAAGGACTTGCGCCAGTCGGCGGGGTCTTCGCCTTTGAAAAGTGGGACGAGGGAGTGGCCCTGCATATCGCTTGGCTGTGGCTCGCCAGCGATGTCGAGAAAGGTCTGCGCGAGGTCGAGCAGGGAGACGATTTTGCCATTTGTGGTGCTGGGCTTTGCCACGCCGGGCCAGCGGACGAGGAACGGTGTGCTCAGCGACTCTTCGAAGATCCAGCGCTTATCAAACCAGCCGTGCTCGCCGAGGTAGAAGCCCTGGTCGCTGCTGAGGATGACGACTGTGTTTTTGGCGAGGCCTTCTTGGTCGAGGTAGTCGAGCGTGCGCTTGATGTTCTCATCCACGGCTTTCACGCAGGCGGTGTAGTCGTGCATGTAGCGTTGGTAGCGCCATTTGACGAGTTCCTTGCCGCTGAGGTTGGCTTCGCGGAATTTGGCGTTCCGTGGCTCATAGTACTCGTTCCAATACTTGAGCTGGTCCGGGGTGAGATTACCGGGAGTCATGAGCTTGGCATCACGCTCGGTGAAGGTGCGGTCGATGCCCATGTCGTGGTCACTGACGGCTTTGCTGCGGCCTTCGAAAGTATCGAAGAGGGTCGCTGGCTCTTCATAGACGCGGTCTTTGTCATGGCCGAGGTGGCGGATCGGCGGCTCCCATTCGCGATGCGGGGCCTTGTGCTGGAGCATGAGCATGAAGGGCTTTGTTTTGTCGCGCTTCTTCAGCCAGTCGATGCCGAGATCAGTGACGATGTCGGTCACGTAACCTTCATGCTTCACGGTTTTGCCATTGTCGATCATGGCTGGGTTGTAGTAGGCACCTTGGCCGGGGAGGACGTTCCAGTAGTCGTAACCGACAGGGTCGGTCATGAGGTGCCATTTGCCGATGACGGCATTCGTGTAACCCGCCTTTTGCAGCAGCTTGGGAAAGGTTTGCTGGCTGCTGTCGAACTTGCTGTTGCTGTTGTTATAAAAGCCGTTCGCGTGCGAGTATTTGCCGGTCTGAATGACGGCGCGCATGGGGCCGCAGATGGAGTTCGTGACGAGGCAGCGATCAAAGCGAATACCTTCTTTGGCGATGCGGTCCATGCCCGGTGTCTCCAGCAGCTTGCGCTTTTCCCCGTAGGCACTGATGGCCTGGCTGGCGAGGTCATCGCAGAAGAGGAAGAGAATGTTGGGCCGATCCGCCGCACAGAGCGCAGAGGCGAATGAGAGAAAGGTCAGAAGAGATAGGATGGACTTCATGGGCGGCTGGTAACGAGTGTGGAAGTGGCGAGCTTGCTAGAAAAACAAAACGGCTGCCAGTCTCCCGGCAGCCGTTTTGGAATAAAGTTTTGAGAGGGTTTATTTCTCGATCTTCAGAAGCTCGACTTCAAAGATGAGTGTCTCGCCTGGGCCGATGTCAGCGCCTGCTCCGTTGTCGCCATAAGCGAGGTCGGAGGGGATGAAGAACTTGTACTTGGAACCGATGGTCATGAGTTGCAGACCTTCGGTCCAGCCTTTGATGACTTCCTGCACGCCGAAGGTGATCGGCTCACCACGCTGCACGGAGCTGTCGAAGACTTTACCATTCACAAGTGTGCCGTGGTAATGAACGTTCACTTTGTCGGTCGGCACTGGCTTGGCTCCTTCAGCGGCCTTCATGACTTCGTATTGCAGACCGCTAGCCGTGGTCTTCACGCCTTCGCGCTTAGCATTGTCAGCGAGGAACTTGGCCCCAGCGGCTTTGACTTCGCCAGACTTGGCTGCCTGAGATTGTTTCATTTCACCCTGCTTGGCCTGCATGACTTTTTCAAAGGCTTCCATGGCGGCAGTGAGTTCTTCCTGCTTGTACTTGGAAGGCTTGCCTTCGAACTGATCACGGATGGCTTGGAGGAAGTTCTCGACATCGACCTCCACGCCCTGTTGCTTGAAGTTGTTGGCGATGTTGCCACCGATATTGGTGCCAATAAAATAACTAACTTTGTCCATGGCGGGTTTTGCGGCAGGAGCAGCGGCCTCGCTGGTGCTTTTTGCGGGTTCAGTTTTCTTCGCTTCAGCGGTTTGGGCGGAGGCGATGGAGGTCACCGCGAGTGCGGCACAGACGATGCTAAGGGTAGCTTTCATGAGGGGTAAGAGGCGCGAGAGTGGGGGCGATGTGGGAGGAGGTCAACCGAAGAAAACGGGGAGTTCCATGCCTAGAAACGGACTTGAGAATGGGCGGAGTCTGGCCAATCTGCGCGGCCTTATGTCCGCTATCCCCACCGAATTCACCGCCGTCACCGCCGTCACGAAAGCCAATGTCTATTTCGACGGTAAGGTGGTCAGTCACAGCATCCTGTTTGCCGATGGCAGCAAAAAGACGCTGGGTCTTATCTATCCAGGTAGCTATCACTTCGGTACGGATAAAGCGGAGCGCATGGAGATCGTGGCTGGCGGCTGTGAGGTGAAGCTAGACGGCAGCGATGCCAAGACCACCTACAGCGGCGGCGAGTTCTTCGATGTGCCGGCGAAGTCAGGCTTCGACATCGCAGTGACGGATGGCATCTGCGAGTACATCTGTAGCTTCATTGACTGATGTTACACCGCGCCCTCAGTGGGCGGCTTCCTGAATGTCGTGACTGCCTTCCTGGATAGCGATGGCCTTGAGTCCGGCTCCACGAATGCGATTATTCTTCAGCACCTGCGATTCACCGGATAGTGAGAAACCATTGCGTCCCGGCTTCTCGATCTCGTTGTCCTCAAAGCGGTTGCCACGCGTGCTCGTGCCGATTTGAAAGGCATTGCCAGTGATGGAGCTGAAGCTGTTGTCACGAGCAATGTTGCCTTCATTCAGGCCGGGCTGCTTGCACCAACGCCAGAGGCTGAGGCCGATGCTGCAATCACGCGCTTCGTTGCCCTGGACCAAGCAGTCGTTGGCATCGTTTAGCTCAAAGGCGATGCGGCAGCGGATGATTCGATTGCCGATCGCCCCAGAACCCGTGGTAAAGTGATCGAAGTCGATGGCTTCATCGCAAATGTCTCGGAAACTGCATCTCTCGATGTCTGCCTTTTCGACACTGTAAAGGGCCACACCACGCCCAAAACAATTTTGGATGATGCAGTCACGCACGACGATGTCCTTGGGCTTGGGGCCTGTGGGGCCTGTCTCATAGTTAAAGGAGCCTGTGATGAAGATCGCGCAGAGCTGTGCGTGCCCTTGCACCAGAGGATCTGTGGCGATGCGTCCGCCGTCGAGGGTAAGATTGGCGATCTCGAGCGTGTCGCAGGCTTCGCGGATTTCGATGAGATTGGGCGCATCTTCATGGCGGATGAGTGTGGCCGCTGGCACGGGAAATTTGAGAGGTTCCTTCAATACGAACTGACCTGTCTTCACCTCCTGAATGATGGCCAGCACATAAGGTCGCGGTTTTTTGGTGAAGCTGTCCGGCTCACCGTCACACTCGATGCGCAATCTCATCCCCGGCTGCCATCCGCGCTCGCCTCGCACTGGCAGCGTGGTTTTTCCAGTAGGGGTGAGTTCGGCGCACTCAGCATAGGCCAGCGGCGGCAGTTTCAGAATGCAGCGCTCTTTGTCGATGCCGCGAAGGGCGAGTTTTTTGGCATTCTTGATGAGCAGGCCTTGAGGCAGCACATGCACGCCTTCGGGGATCGTGACAACACCGCCACCAGCCTTGATGGCTTCGTCGATCCATTGCTGGATCGGCGCGGGCTCCGCTGCCAACAAATGACTGATGAGGAAGAGAGGCAGCAATGGCAGGAAACGCATCTCAGCATCTCGCTCAGCGGCGGGGCGATCTTGCGATGAAAGCATCAAGTCAGGTCACTTGTGGTGAACAGGGATGTCTGGGTGGCGCGTTTGATCTTCATGCGCACGACACTTCTTCTATCCCTGCTTTTGATCACTCTTGCTTCGGCTCAGACGGTGAAACCTGTGGAGCTGGATGCCTCGAAGTTCCCAAATCTCCAGGCTGCCTTTGATGCCGTGCCAGTCTCTGGTGGCATCGTGCATCTGCCGCCGGGTCGTTTTGAGATCACAGAGCCGCTCCAGATTAAAACAGAAGATACTCGTGTCGTCGGCTCTGGCACGGCGACCTGCATCGTGAATCAGAACCAGGAGGGCAAGCCCGCGCTGGTGCTGCGCCCACCGACCTTGGACAAAGACAAGAAGGCGAAACTGTGGCGAGTGCAGCTCGCTGACTTTCGCATCATGGGGCAGGAGAAGAGCGGTGACGGTGTCTTTGCCGAGGGCATCCAGGAAATCTATTTTGAGGGCCTGTCCATCGATCATCACGGTGGGCATGGCATTCACATGCTGGACTGCTTTGAAGATCCGCGAATCGCCGACTGCATCCTGACATACAATAAACTGTGCGGGATCGAGATCGTGAACTGCCACGACATCGTGGTGAATGCGAACCACTTCGAGGAGAACCAGGACGCCCTGCATTGCACGGACTCCTTCAATCTCTGCATGAACGGTAACAACATCGATGACCATCTGAGGCACGGCGTGGTGATCGAGAACACTTATGGCTCCGTGGTCAGCGGCAACATGATCGAGGAGTGCAACGGCACGGCCATCATCCTGGACCGTGACTGCTACGGCATCACGCTCAGCTCGAACGTGATCGCCCATCATTTGGAAGGCGGCATCGACCTGCGGGATGCGCATGGCTGTGCGGTGAGTGCGAACACCTTTGTTTTGGCCCACCGCTTCTCGGTGCGGGTCAGCAAGGACTCAGGAAGAAACACCATCTCGGCCAACAGCTTTACCAATAGCCACATCGGCGGTGGCCAGGACAAGCGCCCTGCGGAGGGAGCTACACCTATGGCCATCGACGAAGGTGCCGGCGTGCTGCTGGATGGAGCGAGCCATTGCAACATTTCTGGGAACACCTTTTCAGGCCTCTCGACGCCCGCCATCTGGAGCGCTTCACCATGCCAAAGTCTGCTGATCATGAACAATCTGTGCGCGGACTGCGGTAGGAAAGTGCCCAAGGGAACACCTTGGATCAATGTGGCCAAGGCTGAATCAAGCATCATCAAGGACAATTTGACGGACTTGTAATCGACGCCAATTTCAGATCTAAGAATGCTCGATGCACAACGATACAAAGCGAACACTTGCCGAGCGGAAGTTCATTTCACTCGAGTGATTTTGTGGGGGCATCTTGGGCTTGGGCTCGTGGTTTTACTGCTGCTGATGCTGCATGAAATCTTTGGCTGGGCGGCGGGTTTCGCTGGCTGGTATCTGGTGACGGTGCTGCTAGTGACGGGCATGCTTTCCGCTGCCAGAAATTGTCGCGTGTTCTTGGGAGTGACGTTTCTACTCTTCACTTTCTTCGGCGTCTATTTTCTTGGCCAAGTGCTACCGCAGTTAAAGCCAGAGACGCCGCCACTCATGCCTCATGTCATACTGCCCTTTTGGTTGGGCTTGGTGAATATCTTGTACGCCGCAGGCGGTGTCTGCATGCTGATCAGCCGAAGGGTGAAGAAAGCCTGTACGGTTTATTTTTCCCTGTGGTGAGACCGCTCAGGCTCGCTTCATAAACCAAGCCAGGAACTCGCGATTGCCATCCGTACCCTGGATGCTGGACTCCGTGATGCCGTGCCACTCCAGCTCAAGGTGACTTTCGACAAAGCTGCGGATGCGTGCGCAGGCTTTCTCGTGCAGTTCAGGTTCGCGGACGATGCCGCCTTTTCCCACCTCTTCACGCGAAAGCTCGAACTGCGGTTTAACCAACACCACGGCCTGACCGCCAGGCTTCAGAACGCTGAGCGCGCCGGGTAACACGAGGGTGAGTGAGATGAAGGAAACATCCGCCACGATGATGTCCACCTGCTCGGGCACGTCCCCAGGCTGGAGGTGGCGCACATTAAAATTCTCACGGCAGATGACACGCGGATCACTGCGCAGCTTCCACACCATCTGATTGGTGCCCACATCAAAGGCGTACACTTTCACTGCTCCGCGTTGCAGTAAGCAGTCGGAGAAGCCGCCGGTTGAGGCTCCGACATCCATCGCGATCAGGCCTGTGACGTCGATACCGAAATGCTCCAGCGCGCCCTCCAATTTCAGGCCACCTCGGCTCACGAATCGTGGCGGCGTTTTCACTTTCAAAGCGGCATCATCACGGACGAGCCAGCCGGGTTTGGACATGACCTCATCACCCAGCATCACCTCTCCAGCCATGATCAGCCGCTTGGCCTGCTCTCGGGAAGGGCAGAGTCCGCGTTGAACGAGCGCCAGATCCAGTCGAATACGCGCCATCAGCGTCCCACTGGCTGGATGATTTCATCTCCGGGTTCAATGCTCACACCGGCTGGGATGGAGGCGAGATCGAGATCGGCCACGGCTTCATTCTCCTCGATTGTGTCGGTCACGCGGATCTTTGCCAGCACGGCATCACCACGGCGAATATCAAAGGCGAGTCCCTTCGTGATGCTCTGCTTTGAGCCTGCGTCGATGATCACAAAGCCCTGCTCCTTCACCACCGTTTTCACTTTGGCGACTGGCTTAGCATTTTGGACCTGCTTTTGCAGCGGTGTCAGGGTGTTGGTGTTGATGCCCTTGGCCTCGGCTTCGAGGATGGTCGTCGGCACTGTGAGTCCGCCGCCCGGCAGTGTGGCTGCCCCTGTCATGTTCGTCGGAGAGGCCAAAGCAATCGTGCCTGGAGGCGGTGGCGTGATGGAGGTGGCTGGAGCGCTGGGCAGTGGCATCATGCTGCTCACATTGGGTGAGGCCATCTCCTGTGCGGCCTGCTTCTTTTTGAGAAATGCTACTTCCGCCATCGCTCCACGCTTGGCCTCCTGGCCCTCCCAGGCGAGGAAGCCAGTGATGCAAAGCAGGATAAAAGTGAGGGCAAAAGCGAAATGAGTCAGGCGCATAGCTTTCAGATGCTACCACGATCCGTGAAAATCAAACTCTGAAATCAAAACGCCTCATCCTTGCACCCCCGGTCATGCGTTTCATTATGACACCCAGACATGACAGACATTGCATTTTTTAGGCTGCCCGACGGAAGGGCGTGGATCGGACAGGGACCCTTCGAGTCGCTAGCGCACATGCCAGCCGATGGCGGGGCTTTTTACGTGAACGACTTCGATCTCACCGATCCGGCTCCGTGGAAGCGTCCGACAAAATTGATCCCCGTGGCCGCCGACACACTATCCGCGAGCATCGGCTGGAATGGCGCGCAGTCGCCACACATCCAGTGGGCCAAGCCCGCCACTGAATGGTTCAAGATGGCCTTCCGCCGTATCCGCCGTGAGGTGTTGGCCAAGCGGCTAGAAAAAATGGTCCCCGTGCTTACCGAGCGCGGCATCATTGTGGATGGCGATCCCATCCGTCTCCTGGATCGTGTGATGACGGCTCCATCGAATACTTGGGGCTACGGCTGGGTGCATGGCACTCGTGGTTTTCTGGGCGCTACGCCTGAGTTGCTTTTCCGCACCCAAGGGCGCGAGGCAGAAACGATGGCGCTCGCTGGCACCGCCAAGCCCGGCGCGCAGGAGGCCTTTTTGCAGGACGTGAAGGAGATCGACGAGCACGAGATCGTGGTGCGCTATCTCGTGGATCGTTTCAGCCATCTAGGCTCCGTGACCCGGCACCCGCGTGGGCTTTGTCAGGCTGCGAGCCTGCTGCATTTCCAGTCGAATATCAGTGTCGTTCTGAATGCCGAATCCGATCCCGACACGCTCGTGCGTGAGCTGCATCCGACACCAGCGGTTGGCTGCTTGCCGCGTGAAGAAGCCTGGCTACAACGCCTGCGTGAGTATCGCACTCAATTAAAAGTGCCTGACTTCTTTGGTGCCCCTTTTGGTTTCGTCGAGCCAGGTGACACGCATCTCTGCCACATGGTCGTCGCCATCCGTGGCATCTCCTGGATCGGTCAGGAAGCTCAGCTCCCATCGGGCTGCGGCATCGTTGGCGGCAGTGCTTTCGACCACGAATGGCGCGAGCTACGACTTAAGCGTGAGTCGGTGGTGTCGATGCTTGGATTGTGATTGCCTGCACACGTTGAAAAACGAATGCCTCGTTTCCTGGAGGTGGTGCGTAAAGCATTTCGCTCATACTCATGTCCACTTCCACCTCCCAGCCACCCTTCGCTCTGCCAGACACCATGGCCATGATCGTGCTGGAGGAATGTCATCTGTTTCCGGGCTGCTTCATGCCGCTCTTCATCTTTGAGCAGCGCTACCGCCAGATGTTAGATCATGCTTTGCAGACGAGTCGCATGTTCTGCGTGGGCACACTTTCCGAGGGTGAAATCCTGCCTATCAGCACCGCTGGCCTGATCCGTGCCAGCAAGAAGCAGGCAGACGGCACCTCTCATGTCATGCTTTACGGCGTGACTCGCATTCGCTTCACCGGCTGGGTTCAAGAAGAGCCTTTCCGCATCGCCAAGATCGAACCCATCCCGACACTTTTTAATCTGCCGGCGGCTGAGTTTGATAAATTAAAAGTGCGCGCTCTTTCGCTGTTGCCTGTAGAGACGCCCGAGACGGGTGAGGCCATGCAAATACTCCGCGCCACGCTCGGTGACATGAAGTGTACCGATCTCGCCTGCGACATCTTGTCCTACCATTTCGTGCGTGAACCTGAGACGATGCAGAGCCTCCTCGCCGAGCCATGTTTGGAAAAACGCTACAAGCTGCTCCTCGACGAATTGGAGAGACTTCAGACGCTTGTCTGAGGCATTTCTACCTTGGGTAGAGAGAGCCTGAAGCACGCCCCGCGTTCCTTCATCGGCTGATGTTCGAGTTGCCCGCCCAGCTCACGGGCCAGCCGTCGGCACAAGGCCAGTCCCAGTCCAACACCGGGCGCGCTGTGTGCTGCTTCCGTGGCGGATTTGGCAAAAGGCTGGAAGAGTTTTTTGCGCGCTTGTTTGGACAAACCCGGACCGAAGTCGCGAACCGTCAACAGCACACGTTTACTATCCGCCGCAGCGGTGAAATGCAACTCGCGTGGGTCGGAGTCGGGTGCCGCATATTTGCAGGCGTTGTCGGTCAGATTGAAAAGGATCTGCTCAACAGCTAGCGCGTCCACCATCACGCAAACTTTCGCAACGCTGTGATCAAGGTTTGTCTTCAGGGTGAGTCCCACCTGATCCGTTCGCTGCCGCAGACGCTGCTCGATGCGCTGCACTAAACTCTCAACGCTGACGGTCTCCATGCGTGCCGCCGTGCGCCCGCGCTCGATGCGTGAAAAGGACAGTACATTCTCCACCAGATGCATGAGCCGCGTGGACTCATCGCACAGCGTATTCAGGTATTCACGGCGTCGCTCAGGATCGGGCACCATGTCATCGGCCAGCATCTCCGAATAGAGTCGAAAGGTCGTCAGTGGCGTGCGCAGCTCATGTGTGACCGCTGACACGAAAGCGCCACGTCGTTCACTCAGCAGCACTGCGCGATGCAGCACAAACGCGATGGCCAGTGCCGCTGCGATCAAGCAGGCCCAGGCGATGGCGAGCGCAGGCTTCAGGGGCGAACCGAGATCGAGCTGAGTGATGGGCACGTTTCCAGTGAGGAGCTTCACCGGCAGAGTCACCAACGCCGTGGCATCTGTGCGTGCCGCATCAGGACTCACGGACACAAGTTTCGCCTCAGGCAATAGATCGCGCACGGTGTCGATGAGGCGCGCATGGAGTTGTGGCCAATCGAGCCACACGCCTTGGAGCCGAGCCACGCCTTCGAGCCGCGCTTGGCGGACTAGCATCAGTTCCGCATCTGCCCACACAGCACGCAGATCACCTGCCAGAGCTGGCAAAGATTGGCGCTGCGCTGGCGCAGGAGCTGATGCTGCGGCACCTGGAGCTGCGGATTCACGAGCAGCCGAACTCGCACTGCTTCGATACAGATCTTTCACTTTATCCAGCGTGCTCATGTCTTTGCCAGCGATCTCTGTTTTGGCAGCAGGCTTGGGCGCTATCTTCTTCAGCGGAGTCTTCGAGATTTCGGCTTTTTCCGCCACGAGGTTTCGATTCAGAATCTGCGCACGCTGCGTTTGCTCGATGTAGTTGTTCGCGACCTGCATGTCGAGCTTCTGGCCATCTGCCGCAGCGGTCTTGGCCTTCTCTTCTGGCGCTGGTTTGAGTTGAAGAGTCGGCACCGTGCTGATCTCGGGAAGTGTTTGTATTTCGGGGTGTCTCTTGAGCAGCTCATCCAGCTTCTTCAGCTTCTCGGCCGCCTGTCCGGTCTGCGGACTGGTGGCATACCAGTTTGAAGCAATCTCCTTTTGCGGCCCCATCGGTGCCTGTGGACTGCGAGCGCTGCCGGACACAACTTCAAAGTGTAACTGCACCAGATCCGGCAAGCTGCCAAACAGTGGCGACGGCATCAGCGCCTGACCTTTCGGGATGCTCTGCGTGGCATTGGCAAAGAGATCATCAGGTGCATAAAAAGCCTGGTAGTGATAAGCGGGTCGTGAGTTTTCCCGAATCAGCAGCGCACTCGCCAGCGAATCCATGCGCCAGAGCGCGAGCCGAACTTTTTCCTGAACTTGTGCGTCCTCCGCCGTCTGTCTGCGTTGCTCCTCTAAATCCAACGTCCGCACACTGATCCACAGCATCGCGCCTGTGAAGACGGCGAGGCAGGCGGTGAACAGAAGCCAGCGGAGGAAGGGGCGCATAATGGAATGACGAAATCCGAATGACGAATGTCGAAAGCGTATGAGTAGGGCTCAGGTTTCTAAGTTTGGAATGTGTTTTTCTTTCGTCATTCGAGCTTCGTCATTTACCAGCATGTACCCCTTTCCCCTCACGGTGAGCAAGAAAGTCGCCTCTCCATCTCGGAGCTTGGCTCGAAGGTTCGCGATGTGCATGTCGATGGTACGGGTTTCGGTGTGATGCGGCTCGATGCGCCAGACGCGGCGCAGCAGTTCGTCGCGTGAGATGGCACGACCACGATGCGTGGCGAGGTACTCGATGAGACCGACTTCGCGATCCGAAAGCTCGGCTCGCGTGCCATCGGCGTAGCGCAGCTCCATGCGTTCGATATCGGCGACGCCGCTTGGAAACTCGATTTGCTGAACTTGCTTCGGCCTTTCAGGTGAGCGTCTCAAAACGGCTTCAACACGCGCGAGCAGCTCACGCACACTGAAGGGTTTCACCACATAGTCATCAGCTCCGAGCTTCAGGCCTTTGACGCGATCCGCCTCTTCACCGCGTGCGGAAAGGATGATCACTGGCGTGCCAGGCCGGTGATCACGCAGCGCGCGCAGGATCTCGAATCCACTGTAGTTCGGCAGCACGAGATCCAGCAGCATGAGATCAAAGGTCGCCTTCTGCGCCTGCTCCATTCCCGCCGAGCCTTCCGCTGCTTCCAGCACCGTGTAGCCTGAGAAGCGCAAAGCGTCCGTCACACCGCGCCGGATGGCGCTGTCGTCTTCAATGACAAGGATGGTGGGCATTGGGGGAAGTTTGCAGTTGTTTGCCGTGGTTGGCGATAGTTTGCAATGGTTGGGGATGCTTGGTCAACCACCGCAAACGCGCGAAGCGCCAACGATGGCCAACCATCGCAAACTGTCATTTGAACTCAATGGCCTTCTTCGCCGCCTGCTCGCGCACGGCTTGGACGATGACTTTGTCGAGCGTGGCCACTTCGCCTTTTTCCTTGGCTTTCTCAGCGACGAATTTCTGGCGCTCATCGTTGAGCTTCTTGATGTCGCTCTGGATCTTGGCGCGGTCGGCGGCTTTCTGATCGACGAATGCTTGGCGGGCTCCGGGCTTCAAATCTTTGAGTTCCTTCGGCAGTTCTTCTTCACGCAGTGACTCCAGTTTCACACCATCTTTCTTGGTAGCATCCACCAGATCCCAGGTGCTGTTCTTGTAGTTGCTGGACGTCTTGGTCAGGGCGCGCTGCACTTCAGAGCCTGCCGATTTGTATTTCGCGGCGTTGCTATCTTGAGCCGCTTGATTGGAAGCACCGCGGGCACCGTCTTTGCCATAGATGATGTAGGTGTTGTTCAGCTCGATGCTCAAGCGAGTGATCTCCTTGTCCTGCGGCGCTTCGATATGAACCACGGCCTTGTCTTGATCGATGGTGAGGAAGCGGCCTTCAGCCAAAGCAGCGCCCGTGCGCCAGCCGCCGTTCTCTCCTTCAGCATGGTTCCCACAGTGGACGGTATTCACCACGACACCTTTTTGAATGGCAGATTTGCAGGAGTCATTTGGATTGATCGGTCCCTGCGTGAAAGGCTCGTTGCCGGCGATGAAGATGGCTTTGTAAGTCTTGCTGTTCTTGTCCCAGGTGAGTTTGTCCAGCGCCTCGCGGATCACTGCGCCGCAGTATTCGTCACCGCCGCTAGTGGTGAGTTTAAAAAGCTGCTCGGAGACTTTGTCGAGGTCGCGGGTGAAGGGTAAGACCTGCCGGATGTAGTTGGTGCCGACGCTGAGATTGGTGTTGCCATACTCATAGAGAGCGACTTGGACGACGGGCGTTTTGTCGCCCTGCTTGGCGTCATTGAACTCGTTGACGATTTTCCAGAGCTGGCTTTTTGCCTGCTCGATGAGTCCGTCCATGCTGTTGCTGGTGTCCAGCAGGATGGCGATTTGCACCAGCGCTTCGTTGTCGCGGATGGCGTTGTTATTGACTGGTTCAGCCGAGTGCAGCAGAGCTGCGCTGGCAATGAGACCGAGGGTGGTGTGGCGGAGGAGTTGTGTAAGAGCTTTCATAGCAACGCCAGTCTGCCCGGCGTCGCGACGGGCGTCTGTAAAGCGGGTGTAAAATGACGAGGATTGACACCGGCTCCGGTCACGGCATGGAAAGAGCATGTCACTCGTCGCCAGTCTTTATCCCGCCCTGAAACCTTGGCTCTTCAAAATGGATGCCGAGCGCGCTCATGAATGGACGACACGGATGATGCGGATCGCGAATGGTTTTGGGCTGCTCACGGCAGGGCAGGGGACTTTGCCTCAGTCGCCTATCGAGTGTCTCGGTTTGAAGTTTCCCAACGCGCTTGGTCTGGCCGCTGGCATGGACAAATCAGCCTCAGCCGTTGAAGCCTGGGCAGCGCTTGGATTCGGTTTTGTTGAGGTGGGCACATTGACGCCACGCCCGCAGCCTGGGAATCCAAAGCCGCGCCTGTTTCGTCTGCCTGAGCATGAGGCGCTGATCAATCGCATGGGGTTTAATAATCCAGGAATCCACGCGGCGGTGAAGCGTTTGGAAAAGCGCTGTACCAAGGCTGTGGTTGGCGTGAACATCGGCAAGAATTTTGATACGCCGAATGACGCGGCGGTGAATGATTACCTGTATTGTCTGAAGGTGGCCTATCCGGTGGCGGACTACATCGCGGTGAACATCTCGTCGCCAAACACGAAAGGTCTGCGCGACTTGCAGGCGGAGGATTCGATCCGGCAGTTGCTCGCGGCTTTGAAGACGGAGCAGGCATCGCTGCAAAAAGAGCATGGCAAGAAAGTGCCGATGCTGGTGAAGATCGCCCCGGATCTGGAAGGGCAGCAGATCGAGGCGTTGGCGCGTGTCTTCAACGAACTCGCCGTCGATGGCGTGATCGCCACCAACACCACGATCAATCGCGCTGCTGTGGTTGGGCATCGTTTAGAAAATGAAGCCGGTGGCCTCAGTGGTGCGCCAGTGCGCGAGCGCTCGACGCAGGTGATTCAAGCCTTCCGCATGTTGCTGCGTGAGGAGACACCGATCATCGGCGTCGGCGGTATTCTCAGCGGAGCGGATGCGGTGGAGAAGCTGAAAGCCGGTGCCTCACTCGTGCAGATTTACTCGGGGCTCGTCTATCGCGGCCCTGGATTGGTGCGGGAGGTTTTGGAGGCGATTCGATAGTTCAAGACAGCTTCCGTTTGAAATCCTCATACCCAAACCGACGCACCACGCGCAGCACGCCGGTCTCGGGATCGTAGAGGTCGATGTCGGGGTGGGGGACGCCGTTGAAGGTGCTGGTTTTTACCATGGTGTAGTGGGCCATGTCGGTGAAGACGAGCTTCTGGCCGATCTCCAGCGGTGCGGGGAAGCTGTATTCATTGATGACATCGCCTGCGAGGCAGGTCATGCCGCCGAGGCGGTAAGTGTAGGGCAGCACGCCGGGCAGATCGGTGCCGATGATGTGCGGTCGATAAGGCATCTCCAGCGTGTCGGGCATGTGCGCGGTGGCAGAGGTGTCGAGGATGGCAGTGGGGATGTCAGTCGGGACGATGTCGAGCACACTGGCGATGAGGTAGCCGGTGTTCAGGGCGATGGCCTCGCCAGGCTCAAGGTACACTTCCTTGCCATAGCGCTCTTTGAAGCTGCGGATGACGCGCACGAGTCGCTCCACGTCGTAGTCGTTGCGTGTGATGTGGTGACCGCCGCCCATATTCACCCACTTCACTTGCTCGAGCAGTTTGGGGAAACGTTCCTCCACTGCGGCGAGTGTGCGCTCCAGGACATCGCTGTCCTGCTCGCAGAGGGCGTGGAAATGCAGGCCCTCCAGGCCGGTGAGATCTTCTTTGTCCAACGTCTCCGAGCGCGTGCCGAGGCGGCAGCTCGGCGAGCAGGGGTCGTAGAGGCTGCACTCTACCTCGCTGTGTTCGGGATTCACGCGGATGCCGGGACTCGGCGCGTGCAGGCCGGCGGCGCGCGCGGCATCGAGCATGGGTTTCCACTTCTGCCACTGCGTCGGTGAATTAAAACTGATGTGATGGGCGATGGGGATGATCTGCTCCATTTCCGCCTGTTTGAAGGCCGGGGCATAGACGTGCAGTTCTTTGCGAAACTCTTCGTGGCCGAGCAGTGCCTCATGCAGTCCGCTCGTGCAGCAGCCATACAGATACTCGCGTACCAGATCAAAGGTGGAAAACATCGAGAAGCCTTTCAGCGCGAGCAGAATCTTCGCGCCTGAGTCACGCTGCACCTGCGCTAGCTTCTCCAGATTCTTTTTCAACAAGCCGCGATCAACGACATAAGCGGGCGTCTCGACTGAGGCGACATCGAAAGCGGGAGCAGGCTGCTCAAAGACATGTGAAGGAGTGGGGGCCATGCTCGCAGGGTGATAGCGATGTCAGGAGCTGCTGCCAGCACGATTGTGGAATGTGTCAATTTTGCTTCGTCAGGCTTGCCACTCGGCGGGGCATCGTGATAGACCTAATAGATCATGCAAAAATCCCCCCGTCATCTGAGCTTGTTGCTGGTTTGTTTGGGTTCATCTGCCCTGGTGGCCGGGCCACGGCCATGGACTGACTCTACCGGGCGCAAGGTCGAGGCTGAGTTCGTCGGCATGAAGGATGACAGTGTGCTGCTGAAGCTGGCCAATGGCCAAACGGTGCCGTTTCCGCTCACGCGGCTGAGCGCGGAGGATCAGGCTTTTGCTAAAACACAGGCGGGCGGCGGCGGAGCAGCCACGCCAGCAGCACCGGCGGCTGCTTCAGCAAATAGACAGCCTATCGAGAAGCGCACTTGGCCGGGAAATGTCGTGGTGCCAGCACGCTCGATCGAGATCGCTGTGACGTCTGAAAACCCGGAGGCGCGGAAGTACATCTACCAGTCGGAGGCCTTTGAATTTAGCTCGCAGGCGAAACTGGCAGGCAGTGTGATGAAGGAAGTGGCGCGTACCTTTGAAGCCACGAAATCGCTGGTTGAGGCGCTGCCATGGGGTGTCCTTTGCAAACCGCCAGAGGGGAGGCCACGTTTTATCGCCGCGCTCTATGAAACGCGGGCAGATTACGTGGCCGCGGGCGGACCTGAGATGTCGGGCGGCGTTTACAGTAGCGGAGATAAGATTTTCAAGATCCCCTTCCAGAGCCTGGGCATGGAGAAGCGCGGCCAGACTTATTTCAAAGACGACAATTACAGCAACGGCACGCTGGTCCATGAAATCACTCATCAGCTCATGGACGACTACCTGGGCTTTCTGCCGAAATGGGTGATCGAGGGCACGGCGGAATACACGGAGATGCTGCCCTACAAGTCCGGCACCTTCCGTGCGGATAGCCATAAAAGCGGGATCAAAGAGGACGTGGATCAATGGCAGCAGCGGGAAGGCTTCTCGCTAGATCTAGGCAAGCTAGAGACGCTCATGACCATGAACCGCGACCAGTGGGATGCTGAGTGCGCGACGGCGACAAAAATGCGCGACATGTACCACCGCTCCCAGCTCTTGGTGTATTACTTCTGTCATCTGGACGGCGATAAGAAAGGCGCACGCTTCATCAAATTTATGGACGCGATTTACACTCAAGTCGCCGAGCTGCGCGCCTTCTTTGCCGATCCGCGCGTGAAGCGCATGGAGGGTGGACGCTTCAGTTATCCCGCAGACTTTCCCCCGCCGGACATGAAGTCAGAGTCGGCCCCATTTAAAAATCTAGGCATCCTAGTCGAAGAGCGCGGCTATGAGAAGATCGCCGCCGAAATCATCGATGGCTACAAGTCCATCGGGGTGAAGATCATGGTGCGGTGAGGGGTGGGGGAGTTTGCGATTGTTGGCGGGAGCCTCGTAGCGGCGGGCGTCAGCACGCCGAGAGTTGGCGGTGGATTGAGTTCAGAGTCTGGAAACCATCGTCAACGCTCGCGTAGAGAGCCTCAACCACGGCAAACAACCGTAAACGGCTCCCGTCTGCTAGGCCCTTGCCAAAAGGCCCATCCCGTCCACTGTGGCGACCCTCGCGGACTTAACCCGCCCCCCACGCATCATGTTTGAATGGATTATCAAAAAAATCATCGGCACCAAGAACCAGCGCACCGTCAAGCGCTTGCAGCCTGTCGTGGCCGAGATCAACCGCCTGGAAGCCCAGCTTCAAAATGAATCAGACGAGGCGCTGCGTGAGCGCTGTGCGAATTGGAAAGCTCAGTTCCGCGCCTTTCATACGCCTAAGTTTCTCGGCGGCGTGTCCCTGCGTATCGCCACGGAAGACCAGGTGGATGCCTGCCTGTCTCATGTGGCCGGTTACTTCGGTGCGCTGAAGCAGCATTTCCCATCATTGGATGGCGCTTATCTGGCTGAGAGCGCCTGGGCCGGCAAGAGCCTGGATGACAAGAAGGCCCGCATCGATCAGGCGCGTGATGCTTGGAATGAGATCCAGCCGAAGTTCCCCGCCATCGAGACCAAGATGCTCGAAGCCATCATGCCAGAGGTTTATGCCGTGGTGAAAAACACCGCGCGCCGTCTTTGCGGCCAGGAGCACATCGTCTGTGACATGCCGCTGAAGTGGAACATGATTCACTTCGACGTGCAGCTCGTCGGCGGCATCGCCCTGCATCGCGGTATGATCGCTGAAATGGCCACGGGTGAAGGCAAGACGCTCGTCGGCACACTGCCCGTCACTTTGAACGCACTCACCGGACGCGGCGTGCACGTCGTCACCGTGAACGACTACCTCGCACGTCGTGACTCGGAGTGGATGGGTTACTTGTACAAGTTCCTCGGCCTCACCGTCGGTTGTATTCAAAATGACCAGCCAAGCCACTACCGCCGTGAGCAGTATGAGAGCGACATCACCTTCGGCACGAACAGCGAGTTCGGCTTCGACTACCTGCGTGACAACGGCATGGCCTCTAGCCGCGAGCAGCAGGTGCAGCGCGGCCACTACTTCGCCATCGTGGATGAAGTGGACTCCGTGCTCATCGACGAGGCGCGCACGCCACTCATCATCAGCGGCCCGGTCGCCGGTGCGGATAGCACGCATCAGTATGAGCGCTACAAGCCGCTGGTCGAACAGTTGGTTCGCCGCCAGAACACGCTCTGCAACAGCCTCGTCAGCCAGGCCAAGGAAGATGTCACCAAGGGCGATCTCGATCTCGCCGGACGTAAGCTTTATCAGGTCAAACTCGGTCAGCCAAAGAACCGCGGACTCCTGCGCTGTATGGAAGATGCGGAACTGCGTCGTGCTTTGGAAAAGGCCGAACTGAAGATGTATGAGGACACGCAGAAGAAGGATCTCTTCGCCCTCAAAGAAGAGCTTTACTACTTCATCGAAGAGAAGAGCCACGACGCCGACCTCACCGAGATGGGGCGTGCCTTCCTCAATCCTGATGAGCCAGATGCCTTCGTGCTACCAGATCTCGCCACGCTTTTCTCCGAGATCGATGGCGATCCCGCGACGACCACGGCGCAGAAGACGCAGAAGAAGGACGAGCTGCAGGACCGCCTCTCCCATCAGGGCCAGCGCATCCACCAGATCAGCCAGCTCTTGCGCGCTTACTGTCTCTATGAGAAGGACGTCGAGTACGTCGTCGAAGAAAACAAAGTCGTCATCGTCGATGCGCAGACGGGTCGTAAAATGTCAGGCCGCCGCTGGAGCGATGGTTTGCATCAGGCCGTGGAAGCCAAAGAAGGCGTGCAGATTGATGCCGAGACACAGACGCTGGCCACCATCACGATTCAGAATTACTTCCGACTGTATCTGAAGCTCGGCGGCATGACCGGCACGGCTGAGACGGATGCATCGGAGTTCCACGACATCTACGGTTTGGACGTGCTCACCATCCCGACCAATCAGGCGGTGAAGCGCCTCGATCAAAACGACAGCATCTTCAAGACGCGCCGCGAGAAGTACAATGCGGCCATCGCCATGATTCATGAGCGGCACGCTAAAGGCCAGCCGCTGCTCGTCGGCACCGCCAGTGTGGACGCCTCTGAAACCGTCAGCCGAATGCTCAAGCTGCAAAAGATCCCGCACGCCGTGCTCAATGCTAAGTATCACCGCCAGGAAGCGGAGATCATCGCCCGAGCTGGACAGCGCGGTGCGGTGACCATCGCCACAAACATGGCCGGTCGTGGTACCGACATCAAACTCGGTGAAGGTGTGGCTGAGCTCGGCGGACTCATGGTGCTCGCGACTGAGCGGCATGAATCACGTCGCGTGGATCGCCAGCTTCGTGGTCGCTGTGCCCGTCAGGGAGATCCAGGTGAGAGCAAATTCTTCCTCGCCTTTGAAGACGATCTTATGCGCAACTTTGGTGCGGCAGATCGCATGACCAAGATCATGGAGCGTTTCGGGATGGAAGAGGGAGAAGAACTCCAACATCCATGGCTGAACCGCAGCGTCGAGACCGCGCAGAAGCGTGTCGAGCAGCGCAACTACACTGGCCGCAAGCGCGTGCTGGAGTATGACGACGTGATGAACCAGCAGCGTGAAGTCATCTATGAATGGCGTAACGACGTGCTGCAAAGCAATGACCCGCGCATACTCATCAATGATGCGGTCGAGAAGGGCCTCAAAGAGCGTCTGGGTGAGTTTCTCCCGAATGAAAAAGGCAGCGATATTGAACCCGATTACGACGGCCTCCTGCAATGGGTGAATATCACCTTCCCCATTGGTCTTCGTGAATTCGATGATGCCTTCAAGGCGCTCGACTTCGGAGGCCAATCGAACTTTATCAAGGACAAGGTGCTCCTCTCCTATGATGCGAAGGTTGGCGGAGCCAATCCTGAGGCACTGCAAGAAGTCGAGAAGATGATTTTGCTCAACGCCATCGACCGTCTGTGGCAGGAGCATCTGTATGCGCTGGATGCGCTAAAGGAAGGCATCGGCCTGCGTAGCTACGGGCAGAAAGATCCGCTCATCGAGTTCAAGCAAGAAGCCTTCGCCATCTTTGCGGACCTCATGAAAAACATCAACGGAGAGGTCCTCAATAACCTCTTCAAGAGCACCCAGCAGCTCGCCGCCTTTGAGCAGTTCCTGGCCCAGATGGCCATGATGCAGCAGGCACCTGCCAACAATGTGCCGCCACTCAAGTCGAGTGATGAACCTGAAAAGCCCAAGGCTCACAATCCGAGCAGCGACGGCCCGAAACTCATCTTCCCAGGCGCGCAGCCACAGAAGAAGCCGATGGCCAACGTCGGTCGTAATGATGCTTGCCCCTGCGGCAGTGGTAAGAAGTTCAAATCCTGCTGCGGTCGCATCGCTTAACTCGCGAGTGGGTGACTCTACCCGCTCTGACATTCATGAACGAAGCCACACTCCAGTCTGCTCTGAGCAGCCCACAAAACCTCGGCGAGATGACCGATGCCGATGCAGTCGGTACCGTCGGTTCACCCGACTGTGGGGACATGGTGCGCATGTGGTTGAAGTATAAAGATCAGGATGGCCGGAAGGTCATCGACAAAGCCAGCTTCCAATCCTTTGGCTGCCAGACCGCCATCGCCGTTGCAAGCCTCGCCACCGAGTTGATTCGCGGCAAGACCAAGGAGGAAGCTTTACTGATGAGCGCTGAAGAACTCAGCGCCCCACTCGGCCCGCTACCGCCGATGAAGATCCACTGCGGTCAGATGGTGGAAGGCGCGCTCAAGGCAGCGCTTGAAGCGGAAAGCAACACGACTTCAAAGAGCACGATTTTAGAAAATCGTGCTACGGGTCCAACCCTCGCCGACAGTCTCAGCGCTGTGGGCAAGACCGCCGGTAAGATTAAGATCGTGATGCAGAGCTGAGTTATGGCCCGCATTCAAAAAGTCCCCACCGGTGAATTCAGCCCCTTCTACGGTTGCGCTATCATGACCATGGCGGCGCTGACCTTTGGCGGCATCATCGCCTGGAGCGCGTATTCGCTGATCACTCAGGACAAGGCGATTGCGGTTTTCACGGTCGATGAACCGGCCAAGATGGCCTCCATTGATCTGTCGGCGGAAGTGAAGGCGGCATTGGAAAAGCGACTCAATGATTTCGCCACAGCGGCCAAGGCCGGGCAGGCAACGGATTTGACACTGAGCATCGCCGAACTCAATGCGTTGCTTATGATGGCGCCGGACAGCGGCTACGGCAGCTACACCGAGCTGCTGCGTTTTGAAAAAGCTGATCCCACCAACAACACGTTGAAGGGTCAGGTCAGTCTGCCGATGAATCGCATCAAGTTTTGGGAGAACAAGAAGCGCTACTTGAATGGTGAGATCACCTTCCTCATGTATGTTCATGCAGAAGGCATCGACGCCAAAGTCGTGGACGTGAAAGTGCCCGGTAAGGTCGTGGCTGAAGGCTTCATCACCGGCATGGAAATCTGGCCTTGGATCGCCCCGTATCGGAAGATCGAACCGCTGGGCACCGTGCTGAAGCTGATCAAGAAAGTCACGGTCACCGCCGATGGAGTGACGCTAAGCACGAAGGCCCCGTAGCACGGGTGTGTCCGGCGGCGTGTGCTTCCGACAACACTCAGCGCCCTGTCGCCGGGCCGCCCGTGATCTTTGAAGACCGCACATGCCAATGACGCCTCCAAACCACGCGGGCGGTTTGGCGATGAAGTCTTGAGACGACAAGGATGTTCTCTCTCGCCGAACACACCCACGCTACGGATGAGAAGATGAAAGGCGTGCCGTGCGGGTTCGTTCTCAGCGGCGCATGAACCGCCACGCCTTCCTCACCTGTGTCCTTCTCGCTCTCACCAGCGCCACTTTTGCCGCCGATGCTCCGGCCAAGAAGCGCGTGCTCATTCTCGGCGACTCCATCTCCATCGGCTACACGCCGGTGGTGCAAAAGATGCTGGCAGAGGAGATGACGGTGCTGCGTCCGATGCGCGGCAGGAAGATGGAGAACTGCAGCGGCACGATCTCTGGCGTGGCCAACATCGACCGCTGGCTCCAGATCGATGGCGGCAAGTGGGACGTTATTCATTTCAACTGGGGCCTGCATGATCTCAAGCACGTGAAGGCCGATCGCAAGGCGGCCTCCGACCCCGCCACCGATCCGCCGCAGTCCACGGTGGAGGCGTATGAGAAACAGTTGCGCGAGATCGTGGCGAAGCTCAAGGCGACGGGCGCGAAGCTCGTCTTCGCCGCCACCACGCCCGTGCCTGATGAGCCGATGAAAGTGTATCGCACCAATGCCGATGTCATCCGCTACAACGAAGCCGCGCTGCGCGTCATGAAGGACAACAACATTGCCGTGAATGATCTCTACACACTGGTGAAGCCGCGCATGAAGGAACTGCAAATCCAGCCTGCCAATGTCCACTTCGTTCCCGCCGGTTCCGAAGTCCTCGCCACCGAAGTCGTGAAAGCGATCCGGGCGCAGTTGAAGTAGCTGTTATGCGCAACTGAAGTGATGACTTGAAAAAGCCGGGGGTTTCGGGTGTATAGTGCTCACGCCATGCACCGCACCGCCCTCTTCATCATCTCCGTTTTCTTCTCCGGCCTCGCTTTTGCTGAGGTGCAGACTCCGAAACCTGCCGCTGACAAGCCCGCCGAACAGCCGGCCAAGCCCGATCCACTGGAGGCCATCAAGGCGGAGACGGCGAAGCTAAATGCAGACCGCGAGAAGATCGTGGCGCAGATCGCGCTGGAGCAGTCGAAGCTCGATGAGAAGCTTTCCCCACGGAAGCGGGCGCTGGCGGAGATGCAGATTCAGATGGAAGAGATGAAGGTAAAGCTCGATCTCGCTGAGGCAGAGCGACGCTTCAAAGATGACCCTACTTTGATGGAACTGCGCCGCACCAATGAGCGGCTGATGTTGGACTATGCCATCGCCAAGAATGAGGTGGATACGGAAGGCTTCGCGATGCGTCGTGAGGAAAACGCCGTGCGTCGCAAGACCACGGCGCTGACCATGCAGATGGAACTTCAACAGAAGGAAGGCGAGTCGCGCAGCTACGCCGTGGGCAAGGCACCGGCTTATCCGAAAGATCCGCTGATCGGCAAGAAGCTGGTGCTTTCTGACCGCACTATCTCGCTCAATGGTGTCATCACGGGTAAGACCGCTGACAGTGTGGCGGACCGCATTTCCTACTTCAACAATCGCGATCCCGAAGCGCCGATCTTCATCGTGATCGACGACTGCCCAGGTGGCAGCGTGATGGCGGGCTACAAGATTCTCAAGGCCATGCACGGCTCCAAGGCACCGGTCTATACGGTGGTGAAGTCGATGGCGGCGAGCATGGCGGCGTGCATCACCACGCTGTCGAAGAAGTCCTTCGCCTACCCGAATGCGATCATCCTACATCATCAGCTCAGCATGGGTGTGATGGGGAATCTCACACAGCACCGCGAGAACGTGGCCGAACTAGAAGAGTGGTGGAAACGCCTCGCCGATCCAGTCGCCGCGAAGATGGGCATCACGCGGGATGAGTTCATCAAACGCATGTATGCCGAGTCATCATCGGGTGACTGGAATGAATTTGCCGATAACGCCCAGAAGCTCAAATGGGTGGACGTGATCGTGGAGGAGATCGAGGAAACCGCGCTGCTGCGTGATCCGAGCAGCCTGCCGCAGCAGGCAAATGCAACGCCTAATCGTCTGATGCCCGGACCACCATCCACCGATGCCGTGGAGTCTCAGGACGAGCGCGGCAAACCCATCTCCCTGCTGCCACGTCTCAATCCACTGGATGCCTACTGGCTCTACAATCCCGACAGCTATTACCGGATGCAGTAGGGGAAGTTGACGTGGTTTACGGTTGTTGACGATGGTTGACAGTGGTTTTGAAAACAACCGTCAACTTCATCGCGGTTCCATCCCGCGCACTTCCTTCAACCGCGCCGCCATTTTCGCGGTGCGCTCGGGCTGCACTGTGATGAGGTTTTTGGTTTCACCGGGAACATTGGAGAGGTTTGGAGTATTCGAGCGCGGTGGTTTTTTTGTAATCTTGCCTGCTGTGCGCGGCAATGTCTGTGTGAGGTGAAAAAGGCGCTGCAAGGATGATGTGTAAACGTCCGCGTTCAGTGGTGATTTTCTGCGTTTGCGCCTGTGTTGGCCACTTCGTGCCGAAATCAGCTAAAATATTTCTCGCCAGCGTCTAACGAAAGTAATAATCTCCGCCCATGAGAGCGGGAGCCACATCTGTTACGGTTCTTGGTGCTGCCGTACATCGGAGACAATCCTGCCCTATCGGATGGCTATTAAGAGGGAGTGTCTCTCAATCCATTACTTTCTCAAACGGCTGTTATTCACGGAGGGGACTCCGGACACCGTATTCATTAGTTAACCGTTACTCATTCAAGTCATGAAACTACCTCTTCATTCTTCACGCCCTGGGCTCAACTTTATCCTGATGGCGCTATTAGTCCTTTCTGCGGCGAACCGGGCGAATGCTTTCTTTTTCGATGCTGCGACCTTCATTCTGGAGGTGGGGAAATCGATCACCGTGAAGGTCAAAGGATCGACAACCGGCGCCGCGGTATCGCTGACTTCGGTGTCCACTCCGGGATTTGTACAGAGCGACTTTCTTTCAGGCCCCCGCAACGGCACAGGCTTTGTGAATGTGGTTTTAACGGGCTTATCGCCTGGGACGGGGTCGGCATTCTTTTCGGGCACCAACAATGGAGGCTTCGTCTCCGGTAGCATCAATATCTTCGTTCTAGGCTCACCCGGCACGACGGCGCAGAGTCCTTTCATCGGCATCGGTGGAGATCCGGTCAATACCAGTACTGGAGAATACTTTGGCACAGAGGCCGTTGACCTGAATCTGGGCGGACCGATGCCCCTTATCTTTGCACGTTATGTGGCTTCGAAGCTCTCGACTGATAATCTGGTGCAGGCAGCTATGGGGACAAACCGTTCCCATAATTTTGCATCGAGAATCGAAGCTACCTCGGCGACGATCAAGCGCGTGGTGCTGCCTTCGGGTCGGGTGCTGCGCTTTGATAAAGTGGGGACGAAATGGAATCTGGTGAGTCCGTTAGATGTGCCGTTTATCCTGATCGAATCAGGCACGAACTTCCTGCTCGGCCATCCGCACACGAAACAAATCTGGACTTATGATAACACAGGCAAGCTGACCAAGATCGAGGATGGCAAGGGCAACGCACACACGCTGGCCTACTTGGGCACCAAGCTCAGCAGTGTGAGCGACGGTCTCGGACGCACGATCAACATCAGCCAGCCGGGCACGACGATCAGCAGCGTCTCTGGCGTGATAGGAGCGGATACGCGGCAGGTCACGTTCACTTACACCAGCGGCGTGCTGACTTCGGCCACGGACTACGGCGGCCACACGACGACGTATGGCAACACGGGTGGAAGACCCACTTCGGTGCAGAGGCCGATGGGGAACACGCTGTTCACGCAGATCTACGACGCGAACAACAAGGTCATGAGCCAGACCGAACGCGGGACGGACACGAGCACGCTGGGTTATGCTCCGACCACCACCACCTTCACGGATCCCACCCTGGCGACGCTGGTGGACACTTATGATACTGGCGGACGGCAGATCAGCTATGCTGATGAAGTGGGCAATGCCATCGCCATGACTTACGACAGCGCGGGCCGCCGGAACAGTGTGACAGACCGCCTCGGCGACAAGACGACGACGCTCTTCCATGCACTCAGCGGCCTGCCAGCGACCATCACGAATGCGGAGGGCAAAAGCACCGGCATGACCTACAAGCCACGCACGCTCAGCGGCATCATTTTCCAGGATGTGGCGAAGATCACTTACCCTGACGGCGCTTCGCGTTCCTTCACTTATGATGCGAAGGGCAACATCACGCAGATCACCGATGAACTGGGCAAGATCTGGAAGTACACGTTTAATACCAACGGTCAGGTGCTCACGGCGACCAATCCGCTGCTCGGAGTGACGACCTACACTTACAATGCCGCAGGAAACCGCGCGACGAGTCAGGAGCCGGATGAAGGGACGACCATCTACGCTTATGATCCGGCGAGATTCCGCCTGACGCAGATCACGCGGCCTGGCGGTGCCACGGTCATCATCGCCTACGACACCAAGGACCGCATCACCAGCATCACGGACGAGCGCAGCAAGGCGGTCATGTATGCCTATGACAACAATGACCGGCTGACCACGGCGACGGACCCGGACGCCAACAACACGACCTATGCCCATGACTTGCTGGACCGCGTGCTGTCGTCTGTGGACCGGCGGGGCAAGACCAGCAGTATGACCTACAACTCACGTCACGGAGTCGCCTCCACGACCGACCGCAATGGCAATTCGACCACCTATCAATACGATGCGCGTCGGCGCCCTGTCAGCACGACGGATGCCGGAGGTCAGGTGTGGACGCAGCAGTTTGATCTTGAGGGGCTGCTCACTGGCGCGGCGGATCCAGTCAACCCCGCAGGCAAGATCAAGCGCAACCATCTCGGTCAGCCAGTGGAGATCAGCGATCCACTCGGCAACACTTCACATCTGGTCAGGGATGCGATGCAGCGCGTGACGCTGGCCTTTGATCCGCTGGGCCGCCAGACGACCTATGCCTATGACAAGCGCGGCCTGCTCATCAGTGCCAGCGAGCAGGGCATCGGCACCGCCAAGTATGACCGCGATGCTTTGGGCAATGTGTCCAAGATCACCGACCCGAATGCCAATGCCTGGGCCTACACCTTCCTGAAATCAGGCCGACTCTCGACCATGACTGATCCGCTCGGCAAAAAGTGGACCTATGTCTATGACGCGCGCGGTCGATTGGCGACGATCACTTATCCCGATGCCACGACCTGCACCTTCAGCTACGACGCTGCTAGCAACGTCACGGGCCGACAATACAGTGGCGCCGGGCCTAACCTTGTCTCGACCTATGACAACCTGGGCCGCCTAGCCACGGCAGACGGACTCACCTTCAGCTACGATGCCGAGGGCAATCTGACCAATGCGGTGCAGAACGGCCAGGACTTCACCGCCACCTACGATGACGGCGGGCGGCTGACCTCGGTGAGCTACATGGGCAGCGGCATCACCGTGAACTACGAGTATGACAGCCGGAACCGACTCACGAAGGTCACAGACACGAAAAGCTCGACCATCCTCGTCTTCTCCTATGACAACGCGGGTAGGCCCACGGGCATGACCCGCACACCGGGCATCGATGCTCTCTTTAACTATGATGCGGCTGGCAGACTCACTCAAATTGATGAGGCCGCGGTGTTGGACCTACAATACACGCTGACGCCCGTGGGCGAGGTCGCCGGTGTGGACTTCACTGCGCCGCTAGTGCCCGCCGTTGCCGCAGCGACACAGAGCTTTTTGTTCGGCAAAGCTGGCCAGATTACTACACCTGGTTATCTCTATGATTTGCGGGGGCGGCTGACGGTGGCTCCTGGGGATACCTTTGCGTGGGATGGAGCCTCGCGTCTGATCAATGCGGATGGCGTGACTCTCGCCTACAACGGACTGGGGGACGTAACCACGCGCACGGTCGGAGTTGACGTCACCCGCTTCTACAATCACTACGCGCTGGGCATGGCCCCCATCGTCTATGAAGACCCGCCGACTGGCAATGATCGCGCTTATGTCTGGACGCCCGGCGGCAGGCTGCTTTACAGCGTGGACATGGGCACCGGGGAGCCGACCTTTTATCACTTCGACCGCATCGGCTCCACGCTCGCGCTGACCGATTCCACCGGAACCGTCATCGACGCCTACGCCTACGGACCGTATGGCGAGCCACTGGGCCACACGGGCACGAGCACGCAGCCCTTCCAATACATCGGAGCCTACGGCGTGCGGGCTGAAGGCACGCTGTATCAGATGCGTGCTCGTTACTATGACCCCAAGACCGCCCGCTTCCTCTCGCGTGATCCAGTGCCAGCACGAGCAGGGGACGTGAAGTCGTCGAACCCTTATCAGTATGCCGCGCAGAATCCGATGCGCTATGTGGACCCGATGGGAACAAGGGAAAGTCCAACTCCGTATTTCTCAAACGAGTACTGGAATAACGGTGATTGGATGGGGGACCAAGGTGGTGATGCCAGCATTTGGTGGGATTTCAGCCTGGGGGGGCAATCGAAGTCGAACTCCAGGGCACCCCACTCCTCGTTCGGTGGAACCTCATGCGCTTCGTGTCACCTTGGTGAATCGAGTACATGGGGCGGCTTCAATGCCTTGCCTCCCATCTGTAAACCGGATGGGCCGGGCACCGGGGGCAATGATCTCTTTGGCAATCCAAACGCCGGCGGCTCCAGCTTTCCGCCTGCCCCTAATCCAGGGAGCAGCGGCGACGATACTTTCATCAGCAGCACCTTTGGAGTGATCAAATTGAACGATATTATTGATGACATATCTGGGCAGGCGCAGGGCGGGAATGCATTCGATAGAATCGAAGCAGATACCATCAACAGTTTCCTCCAATCTATCGACTCCCCTTCCGATAATTTAGGCTACACTGGGGCAAGTCCGGGAACTCTCGCGAAGGATTATATTTCGGGAATCAATACTGGTGCCCCTCCCGCCGCTCCGCCCGCTCCCAAACCCCGGACACCAGGGCGACACAGCGCTGCTCTCGATGCCCTCATCGGTCCAAATAGTAGTTCCGCTTCAGGGGATCTACTCGACTTGAGAGGCAGAAACATATCGGCACCATGAATGAGAAACGAAAACCCACGATCATGAAAACACTTCTCCTCACTTTGCTCGCGGTCATTTCACTGTCCGCCCACGCCGCCCGCATCCAGGTCGGCTACACCTACGATGCGGCAGGCCGCATGACTGCTGTGAACTACAACGGCACCAGCCGCACGGCTTACAGCTATGACAAAAACGGCAGCCTGCTTTCACGAGTCAGCACGGTCACTCCCGTTGCGACACCGCCGCCGCATCTGGCGGGCACCTTTAATGGACTCATCACGAATAACAACCCGACGGCGAGCAACATCGGCTCCATCACGCTGAAGTTGATGAATACGGGAGCCTTCTCCGGCAAGTTCATACTCCAGGGGGTAAGCATTTCATTCGCCGGAGCCTTCACTGAGGACGGCACCCTGCCGACTCTCCACATCATCATTGATCGAGTCGCGCCGCTCACCGACTTCCTGCTCGGACTGACGCTGGATGTCCTCAGCGGTGTTCCGCGCATCACCGGCACGCTGGATGGTTCAGGAATCAATCCCAGCTCCCAGATCGCGCTTGATCCCGCGCTCTACAACACCACCACGAACCTGCTGCCCGGTGGCCTCGTTGGCAAATACACCGCGCTCTTTATGCCTGAGGCGCCAGCCGTCGCCAGTGCGCCCCAGAGTAGCGGTTATGCCACGATCGTGATCACCAACACTGGAGCCGTCACCTTGGCCGGCAAGCTCGCGAACAACGTCGCCATCACCCACAGCAGTCAGATCGTCGGAGTCGCCTCATGGCCGCTGTTTGTCCCGCTGCATACCAATGCAGGCTACATCGCCGGGAATGTATTCTTTAACTCCACTCCCGGCGTGAGCGACTTCGAGGGCAGCATCGCCTGGCTGAAGCCGCTCACGGTCGGAGGCATTCATACTGCTGAGTTCACGACCCGTCTCGCTCTCATCGGCTCCAGATATGACGCACCACTCACGGGCCAGCGCGCGCTGAATTTGCTCGGCATCGTGCCAAACGCCACTTTCAACGCCACCGGCGGAAATCTCGCGGCCCCCATCTCACGCAATATCACACTCAATACCACGAACGTATTCGTCATCCCCGTGGATGCGGTGGCTCTGAAACTTACGCTCACCGCCACCTCAGGCCTGTTCACCGGTAGCTTCAAAGATGGCATCATTACCCGCACCGTCGGTGGTGTGCTGTTTCAGGAGGGGAACTTTGGCGCAGGCTTCTTCCCTGGCACAAGCGTCAGTGGCATGACGGTGATCCAGAGCAATCCCTGATCACTCAGCGTCTCCGCCGCCAGCTCGCATTTTCTGGAAAGGCACGCTCTCACAGACCGCGAGGATCATGTCCTGGAATTTGTAGCCAGCGGCCTTGGTGCGGCGGGCGATTTCCTGCACGGCGGGTTTGTCACTGTAATCAAGGCCGCGACCGAGGGCGTAGGTCAGTAGATTCTCTGCGAGGTTGCGCGTGAAGTCGTCTGCCATGTCGCGGGCTAGTAGGGTGCGTAGTTCGGCGAGGTCTTTGAACTGCTGACCGCGGACGAGAGTGCCAGTGGCGTCGATGGGGTGATTCTTTTCCTGATCACGCCAGCGGCCGATGGCGTCGTAGTTTTCAAAGGCGAAACCCATGGGGTCGAGGAAGGCGTGGCAGCCTGCGCAGGAGGCGTTGCTGCGATGCTCGGCGAACTGCTCGCGCAGCGTGAGATTGGACATGCGGACCTGCTTGTCATCCAATGGCGGTACGCCGCCGGGTGCGGGCGGCGGAGGTGTGCCGAGGATGTTTTCCAACAAGTATTTACCGCGCTTCACGGGTGAGGTGCGAGTCGGCATGGAGGTGAGTGTCAGGATGCTGCCCTGTGTCAAAATGCCGCCGCGTGGCGTGCCTTGCAGAGAGACTTTTTGGAACTTGTCACCCTTCACTTGTGGCAGGCCATAGTATTTGGCGAGCTTGTCATTCACAAAGGTGTAGTCCGCGTTCAGGAAGTCGATGATGGAGCGGTTCTCACGCAGGATGTGGTCAAAGAAGGACTGGCTTTCTCTCTTCATCGCGTTGGCGATGCTGCCTTTGAATTCAGGGAAGCGACGGGTGTCTGGCTCGACGATGTCCATGTCTCGTAGTTGCAGCCACTGACCCGCAAAGTTTTCTGTGAGCGACCAGGCACGATAATCACCGATCATGCGCTTCACTTCTGTGGCGAGGTTTTGCCGCAGCTCGAACTTAGCCGCGAGTTGCAGCAGGCGATCATCTGGTGGTGCCGACCAAAGGAAATAGGAGAGGCGGTTGGCGAGGCTGTAGTCGTCGATCTCGGTGATACCATCAGCAGATCCGAGGGTGGACTGAGTGCTGCGAAAGAGGAACGAGGGGGAGACGAGCATGCCCTCTAAAGTGTAGCTCAGAGCGCCGAGTGGCGACTCGCCTTCCTTCATCGCGAGCGTGGCAAAAGCTTGCCACTTGGTTTTTTCTACATCGCGCATTGGGCGGCGGAAAAGTCGCATGCCCATCTTTTCGACGAGCATGGGAAGATCGGTGACTTGGACGCCTGAGCCTTTGCCGAGTGGACCTTCGAGCTTCACCTGATGCAGCCAGAAGTTACGGTCCTGTTTGGTGGCAGGATCATAGAAGTCATTCAAGAACCAGACCTGCAATTCATGCTTCCCAGCTGGTAGATCGGCTTCGACATGGAACTCCTGAACAGACTGATTCTTTGCGGTGACGGAGAAGGCCCCAATGGTTTTTCCTGCGATGCGAAGCTCGGTCTTGGCGGGTTCGTCACCAGCCTGTTGGGCACCGGCTTTGAGTGTGAATTTGTATTTGCCTGGTTCAGCGAGTTCGATCGCATGTTTCACATAACCACTGCTGGCTAGCTCGATGGTGCCCGTGTCGATGGAGGCATCTCCCTCACCTTTTTCAAAGTGCTCACCAGAGAGTTGTAATGTCGGCAAGCCTACGGGCTTGTCGCCGATGAGCCAGCGCAGGAACTTGCTGCCGCGTGGCGCGAGCAGGCCGTAGGGGCCTTGGATTTCGATCTTGTCGAGCGCGACATTTCGGTCGCGCTTGTTGGGATCTGGATTCATCGGGTCGGCATGATCGTTGAGAAACGCGACGGAGATTTTTGAGTCCCCGGCATTGAGTTGCACGCTTTGGGTGATTTTTTGCCAGGGGCCGCGGTCGTCCTTCCAGCGCGTGCGGACATCATAGGTGGACACGTCTTTGCCATTGATGCGCAAGGCGATCTTGGCGGGTTCGTCACCGGACTCGGTCGCTGCGACATGGAGAGTGACGGCGTAAGTCCCACTGGCAGGTGCGGTGAATTTTCCTGCTGCCTCGGCTTCACTGTGAAACCAGCGCACGCCTTCCCACTCTTTGGTTTCGCCTTTCTGATTCCAGAGCTTGGTCGCGCCGATCTCGATGTCAGCGTGCTCGGGTATGGAGATGTCCATCGCATCATCCGCCACTTGGCGGGCAGCGCGCAGGTACTTTTCCATCAGCATGGGAGAGAGGCTGAGCACGTCGCCGATGTTATCGAATCCGTAGCCCGTGTCGTCAGGTGGGAATTCTTTGGCTGGCTGGGTGTCCACATACAGCAGGTCGCGAACGGTGTTGTTGTATTCGGTGCGGTTAAGCCGCCGCGCGGTGACGTGGCCGGGGTCTGGTTTGGTGGGATCAAACCAGAAGATGGAGTCATCGATCCAGGCCACGATTTCGTCCCGCTGCTGCAAAGTTGGTTTTTCCTTTTTCTTCTCTGGCGGCATCACGTGGGTGACAATCTGCTGGCGCACATGATCCCAGAGAACGAAGTCGGCACGCAGCGCCGCGTAATCTTTGTGCTCATCAAAAGCGAAGTCGCCTTTGTCGGTGCCGTCGGAATGGCAGTCGTAGCAAAACTGTTCGAGCAGTGGCTTGATCTTTTGATCAAAAGCGGCCTGACCACGAGTGGCCAAAGCATCAGCCGCGGGGGCTGCCATAGCGGGTAGGCAGAGAAGGAAAAGGAAACGCAGGGGGGGCATGTTCAGGAGACTATACGCATGAAAGCACGGCTAGATTTCCTTGCGTTGATTATGTGGGACTCACACAAACTTTAAGAGGTGGTTTCAGCCGCTGGAGTAAAGCGATAGACAAAAGGCAGGGGGCGCGTTAAAACGGCCTACCATGAAAACCATTCGCACACTCGCTCTCCTTGCCGCTTTCTCCCTGCCAGCTTTGGCGGAAGACGTTACTATTTTTAACGGCACCGACCTTACGGGTTGGGAAGGCAACAAGGATCTGTGGAGCGTGCAGGATGGCACGATCACTGGCATCACCCCGCCTGACCCGGCTGATCCAAAGAAGGGTATCATCAAGCACAACACCTTCCTCGTCTGGAAAGGCGGTACAGTTGGTGACTTCGAGCTGAGCTTCCAATACCGCATCGAGAAGGGGAACTCCGGCGTGCAGTATCGCAGCAAGGAGCTGGCTCCTGGTGCCTTCGGTCCAATCATCAGCGGCTATCAGGCTGACTTTGAAGCTGGCACCACCTATAGCGGCATTCTTTATGAAGAGCGTGGTCGTGGCATCTTAGCAAAGCGCGGTGAAAAGACGGTGATCAAAGCAGGTGCTGATGCCAAGAAGCCGGTCGTTGAGCAGGCAGGTACCGTCGGTGACAGCGCAGCCATCCAGGCAAGCATCAAGAGCGAAGACTGGAACGAATATAAAATCATCGCCAAAGGCAATCATGTGCAGCATTTCATCAACGGCATGCAGACGATCGACGTGACCGATGAAGACGCTGCGAATGCGCCGAAGGAAGGACTGCTTGCCCTCCAGATCCATGCGGGTCCGCCGATGAAAGTGCAGTTCAAGGGCTTCAAATTCACTCCAACGAAATAAGTCCGGCACGGCAACTGCTGCACCTGTTTTTCCTATGCCATCCCCACTCAAAGCGCATCTCTTCATCCTCGCCCTCTGGCTCGGCAGTACTGCACTCGCTAGTGCCCAGCAAACTGAGTACATCATTTGCTCCGGCGGCCCAGCTTTGCGCCAGTGGGAGGATCTGCGCCAGACTGGTCAGCAGCATGACCGCTGGTGGGGGAACTTTGTCCGCACGGCTCGTGTCAGGATGCAGGAAATCCAGAAAACGGCACCGCAGGGCACTACCATCACGTGGCTCGTTTATCGGGACTCTTATCTGCGCCGCGCCGCTGCTGATCATGATCCGCTGACCGCGCATGTCGAATCCGTGCGTAACACTTACAAGATCAATCTCGTCTGGTTCCGCACGGGTGATGACGTCATCCGCTACATCAATGAAGGCGGCGGAGCCATCTCACGACGCAGCACCAAAGTCTCTGGCTTTGAGTACTTCGGTCACTCGAATAAGTACTGCTTCCTCTTTGACTACAGCTCAGACATCTACGCCAGCTCCACCGCATGGTTGCATGAGGCTGACTTGAGTCGCCTGAATCGCAGTGCCTTTGCCCGCAAAGCTTTTTGTCAGAGCTGGGGCTGCCACACCGCTGAAAGCATGAGCAAGGCCTGGAAGAGCGCCACGGGTGTCCCTATGGTCGGAGCCTTTGGTAAGACCGACTATTCCTTCATGCACCTGCGTGGCTGGAAGGTCGCGCTCGCGCCAGGGGCGAGCTGGTCGCGATAAACTGGCTCGGTTTGAGCTTTCCGCTGTTTTGGCAGTCTGATACCAGCCTCATCAAACGTAACACTTCTCGTATGACACGCCTGCAACTCATCCTTTCCGCCCTTCTCCTTTTTTGTGTTATGCCTTCTGCCTCGGCGCAGAGTGCTTCTGGATTCAAGGTCGCCGATCTCGAAACCTGGGCGAAGAAAGGCGATGCCGATGCGCAGTTCGAGTACGGTCTGCGACTGCTCACGGGTGAAGATACCAAGAAAGACGAAAAGGCTGGCGTCGTCTGGATGGAAAAAGCTGCTAATCAAAAGCATCTGCGCGCTCAGTTTGTCATGGGTTCACTCTATGAAGACGGCGCCGGTGTGAAAAAGGACGAATCCAAGGCCGTCGAGTGGTATCGCAAATCCGCAGAAAACGGATTTGCCCCTGCGCAGTTCGCCATCGCCATGGCCTTCGATCTCGGGCGCGGCATCAAGCAAGACCCAGTCAAAGCTACCGAGTGGCTGCAAAAAGCCGCCGATCAAAATCATCCGCAGTCGCAGACCGCCCTCGCCGCTAAGATGGAGCGCGGTGTCGGTGTCGCCAAGAACCCTTCCAAAGCAGCGCTGCTTTACCTCCGCGCCGCCCAGCAGGATCACGTGCAGGCCATGAGCCGTTTGGCCAATCTTTACTACACTGGGAACGGCGTGCCTCTCGACTACCGCCGAGCTGGTGCGTGGTATCAGCGTGCTGCCAAGAGTAACGATCCATGGTCCTCAAACAACCTTGCTTGGTTCCTCGCCACTTGTCCTGAAGAGAGTCTGCAAAATGGAGAGCAAGCCGTACAGTTCGCCGCTCGCTCACTGCGCATCATGGACGAAGCCGGGGAAGACCAGCGCTATGAAATGATCGACACCAAAGCTGCCTGCCTCGCCCGCAACGGCGAATATCTCGAAGCCATTCTTTGGCAAAAGAAAGCACTCGCCCTGCTGCCAGAGGACAAAGATCTGGCTGAAGAAGAGCGCAAATCTCTCGAAGACGAGTTTAAAGGTCGTCTCAAGCTCTACCAGCAGGAGAGTCCCTACAACGAGCCCGAGCCCAAGATCGAAAATGAAGCCGCGCCACTCCCCCAGGACACCATCCTACAAGACGAAGGCATCCCCGGAGAAGGCACCAAGCCCAAGAAGAAAAAGAGCAGCAACAAGGGCACGGTGGTCTGAGTTAGCGCAATTTTCGCGTAACTGAGCGCAATCCTTGCAAGACTAGGCTGAAGCGGCACGGTTACAGGGAAACCATTCGGAATTCGTCATTCCCTTCATTCGTCATTTTCCCCCATGTCCACTGTTGCCGTCCGCTCTGCTGCCCTGCCACCTGCCATTCCTGGATTGGTGCGCCGTTTTCGTCAGCCTAAAAAGAACATCCCGCAGACCAAGCAGGACCGTGATTTTGTGCTGAAGTCTGTGCGTGAATATGCTGAGCAGCACAAACTGGTGCCGCCTGTGCCGATCGATGAACTGCAAGTTCACACGGAGAAGATCATGGCGCTCAATGGCATCGAGAAAATCTACCGCGACTACACGGGTGTGCTGCTGGCGAATGAGACGTGGCGTGAGTCTCTGGCCAGCGTGCCGTTTGAAAAGCGTCTGCTGCTCATGCCCAAATGCATCCGCATCGAGAGCAAGTGCCCGGCTCCCTTTGATGAATTTGGCCTGCTCTGCAAACAGTGTGGTCTGTGCAGCATTCAGGACTTCCAAAATGAGGCAGAGAAGCTGGGCTATGCGGTGCTGGTGGCTGAAGGTAGCGCCATCGTCATGTCGCTGATCCAGACGGGCAAGATCGAGGCCATCGTGGGCATTTCCTGCCTGCCTGTTTTGGAGCGCACGTTCCCTTACATTGAGGCGGCTGCGATCCCTGCGGTGGCGGTGCCTTTGCTTCAAGATGACTGCATCGATACCACGGTCGATGTTGATTGGGTCTGGGATTACATCCACCTGACTAGCGAAGACAAGACACGCCGCCTGAACCTGAATGCGTTGCATGATGAAGTGAAGACTTGGTTCACAGCCGAAGCCCTCGATGCGCTGCTCGGTAAGCCCACTTGTCAGACGGAACAAATCGCTCGTGATTGGCTGGGCCGCGCGGGTAAACGCTGGAGGCCCTTTTTGACCATCGCCGCTTATCAGGCACTGCGTGAAGATCCTGAAGGCCCGATCTCTGATGACCTCAAGCTGGCGGCGGTCTCGGTCGAGGCTTTCCACAAGGCCTCCCTGATTCACGACGACATCGAAGACAACGACGCTGAGCGCTATGGTGAGCCGACGCTGCACTCCGAATACGGCGTGGGTGTGGCCTTGAACGTGGGTGATCTGCTCATCGGCGAGGGTTACCGCCTTCTGGCCGAAATGAAATGCGCCAGCCATCTGCGCAGCGCGTGTTTGAAAGTGGCGGCTGAAGGTCAGCGTGAACTCTGTCGTGGACAGGGCGCGGAGTTGCTCTGGAACAATCATCCTGTGGCGCTGAGTAATACACAGGTGCTGGAAATCTTCCGCAGCAAGACGGCACCGGCCTTTGAGGTCGCTTTGAAAATAGGTGCTGCTTTAGCAGGCCAGCTCGATGAGACGGCTGATGCGCTGCATAGCTACAGCGAAAACTTGGGCATCGCTTACCAGATCCGCGATGACCTCGACGATCTCGGTGACGACTCTGCGGCTGACAACAATGTTAGCATTCGTCCCAGCATCATCCTCGCTCTGCTACGTGAGCGCGGTAAAGGCGAGGTCAAAGATACGATGGAAGCGCTATGGAATGGCCAAGCGGCGACGCTGCCAGACAAGCCTACCATTCGTCAATGGGCAGAGGAAACAGGCGCTTATGAAAAGTCCACGCTCATGCTGGAAACCTACAAGGAAGCGGCGATCCGCAGCCTTCAGGAAGTCGAAATGCCGAATTTAAAAGGCCTGCTGCGTCGTGTGATTGGCAAGATTTTCAACGAACTCGAAATCAAAGGCTGGTGCCGCGAGTTCGAGCAGAAAAATTTGAATCCCGAGCTGCGTGAACAGGCCGCTAAGGCCGCCGAGCACCTCGTGGCCAAAGTCGCGTAAAGCTCAGTTCGCCTACACTGGCTTGTAGTTCAGCCAAGCCCGCCTGTAGGTGTAGGCTAGAGCCATGATGCCGATTCCCAGAAGCACGGCTTTGGATGATTCAGAAACACTCAGAGCATGCAGTGTCGGATCAGCCAAAGCCACGACACTGGACTCAAAAGGCGTCTCAGCCGCCTTGCTCATGGAGAGCAGGGCGACGGCTGAAGAAACAAGCCAGTAGAGAGTCGAGCGCATTATTTTTTAAATTGGATAATGATCAGAACAGGAATTTCTTATGCTGACAAGATAATTTCAGCTTCGATTTTTTGTTCAAACGACTAATAATCAATGGTTTACAGTCAATAGCTTAGTGATTTAGCTTATTTGGCAGCAGATGTCATGGCTGGCACAACCGCCCTTGACCCTGAATGGCAGGCCTGTACTTTCGGCCCCTCTTTGCCTGATGTCTGCCACCGAAACTCTCCCCCAACTCGAAGCGCGTGTCCTCTCTCTGGTGCGTGATGAAGTGCTCGAAACTCCGCCTGGATTCACCGTCGAGTCTGACCTCTTCGACGCTGGACTCGACTCCATGGCCATCATGCAGCTCTTGCTTTTATTAGAGGAGCATTACGGCGTGGCGATCCCCGTCGGGAGCGTTTCGCGGGCCAATTTCAAAAGTGGCAGAGCAATTGCCGCGCTTTTAGTGACCCAAGGGTATGCGGTGATCGAGTCGTCAGAACCTACCGTTGAGGCGGCTCCAGCCGCAGCAGCCTCCCCTCTTCCCCTAATCCCCTCTTCCCCTCTTCCTCCCGAGTCTCCCTTTGACCGTCTGCCTCTGCGCGACTGTGATTTCTTCACGCACGCCTTTGATGAGATGCTGCGAAAGGGAGGGCAGGGCGGGCACATCGCGCGCTCATTCATCGAGCTGGATCACGCGCCCGACGTGCCGAGTTTGCGTAAACTGCTCGTCGATTTGCCGACGCTCTATCCATTTCCAATTCTCACGGCGCAGCTCAAGAAGCCCTCGTTTTTCTCATTGCCGATCTGGATGCCCGCAAATAATCCACGTCCGCTCCAGTTGCATCTTAGGTCGCAGACAGGCTCGCCAGGCGCACTCGCTGTGCATGGGGCAGATCGTTTCAGCGATCTCCAAACAAAGCTCGATGACATCATCAACACCTCCCTGCCACAGCATGAAGACGGCTGGGAAAACGTGCGCTTTGATCTCGTCGAAAAAGCGGACGGCACCTGTGTCTTCGTCTTTTCATGGAGTCATCTGATCATGGACGGCATTGGCGCGGAGTTCTTTCTCCTCGAACTAAATCGTCTGCTGGGTGGTGGTAAAAGCGAGCCTGTGCCCGCTTTTGATCTCACCGATCTGAATGATCCGCGCGGCTGGGGCGACCGCTGGAAGACGGCCAAGGTCATGCCGACCTTTTTTGACAAGGTGATGAAAAAACCCTTTGAAGCGCTCGGCTCCACGAAACTCTCCGCAGGCCGCGCGCACTTCCAGGTCATCACGCTCACAGAGGCCCAGACGGCAGAGGCCGCACGTCTCAGCGCTGAGATCTCCGGGCCGCTGATCAACATGCCTTTTCACCTCGCCTGCGCCATGCGCGCGCATCATCGCGTGTTTCAGCATCGCGGCGTGAAGCCCGAGTCGCTCATGTGCTGCATCCCCATCCAGGTGCGGCGGAAAGGCGTGCGCGGGCCGCTGTTTCAGAATCATCTCACCATGTTCTTCTGCAATCTGCTCGCGGATGAACTCACCACGCTGGCTGCCGCCGCGCAGTCGCTGCACCAGCAGCACACACGTTTCATCAAAGACAAGATTGGAGATGCCTTCCGCGATCTCATGTGGCTCATGCGCCCTATGCCGCCGAGCCTGCACATGACCTTCATCAATTTCCACATGAAGGGCAAGTTCAGCTCCTTCTACCACTCGAACACCGGCGTCTTCGCCCCCGAGTTGACCGAGTTCGGCGGTGCCACCGTGACGAATGCCTACCACGTCCCCAGCTTCTCTGACCCACCAGGAACTGGCGTCTTCACCAACGAGAAAAACGGACGACTCGTCCTCACCCTCTGCTGGCGTGAGGGCACCCTGACGGATCAAGAGCGGCAGATCTTCATCGATCAATTGATGGGCGATCTCGGCGCGGTGTGAGGCGATTATTGGCAAAAAGTTAGACAAAGAGCACGCGTTCTTGCGTGAGCCTTGCGCATTGCCTATTCTGGGCGACTCGCTGTTATGAAGATCGCCCAGAAATCACTTCGCGTCGGCATCGTCGGCGCTGGTCCTGCCGGTGCCACGCTCGCTGCTCTGCTTGCCCGTGAGGGCGTGGATGCCGTGTTCTTTGATGACGGTAAGCGTCCCGACATGGTCGTGGGTGAGTCGCTCATTCCTCGTTTGGTCACCGTATTTCGCAGACTCGGCATCGAGGATGAAGTGGCCAAACTCGGCACCTACAAACCTGGCGTGACTTGGATCTTCGATGAAAATGATGCGCTCGAACTTTCCTTTGAAGCCATGCGCGGTGTGCTGCCGACCTATGCTTACAACGTGCCGCGTCGGCCCTTTGATGATCTCATTCACGAGACGGCCCTGAAGTCCGGCGCACGCTTTATCCCCTGCCAAGTGAAGCTCGAACTCGGTGCCACCGAGCGTGGTGAAAAAGTGCCGCGTCTCGCTGCTGAGACGCTTGCTTTGGTTCCCGATTGGCAGGGCAAGCAGCCAGACTTGCTTGTGGATGCCAGTGGCCGCCGCCGCTTGTTTGCGAAGCTTCTCGGACTCACGGCTAAAGTCGGCCTGCGCAAAGACGTATCCCACTTTGCCCACTATGAAAACGTCACCATGCCCATTCCCGCAGGGCAGACAGTCATCACACGTCTGAAGCATGGCTGGTGCTGGCGCATCCCTTTGCTGCATGCGCTCTCCATCGGAGTCGTGGTGGATAAGGAACATGCTAAAAAATACGGCAGCACCGCTGAGGAGCAGCTTGAGGAGATGATCGATCAAAACAAGCCACTGGCAGACGCCTGTCCGAATCGCAAGCGCATCACTCCCGTGACGACCTATGCGAACTACCAACTCATCTCCGATCAGGGGCATGGCGAAGGCTGGGTCAGTGTGGGCGATTCGTTCGGGTTTGTCGATCCCATGCTCTCCCCCGGATTGTGCATGGCCATGACTTCCGCCGAGATGCTGGCCGACGCTATTCTGCAAAACACGTCTTCAGGTTGGGACAAAGCTTTCGAGGAATACCTCGACTGGTTCCGCGAGATGTTGACGGCTTGGCAGGAGCTGGTGGACATTTTTTATGGAGGCCAAATTTTCGCCCTCCAGCGCACCGGCACTGAGATGTCCCGTCGTTTTCCCGGCAAGATCAGCATGATCATGCAGCGTCATTTCGAGAAGAATATCTCCGGCATGGCTGGCGGCGGACTCACCACGAATCCCTACAGCCGCAATCTGCTCCGCTTCATGACTCGCTACGGCATTTACGGTCATGAACCCGCTGACTTCGCCGTCGTCTGATGGAGGATAGGCGTCCACGCCTGTCATTGGCCTGAGGCTTGTAGCCTTCAGGCGTGATTGGGGAAGCAGCCTGAAGGTCAGAGACCCCAGGCCGATGACAGCTCTGGAGAGCTAGACCAGTTCTCGAAAAGATTGTCTAAAAAGGCGCTGTACTTTTTAGAATC
>CAZOVY010000009.1:0-85936 GCA_964583255.1 uncultured Prosthecobacter sp.
CGTCCAAACTCGCTGGTGCAGAGGACGAGTGTGCTGTCGAGCAGTCCGCGTGATTTGAGATCGGTGAGCAGCGCGGCGGCACCGGTATCGAGAATGGGACCCCAGTAGCCGTGGTCGCGCACGAGGTCTTCGTGGCTGTCCCAGTTCGGGCGAATCTTTTTCGCGCCGGTGTTTTCCGCGCCACAGAAGATCTGCACAAAGCGCACTCCACGCTCGACAAGACGACGAGCGAGCAGGCATTGGCGGCCAAAGGTGCCAATGTCTTCGTGATCGAGATTGTAGAGCTGCTTGGTGGCGTCGGATTCGCCACGCAGATTGGTGGCGTCGGGAGCGCTGAGTTGCAGGCGGGCGGCGAGTTCGTAGGCGGCGATGCGGGCTTCGAGTTCGCTGTTGCCCGTGCGCTCGGCGGCGTGGGCACGGTTCAGCGTTTGGAGAAAATCGCGGCTGGTCTGCTCGGTCTGGCCGCGGAGATGCGCGAAGTTTTTTGACGGGAACAAATCGGCGATGGGTGGCTTCTCGACATCAGTTTGCAGCGTGGTGCCCTGATGAATCGCGGGCAGAAAACCTGCGCCCCAATTGATGACACCGCCAGGCGGAAGCCCGCGCGGATCGGGCAGTACGACGAAGGCAGGCAGGTCATCGCTCACGCTGCCGAGTCCATAGGTGACCCACGCGCCCATGCTGGGAAAGCCGGGCAGGATGAAGCCGCTGTTCGCCATGAACATCGCTGGGCCATGCAGCGCGGTTTTGCTCTGCATCGAATGAATGAAGGCCATGTCGTCCACGCGTTGCGCGAGCTTCGGGAAGAGGTCGCTGATCCAACGTCCACACTCGCCATGTTGGTGGAAGGGCCACCAGCTCTGCTGACAATTTCCCGGCTTCGACGCGAAAAAGGTGAGCTTACCATCGGGATCGAATGGCTTGCCCTGACGCTTCACCAACTCCGGTTTGTAATCCCAGGTATCGACATGCGAAAGACCGCCGGGGCAGAAAATTTGGATCACCGCTTTGGCCTTGGCGGGATGATGCGATGTCTTGGGCGCGAGCGGATTCGTCGCTGCGCTGGCATCGCGATGCAGCAGAGAAGCGAGAGCGGTTCCCGTGAAGCTGTGGAGGAAGTTGCGACGTGAGCTGGAGTTCATGAGTCGATTCATTCGGGGCGGCCATTCTCGCCAGGCTTCTTACCTTCGATGAGCGCCTTCGCCTGACGAACGAAGCGGCGGCCGAGAAGTTCATAACCGGGTTTAGTGTAGTGGAGGTCGTTGGTCATCGCGCCTTTGACCTCCTTGTCATTGAGATCATCGCAATCGACCCAGGCACCATGCGCATCACCTTTCGCGATCTCAACCTGGGCCTCACGCACGACTTTCCAGGCAGGCGGATTGATGAACTCATGGTCGCTGATGCGGCCGATGACGAAGTTCATGTCAGGGCGCATCAAATCGCGGCGCAGGTTGGCGATGAGCTGCTTCAAGGCGTCGGCATAAGGAGCATGCAGTCCGGTTTTGGAGTCGTTCTCGCCCTGCATCCAGCAAAAGGTGATCGAGGCCGGATTGGGGTGCACTTTGAGCATGTCCGCGAACTGACTGAGAATGCGAGGATAGAAAAAGGCTGTCGATTTCTGGTCTTTGTCGGCTGCGCGGGCCTTCGCAACATCAACGCCATGTTTCGTGGCGATGTCGTTCCATTCATTCACCCAATAACGAATGGGCATACCACCAACGGCGATCTTGATGTAAGCCACTTCGGCTTCAGGAAAAAGCTTCTTCGCCTCCGGCTCAAACCCGAGCTTCGGGTCCATGCCCGCCATGTTGGATTGGCCGGAGAGAATGAAGAGATGCGCCGGCTTGTCCGCCGCTGAAGCAAGCGAGACGATGGCGAGTGTGAGGAGGATGATGTGTTTCATGGTTTAACGAATCCAGATGGCTTTGCCCGTGCCGCCTTTCGGTGTGGTCTTAGGGTAGTTGGTGTTGGGCTTTTGCTCGATGACGCGGACGACTTGCTCGATGGGAAGATCGGTTTGGGCATCACGAAACCGAACGCCAGTGATGCTGACGTTGCGAACGGTGCAATCGAGGTCAGGAGAAAAGATCTCAGTCCAGAGGGACGGATCACTGCCGGGCGCGCCTTTGTAGGTCATAGACTTCGGCCCGAGTTCGATGAGGTTATAGTCGGCGGGAGGTGGAAAGAGCGGCTTCACATCGCGGACCGTCAAGCCGTCGGTGTTGGCGTGGACTTGGATGCTGCCGGGGCGATTGAAGGTGAGCTTTTCAAACACGATGTTCTTTAGCGTTCCGATGCCGATGCTGAAGTCGTTGTCGCGACCGACTTCGAGGTTGGGCTGGTCGTAGAGTTTGAAGTCGCGGATGTCGGTGATGTCTCGCAAGGTGATGTCGTGGATAGAGCAGTCGAGCGTGGTGCCATCGGCGAAGCGCTTCACGCCGGGCAGCAGGCGGATGGCGTTGGCCGATGGGATGCCGTCCGGTGCGCCGTGGATGTCTGCGATGATGATGTGATGGATGGCACCAAAGCTGGGTGCGTAGTTTTTCCATTCCCAGGCGTTCAGCGCGACGGTGTCATCGTGCGACACGCCTCTGACGTTGCGGATGATCCCCTCACTCGCCGGGCCGTTCACATGCACGCCATCGCGTCCATGCTCATCGAGTGTGATGTTCTCAACTGTGAAGTCATGAGCGTTTGCCAGATGCACGCCAAAGGGCTTGCTTTGGCGCACGGTGAGGTTCCGCACCGTCACACGGCGGATGTTTTGCAGAAGTATGACGCCATGCGTGCCGGGCACAGGCTTGAGCTTGGAAGATAGGCCGCGCTGATTGCCGTTCGACTCAGCGCGCGAGGTAGCCAGCGTCGTCCAGATGCCGCCTTCGATGGTGATGTCGGCATCAGGCTTCGTGTCCGCAGGCACGGGCTTTTCAGCGAAACCGACAATGTGCTCGTTGCGCACCATGCAGGTGTTGCTGCCGGGCTTGAGACGGATCTCCGCCTTCGGGTCGGCGGTCAGTTTATGGCCAGTTTTCATCACCAGAGGCCCATCAAGGTAATATGGCTTCTCACGCGCGGGGATGTGCAGTGTTCCCTGTGCGTCCAGCGATGCCTGCATGGCCTTTGTCCACACTTCGGCGGTGACGTTTCGCGCTTCTTCCGCACCTGAGACGGTGGGCCACCTTTCCGTCCAGGATTCAGTGTAAACGAGCTGTCTGAATTCCGCCAAGGCACGGTCAGACCCGTACAATGCGCTCAGAGGTGCGAGTAGTAGAGTGATGAGGGGTGCGAGGTTGTGTTTCATCCTTCAGTCGAGGTAAACGAATTCATTGGCATTGATGAGCATGCGACACAGCGCAAATAGGCCTTGCTCGGTGACGAGGGGCGTGGCGGCTTGCACTTCGGCGGCGGTGGCATCGCGTTGGAAGGTGAGGGCGAAGGCTCGGCGGATGGCGGCTTCGCGGGAATCGGTTTCGTTTTCGATGCGCGTGACGAGATGCTGCGCCTGCTGGAGCATGAAGTCGTTGTTGCTAAGCGTGAGCGCCTGCAAGGCGGTGGTCGTGTTCACGCGGGCGGGCGTGAGATTGGCCGGGTCAGGACAATCAAGTGTGGACAGGAACTGGTGTGGCGTGGTGCGCACGATGAAGCGGTAGATGCTGCGCCGCCATAGCTCCGGCTTGTCCGGTGTGAGGTAGTCGTAGATAGGCGCGTAGGCTTCGGTGTATTTGAAGTCGCGATAGCCTGGGCCGCCCATCTCGGGATTGAGCGTGCCGCTGACAGCTAGCACAGCGTCGTGCAAGGACTCGGCATCGAGACGGCGCGGGTTTTGGTGGGAGAGGAGGCGATTTGACGCGTCTGATAATAGGACGGATGGGTCTGCTGCGACTGATCTTTGGCGGTAAGTGTGACTCATGACGATGAGCTTGTGCATGTGCTTCACCGACCAACCACTTTTCAAAAACTCATCCGCGAGCCAGTCGAGCAATTCGGGATGCGATGGCTTGTCGCCGCCGAGACCAAAGTCGCTTGGCGTGGTGACGAGTCCCTGGCCGAAGTGATGATGCCAAAGCCGATTCACCAGCACGCGGCGCGTGAGCGGATTGTCGGGATGCGTAATCCACTCGGCGAGCGCGCGGCGGCGCTGACCTTCCGGCGTGGCCTTGTCGCCAAGAGTGGCAGGGGCATGCTTTGCCCAGGCGAAAGCGGTTGGTATGACTTCTGCGCCTTCATCTTCAGGATTGCCGCGACGCTGCACTTTGATGACGGGTGTCGTTGCGTCAGAAACAATGGCATAGACCTTGGCTGGCTCAGGCAACGCTTTGAGGTCGTTTTCGAGCTTGTGTGCTTCATCGCGGAGTTTCTTCAATTCAACCGCTTCGGCCTCGGTGAGGCGGCTTTCGGCGACTTCGGGCACGAGCTTTGGATCGCCGATGAAGAGGAGATCGTTACCGATGCCATCGCCGCTATCAGTGGCGATGAGCGTGAGCGTCTTCGCCGACGCGGGCACTTCGATGTCGATTACGGCGGTCTCATCTTTACGCAGCTTGAGCTTTTGGAGCTTCAACGCAGCATCGACGAAGACGGTGAAGTCAGCGCGGCTCGCGGCGGCTTCTTTGGACGCTCCAAAGCCGACGAGACCGTTGAGTCGCATGGCCGCGTGGCCGCTTAGCTCACGCAGCTTCACGAGGTCAAAGGTGATGCCGCTGTTCGCGTGCATGGCGAGCATCGTGTGGCCTTTGGCGGCGAAGTCGATGTCACCCAGCTTCGTGCTGCGCTGCGCATTCAGCGGGCGGTTCGCGATGGCATCCCAAAAGTGGCCACTGGTGGCGGGAACACCCTTCACTTCTTGTTTGGCGTCCACGCTGACGGTTCCTTTGCCATCGGCCACGAAGACCCACTTCACCCCAGGCACGTTCTCCACCTTTTGCAGACGATTGGTCATCAGGTCGCGATGATATCCGAGCTTGTCCTTCGTGACAGAGCCGTTGCGCAGGTCGATGCCGGAATCCTTTGGAATGAGTGTGGCGAGTTCGAGACCTTCACCAGCGAGTTTAGCGATCTGTGCTCGCGTTTGCGTGAGCTTTTTGCCAAGGCGATCTTTCTCAGCAGCAAGTCGCTTGGATTCCTCGGCGCTGACTTCGCGTTCGCCCCGCTTCACTCCTGCAAAGACCGACCACAGGCTGTAATACTCCTGCTGCGTGATGGGATCGAGTTTGTGATCGTGACAACGTGCACAATTGATCGTGATGCCCATCGTGGACGTGATGACCTGCGTGACCATGTCATCCAGGTCGCCCGCGCGCGCCGCACGCTTGAGCATGTCGCTCTTCGTCTCCACCTGCCCCACAAAATCCCATGGCCCCGCCGCGAGAAAGCCCGTGGCGATGACAGCTTTCTGATCATCGGGATGAATGACGTCGCCTGCAATCTGCTCGCGCAAAAACTCGTGGTAAGGCTTGTCCGCATTCAGCGACTCAATGACGTAGTCACGATAACGCCAGGCATTCGGCCGCAACTGATCGCGCTCAAAACCATGCGTGTCCGCATAGTGTGCGATGTCCAGCCAGTGCCGAGCCCAGCGCTCGCCGTAGCGCGCTGATTTCAGCAACTCATCCACCAGCTTCTCATAAACCTGCGGGTCAGTGTCGCGGACAAACTGCTCCACTCGCTCCGGTGATGGTGGCAATCCAGTGAGATCAAATGAGAGCCGCCGGATGAGTGTGCGACGGTCTGCTTCGGGTGACATCGAGAGGCCCTTTGCGGTGAGCGCGGCCTTGATGAACCCATCAATAGAAGCGGCCTTGTCGAAGCCTGCCTTCAGCGGCTGCACCGACCAATGCTGCAACCGTTTGTCTACCGTCGCTGCTTTGTCAGCCGCATTCTCAGACCACACCGCTCCGCTTTCGATCCACGCCTTCACGGCCGAGACTTGCTCTGCGGAAAGCCGCTCACCTTTGGGCGGCATACGCTCGTCATCGTCCGTGGTTATGATTCGCTGAAACAGCGGACTCTTCGCCACATCACCAGCCACCAGCACCGGTCCATCATGCCCGCCCTTCAGCGCATATGGCTTTGCATCAAGGCGCAACTCGCCCTTCTGCTTTTTCGCGCCGTGGCACTCGATGCAATGCTCCTGCAATAACGGCCGGACTTCTCTTTCGAAATCGACGGCGAGGATGACGGATGGAATGAAAAGAAAAGAAAATAGAGATCTCATGTGAGGATGTCTTTGACGACATGGCCATGGACGTCGGTGAGGCGGCGTTCGATGCCGTTGTTGTAGAAGCTGAGGCGCTCGTGGTTGAGGCCAAGAAGGTGGAGCATGGTGGCGTGGAGATCGTAGATGGTGGTGACGTTCTCGATGGCCTGATAGCCGAAGTCATCCGTGCTGCCGTGACTGTAAGCCCTTTTCACACCTGCACCGGAAAGCCAGACGGTGAATCCTTTGGGATTGTGATCACGGCCATTGGCACCTTTTTGGAACGTGGGCATGCGACCGAACTCGGTGACGAAGACGACCACCGTGTCCTTCAAGAGTCCGCGAGCCTTCATGTCCTTCAGTAGCGCGGCGCAGGGCTGATCGAGGATGGGCGCATGGACGGCGTATTGATCGTGGATCTTCTTGTGGCCGTCCCAGTTGCCCACGCCTTCCCCCATGGCATAAGAGCCGTTAAAGAGCTGTACAAAGCGCACACCGCGCTCGATGAGACGGCGAGCGAGGATGCAGTTTTTGGCGAAACCGGCTTTGTTGACGTTGGTGTCGTCGGTGCCGTAAAGGGCACGCGTCGTGGGGCTTTCGGAGCTGAGGTCGTTGATCTCGACGGCGGCGAGTTGCATGCGCGCGGCGAGTTCATACGATGAAATGCGCGCGGCGAGATCGCTGTCACCGGGGTTTTGATCGAGATGGCGGCCGTTGAGACGCTTGAGGAAGTCGCGTGTGTCGCGCTCGGCTTTGTCGCTGATGGAATCGGGCCGTGCGAGATTCGGAATGGGCTTGTTGGCGTTGAAAGCCGTGCCTTGAAATGAAGCAGGCAAAAACGCGCTGCCCCAATGTCGCGGACCGATCTGCGGTACGCCGCGCGGATCAGGAATGGCGACGAAGGCGGGGAAGTTTTGGTTCTCGGAGCCGAGTGCATACGTCACCCACGCACCCGCGCTCGGGAAGCCATCGAGGATGTAACCTGTGCCCATTTGGTTCTCGGCGGGACCGTGCGTGTTCGACTTCGCCGTCATCGAATGGATGAAGCACATGTCATCGGCCATCTCCGCGAGGTTTGGCAGCAAGTCGGAGATCATCTTGCCGGACTGACCGCGCGGTTTGAAGTCGCGGATGGGCTTTATGAGGTTGCCTTGCTCACCTTGGAAAGTGATGAGGTTTCCAGACCCTGGCATCGGTGTGTCGTGACGCTTGAAGAGCTCGGGCTTGTAGTCCCAGGTGTCCACGTGGCTCATGGCTCCTGAGCAGAAGATCATGAGCACCTGCTTCGCCTTTGGCTCAAAGTGCGGTGGACGCGGTGCATAAGGATGTGAAGGATCAATGCCTGGACGAATCGGCGACTCGCTCGCGAGGAGACCATTGTCTTTGAGCAACGACGCCAGCGCAATGCTGCTCAAGCCGGTGACCGTGCGATTGAGAAAGTGGCGGCGATTGAGAAGGTGGTTCATGGAGGTGTTCTTGCTCGTGCTCTTGCTCTTCATCTCAAATCTCATCTGAATGCTGATCTCCTGCTTTTCTCAGCCTACCCTGCCCATTTCGTTTCAGAAGCCCCATCAACATCGCAACCACTTCGTGTAGCAGTGCTTTACCCGATGAAACTTGATCCGATGAGCACTTCTTCTTTTTCACAAGGACATCAAGGCAAGCCGCACACTCAACTGTCGAACCTCGGGCAATATCGAAATACTTAAACCGGTCGGCTGGCCCAAATTTGCCGTTTCCTTCAGCGATGTTGAGGACAATCGATGTGCTGGCTCGATCCAGTTGGTTTTGGACAGCGATCGACTTGGGCAACTCTTCAAGAAAAGGAGTTACCCACTCAATGAATTCGAGCGCGCGTTGATAGACGGTCAGCTTTTCGTGATCAAAGATGGGATTCATGAGCGGAGGTCGGTGAGGAGAATTAAGATGAAGAGCGAGAGCAGAAGCAAGAGGCGGGCGTTAGTTCAGGCGGATGAACTCGTTGGAGTTGAAAAGGGCGCGGCAAAGTGTTGGAAGACCGTGGGTTCTCGCGAGCGCAGCGGCATCACGTTGCTCATCGACGGTCGGTGGACGCTGGAAGATGAGTTCAAAGGTGCGGTGAATCTGTTTGGCGACATCAGGACCGGATTCTTTGATGGCGCGGTTCGCGAATGCTTCGGCCTGCTGCATGGCGAAGTGACTGTTGAGGAGATTCAGGGCCTGCAGCGGCGTGGTGCTGCTGGTGCGCTTTGGTGCGGGCTGACCGGCATCTGGGCAATCGAAGGCACCGAAGAAGTCGTCGAGCATGGTGCGCGGTTTGCTTTGATAAACCATGCGACGGAACTCGGTGGGGCCGTAATCGGTCTTGGTCTGGTAAACTTTGACGTAATTGTCGTTGGGCTCAAAGAGATCGAAACCGGGGCCACCCATTTTGAGGTCGAGCTGCCCGCTGGTGACGAGCATGGCATCGCGCACGGCTTCGGCTTCGAGACGACGCGGTGGGAAGCGCCAGAGGAGTCGTGCGTTAGAATCGGCTTTGTAGGCGACTTCATTCATTGCGCTGCTTTGCTGAAAGGTCTTCGACAGCAAGATGAGCTTGTGGATGTGCTTGAGGCTCCATTTGTGGGCGATGAGTTCGCTGGCGAGGAAGTCGAGCAACTCGGGATGTGTGGGACGTGCTCCATTGATGCCGAAGTCGCTGGGCGTCTCGACGAGACCGGTGCCGAAGTGGTAATGCCAAAGGCGATTGACGATGACACGCGCCGTGAGTGGATGCGTGGGATCGGCGATCCAATTGGCAAGCGCGAGACGGCGCTCCTGCTCGGGCGTGTCAGCGGGGAGTGAGAGTGGCTTGCCGATCTGCTTCAGCGTGCCTGGCGCAATGACTTCGCGTGGCTGAGTGGGATCGCCGCGATGCATGCGGTTCGTGGGACCTGGCTGCGAGAAGTTGCCCGCATAGACCATGGGAAGAGCGGAGAGCTTTTGAATCTCGTCTGTGATGTGCGTGCGCTGCTGTGTGAGCTTGGCGACCTCAGCGGCTTTCTCGGCGGGAACGTCGCTGAGAGTGGGGATGGTGGCGATGCGTTTGCGATAGCTGTCTGCAAGACGATCGGAATTGGAGGCGACGGGCTTCCAAGATTTGCCATCGAGCGAGACTTCAACGCGGTAATCAAGCGCAAGGCGATCCTCGTAGTGCTTGCCTTTGCCAGCGCTGCGGTCGCGGCTCCAAACGACACGGTTGATGCGCTCAGTTTTGGCGAACTCCAATTGCGCCCATCCGGTTTTTTCCTTCGAGATCCAACTGCGTGCGTTGCCGTATTGGCCATCGTTCAGGTGCTCGCGCTTGTGGCTGGTGTTCGTGCCGTCTGCGTAGGTGCCGGAGACGGTCACTTTGGCAGTGAGGGCTATGTTTTGCGCTTTGGGCGTGAAGACTTCGAGTTCATCGATGCAGGGTTCACCACTGCTTGCTGCGGTAATGGTGAAACGAAGGAAATTGGCTTCTATGGCATCGAAATTGTCCTCAGTGGCGAGATGAGAGACGGGGGCGCGAAGGTGCGGAACGGTCGGCTTTGCCTTTTCATCAGGCACTTCTTCAAAGGCGATCACATCGGCAACGGTGGGGCCGCCTGTGTCGCCACTGCGGAGGATGACAATGCTTTTGTCGGTGAGGTCATAAATGCCGACCGATTGCAGCCCGCTCCAGCGGCGTTGTTCGGGAATGGCAGGCTTTCCGTCGGCAAAAAGGCGTTGGTTGATGTTGGCGATTTCCGTTTGGTCGCTCGTCGTTTTGAGGTCGCCGTCTCTGTCGAGAATGTAGCGCGCGTCTTGGGCGTGTGTGATCCAGGTGCCCCACGAAAGCCAGATGCGGAAGCGTCCGCTGGCGTTCGGGTCCCAGGTGAAAAAGTCCTCGTGCTTGCTGACTTCAGCAGACCAGTAGCGATAGCTTTCGCCGAGGTTTGGCAGGCGTGTGGCGTCGCCGGGATCCTCGGCAGCACCTTTCTCACGACCCGGCGAGTAGGTGATGGGCTTGCCGTTGGTCGGCTGCTCGATGGCGGTGGTTTGCGTGCTGGTGTCATCGATCAAGATGACGCGACCGAGATGTGCGCGCGGCTGGAAGATGGCGAGCTTGGCATCGAGCGGTGTGAGTTCGCTGCGGAGTTTCGCGAGGCGCTTTTCATTGTCGGCCGAGTTGGCGGAGCGCATGGGGCGCTCGCCGTGTTGCACACCTTGGAGCATGGCGACCATGGAGTAGTAGTCTTCCTGGGCGATGGGGTCGAATTTGTGATAGTGGCAGCGAGCACAGTTCACCGTGAGGCCGAGGAACGTGGCGGCGGTGGTGCTAACCATGTCGTGCAATTCGTCAGCGCGTTGATTGGCGGTGAGCACCGGGTCTTTGGACCCAACGCGATCTTTGCCTCCGCCGACAAGGAAGGCCGTAGCGGCATCGGCATTGAGTGCGTCGCCTGCTAACTGCTCGCGGATAAACTGGTCATAGGGTTTGTCGTTGTTGAATGACTCGATGACATAGTCACGATAAGGCCACGCATTGTCGCGAGCTCGATTTGTCTCAAAGCCATCGCTCTCGGCGAAGCGCACGACATCCAGCCAGTGACGAGCCCACTTTTCACCAAAGCGTGGCGATGCGAGCAACGAGTCCACCAGTGCCTCATAACTCGCAGGAGATTTCACGAAGCTCTCCACTTCTTCTGGAATCGGTGGCAGGCCGATGACGTCGAAGGATGTGCGGCGTATCAACGTGCGCGGGCCAGCGGGCGGGGAGAGCTTTAGATTTTTGTCAGCGAGCCTCTTCTCGATGAGCGAATCGATGGTCTCTGGCTTGGAAGGCCGAGCCACGGGCTGATAGGCCCAGTGTTGGAGTCGTTTGTCCGTTGTGGCAGCCTTGTCGAAAGCGGTTTCCGGCCACTCCGCACCGGAGTCGATCCACTGCTTAATGAGAGCGATCTGCTGCGGTGTGAGCGGATCATCTTTGGGAGGCATGCGCTCGTCTTCATCGGTGGAAACGATGCGCCGGAAGAGCGGAGATTCGGTGGCTTTGCCTGCGACGATGGCGGGGCCTGATTCACCGCCTTTGAAGGCGTGGATTTTAGCATCGAGGCGAAGGTCTGCTTTGTTCTTCTTCTCGCCGTGACAATTGATGCAGTGCTCTTGGAGCAAAGGGCGAATCTCACGGTCAAAATCAACGGCGAGAGCAGAAGCCGTGAGGAGTAGAAAAATGGCAGGTTTCATCGCGGTTTATTCGATATAAAGCAGCTCGTTGGCATTCAGGAGGGCGCGGCAGAAGGCTTCGGGGCCGTGGGCGGTGATGAGTTGGGTGGCGGCTTGATGTTCTTTGGCGGTGGGGTCGCGCTGAAAGGCGATGTGATAGGCTTGGGTTACGGGGTCGCTGGATTGAATGCGGGCGGAGAGGGCCTTCGCCATGTCGAGACTGAAGCTGTGGTTGAGCAGCGTGAGTGCTTGAAGAGGCGTGGTCGTATTGGCGCGCTTCGGCGCGGCGAAGGCGATGTCTGGGAGGTCAAAGTCATTGAGGACATCGACGACACTGGAACGGGCGTTTTGATGATAGACGGTGCGGCGGTAGGTCTCGGGGCCGTGGACATCCAGTGGTGCATAAGTGGTGACGTTGTTGGAGAGGACTTTGTAGAGTCGGAAGCCGGGACCACCGATGGGGGAGAGCTTCATTTGACCTGCGACAGTGAGCATGGTGTCGCGCAGTTCCTCGGCGCTGAGTCGGCGCGGCGGGAAGCGCCAGAGCAGGCGGGCGGCTTTGTCGGTCTTTAACCCTTTGGTTAGGCTAGATGGGACCGATGGGATGGAGGATGCTTGCTGATAGGTTCTTGAGAGCAGTATCTCGCGGTGGAGGGCTTTGATTTTCCAGCCGTTGGCGACGAGTTTGGCGGCGAGGTAGTCGAGGAGTTCGGGATGCGTGGGCTTGCTGCCGAGGAAGCCGAAGTCGCTAGGAGTATCGACGATGCCAGTGCCGAAGTGATGCTGCCAGACACGATTGGCGAGCACTCGGGCGGTGAGTGAGTTGTCGTTGCTGGTGATCCATTGGGCCAAAGCCAAGCGGCGCTGGCCTTCATCGGCAGCAGGCTTGAGCTTATAGGGCTTGGTGACTTGATCGAGCACGGCGAGACTGGCTGGGACAACGAGATCGCCAGGCTTCATGGGGTCGCCACCTTTGTGGACGGTGGTGGGCTCAGTAGGTTGCTTGTGTGTTCCGACCCACATTTGCGGCAAGGCTGGCACGGCATTGATTTTTGCCTGCGTTTTAGCGATGTCGCGATTCAAAACAGTGAGGCGAGTTTGCTCATCGGCTGTGGTGACACTGCGGCGGGCGTGCGCGATGCCGTGGGCCGGTGTCCAGGGCTCGCGGCCTTCGTCAGTGGCGACGGCTTTCCATGTGGTGCCATCCAGGCTGACTTGGACTTCATACTCGGTGGGTGTGGCACCGCGGACCTTGCTTTCATCGGTATCGCGATCACCGCGTGCATTGATGAAGGTGATGCGCTGAATGGTTTCATGCTTAGCCAAGGTGAGCTTGAGTTCGGGTGGGTTGCCGATGAACCAGGCCTCGCCGCGTTGGCCGTCGATGCAGTATTGCGGTCCATAGGCTTCAGGGAAGTCCTCGGCGGTGGCTGACTTGGCTCCTTCGGCTTGGGTGCCGTTGCTGGCTAAGGCGACATTGCGATTGTCGCTGCTCCAGACCTGGAACTCGGTGAGCTTGCCACCGCCTGCTTTTGCAAGCTTGCCTTGGTAATCGTGGGTGAAGCTTTGGATGACGAACTTGACGTATTTGGCTTCGATGGGTGGAAAAGTTTCGTCGGTGCCGAATTGGTCGATTTTAGGCCGCTGGAACTTCATCTTCGCAAAGGCTGATTTGGCGCGGGTTTCGATGTCGGCATCGATTTTATCACGCTCGGTTTGCAGGCGCTTCAACTCGGCGTTGAGCGGTCTCAATGCTGCGGTATGCGCGTTGCGTTGCTCTGGTGTGGTAACGACTCGCCGGCCATGCGTGACACCTTCAAAGGCGGCACGGAGTCGGTAGTAATCCTCGGCGGGGATAGGATCAAACTTGTGATCGTGGCAGCGGGCGCAGTTGATGGTAAGGCCGAGAAAGGCTCCGCATGTGGCGGTGATCATGTCATCGAGGGTGGCTGCGCGGATGTTCTTCTGCGCGGCGACATCCGCATTCCCCACATCATCATAAGGCCCTGCGACGAGGAAGGCGCTGCCGACTTCGATCTCGGGTTTGTCTTTGCCGATGACATCACCCGCGAGGTGCTCGGTGATGAGTTGATTGAAGGGTTTGTCGTCATTGATCGACTGGATGACGTAATCGCGGAAGGGATAGAGATCGTCGATGACGAAGTTACGCTCAAAGCCATTGGACTCACCAAAGCGGACGACGTCCAGCCAATGACGGCCCCAGCGTTCTCCGTAGCGGGGTGAGGCGAGGAGGCGGTCGATGAGATCCTTATTGGCTCGTGTATTGGTTTGGCAGTCCTTCACGAAAGTTTCAACCTCCTCCGCTGATGGCGGCAGCCCCGTGAGGTCATAAGTCACTCGACGAATTAGCGTGCGTGGATCTGCAGGCGGACTGAAATCGAGGCCTTTTTCTTTGAGCTTGGTGGCGATGAAGTCGTCGATACTGCTTGCGGTCTTGAGATCAGTTTTATTGCGTTGCAGTGACCACCAAGTTTTGTCGCCTCGCTTCGCTTCGATCTTCACGCCATCACGGGGATCGGGTGCTCCCATTTTGATCCATGTGACGAGATCGGCGATGACCGCATCTGGCAACTTGGGTTTCTTTGGCGGCATCTCCATGTCGGCTTCGAGATGCTGCACGGTGCGGATGAGCAGGCTGGCTTCAGCTTTGCCTGGGACGATGATCGGATCGCCACTGTCGCCGCCTTTTTCCCAGCCGGCTTTGGAGTCGAGATAGAGATTGCCTTTGAGTTTCTTTGCCTCGGCGCTGTGGCAGGAATAACAATGCTCGACAAGGACAGGACGAATTTTTTTCTCAAAGAAAGCGATGCCAGCCGGATCGGCAGCGAAGACGGTGGAGGAGAGGAGGAGGGTGAGAGCGAGGGCTTTCATGGCTCAGGTGAGAATGTTCTGAATCACATGCCCATGCACATCGGTGAGCCGGCGGTTGGCGCCGTTGTGGTAGTAGGTCAGCTTTTCGTGGTCGAGTCCGAGGAGATGGAGGACGGTGGCGTAGAAATCATAGACCGTTGCAATATCGACGGCTGCGCGTCGGCCAAAGTCGTCTGTTTCGCCATAGCTCACGCCCCCTTTCACTCCCGCGCCCATCATCCAAGTGGTGAAGGCGTCAGGGTTGTGATCGCGGCCGCTGGTGCCGTCTTGATGTGTGGGCATGCGGCCAAACTCGGTGCACCAGATGATGAGCACGTCGTTTAACATGCCACGCTGTTTCATATCGGTGAGCAGTGCTGCAGTGGGTTGATCAAAGATGGGGCAATGGCGCTCGTAGTCAGCCTTTAGCGTTTTATGCGCGTCCCAATTGAGCAGGCCATCGACGGCGCTTGCGCGTGAAGCGCAGTAGAGGCTGACGTAGCGCACACCTTGTTCTAGGAAGCGGCGGGCGAGTAGGCAATTTTTGGCATACGCGGCCTTGAGTTTGTTGCTGTCGTTGGTGCCGTAGAGGTCTTGGATGTGTTGGGGTTCACGGGAGAGGTCGCTGACTTCAGGCGCGGTCAGTTGCATCTTGGCGGCGAGTTCATAGGCGGCCATGCGGGCGCGGAGTTCATCATTTTCAGCGTGAGCGGCGGCGTGCTCAGTATTGATGAACTTTAAAAAATCACGCGTTGCTTTCTCAGTGCCCATGTTGATTGAGGCGGGCCGAGCGAGATTGCGAAGTGGCTGCTGCGCTGCCATGGAGATGCCTTGATACTTGGCAGAGAGGAAGCCGTTGCTCCAATTGGCTTTGCCATTCGGCGGTTCACCGCGCAGGTCCTGAATGGAGATGTAGGTGGGCAAGTTATCATTCAGACTGCCGAGACCGTAACTGACCCACGAGCCCGCGCTCGGGAAGCCATCACGGGTGAAGCAGGAGTTCATATTCACACAGCCCGGACCATGCGTATTGGTGCGGCTGGTCATGCTGTGGATGAAGGCCATGTCATCGGCATGACGCGCCATGTTCGGTAACATAGAGGTCATCATTTTGCCAGACTGACCCGCTGGCAAAAAGTCCCAGGGCGGGCGCATCAAATTGCCGTTCTTACCCTGGAATGTGACCTCGGCCGCTCCTGAAAGTGGCGTGCCATGATACTTCTCCAGCATAGGTTTGTGATCCCAGAGATCGACATGCGATGCTGCGCCTGGACAGAAGATTTGCAGCACTTGTTTAGCCTTCGGTGCAAAGTGCGGCTGATGCTTCGGGGCATCCGCCATGAGGCGAGAAAGAGCCACACCCGTAAGTCCAGTGGACATCTGGCTGAGAAATTGGCGACGTTGGAGAAGGTTCATGATTGAGCGACCTTTCGATTTTTGAGGCCCAAATCGTTACGGGCATTGAGGAGATGCTTCCTCATGGCTGTAGCAGCGGCACTGCCATTGCGGGACATGATAGCCGTGAGAATTTTGCTATGATCGGCAACGGCCTTGTCTTTCGTGACGAGGCGATAGCCGTGGCTAAGGCTGGTCTGCAAAAGATCAGAAAGTGACTGCATCAAGAGCGCTCCGATTTTATTCCCCGAAACATCAGCGATGAGGCAATGGAACTCCATGTCGGCGAGAACCTGTGTCTCGAAGTCCAGGCAGTTTTTGAGGCGTTCGTGAGCAGCTTTGAGTTGCTTGAGTTCGATGGCGGAGGCTCGTTCGGCGGCGAGTCGTGCGTTTTCGGGTTCGAGTGCGAAGCGGACTTCGGTGAGCTGGACGAGGCGCTGTTTTTCATCGGGCACGAGCATGTGGACCGCGCTACTCAGGGGCTTGTGAAGTTTGTCCACGACCTTCATGCCGCTGCCCTGGCGTATTTCGAGCAGACCTTGGAGTTCGAGACGTTTCGCGGCTTCGCGAATGACACTGCGGCTGACGCCGAACTGGGCGGACATGTCACGCTCGGTCGGCAGGCGGTCGGTGGCGTGAGCGCGTGCCAGCGTGATGATGCGGCGGCTCACAGCATCAACAAGAGAGGGTGATTGGGCGGTGACAAGCATGGTAATAATTGGTCAGACCAATTTAGATTGAAGCAAATACGACAAGGTTTGTTTTCTTCTATCGACTGAACTCAGCGGAAGCCAAAGGCATCTGGGAGCGCTAGACATTCGCGCACGGGCTTCATGCCGCCGGAGGGCGTGGGATGGGATAGCGAAGCGGCGGCAGTGCAGACAGCGAGACGTAAGCGGTCTGCGAGCGGCCAGCCTTCATGCAAAGCATAGAGCAATCCTGCGGCGAAGGCGTCACCGGCACCAGTGGCTCCCTGGCTGTAGCCCACCGGGAGCAGCAGCGAGGGCTGGAAGTGCTCGTCATTTTCGCGCGTGCAGGCAGCGGCTCCGTGCTCGGTGTGAATGGTGACGGTTTGACGAACACCAAGCGCCAGCAGATCACGCGAGGCTGCAAGAAGTGCGGAGCCATCGTTTGAAGAGATCGCTCGGTTTAGCACACGCGAAGCTTCGATCTCATTGATGATGAGATGATCGGTGTGCGGCATGGCGCTGAGCGCGATTTCTCGAAACTGCGGATGCTCGGTGCTCACCATGTCCACGCTGGTTTGTAGTCCCGCCTGTGTGGCGGCAGCTAACAAATGAGCAGCGTGAGTGCGGCCATCGGGTGCAAAGCTGTCCATGTGATCGAGCAGCATGAGGTAGCCAAGATGCAGGATGCGTGCGCGGGTCTGGCTGACATCGCAATGACTTTCATTGAAGAGCGCATTGGCTCCGCGCTGATGGAAAAATGTGCGTCGGCCAGTGCTCTGCACCGTCATGGCATCGGTGTAGGACGTGGAGCGTTCACGGCTGAGATGAAGCTGCGCGGCGTCGATTCCATGCACCTCGCAGTCCTGACGAATCCAGCGACCATTGGCGTCATCGCCGACGAGTCCACAGCCTGCGAGCGGGAAACCTGCCTGCATGGCAGACAGGTCTTTAAGCACGTTGTAAGGGCCGCCGCCATTGGCCTGCGACTCGCTCAGGATGCTGGCCAGCATGTCCTGTTCGGGATACGCGTCGATGATCTTCACGTAATCCACGATGAAGTTGCCTGCGGCTAGAATGCCAGAGCGCTGCGTGCTCATGAACGTCAGAGTGAGATGACGGAACCCGTGAGCTGCGACTCCAGAGCGGCAGCGAAGATCTCATGCGTGGCGACGGCTTCCTCAGGTGTGGCGCAGCCGAAGCGGCCTCCGAGTTCACCTGCTCGCTCCATGAGATAGGCGGCCCACATTTGCTGGATCACATCGGGGAAACCAGGCTCGAAGATGCCGCCGGTCACGGTTTTAAAAGGCGTGCCGAAACCCAGTTCGGTGCGCTTCCACCACTGCTCTTTGCCGCGCTCGAAAACCCAGAGTGTCTTCGGTTCAGCGGTGCTGAAACGCACGCCGCCGTCGGTGCCGAGTATCTCGATGAACCAGGTGTTGGTAGCACCAGGAGCGAGACGTTTCATTTCAAGGCGCAATGGCACTTCGTGATCGGCGATGGTTGTCCAGCTATGGAGCATGGCATTGTCCCAGGTATCGCAGTTAGTGATGCCGCCTTTGCCATCTGGGCGCTGCGGATAGCCTTTCTGAAGCTGGGCAAAAAGACGAGTCGGTTTCCAACCAAGGCGCAGTGGCACATGGCAGGCGTGCATGCCGAGGTCGTTGAGCGCACCGCCTTCACCGCAGGTGGCATTGAGACGCTTCCAGTTCGCGGCTTTCGTGGCATCGAGATCACTGCTGTGATGGAAGCCTGAGACGACTTCCAGGACACGGCCAATTTCACCTTTGCGGGCGATTTCAAAAGCACGCTGAGCGCCAGGGAAAAAGGGCATCTCGGAACTGCAACGCACGAATTGCCCGCTGGACTTCACGGCGTCGAGAATGCGACGAGCAGAAGGCAGATCAATGCCGAAGGGCTTCTCAGCGAAGAGGTCTTTGCCAGCAGCAAGCACGTCGAGATATAGCTTCTCATGCAGGTTATGCGGCACGGCGACATAAACGACATCGACCTCTGGATTGGCGAGCAGCTCTTTGTAGTCGGTGGTCTTCTGCGTGCAGGACGGGATGCAATCAAACCACGAAAGCGTGGCTGGATTCAAATCCGCGACGGAGACGAGAATGGGACGCACGGTGACGTCCACGAGAGCGCACCAGCGCGCAAAGGCGCTGGCCATTTCGCGGCCCATGAGACCACCGCCGATAATGCCGATGCGGATGTCTTTCATTTCGTAACGAGTTTGAGAGCTGTCTTCACGCTGGCACCGTCATGCACCATCGCCATGAGGGCGCGGGTGATGCCTTTCGGGTTCGGATGCTGGATGACATTGCGGCCATACACGATTCCCGCTGCGCCTTGAGCCAGCAGGCCTTCGGTGCGTTCCAGGATTTCTTTGTCGCTCACACGACCACCGCCACGAACGAGCACGGGGATGCCAGAAGCTGCGGCGATGACTTTGTGATAAATGCTCACGTCATCGGTGGGATCAGCCTTCACGATGTCGGCACCGAGTTCCACGGCCTGACGCACGAGATAGGTGATCGCGGTTTCATCGCCATTGACCATGTAGCCACCGGCTTTTTCATTAGGCTGGAAGACGAGCGGTTCGATCATCATGGGCATACCATAATAGTCGCCCTGAGGCTTGAGGCGGAGGATGTTTTCCACGCACTGCTCATGCACTTCAGGCGCACCGGGGATCTGGAAGAGATTCACGCAGACGCAGGCGGCGTCGTAGCGCACGGCTTGCAGCATCGTCTCCTCGATCATCAGGCTGAAGCGGCTTTCAGGCAGTTCTTTGCCATAGATGTTGGCGACGTCTGTGCGCAGGACGAGGCTGGGCTTGAAGCGTCCAGGAATCTCCTGGAGATGACGCGCCATGCCAAGCGTGAGCTGGATGGCATCAGGCGCTGCTTCCACGAGAGTTTTGACCACGCTGCGCATGTCTTCAATGCCGGTGAGGAATCCAGGCTGATTGAAGAAGCCATGATCGACGGCGACATCGAAGCAGCGGTTGGATTTGGCGTTGAAGAGACGGTTGAGACGATACTGTTTCATGAGGGTGCGACGGTTAGATGGTTACTTGATGCCCATCAAGTGCTTGAGGATGTAGAGTTCGAGCGCCTCATAGTCACGGGCGTCGCGGAACTGCTGCACGAGTTTTTCGTCGGTGGTGCGGACTTTCTCCACGAGATGCTGGAAGATCTCGCGACTGCCGGTGAGGTGCGCGGTGACGCATTTGCCCTTCTGAGTGCGCATGGCCTTCACGTCGAGGCCGATGAACTCGCCCTTCTTGCCGTAGCCAGCTTCTTCAAGCACACGCACCTGATTGTAAGCGGTGCGCAGATTGGCTCCGCCGAAGTTCTTGTCCTGATCATACTTGAGGCCGTTCTGATCGTTGAGATGGACACTGCCGAGTTTGTCGTGAGCGAGTGCGAAGGCCATTTCATCGCTCGGATCGAGGCCTGCGAGCAGGGCGTGGGCGGTCTCGATGAGACCCTTTACGCGATTGGGATCACTAGAGGCATAGGCGAGCGCGATGGTGTGGCCGATGGTTGGCACATAGGCCATGTCGGTGGGTTCATTCGGCTTCGGCTCGATCCAGATCTCGATGTCTTTGTCATGGGCGAGCATGGCATTGATCGTCTCAAGGATGCGCTGATAGGCGAGCCGTGCATTTTTGCTCTCGCGGATGTAGCTGCCTTCGCGTGCTAGCCAGAGCACCACCGCTTTACTGCCGATCTCGCGGGCGATGTCGATGGTGCGCAGGGTGCGGTCGAGCGCATACTTGCGGTCTTTGGCGCTGTTTGAGGTATAGCCGCCATCGACGGTCTGAGGAGCGAACCAGAGACGAGGCGCGACGAACTCGGGAGTGAGGCCTTGATTATCGAGCATCTTCTTCACCTTGGCGCACTGCTTGGAAACTTGCGCAGGAGTCAGGTCGTCAATTCCAGGGACGACATCATCGTCATGGAACTGCACGCCATCGAAGCCCATCGGCTTGTACAAAGCGTACTTCTTTTCATGCGGGAAGGCTGGGCGGACTTCAGGGCCGAAGGGGTCGGCTCCTTCGCTGATGTTCCAAGGTCCAAAGGAGAAGCGGTAGGTGGTTGGTTTGCTCATACGGTTTTTAAATACTCGGCCTAGCGGCGGTTTGCTACGCCTCCAGTCTCCGAGGCTGCGACTATTGTCTCACCCTGGTGAGTTTCCGTCGAGATATATGGAGACGAATAGCGCAGAAAGCGGTCGATAACTACCCGTGTCTTCTCACAAACTGTAATGATGCCTTGCACCATTACGCCACTTCATGGTTTCATGTCGTTGTGAATGAATTGCCAAGCCGTTCTCGCATTTGGTCGCTACGCCTCTGGATCATCGCGGTGAGTTTTCTGTTTCCTATCTGCTGCAGTCTCTATGCCCTGGCCATCGCCGAAGGAATCTTTGGAGACATGGAGCCGGTGTTTGCTATCTGTGGAGCCTTCCTCGTCGGCACGCTCATTGCGCTTGTCTGTGGCTCAACTCTTATGGCAACAACCATGAATCGATCATTATATTCGGGTCTTCGACCGGTTTTGATTATCGTTACTTGTATCGAGTTCGCCACGATTCCGATCTGTTATGTCATTGTAGCCTACGGCAGACATTTGCGATCTCATTATTCCCAGCGCTATTCGAACGATACCGTAGAGAACAGCGCTGCCGTTTCATCGCTAAAGCATCTTCCCGATTGAGACGTGCCAAGCAGAGACATCCGTGTTACAAAAGTGGTCATGCGAGTTGAGCGTGAGAAGATTCAGATTCCGAGCGGGCATTCTTTTCGAGTGCTGCGCTGGGCGCGCTCGATTCGGGATGTGGAGTGCGTGGTAGCTCCAGGAAAGATGGAGAAAGTCGTGGGCGAGGGGACGCGCTGGCATTTCCATGTGGAGATGGAGCTGACACTTTTCACTGAGGGCAATGGTACTCGCTTCGTGGGTGATCACATCGGCTCGTTTGAGGGCGGTGATCTTGTCTTGCTCGGCAGCAAGCTGCCCCACTACTGGCACACGCGGGGGAACTCAGGCGGCATCTCGGTGCAGTGGCATTTTCCAGAGGGACATCCGTTCTGGGCTTTTCCTGAGAATCTGGCGTTGCTGGAATTGTTCGAGCGCTCAGGGCGTGGATTGCGCCTGAGCGGATCGACAGCGAGTCGAATCTCGGCATTGCTGCATGAGATGATGCAGGCGCAGGGCGTGGAGCAGCTCGCGCTATTGCTGCGCACACTGGCGATGATCGCAGCGGCTCCTGAGGCGGAGCGGACCTTTCTTTCCGTGCGTTCTTTTACTCTGGCTGCGGAGTCTCACTACCAGCAGTCGATCTCAAAAGCGATGCGGCATTTGATCGCGCATTTTCGGGAGGAGGTCAGGCTAGAGGATGTGCTGGTGCTCACCGATCTGAGCCGGCCCACCTTTGCACGTCAGTTCAAAAAACATGCGGGGCGGACCATGAGCGAGTTTTTAAATCGCCTGCGACTCCAGGCCGCCTGTCGGGAACTTTTGGAAAGTGAGCGCGGCGTGTTGGAGATCGCGCTGGGCTGTGGTTTTACACAAGTCTCGTTTTTTAATCGACTGTTTCGGCGTCTGCAAAAATGCAGTCCCACGGAATATCGAACCCGCCAGGGACGTGAGAAAGGGAAGCGCCGATCGGCATTTTGATGGGTCCGGACGGCGGCGGGAGACGTTGCTTCTTTTCAGCGGCAGGTTTGACAATGTCTGCCGTCACTCTTTGATTACCACCATGTCCCAATCCTCTTCCGATTTCCCCACCATGATTTCTCCGCCCTCTAACTTCATCGTCCCGATGGTGATCGAGAGTGAGGGGCGCATGGAGCGCTCCTATGACATTTATTCACGCCTGCTGAAGGATCGCATCATCTTCCTCGGCAGTGATGTGAATGATCAGGTAGCGAATGTCATCATCGCTCAGTTCCTCTTCCTCCAGATGCAGGACCCGAAGAAAGACATCCATTTTTATATCAACAGCCCCGGTGGCTCGGTGACGGCTGGTCTGGCCATCTATGACACGATGCAGTTCGTGACTTGTGATGTGAATACCTACTGCATCGGCATCTGCGCCAGCATGGGCGCGGTGCTACTGGCCGCTGGCACGAAGGGCAAGCGTTTCGCACTGCCCAACAGCGACATCATGATCCATCAAGTCTCGGGTGGTGCTCGCGGAACCGCGAGCGATGTGGAGCGCACCGTGGACTTCATGTACAAACTGAAGCGCCGCTTGAATCGCATCTTGGCTCTTCATTGCGGCAAGACACCTGAGGTGATCGAAAAAGACGCTGACCGTGACAACTACATGAGCGCCGAAGAAGCCGCTGCCTACGGGCTGGTGGATAAGGTGCTGGTGAGCAATCGTGATCTGGCTGCGAAAGAGTAGTCTGATACTCCCACTAAATTTAGCAGGCGGACCGTGAGGTCCGCCTGTTCTGTGAAGGGCCTAGTCTCTGCTAGGCAAATACATCCATCACAGCCTTTCCTTTGCCATCCTCAGTGACATAAAAGGGTCGGCCTTCGATGTTGAATTCGGTCTTCGGACTGATGCCCATGGCGGTCATGATGGTGGCGTGGAGATCCATGACGGAGACGGGGTTTTTGGTGGCGATGAGTGGGCGCTCATCGGCGGTTTCTCCATAGAGATGGCCTTTTTTTACACCGCCGCCGAACATGACGACACTGGTGCCACCGGTGAAGTGGCGATGCAGGCCGTAGTGTTTCATTTCAGTCAGGGCATCGACTTTGAAGGTGGTCTGATCATTTGCGGTGGAGCCAGGCTTACCCTCCATGAGAGCGTCTCGGCTGAACTCGCTGGCGATGACGATGAGCGTGCGATCCAGCAGCCCTTTCGCCTCTAAATCCCGCACGAGTTGTGAGATCGGTAGGTCGATCTCTTTGTGTAAGGCTTCGACCGTCGTGTGGCCGTCCTTGTGCGTGTCCCATTGGAAGAAGGGCACATACTCAGTGGTGACTTCGACGAAGCGCGTGCCTGCTTCAATCAGCCTGCGAGCGAGCAAACAACCGCGCCCAAAGCGGCCTGTATCATACTTGGCGTAGCTTTCTTTGGGTTCGAGCGTGATGTCGAAGGCTTCGCGCTCTTTGGCGCTCAGGAGCCGATACGCATTGTCCATGCTGCGGAGCATCGACTGCTGCTGATAGTCGCTCATGACCTCACGATTCGGGCTTTGATCGACGAGCTTGCGGAAGAGCTTATCACGATTGGTGAAGCGTTGGGCATCCATGCCCTTCGGTGGCTTCACGGACTGCGCGGCTTCTTCGGGGAAAGGGAGATTCATCGGTCCAAACTCGCTGCCAAAAAATCCAGCGGTGGTGAAAGCCTTCAGCTCCTCGCTCTCGCCCACGCCTTCTAGTCGCTGGCCGATGTTGATGAAGGGTGGCATCACCGTGTTGCGCGGACCAAGCACTTTCGCCATCCATGCGCCGATGTGCGGACAGGCGACGGTTTGCGGCGGCACGTAGCCAGTGTGCCAGTGATACTGATGGCGACTGTGCAAAATGCTGCCGAGATCTGGCTGCACGGCGCTGCGGATGAGTGTGCCGCGATCCATTACTTGGGCGATGTTTTCCAGGCCTTGGCAAATCTTGATGCCATCCACGGCAGTGTTGATCGCGGGGAAAGTGCTGAGCATCTTTTTCACTTCGAGTCCCTTTTCAAAAGGCAGGTAACCTTTGGGATCAAAGGTGTCTGGTGCTGCCATGCCGCCTGCCATCCAGAGCAGGATGCAGGCGTCTGCTTTTGCAGGGGGATGCGTCACCGCCTCACGCGTCTTGGCCCAGATCGCTCGCGGCTCGCCCGTCATCCACGCCGCCGTGCTAGCGGCTGCGAGTTTTTTGATGAAGTCGCGACGGACGATGTGCTCTGGCAGTGAAGGGTCGATTTCCATGATGAGCCATGAACGTGCTCATGAAAGAAGACCTTGCCACAGAGAATGATCAAGCCCCCAAACTCAGATACTCACGCACCGTATGATTCATGGCCCGACGAGCCGGTGGAAAGGCGCTGGCGACTTGGGTGAGCGTGTCATCCAGAGCAAACTCTTCTGCCAAGGCATGTCTGCCAGCGGCTTCGAGATGACTGACCACGACTTGCTCATAAAACTCCACGTCTGGCGCGCCACGACGCTCGGCGCGATGATGCAAAAAGTCCGGGTAAAGGCTGGTGAGCACGAGGAATTGATTCGCGCACTGCACATGAATGAAGAAGCGCTCATGCGGCCCTGCGTTCTCGAGCGCGGTGATGTAGTCGATGCTGTACAAGCTATCCAATCGGTGAGCGGGCAGCTTTTGCTCCGCTGTGGCAGGGAGTCCGAAGTCGGCACAAACGACGGCCATGTAGTCGGCTACTTCGAGGTCATCCACGCCTGCGCGTTTCAGTGTGTGTCGGACGAGCACAAAGAAGAAGAGTTCCGGCGAAAGGATGGCGGCCTTTCGATTCACCAGCATGGCTTCAAAGAGCTTCGGATGATCGAGAATCATTTTTACCGCTTCGGGGTCTTCGAGAAGTGCGACGATGCCATCACGATCCTTTTGCGTCAGAGCGAGCGCGTCGCGGATGAACTGCCAGTCGGTGGCAGTGAAACGATACCAACAACCAGGCCGGGGGAATCGAGTCATCATAGATTTGGATTGGGTTCCTATGAGCCTTAAAGCATGGGTCATGCCAGAAAGCATCACGCTGCAGTTGATGCCTGCCGTGAAGCCTTGTTCGATCTATGTTTGGAAAGATCACGAGTCGCTCGACTCAAGTTCCGCAATAGGTCTGATACATCTCAGAAGATGAAGGCTGGCTGTATTCAGGCAGCTCTTGCGCATGATCGTAGGGCTTTGACAAAACCGTGAGCAAGCGCTGCATGACGCTGAGATCGCCATGCTCAGAGGCTGCATCGAGAGCTTCTTCGACCTTGTGATTGCGCGGGATGAATGCCGGATTGTTTTGGCGCATCAGATCCGCAACGTCTCCAGCCGACTGTGGCTGCTGACTCAGGCGCATTTGCCACCGCTGATGCCAATCTTGAAAGGCCGTTTCTGAGGAGACGCTTGCTGAAGATTCTGAACTCAGGACACGGAAGGTGTTGGTGAAATCTGCTTTCGATTGCTGCATCCATTCGAGCAGAGATTGAATCAAGGCGGTGTCTTCGCTGGCTTCGGTAAAGAGGCCGATCTTCTTCCTCATGCCGGCGAGCCAGTGCTGTTTGAAGCGCGTCTGAAAGCCTGTGATGGCTTCGTTCGCCAGCTCGATGGCCTGCTTTTCATCATCGTGCAAAAGCGGCAGCAAGGCTTCAGCAAGACGAGCTAAATTCCATTGGGCGATGTGCGGCTGATTGCCATAAGCATAGCGCCCGTGCTGGTCGATGGAGCTGAACACAGTTGCCGGATCATACGCATCCATAAAAGCACATGGACCATAGTCGATCGTTTCGCCACAGAGCGCCATGTTATCCGTATTCATCACGCCATGAATGAAGCCGACGTGCAGCCACTTGGCGATCAGTGACGCCTGTCGTTCCATCACCGCTTTGAGAAACGCGAGATACGGATTTTCAGTATCAACGAGGTGTGGGTAGTGACGCTGCAACGTGTGATCGGCGAGTGATCGCAGCGCTGCTTTATCATCATTTGCAGCCGCCCATTCAAAGGTGCCGACGCGGATGTGACTGGCGGCGACTCGTGTGAGCACAGCGCCGGGAAGGGACTCTTGGCGGAATACTTTTTCGCCCGTAGTCGCCACGGCGAGACTGCGTGTGGTGGGGATGCTGAGCGCGTGCATGGCCTCACTGATGATGTATTCGCGCAGCATCGGACCGAGTGCGGCGCGGCCATCACCACGCCGTGAAAACGGTGTCTGTCCTGCGCCCTTGAGCTGGATGTCGAAGCGCTCGCCGCCGGGCGTTATTTGCTCACCGAGCAAGATGGCACGGCCATCCCCCAGCGTCGTGAAGTGCCCATACTGATGCCCTGCATAGGCTTGGGCGAGCGGTGCAGCTCCATTCGGCAAGACGTTGCCGACAAAGATTTCAGCACACGCTTCCAGTGCCTCTGCATTCAGCCCCAAGGACATCGCCAGCGGTCGATTTAAAACAACCAACTGCGGTTTGCACACTAGCGCCGGGCGCGCGGCTGCGTGAAAGAGTTCCGGCAACTGGGCATACGAATGATCGAAGCGCCAGCCAGTGTCGGCAGGCGTGCTAATGGGATAATCGGGCATGGAGTTGATGGATTTTAGAAGAGTCGGCTATTCTTATCGCCATGCCTCGATGGGATCACCAGCAGAGGCCTTCGTAGCTCCAGGGCAGCGCCGCCAGATCACGCCAGCCGTTCACGTCGATCACTTGCTGCGTGGGTTTCACCCATTGAGCCAGCGTTTCGACCGTCACGCATTTCTGTGAGGCGATGACGAGATCCGCGTGCTCGATCACCTCGCGCGCATCGGTCTTGAGCAATGAAGCGAGATGCGGCATGCGCTTGTTCATCTCGGCAGCATTGGCACCGATGAGGCGAGAGAGATTCAAACTCGGATCATAGATGCGCAGGTCATAACCGCGACCGAGCAGAGTTTCCGCCACTGCGACCATGGGGCTGCCGCGCAGGTCATCGGTGTCTGCTTTGAAAGCGAGGCCGAGCAGGCCGACTTTCCGCACGCCTTTGGATTCGATCACCTTGAGCAGCATTTCCAAATGAGCGCGGTTCGTGCCCAGTGTGTTGTCCAGCAGCGGCAGAGTGACGCCTTCCTGCCGTGCAAAGGCTAGCATTGCGCTGACATCCTTTGGTAAACATGAGCCACCAAAAGGCGTGCCGGGCTTCATGTAATAGCGGGAGATATTCAGCCGAGTGTCACTGCACACCACATCCATGACGCGCGCGCCATCTTCACCGAGGTGCTTGCACATGCGACCGATCTCATTGGCAAAGCCGACCTTCAGCGCGTGGAAATAATTGCAGGAATATTTGATCATCTCTGCGCCTTCCCAGGCCAGCACAGCGGGCGTGCCGCCGAGCAGTTCTTTTGCCTCAGCACTCTCTGGGGCCTGTCCGTCATGCGTGCCCACGACAGCGAGTGATGGCTCACGAAAATCCTTCACGGCGGTGCCTTCGCGCAGGAACTCAGGGCAGTAGTAGATGCACAGTTGCCCGGACACGCGCAGGCCTTCGAAATAGTCACCTACCATCTGCCGCGTGCTGCCGGGCAGCATGGTGCTGCGGAAAAGAATGACATGTTTTTTGCCGCTGCTCTTTAGCACTGCAGCGATCTGTTCACTGACCTTGCGTACGAAGTCGAGATTCAAGCGGCCTGACTCTAGCGATGGCGTGCCGACGCAGATGATGCTGACATCTGAAACAAGCACAGCTTCCTGCGCGCTGGTGGTAGCAGAGAGGCGGCCCTCTTTCCGCGCTGTGCTGAGTAGCTCATCCAGCTCAGGTTCGATGATGGGTGATCGGCCTGTGTTAAAAGCCTCCACCTTCTCCGGCTGCACATCGGCACCGATGATGGTGTGACCCAGCTCTGCCAGACACCCTGCGGTGACTGCGCCGACATACCCGAGACCAAAAATGCTGACTTTCATGTGCCTGCCCATAGCACAGCCCTTTAGCTAAAGACAAGTCTGGCATTGGCATTCAGGCTGCATCTGGCGGTCCACACGCTTGCTGCTAGCGTCTTCCGAGGCTAGAAAGCGCGCGACAGATTTTATTTTTCACCATGCCACGCATCCTCGCCATTGATCACGGAACTGTCCGTATCGGACTCGCCATCAGTGACGAGATGGAACTCGTCGCCAGTCCACTGATGACGCTGGACGCGAAGCAGGAGCCGGAGCGTGAGATCATGCGCGTGGTTAAAGACAAGCACATCGGCACCATCGTCATCGGCATGCCTTTTCACATGAACGGTCAGCGTGGTGAGGCAGCGCAGCGGGTGGATAAATTTGCCGCTGCACTCGGCAAAGCCTTGCAGCATGAGGTGCCCATCGAGTTTGTGGATGAACGGCTTTCTTCCGTGGAGGCAGAGGCTTCCATGTCGCGCGCTGGCATCACGGGCAAACGTGAGCGCAATGAGATCGTCGATCAGCTCGCAGCGGTTGTCATTTTGCAGGATTACTTGAATAGCCAGCGCGGGCCTGCGGGTTTTTTGTTGCCGGATAACGCCTATGACCTGGAGTGGAATGATGAGCCGAAGCGACGTCGAAAGTAATCTCGGCCTGAATCGTGGCGCTGCACCAGGCTTCACACGTCTGCGTCTCACCGTAGCCTACTGTGGCACACCGTGGCGCGGCTGGCAGAGCCAGGAAGGCGGTGACACGGTGCAGGATGTACTGGAGGCCGCGATCCTCAAATTTGCTGCCATCAGCGTGCGAATCCATGGCAGTGGCCGCACGGATGCTGGCGTTCATGCGCTCGGTCAGGTGGCGCATTTTGATGTGCCGGAAAATGTGCGCAGGACAGATGCCGCGTGGCTGAGTGCCCTTAATGCCTACCTGCCACTCACTGTTCGGGTGACAGAACTCAGCGCGGCTGAACCCAGCTTTCACTCGCGCTTTGATGCCGTCGGGAAAGTGTACCGCTACCGCATTTGGCGTCCGTATTTGCTCTCACCTTTTGAGTCGGAGCGCGCGTGGCATGTGTATGGAAAGCTCGACATGGAAGCGCTGCACGACTGCGCGCAGAAGCTCGTCGGCACGCATAACTTCGTGCGCCTCTCTGCCAATCGCGGAGACATGCCGGAGACGGAACGCCGACAGCGGCCAGAGAAGACCACGCGCACGATTCATCGTGTCGATGTGCGTGTGACGGGCGAGTTTCTCGACCTCGAATTCGCGGGTGACGGCTTCCTTTATAAAATGGTGCGACTGATCGTGGGCAGCCTCATTCAGGTCGCCCGAGGTCGAGCATCGCGTGAATGGTTCGCTGATCTGCTGGCCACGAGTGAGGGGCTGCAAAGCCACCAGACCGCGCCCGCTTGTGGCTTGTATTTGGTCAGCGTGGATTACGCGGCGGCGGCCCATTCAAAATCATAGCACACAAAAATTTGAGTGCGTGACGTTAAGCGCAGGAAGCCGGGATTCCGGCACAACCCTCAGACCTGCCATGAAACCAAACAATCGCTCCCTCCTCTTACTCCTCGGTGTGGCCTCCTTTAGCGGGATGTCCTTTGCTCAGGAACAAACAACACCACCACGGCCTCCGGCTGAAGCGGCGGTGAAATCTGAAGTGCCAGAACCTCGTCGTGAAGGCACACCCGACAAGCCTCGTGCTGAACGCGGTGAAAGCCGTGTGCAACCTGAGTCCGAGCGTGACCAGCCTCGTCGTGGTCCTTCGCCTGAATCGCGGATCAATCCAGAGCGTGGTCGCCCTGAAAGCGCGCCTGAGTCACGGCGTGATGGTGACCGCGGCCCGAAGATGCAACGTGATGGTGATGCTGATCATGGTTCACGCGGTCCTCGTGATGGTGAAAAGAAACAGTCGGGTCCCCGTGATGGCGAAGGCTCAACCAAGGGTCCTCATGACGGCGATCAGGCGCACCGTGGACATGGACCCAAGGCCGGTGAAATGCACCAGCGTGGTTCAAGTCATGAAGGCCACAGTCAGCGCGGATATCGAGACGGCAGACATGCCAAGCGTGGCTCACGCGGCGGTGATCGTGACCAGCGCGGACCGCAAAGCTTGGGCCATCGTGGGCCACCACCTCAGGGACGCGAGCAGCACAACGGTCCACCACCGCCGATGGTCGGACGTGGAGACTCGCAGCGTTTTGAAGGATCGAATCAGCACAAGCCAGGACCACAGCGCCCGCAGTTTGGCTCGCGTGACGGCGGCTTCCGCCAAGAGAGCCGGGGAGGTGATTTTGGACATCACCCGATGCCGCCGCGCCGAGATGGAGCATCGCGTGATCAGGGGCCGATGAGGCACGGCCCGCAGCCTGAAGGTCACATGCAGCACCGTCAAGAAGGTGATCGCCGCCCACAGGGACCGATGCCGCAGCGCCGGGATGAACGGGATAACCGGGGTGCTTGATAGCGATTCAAAAAAACTAGGCGGCTGAGTCACCCTCAGTCGCCTTTTTATTTGCCCGCGCCTCCCCACAGCAAGATCGACTTTTTCGCCTGGGATCGAACTTTCTATGCACGCGGATTTGAGTCTTGCCGGGTATGCGTCTAGTCTCGGCGGTCTTTTTCTCCCGAAACCCAGTACTCATCCCCTCTCTCAGCCATGCCCAAGATCATCGAAATGCCCAAGCTCAGCGACACCATGACCGAAGGCACGATTGCCAAATGGATCATCAAAGTGGGCGACAAAGTCACCACCGGCCAGTCTGTGGCAGATGTGGAGACCGACAAGGCGACGATGGAAATGCCCTGTTTCTTTGAGGGGACCATCCACAGTATCCTCGTCAAAGCGGGTGAAAAAGCGCCGCTGAGCGCTCCGCTCGCTATCGTGCTGGAAGAGGGTGAAGAAGCTCCGGCTAATCTGGATGAAATCATCGCCAAAGCCAAAGCCGCATCTGCTCCAGCTCCGAAAGCCGAGAAACCTGCTGCTGGTGCTAAGAAAGTCGTATCCGCTCCCGGCCCACGTCTGCCCACAGCTCCTCAGCCGACACGCCGAGCCGCAGCGACGAGTGATGTCCGCGTGAAAGCCAGCCCGCTAGCCCGCAAGATCGCCGCTGAGAAAGGCGTGGACCTGACCAGCCTCGAAGGCACTGGCCCTGGCGGACGAATCATCCGTGAAGATGTGGAGAACGCTCCTGTCGGTGGTGGTAGCAGCGCCGCTCGCGGTCCCGCCACACCCGCTATCCGCCCGACAATCGGCCCCGATGATGAGCGCGTGCCGACGAGCACGATGCGCAATATCATCGCCGAGCGCCTGCTCGCCTCGAAGACCCAGATCCCGCACTTCTATCTCCAGATGGAGATCGACGCTGGCCCGCTCATGGACTTCCGCGCGCAGCTCAATGCCAGTGCTGAAAAGACCGACGGCAATAAGTACACTGTCAACGATTTCATCCTCAAGTCCGTCATCCGCGCCGCCCAGGCCCAGCCCGCGATCAATGCCGCGTGGGATGGAGATGCGATTGTAAAATTCAAGTCCGTCGGACTCTGTGTCGCTATCGCTATCGAAGACGGCCTCGTCACGCCCGTCATCAAGCAGGCTGAAAAGAAGACCCTGATGGAAATCAGCCAGAGCGTGAAGGATCTCGCTGGCAAAGCCAAGAACAAGAAGCTCAGCCCCGACGACTTCGCTGGCGGCACGATCACCGTCTCGAATCTCGGAGCCTTCGGCATCGATCAGTTCGCCGCTATTATCAATCCACCGCAGGCCGCCATCGTCGCCATCGGCAGCATCCGCAAAGCCCCCGTGGTCAATGACAAGGGCCAGATCGTCGTCGGCCAGCGCATGTGGGTCGGCCTCAGTGGCGATCACCGCGTCGTTGATGGTGCCGTCGCCGCCACCTTCCTGGCCGAGATGCGCAAGCTGCTGGAGAACCCAGCGCTGATGCTGGTGTAAGACTAAATGCCAAACTTGGCAGCGTGTGAGTTGGCATCTCCGCCAACTCAAGCAATCAGCTTCTCAATCACGCGCCCGCCAAACTGCGAGAGCTGCTTGAAGCGACCTGCGTGGTAAAACGTCAGCTTGTTGTCATCCAGGCCCAGCAATCGCAGCAGTGTCACATGCACATCACGCACATGATGCACCTCTTCGATGGCCTCCATGCCGCGATCATCCGTGCTACCGATGGTGTGCCCGGCTTTGACACCGCCACCGGCAAACCAGACCGTCATGGCCTTGGGATTGTGATCGCGGCCATACGCCGTGCCGCCGCGCACGCCGTTGTCAGGTGTGCGGCCAAATTCACCGCACCAAACAATGAGTGTGTCATCCAGCAGGCCGCGTTGTTTGAGGTCTTTGATCAGCGCGGCAATCGGCTGATCCACCTGGCGGATCAGGTTGCCATGGGCACGCTCGATGTAGTCGTGACTGTCCCAAGTGCCGGCATAGAGCTGCACAAAGCGCACGCCTTTCTCCACCAACTTCCGCGCTAAGAGACACTTCCGGCCAAAAGCATCCGTCGCATCATTGCCGATGCCATACATGGCCTTCGTTTTCTCATCCTCGGCACTCAGATCCAGCGTCTCGGGCACCTGCGTCTGCATGCGGAAAGCCAGTTCGTAATTGTTCATGCGCGCCTTCAACTCATCATGCCAAGGATGATCACTGGCGTGCTTTTGATTCAATTTGGCCAGCAGATCCAAATTGGCCCGCTGATGCTCTGGCGCGATGCCTTTCGGCGGCTGCAAATCCAGAATCGGCGACCCCTTAGGCCTCAGCGGCGTGCCTTGAAACTGCGCTGGCAGATAACCATTCCCCCAGTTCGCACTCCCGCCCTGCGGATAGCTGATTTCAGGCAGCACGATGAACCCGGGTAGATCCTGATTCACCGATCCTAGTCCGTACGTCACCCAAGAGCCAATCGCCGGATCACCCCCGAAGCGATTCCCACAATTCATCTGATACATCGCCGTCGGATGATTCACCGAGTCCACCTGGCAGCCCCGGAAAAAACACAGCTCATCCGCCACACCGCTCAGATGCTGCCACGGCTCGCTCATCCACGCGCCCGACTGCCCATGCTGAGCAAATTTGAACGGCGACTTCACATAGTAGCGCTTCCCGCTCTCCATCGCCGACTTCATCTTTCCTTCCTTGGTGAACTCCTTCAGATGCAGCTTCTCCAGCATCGGCTTCGGATCAAAGCAGTCGATGTGGCTCGGCCCGCCCTCCATCATCAGAAAGATGCAGTTCTTCGCCTTCGCCGGCACCTGCTGCGCCTTCGGAGACAGAGGCCCCTTGGCCTCCGCCGCCATCAGCGACGTCAAAGCCACACTGCCCAGCGAAGCCCCCGTTCCATAAACAAATCCACGCCGCGTCGGCGCATGAAAGGCACGTGATCCAGCACAGGGAAAGTAGGAGGTGTTCATGGCTCAATAGAGATACGAGAATTCGTTCGAGTTCATCAGCACGAGGCACACATCGGCGAGAGCGCGGGTCCTCGTATCGCAGTCGGCAGGTTGAAGATCAGGAACGAATTCAGCATAGCCTGGCAGCTTCTCCTGGAATGAAAACTTCTCGCCCGTGTTCTCCTCCACGGCATCACGCTTTACGCTGAGTGGTGGTTTGTGTGAAGCGATGACGACGTTGGCCTGCTTCTGTTCCATCTGCTGCCAGTGGGCCTCGCAGATTGCCTTCTCCTCCGTCGTTGGAGAGCGGCCATAGCTGAGCTGAAATACACGAGTGATCACATTGGCTGGCTTCTCCTTAAGAACACGATTTGCGAGGGCGAGAGCGCGGTCATAGCTGGCTTGGCCATTGAAGAGGCTGAAGACCTGCGGCGTGACGGTGGAGACCTCACGCGCTTCGCAGGAAAAGTCAGGGCCGGGCTCATTGAAGACCTCCATGAACGGATCACGCGCTCCGCGAATTTTGAGCGCATACAAACTGCGTCTGTGTCGCTGCTCCGGCGTTGCATTGGGAACCCAAGCCGCCGCAAACGTGCCCATGACTTGTCGTGGCTGCATGGCCACCTCGATATTGATCTCGGGTCGATTGGGAATGCCGCCAAGTGTGGGATTCAGCTCGCCGGTGACGCTGAGCATGGTGTCACGCAGTTCTTCAGCCATGAGACGGCGCGGTTTAAACACAGCATAGCTCATTTCGGCCTCTTCACGGACCAACTGAGAACTGGGAACCGCGAACTGCGAACTCCGCCGATAGGCGGCACTCATCATGATCACGCGATGCATTTCCTTAAAGCTCCAGTTCTTCTCCACCAGCGTTGCCGCCAGCCAGTCCAGCAACTCAGGATGCGTGGGTCGCTTGCCTGTGCCTCCGAAGTTGTTCGGATTGCCCGCGATGGCTTGACCAAAATGCCAGAGCCAGAGGCGATTCACAATCGCACGAGTGGTGAGCGGATTGTCTTTGCTGGCGATCCAATTGGCAAGGGCTGTGCGGCGACCCTCGATGCCATCTGGAAACTCAGCACTGCCGAGCACGGACAGCACGCCTGGCTTCACGGGTTTCGTCGGCGAAAAAGGATCGCCACCACCAAGGATGGCCGTCTGCTCCAGTTCGCCGCTGGTCATGCGATCTTGCGGCATGCGGATAGGCTGATAAACGCTGACCATCTGTGGAGTGCGTCCGTTGTAGACACTGAAGGCAAAAGGCTCGTAGCGCTCCAGTTCCCATTTCAGGCGCTCCAGCCCTTTGCGTGCCACACGCTCGTTGCCGTAGTCCTCAGGCTTGAAGCCGACGAGCTTGGGCGGGTATTGATCTTCAGGCAGATTCTTTTTCTGCATTGCATTGCGAGCTGTTTCGAAGACACCGGTGAAACTCCGCCCCTTTTTCATCTTGCCGCCTTTTTCGATAAAAGCACGGGCCGAGGCCACTGCGGCATCCCAGTCTTTGCGATCCAATTTCTTCTCGGTATACCAAGCCTCCGCATTGGTCAGCATTTTCTGATCGAGCGACTCCAGCATGGCCATGTGCTCGACTCGCCGGACTTCCAGATACTTCGTCTCTTCAAATCCAGCCGTATTCTCTTCCATCAAAAACGGCGCTGGTTGCTCAGCAAGCTGCGTGGTGCCAAAGCAGGCCTGCATTGAGTAATAATCATGCGTTGGGATGGGATCAAACTTGTGATCATGACAGCGGGCACATTGCAGTGAGTGCGCCAGGAAAGTCTCGCCAACACTGTTCGTCACATCATCCAGAAACCTTTGTCTGGCGATCTTCGCGACCTCCATGCCCGTCAGTTCCCACGGCCCCATGCGCAGGAAACCTGTCGCTATGAGTGCATCGGCATCCTTCGATTTCATCTCATCTCCAGCGATCTGTTCTTTGATGAATTGATCATACGGCTTGTCCGCATTGAAGCTGCGCACCACGTAATCACGATAGCGCCAGGCATTGCCACGCTCGTAGTCATTGGCAAAGCCACTGCTATCCGCATAACGCACCACGTCCAGCCAGTGGCGTGCCATGCGCTCCCCGTAATGCGGTGACTCTAGAAGTCGGTCGATGAGTTTTGAATAGGTCTCGTTGGAGCCATTCGTCCGATTCATCTCATTCACGAAAGCCTCCACCGCCTCCGGTATCGGCGGTAGCCCCGTGAGATCATAGGTAGCGCGCCGGAGGAAAGCACGCGCATCCGCCGCTGGCGCAGGATCCTTCACCGCCAGCAGCGCATCCACAGGATGTTCGTCATTCGGATTGCGGATTTCGGGCTTCCTCACCGGCTGGTATCCCCACAGCGCCTCCGGCTTATACCGACGGTTCGCCCACTCGGGCGAAAGCGCCCCGGTGACCTTCACGGTGATGCCATCCGCCGCGCTCCATTTTTCAGCGTTGGTTTTGGCGATCACGCTGCGCTTTGCCTCATCTGGCCATGGCGCACCGGCGGTGATCCATTCTTTGATCCAAGTCAGTTGCTCGGCGTAAAGTTTGTCCGCTTCCTTTGGCGGCATGGCTTCCCAATCATCATGCTGTCGCGTCGAGGCAAGATACAGCGGGCTTTCCTCCGGCTTGCCCTTCAACACCGCCGCCTTCTCGCTCTCGCCACCCTTTAGCGTGCTCTCCCACGTGCGCATGTCGAAGTCACCTTTTATCTTCTTCTCGTCATTCCCATGACATGCCAGACACTTCTCTTGAAACAGTGGCCAGACCCGCCGCACAAACAACACCTCCCCATCCTCGGCTTGAAGCGAGGCTACGGCCAGGAGACTGAGAAGGGCTGTTTTGACGATCATGCGGAGATAACGAAGCGATTGCGGGATCATTTCTTTCCCGACGTCAGGTCTCAAAGTGCCAGAATAATCACTGCTTCTTCAAATGCTTTCCAAAGAAGGTGTCGCAGGCCGTCACACAGATGTCAAAGTTCTGTTGTTGACCTAGGAAGGCGTGCGGAGCCTGTGGGATGCTCGTGAAGCCGGTGGGGATACCGAGTTTCTCCAAATCAACGCGCATCGCGTCTGCGTGCGTGCTGGGATCGTCGAGTTCGCCGGCCATGAAGGCCAGCGGCGGATCGATTTTGTCGAGATGATGCCGTGGCGAGGCGAACGCATAAGTTTGTGGGATCGTGGCCTGTGAATCGCCGAGAAAAGTGCGGTAGAAGGGATCGTCGGGCTTGCCGCTGAGTTCGCCGATGCGTGTGCTTTCGAGATCGCTCTGTGCCCCCATCGCTATGCAGGCCTGCACGGCGCTGGATTGGTCGGCGTGGCCACCCTCACCTTCGAGTTCCTTCACGCCGCCACTCGTCGTCAGCAACGCAGCGAGGTGGCCGCCTGCTGAGAGACCGGTGACGCCGATGGCATCTGATTGGATGCCGAATTTGCCAGCGTTGGCGCGGAGGAATCGCACGGCGGCTTTGCAGTCCTGGATCGCGGCGGGAAACTTCGCTTCGCCACTGAGGCGATAGCTGATCGTCGCAGTGACGTAGCCCTTCGCGGCCAAGGCCTGAGCCAGATTCGCCATGGCGGAGCGCTCCCCTTTGAACCAGCCGCCGCCATGAATGCAGATGATGGCTGGCAGCGGCTTCGATGCCGCCTTGGGTCGCCAAAGATCGAGCTGCATCTTCCGCTCTCCGTATTGCGCATAAACAAGGTCGGGATGTGCTTCGAGCGCAGCGTTGACCTCCGGCGCAAGCTTCGTAGGAACCTGCTTTTCGGCAGCGGCGGCGAAAGTGCAGACCAAGGCAAGGATCAGGTGGAGGGATAAGGAGCTGGATTTCATGAATGGTTTAGCGAGTGAGCTTCAGCCAAGCGTCGATGTTGTCGGATGGGGTGCGGATCTGGCCGGGTGACGGCGGCTTCGGTCCGGGAAGATACTGCACCGGCGATATTTCTTTCTGAAACTTCTGATCAAACACGGCCGCCTTTGCCAACAAGCTGGCAACCACTTCAGAGTGCGCTGTGGCGACATCGGTTTGCTCCCCGATGTCTTCGTCGAGGTTGTAAAGAGTCGCCTTGGGCCAGAGGCGGTGCTGGCGCTCGAAGAGGCTGGGTTGATGTTCGAACCAGAGGCTAGGCACACGTGTCGTGGGAAGTTCGGTGATGGGCACGATCAGTTTCCATGGACCTTCACGCACAGCCTGAAGCTGCACACCGAAGTAATGGAACAACGGCGACGGCGGGTCCGGTGCGCCGCTGCCAAAAAGAGTGTGGCTGGCATCACGGCCATCCAACGTGACTCCGGCAGGAAGCGGCGCGTTGGCGAGTTTCGCGAACGTTGGCAGGAAATCCATCGTGGACCAGACGCTGTGATCGTCGCGTCCACCTTGAACTCTTCCTGGCCAGCGGGCGATGCATGGCACGCGGATACCACCCTCGAAAGTGGAGCCTTTGCCAGCGCGAAGCGGTCCATTGCTGCCGCCGTTTGAACGTCCAGGGAAACGATCATTGGGGTTCGGCTTTTTGCCGCGAAGATTGGCTCCATTGTCAGAGGTGACGATGACCAGCGTCTGTTCATCGAGGCCGAGTTCCTTCAGCACGTCCAGCACTTGCCCCGTGCTCCAGTCGAGTTCCTCAATCGAGTCGCCGTAAATGCCGAACTTCGATTTACCGACAAAAGCGGGCGATGCGTATTGCGGGATGTGCGGCATCGTGTGGGCGAGGTAGAGAAAGAAAGGCTGCTCGCGATTTCGCCGGATGAAGCCCACCGCACGCTCGGTGTAGCGCTGTGTCAGCATCGCCTGATCGACGGGCGATTCGACCACGCGAACGCCATCGCGCAGTTGCAGCGATTCGAACAGGCTGAGCTGCAAGAAGGGTTGACCGACCTTCCATTCCTCAGTGTCGTTGGTGTGCAGCAGGCCGAAGAACTCATCGAAACCCTGCTGCTGTGGGCGCATCTCTTGGCGCCATCCGAGATGCCATTTGCCAACACAAGCCGTCGCATAACCAACCGATTTGAGGACTTCTGCGATGGTCACTTCACTGGCTGGCAACCCGGTGTGCTCGCTGGGGAATAAGACGTAAGGCACGCCAGCGCGTGCCGGCAGACGCCCCGTCAGCAAAGCGGCGCGCGATGGACTGCAAAACGGCGATGCCACATAGAAGTCGGTAAAACGCACACCCTCCCGAGCCATTCGATCGATGCGCGGCGTGGCGATGACTTTCGAGCCGTAGCAACCGAGATCGCCATAGCCGAGATCGTCAGCGTTGATCACGACGATGTTTGGGGCGGCGGCATGAGCGAGGGTGATTGACGCGATGAATGCGAAGGCTAGGAGGTGTTTCATTCAGGTTTGCCTGCTTGGAAAAGGATGCGGACCTCTAATGGATTCAACACGTCACTAAAGATCGCAAACTCATCAATCGCGCCGTTGAGGTTGCGGATGGGAGACTCGTGATTTTGAGTGGGCAGGCCCCAGTTGCCGATCTCGCAGGGGCCGAAGGTGATTTCGCGTCCGGGTTGATGGAGCGGTGAGATTTCACGACCCACTTCTTGGGCGTCGAAGTATTGGATGACCTCGCCGCTGGTGTTGTCGTAAGTGACGGTGATGTGATGCCAGCGCCCGAGGCTGTCGGCAGTGAATACGGGCTTGCTGTAATAGATCTGGTTAAACTTGGCGCTCTTCGTAACGTCGGCTGGACGATACATGATGCTGAACATGAGGCTGCCGTCCTCGTATATCTGCCAGTGGGGTTCGCCGTTGTCGTAGCCGTCGGTGAGCAGCAGCGAGTTGTATTTTTTGTCCACGCTATCTACCTTAACCCAGCAGCTGAGCGTGAGCGCAGAGTAGGTGCCGTCGAGGTTCATGCGGACACGGTCGCCAGGGCGCTTGAACTCGAGCGCTTCTTTGCCGGGCCAGCGGCCTTCGGTCCAGCGAGCACCCACGGCACCACCAGCGCGATTTGGGCGGCGCGGTTCGGTGAAGTTGTTCACGAGGCGATCCCAGCGGTCGTCTTCCCAATGTTTGAAGCTGTAATAGGCGATGAGGCGCGGGTCCGTTCGGGCCTGCTTTGACCATTCCTGCCAGTGCTCAAAGCGGCGCTGCTGGCGCTGGGTGATGAGGCCATGCAGTTCGCTGATGGGCAGGAAATCCTGCGCGGCAAGAGTCAGCTTGGCGGTGCTGAGTGACATGCCTTCCGTGAGGCTCTTGGGAGCTTGCTCGCGCTGATGGGCGATGACTTCGCCATCAAAAACATGCACGTCGCTGGTTTGGTCTTTCACATTGAGAGCGAACTCGGTGCCGAGATCCTCCAGCTTCATGCCTGGTGCATGCATGAGAAAACCTTTCGCGGCGGGCGGCACGTGCACACGCACTCGACCGGCGATGCATCGTGCTTCCCAAGCGGAGATGATTTCGATCTCGGCCGCGCCTTCGACGAGAGCCGTCGCGCCGCTGAAGAACTCGATCTGGGCAAGGCCTTTGGTGAGCTTGATGGTTCTAGGCGTGATGGTGTCGCCGCTGCGGAGCGGGCTTTGAGCGAACTCGGCATCCATCGTTTGACTGAGCATGGCGACACCGCTGGAGGTGGCTTCGGGAGAGATATCTGCTTTGGGCCAAAGGATGAAGGCGAGTGTGATGGCGGCGGCGACTGCGATAGCGGGGATAATATTTTTCCACCGCAGAGATCGGAACGCCGCAGAGGTTTGATGGAGGCGGCCGATGCCGATTTGAGGTTGCTGAAGGAGCCGCGCATGTTGGTCGGCCAGTTCGAGATAGAGGCGGCGAGCCTGCCAGTCCTCGCGCAGGAGGCTTTCGATCTGCGCATGCTGTTCGGGTGTGATTTCGCCATCGAGTTGAGCGTGAATGAGGGATTCGAGGTTCATGCGATGCCCTCCGATTGAAGTTGGCGGGTAACGCACTCATGCAGACGCTGACGGAGCAGTTCCAGGTTGCGAAAAAGGGTGCGGCGACTCATATCGAAGCGCTGCATTATGTCCTCAGCGCTGTGGCGCTGGGCGTAGCGGCTGGTGACGAGTTCTTTGTCCTGCACGGTGAGTTTTTGCAGGCAGCCATCCAGCAGACGGAGGCGCTCGTCGAGCTGTGGCTCGATGTGGGCGCGTTCATTGACCAGCAGATCCATCACATCCTCGCTAAAGAGCAGCGGCGAGCGTGCCGCCTTCTCGCGGTGCTTTTGAACCTGCAAATACGCAAACCGATACGCCCAAGGCATGAATGTTCGCGTGGCATCATACTGATCAAACTTCCGAAATAGCGCCAAACTGGTCTCCTGCAAAATATCCCGCGCATCCGCCTCCACCGGCACCAGCGAAAAAATATAGCGGAACAACTGCTCCTGATGCTGCGTGAGCAGCACGATGAGCTGTTCGGTGGAGTTAGGGGAGTCTGTCATGCCTCAGTGTATCCCGCGAACGGATGCGGCGGTGCCAAAATAACCGCGATCACGCCAGCATCGCCTTGATCACGTGGCCTTCGACATTCGTGAGCCGACGTTGGAAGCCATTGTGCTCAAAGGTGAGGCGCTCGTGATCGAGACCGAGCAGATGGAGGATCGTGGCGTTGAAGTCGTAGAGCGGATGGATGTCCTTCACGGCTTTCTGGCCGAGTTCATCGCACTCGCCGGTGCTGACACCGGGTTTCACGCCTGCGCCGGTCATCCAGCAGGTGAATCCGTCGGGGTTGTGATCGCGGCCTTTCGCGCCTTTTTGGAAGAAGGGCATGCGGCCAAACTCGGTACACCAAACGACGAGGGTGTCTTGAAGCAGGCCGCGTTGTTTTAGATCGCGGATCAGAGCGGCGGCGGGTTGATCGAGGATGGAGGCATGCACGTCATACTGCCCCTTGAGATCGCTGTGGCCGTCCCAATTAAGTTTGCCGCCGCTGGCATAGGCACCATTGAAGAGCTGCACGAAACGCACGCCGCGCTCGATGAGGCGGCGGGCCAGGATGCAGTTCTTCGCGAAGGCGGCTTTGTCGGGATTCTGCGTGTCGTCCGCACCGTAGAGTTTCAGGATGTGCGCGGGTTCGGTGCTGAGGTCGTTGATCTCCGGCACGCTGAGCTGCATACGCGCGGCGAGTTCGTAGCTGGCGATGCGCGCGGCGAGCTTTTGATCGCCAGGATTGGCTTCGAGATGACGTGCGTTCATCTTTTGAAGTAAAGAACGCGCGGCTTGATCGGCCTGTGCGGACACTCCGGGCGCGGAGAGATGACGCACGGGGTTCTTGGAACTCATCGTCGTGCCTTGGAAGGCGGCGGGAAGGAAGCCGGGACCCCAATTGTTGGCACCATTTTGCGGCACGCCCCGCGGATCGGGAATGGCGACGTAGGAAGGTAGATCCTGATTTTCGCTGCCGAGCGCATACGTCGTCCATGCACCGAGACTCGGGAAGCCATCGAGCACAGAGCCGGTGGAGAGGAAGTTCTCCGCAGGTCCATGCGTGTTTGATTTGCTGGTGAGCGAATGCACAAAAGCAAAGTCATCCGTCAGCTCCGCCAGATGCGGAATCATGTCGCTCACCCACTTGCCGGTTTGGCCGCGTGGGCGGAAGGCATACTGCGGTCGCGCGAGATTGCCTGCGGGTCCTTGGAAGGTCACAGCGGGGCCACCCGGCAAAGGTTTGTCGTCCCACTTGATCAGCTCAGGCTTGTAATCCCAGGTCTCAAGCTGACTCACCGCACCGGCGCAGAAGATAACGACGACGTTCTTCGCCTTCGCCGGGAAATGCGGCTGACGTGGCGCATACGGTCGTGCGGGCTCAATGAGCGGACCGCTGGCGGCGAGCAGGCCATCAAGGCCGAGCAAGTTCGTCAACGCGATGGAGCCGAGCGCGGTGGCGCTGCTCGAAAGGAATCGCCGACGATCCAGAAGATGGCGTCCTGCGAGGGAGAGATGTTCGGATTGATGTAGCATGGGCTTTCTAGCCTGTGTGTTGAATGTGAGAAGAAGCACGGGCTAGAAAGCCCATGCTACGGGACGAAGAGAAACTCGTTCGAGTTGAACAGCGCGCGGCAAAGCGTGGCGATGCCGTGCTGGCGAATGACAGGTAAAGTATCGCGTAACTCATCGGCTGTGGGTGCTCGACCAACTGCGAGTTGGTAAGCGCGTGTTATTTGCTTGGCGATGTCGTCACCAACTTCCTTTTTCACTCGTGACGCGAAGGCTTCGGCCTGGGCGAGGGTGAAGCGGCTGTTGAATAGATTCAGGGCTTGGATCGGCGTGGTGCTAGCACGGCGGATGGCGGTGCTTTGGCCTGCATCGGGGCAGTCGAAGGCGCCAAAGACGGTCTCGGGTTCGCGGCGGACTTTGTGGGCGTAGATCATGCGGCGTTGATTGTCGGGCGTGAAAGTTTCGATGGGATCGAAGCCGCTGAGACCGCCGCGTTGATCGAAGAGATTGTAGCCGCGGCCATGCATCTTGAGATTGAGCTGGCCGCTGACGGCGAGCATCGAGTCGCGGATGGATTCGGCTTCGAGACGGCGGCTGGGAAAGCGCCAGAGGAGGCGGACGTCGGCGTCGATCTCGCGGGGATCTGGAGTTTTGGATTGTTGGATTGTTGGTTTGCCATGACCCCAAGACTCCACCACTCCATCACTCCGCTGCCGGTAGGTCGCGCTCAGCACGATCAATCTGTGCATGTGCTTCACGCTCCAGCCGCTGCGGATGAACTCGGCAGCGAGCCAGTCGAGGAGTTCGGGGTGTGTGGGCTTTGTGCCCAGGTGGCCGAAGTCACTCGGTGTGGACACGAGACCGGTGCCGAAGTGGCCCTGCCAGATGCGGTTCACCATCACACGGGCGGTGAGCGGGTTCTGCGGATTGGCAATCCAGTCGGCGAGCACACGGCGGCGTTGTTGCTCGGCAGATTCCTTCGGCACATTCAAATCACCGAGGGCGCTGAGCACGGCGGGCATGACGGACTCCTTTGGCTGCTCGGGATCGCCGCGATTGAGGAGATGAATGTCATCCGGCGTGCGGAAGGTGCCCGCGAAGACTTTTTGCTCGTTCTCAGCAGTGCGGATATTGGCTTCGATGTCGGCCTTTTCCTGCATCAACGGTTTGGCACGCTTGGCTTCATCAGAGCTGAGGCCGCTGAGCGTGGGCTTCACGAGCTTTTTGTTCTTCGGGTCAAACTTTTGCCGGTCGCTCGCATCGGCGACGTTGTGCCATCGGCCTGCGCTGTCGCCGATTTCGATTTGATAGTCGATGGCGAGGCGGTCGGTGAATTTGCCCTCGCGATCACGGCCCCAGACGATGCGCTCGATGATCTGCTCCTTTGTGAACTCCAGCTCGACCCAGCCTTTGCCAATTTCGCTAGCCATCCAACTGCGACCGTTGCCGTAGCGACCATCGTTGATGAAGCGCAGCTCGTGCCGCTCGGCGACGCCGATGTCGCCACCAGACTTGCGTGGCGTGCCGGCGGTGGCGAGCGCGACGTTTTCTCCGCTGGTGTTGAAGACTTCGAGTTCGTCGATGCACGGCTCCAAGTTGTTCGTGGCCTTGATGGTGAAGCGCACGCGCTTGGCTTTTATCGGCGCAAAGCGATCCGCGTTTTCACGCGCGTTGATCATGGGGCGCTCGGCGCCGGACTTCACCAAGGGTACAAAGCGGGCAAGTTCTTTGTCGATCTCCGCGATGCGCGGTTTGAGTCGTACGGCCTCCGCGCGCGCAGCCTCGGCTTCGGGCGTGCGCAGATCGCGGTCACCGTATTCCACACCAGCGACGAAGGACTGCATGGCATAGTAGTCTTTGGCCGTGATTGGATCGAATTTGTGATCGTGGCAGCGTGCGCAGCCGACGCTGAGGCCGAGGAAGGTCTGGCCGATGTTCACGACGATCTCATCGATGGAATCCTGCCGAGCGAGACGCTTGGACTGATCATCTTTGCCGATCTGGCCGGGCAGCAAAACGGAGGCGGTGACGAGGAAGCCGGTGGCGGCGTCCTGGCCCATCGAATCGCCGACGAGCTGCTCTTTGATAAAGCTGTCATACGGCGTGTCGCTGTTGAAGGCATTGATGACGTAGTCGCGGTAGGGCCAGGCATTCGGGCGCTCGGTGTTCACTTCAAAGCCGTGTGTGTCGGCGTAACGCACGACATCCAGCCAGTGCTGCGCCCAGCGTTCGCCGTAGCGGGGAGATGCCAGCAAGCGCTCGACGACAGCCGCGTGGTCTTTGTGCTTCAAAAACTCAGCGACTTCATCAGGTGTGGGCGGCAGACCGGTAAGATCGAAGGTCACGCGGCGCAGCCAGGAAACGGGATCAGTCTTGGGTGATTTGGTGAGGCCGTTCTCTTTGAGCTTGGTGTTGATGAAGGTATCCAAGGAGTGACGGCTTCCAGCCGTCAGTGATGGCTGGAAGCCATCACTCCTTGTCAGCGGCTTGAAGCTCCAGTGATCGCGACGGTCTTCGAGCTTCGCGAGATCGACGCCATCGGGCCACGCTGCGCCTTCGTTGATCCAGGCTGTGAGTGTCGCGATCTCGTTGGCGTCGAGCTTGCCTTTGGGCGGCATGAGTTCGTCTTCGTCATCGGTGGTGATGAAATGAATCAGCGGGCTGTCCTTGGCCTTGCTGGCGATGATGTCCGGCGCGTGATTATCACCACCTTTGAAGGCGAGTGATTTGATGTCGAGGCGCAGGCCGGACTTCTGTTTTTTTTCACCGTGGCATGAGTAACAGTGCTTTTCGAAGATGGGCCTCACCTCGCGCACGAAATCCACGGGCGCGGCGATGGCGCAGGTGACCGCGAATGATGGGAGCCAAATCAGAAACTTCATGAGCTTCTATAAACGACTCTCGTCAGCGACATCTACGGCTGCAAAGCAACTCACACATTGAAGCGCCACTCCACGACGTCTCCGTCGCGCATGACGTATTCTTTGCCTTCGATGCGTAGCTTGCCGGCTTCACGTGCCTTGGCTTCGGAGCCGAGCGTGGTGAGATCATCGAAGTGGACGATCTGAGCAGCGATGAAGCCACGCTCGAAGTCACCATGGATGACGCCCGCAGCCTGTGGCGCTTTCATACCTTTGGTGATGGTCCAGGCTCTGGTTTCTTTTTCACCTGTGGTCAGGTAAGTCTGAAGGCCGAGCAGGGAATACACGCTCTTGATGAGGAGATTCACGCCGCTGTCTTCGACACCGAGATCGGAGAGATAGGCCTTGGCATCCTCGACAGGAAGCTCACCGAGTTCGCTTTCAATCGCGGCACTGACAACGCAAGCGCTGGCGGCGTGAGCATGTTTCACATACTCGCGCACTTTGGAAACGAAGGGGTGCTTGTCGGGGTCTTTGGATGCGGCGGCGAGTTCGTCTTCACCGACATTGCAGGCATAGATGCAGGGTTTGCCGCTGAGCAGGAAGAAGCTCTTGAGCAGCTTCCTTTCATCGTCATTCAGCTCGAGTGTGACGGCGGGCTTCATGGCATCGAGATGCGGCAGCAATTTCTCGCAGAGTGAATGCTCGGCGATGGCTTCTTTGATGCCGCGCTTGGCGTCTTTATCGGTCCGGCTCTTGCGCTTTGAGACGCTGTCCATGTCAGCGAGGATTAGCTCGGTGTTGATGACTTCGATGTCGCGCACGGGATCAATCGTGCCTTCGACATGCGTGATGTCGCCATTTTCAAAACAGCGCACGACATGCACGATGGCATCCACTTCACGGATGTGACTGAGGAATTTGTTGCCGAGTCCTTCACCCTGGCTGGCACCTTTGACCAGACCGGCGATGTCCACGAACTCGATGGCTGCTGGCACGAGTTTGTGCGAGCCGCTGAGCTTCGAGAGCACGGCGAGGCGCTCATCGGGCACAATGACGACGCCCTGATTCGGCTCGATGGTGCAGAATGGGTAGTTGGCTGCCTCCGCCTTGCGGGTGCGGGTGACAGCATTGAAGAGAGTTGATTTGCCTACGTTTGGGAGGCCGACGATTCCAGCTTGGAGCATAAGGGCCGCGAGAATAGCGGTGCATCGGGCATCCGCGAATGAAAAGTGCATCCAGGGAAAGGTCTGCTGTCTCCGCCCGTTCTTCACAGCCACCATGAATCGCCGCCATTTCCTCCAAACTTCTGCTGCCGCTAGCTTTGGCTTTCCAGCCATCCTGCGCAGCGCCTCGCCGAACTCCATGCTTCAGGTCGCCAGTCTCGGCGTGGCGCGCATGGGCGGGAATACGATGCGTAGCGTGGCATCGCACCCGAAAGTGAAGATCGTGTCCATCTGCGATGTCGATGCGAAGCATCTGGCCATGGCGGCGAAGGACTTTCCTGATGCAAGCCAGCACAAGGACTGGCGTGAAGTGCTCTCGAAGTACTCGGACAAGTTTGATGCCATCACCATCGGCACGCCGGATCACAGCCACGCGGGGCCGTGCGTCACCGCTTTGCGCGCGAAGAAGCATGTGTATTTGCAAAAGCCGATGGCTCCGACGCTGCATGAGTGTCGCGTGCTCACAGAGGAGGCTGTGAAAGCGGGCGTCGTCACCCAGCTCGGTAATCAGGGGCGCTCTAGTATCGAGGCGCGCATGACGGTGGAGATCATCCGCAGCGGCGCGATCGGGAAAGTGAAAGAGGTCATCATGTGGGAAAACAAGCCGCTCAACTGGTGGCCGAAGAACACCGAGCTACGTGCTCAAGGCGATGCGCTGCCTGAGGGCCTCGACTGGGATCTGTGGTGCGGTGTGCGCGCTCCGGTGCCGTTCCTCGAAAACACCTATCATCCGCAAAACTGGCGCGCATGGTTCGACTTCGGCTGCGGTGAGATGGGTGACATGGGCTGCCATCATTTCGACACGACGTTTGATGCCCTCAAGCTCACTGCACCTACTCGTGCCCGACTCACGCATGGCGGCAGCAGCGGTCCGCTTTGGGGAAGTTCACGCATCGTCGAGCTGGAGTTTCCTGGCAGTGAATACACCGCCGATGACACCGTGCGCATCACCTGGAATGACGGCGGCGCGGAGCCTGACATGAGCAAAGTGAAGATGCCGAAAGCCCTCACCAAGTTTCCAGCCTCAGGCACCTTCTGGGTAGGCACCGAGGGCAGCATCTTTAAACCTTACGGTCAGCGTCCGTTCGTGCTGCCTGAGGAGACTTTCCCCGCTGAGAAATATCCGAAAGGCCTCAATGGTCAGGACCATTACCACGATTGGGTCGATGCCATCCTCGCCGGTAAAAAGAGCTGTGCTGACTTCAGTCACGGTGGACCACTGACCGAGACGGTTCTCGTCGGGACTCTCACCGACCGTTTCCCCGGCCAGTGGCTGGAGTTTGACCGTGCAAACTGCCAGATCAGCAACCACCCCGGAGCCAATGCGTTGGTGAAGCGCGCCTATCGCGACGGCTGGAAGATCGAAGGACTCGGCTAGCCGCTACGTGGTTACTTGCCGTCTGCCGAAGGATCGAAGGCTTTGTTGAAGGGCGGGCCGCGCTCGCCGCCGTAAGTCTCGCGGAGGTATTCATCGCCCTCACTTTTCTTCCGTCGAATCACCGCCGGAGCCACTAGATTCCCAATTCGCCGCCTCTCCGCACGCCCCGCCTGCCACTGCTCCCAGGTGATGCAGCGTTCAGGTCGAACGAATAGTTTGCTCTCTGTCATGTGCGGATAATCGCTCAACTCAGTCGATTTGCCAGTTCCGATTCCATTTCGCTGCGGACGGCGTTCAACTCTGCGGTGCAGTTGTATTTGGATGAGGCGGCAATGCGGTAAGCCTCATCCCAGTCAAACGGAACGACTCCCTTGCCGGTGAGAACTGTGGTCATTAGTTTTTTTGCACAGACATCATCGTCTTCATTGTAGCCAACCCATTTGCGAGCAGCATAGACACGTCCGACTAAAGCATCCTCTACTGGGATGAGCATGACTTTGCCAATCGGGGTGGTGAACTTCGCAAACTCCTTCTTTGCCTTGTAGTCAATCTCTCCGAGCAGATCGACCCACAGGCCGCAGATGCTCCAGCTCTTGGCGCCGCCGTGAGATTTGATGTTGGGAATCTGGCGCATAATCTCCTCTCGCTGCTCTTGGGTAGGTGTCGGCCAGCCTGCCCAGCAGATGTCTGTGTCACCTGACATGTAGGCACCATCGGTGTAGAACTCGATGGCCGAGCCGCCGACGATGACCGGTTCAAAGCCGCGCTCACGAAACAACTCCGACACAAGTCCCGCGAGCAGCAGGGCTTTCGAGTTCAAATCCTGTTCCGCATTCACAATGACAAGTGCGGACTCGATTTCTGCGGTGGTCATGGCGCTAGTATCTCCTGCGGGAGCACGTTTGGTCAAACCTCTTGTTGATGATGGAAGCCAGCTTGCTCCGTCGTTGGATCAAGCCGGTCATTATCTCTGCCATGAAACTCGCTCTCGCTCTGCTCCTCCCACTTTCCTGTTTCGCCGCCGATCCGTTGCCTGATCCAGCCGTGGTGACGTCGGCCATGAAAAAAGCTGCCGCGTTTGCCACCTCGAAGCTCGCTGTGCATGGCGGCTACGCCTCGGCCTGGAAAAAAGATCTCAGTGCAGGCATGACCGAGCACAGCGAATCGAAGACCATCATCTCTATCCAGCCTCCCGGCACTACCACGCTCGGCATGGCCTTTGTCGGAGCTTTTCAGGCCACGGGCGACACGCAGTTTCTCGATGCTGCCAAAGCCGCAGGCAAAGCACTGATCGAGTGCCAACTCGCTTCCGGTGGATGGGACAGCGACTTCGATTTCGACGCGGAAAAGTCGAAGCAATACTACCTCCATCAGCAAGTGCTGGCGGGCGACAAGGAGCAAGGTAAGCGCCGCAACTCCACCACGCTCGATGACAACAAGACGCAGTCCGCCCTACACCTCCTCCTCGAACTTGCCCACCTGCCCGAGAGCAAAGGCGACGCTGTTTTGCAGGAAGCGCTGAAGTTCGGTCTCGACAGCCTCCTTGCTGCCCAATACCCGAATGGTGGCTGGCCGCAGCAGTTTGACGGCCCGGCTGATCCGGCGACTCCGGTGAAGAAGGCGGCCTATCCAAAAGAGTGGTCGCGCAACTTCCCGAAGGCGAAGTACACCAGCTTCTACACCCTGAACGATGGCAACATGGAGCGTGCCGTGAATCTCATGCTGCGTGCCCATGAACTCACCCAAGACGAGCGCTTCCTGAACAGCGCAAAGAAAGCCGGGGACTTCTTCATCCTCGCCCAGATGCCGGAACCGCAGCCTGCCTGGGGGCAGCAGTACAATCACGACATGGAGCCAGTGTGGGCGCGTAAGTTTGAGCCGCCATGTGTCACTGGCGGGGAAAGCATCGGTGCCATGGAGACACTGCATCAATTGTATGTCGTGACAGGCGATGAAAAGTATCTCAAGCCACTGCCTGCCGCCTTTGCTTGGTATGAGCGGTCACGTCTTCCGGATGGCACATATGCGCGCTTCTATGAGTTGCAGACGAACAAGCCGCTCTACCTCGTGAAGGACACCTATGAACTGACTTACAGTGATGCAAACCTGCCCACTCACTACGGTTTCAAGCTGGATGGCATGGATGACGACATCGCCAAGCTGCGAGAACTGATGAAGCGGCCGCGTGAGGAATTGCTGACGAACCGCGCCGGGCCTACCAGTGAGAAGAGCTGGGCAAGTAAAGCCAAAGGAGTCGCCGGAAAGGTCACTGCAGCAATCAAAGCGCAGCAACCTGATGGCTACTGGGTCAAGGGCGATGAGATCGATGCGGGTGAGTTCTCCAAGCATCTGATGGCGATGGCCTACTATGTGGAGGCTGCCAAAAAAGGCGGCGAGGCTTTTGCAAAGCAGCGGCAGTGATTTATCGCAGCGGGATTCAGATTGGAGCCCTTCTAGCAAGATTTTTCCGCATCTTGAATGTGCCGATCTTGCCGTTGGTTGGGCGCTGATTGGCAAAGGCGGGCGGTGATGACATGGGCGACTGGACGCCGTGAAGCTCATGAAGAGCGATGACCTCGTGGCCTTTGATCTCACGAAGGAACCCGAAGCTGTGCGCCAGAGCTACGGCAAAGAAACCTTTGGACAGGGCTGCCTGCTCGCGCGTCGCCTCGTCGAGCACGGCGTGCGCTTTGTCGAGGTCGCCTTCGGAGGCTGGGACACGCACACGGCGAACTTCATCAACACGCCGCGCCTTTGCGAGACCTTCGACACCGCCGTCAGCGCGCTCGTGCAGGATCTGGAAGCTCGTGGACTGCTCGCCAGCACCATGATCGTCGTCACGTCTGAGTTCGGCCGCACGCCGAAGATCAATCAGAACCAGGGCCGCGATCACTACCCCGTCTTCAGCTCCGTGCTCATCGGCGGCGGCATCAAAGGCGGCATGAAATGGGGCTCCACCGACAAAGCCGGTGCCGCTCCCGTCGATGGCAAAGTTTCTCCGCCCGACATCAACGCCACCATCGGTTATGCCCTCGGCCTGCCGCTAGATCAGGTGATCTACTCCCCGAGCAAGCGGCCCTTCACCGTCGCTGACAAAGGTCAGCCGCTGACTCACTTGTTTGCGTGAGTCTGACTCAGCGTTCGCCGACGATCAGGAAATTATTAAACGGCGTGCCGCCCCACATGGGTTCGATGCTGACGCGCAGGCCTGCGGCTTCAAGCACTCGGCGAAACTGCGGTGCGTCGGGGTAGCAGGTGGGGCCGGCTTTCATCCACAGGCAGAGCTTGGCAAAATAGTCGCAGAGCACAGTGATGCGGAAGCGCCAGGTGTCATCGCGCAGGCCAGAGCGGATGACGAGCTTGGCACCCGGAGCCACTCGTTTGGCGGCTGCGGTGAGTAGGGTGTCCTGCTCGGACTCGGTGAAAAATTGCAGGATGTCGAGGATGACGACATGACCGCTGAACTCGGGCACGGCTGTGCGTGCATCCCCGGCGGTGAAGCTGAGCTGCGTGTGGCCTGCCAACGCGGCCATGTGCTTGGCGGCGGTGATCTTGCGCTCGTCATAGTCAAAGCCAGTGACAGGAACGGTGTGACCACAGGCGCGGATATAATGAGAAAGCAGGCCGATGCCGCAGCCGATGTCGAGCAGCGGCGCTGTGCTGCCAGCGATCTCACGCATCACGGCACCATACACGGGGTCGCTGCGTAGCTTGGCTCGGGTGTAGTCGCGGTCCCAGCGCCGCTTGCAAAGACGGGCGATTTTCTCCAGAGCCGCAGTGCTGGGAGTTGGCACGTTTGGGGTCATGGTTTCAGCGGATTGCGAGGGCGCAGAAGTAGGCGCGGGATGCGCCAGAGAAAGCCGATGAGAAGGCGAGCATGCATCCATGTCAGTAGGACGTTGTCGCGGAAATAACGGAACTGCGACACGCCGCCTTCCTCGGTCGTGAGGTAGCGAACCTTCGTCGGCACGGCGAGCATCGGCACGGCCTGCCAGGCGAGGCGCACGGAGATCTCCGTGTCGTAATCAAAGCGGCGTGCCCAGCGTGTGCCGCGAAAGGCATCGATCAGCGGTTTGACGGGATACAGTCTCATGCCAAAGAGAGAATCAGGAATGCCCCAGCCGAGTGTTTCGATGTTCGTCCAACCGTTGGAAATTTTACGTCCCTGCACGCGCAGTTGAGGTGCCTCGGGCCCGAAGATGGGGTAGCCCATCAGGGCAGCATCAGGGTGCTCTTTAGCCAGTGTGAGGAAGTGCGGAATGTCTTCGGCGGGATGCTGACCATCGGCATCCATCGTCAGCACATGAGTGAAGCCTGCGCTACGAGCGAGGCGTGCGCCGAAGCGCACAGCGGCGCCTTTGCCACTGTTTTCTGGCAGTGACAGCACGCGCAGTCCAGCATGGGCTGTGAGCAGTGGCTTTAGCAAAGCCTCGCTGCCATCTGTGCTGCCATCCATGACGACCCACACCTCAGGCCACTGGGCCAGCACTTCTGCCACCGTGCGCGGGAGGATGCGTCCGGTGTTGTAGCTGGGGATCAGGACCAGTGGCTTCATTGGGCCGCGCATGGTGGAAAGAAAATGCTCCCTGTCCATCAAAGCTCATTTCTCGTCGCAGGTTCGCCACGCATCGCGCATTTGCTGTGGGGGCACATCCGCGTAGTCTCCGCGCCCCAATCATGCCGCCACCCAATCACCGCCGTCAGCAACGTCGTTCCACACCGCCTCCTGCCCCACTCGTGTCTCTGGCGGTGATCGTGAGTGAGGCTGAGCAATGGCGCAGTGCGCAGAATGGCAAGCCGGGGCGTGGTGCGCTGCGTGACTACTGGCGTGCGCTGGATGCCAAGCATGGCGCGCGTCCCGATTATCAACTGTGGCGGCATACGCAATGCTCCGACTCGCCACCAGAGCGGCGGCAAGATGTGACGCAGCTCGCCGTGCAGGCGCTCCGTGCCAAGGATGCCGAGATGAGCTTCGCCGCTTTGGTGCTGGTGCTCGGCTGGCTGATCGAGGCTGAGCGTGGTGATTCGTGGAACCGTCTAAAGCCGGTGCTCCAAGCGGAGATGAAGAGGCACACGCATGAACTGGTGCTGTGGCTCGGCGCTGTGGTGATGGTAGACGAGCCTGCCGGATTGCTGCAAAAACTGAGCGCGATCTTTTCTAAAATAGAACCCGGCTGGAAACTCGGGCGCGCGGTGAACCTGAGTTTTTTGGCTGAGCAAAAAAGTCTGCCTGTACCTGCTAGCAAACTTACGCGCTGGCTGCTGATCGCGCTGCGGCGACTAGTGTCTAAGAGTGATCCGTCCGATCCGACGGATCAGTCCGATCTTCTGAAAAACACCGCCGCTTGGCAGATGACCGTCTGGCGGCTCCAGCATGAGGCGGGTGCGCCGCATGTGGTTCAGGTGGAACTGCTGCTGGAGACCGCCGCCACGCTGCGCTGCGCAGGGCAGATGCATGAAGCTGTGCGGCTCATTTGTTTAGCACTGCATCTGCTGCCTGAGCGCGCGGCTGCACCGCTGGTGCAGCGCTGTCGTGTGGCTGCGTGGACCTTGGCAGAGGCTGGCCTGACGGCTCCACTAGGCTTGGGTGTGTCGCTGGATGATCTGCCTTTTCCTGGCGAGCCAGCGTCGAGTGAAAAGGGGCAGGAAGCCACGCTCTTGTTCCAAGACGACGCCGATCTTTTTCAGCAACGTTTGAAGCTTGAGGTGACTGAAGATGCGGACTGGCAGAGGCTACGCGCAGCGGGTGTTGTTTTGAATCATCCGCTGGCAGCACTGGCATGGATCGGGAAGAAGGCACAGTCGTATGCGCTGAAAAAGCAGCATGATTTACTGCAAGCCGCAGCAAGACTCTCGACACGTCATCATTCGTTAGTCACGCTTGGTCGCATCCTCGCCGAGTCCCCAGAATCTGCTGCGCAGGTGATGGCCTATGCGAGCGCTCTGCGTGAGTCACAGCGGCGGATGCCCGTTCTGCGTGACTCCGAGTGCTGGCATTCCATGGCGACATGTCTTTCCATCGCCTGGGGCAGGCTGGAGGCTGATGCGATCCGCGATGAGGAAACCATTTACATGCTGCATGAAACGCTTTTGGACCGTGAAGTCACCGTCTCGCGCTGCCTGCCCACCGAGCTGCGTGTGCTGGCGCTGCGGCATCTGCATGGTCGTCGTTCGCCTTCGCCACTCGTTGAGGCATTGGCAGCCGATCCGCGTTTGATGCAGCAGCTCGAACATCAGCGCGCGGTGGAGCTATGGTCACTGGCTTCTGAGATTCGTGAGCGCCAAGAACTGGCCAACACCGTCTGGGTCAGTGTGGTGATGAAGGGCGAGCTGTCCTCCGGCAGATACAGTTGGATCGTGCAGAGCAGCGCAGGCCGTCAGATGCAGCAGGGACGTTTGCGTTTCGGCGCAGCGGGTGAGGCGCTTGATCTAAAACCGCTGATGCAAGAGATCGCCCAAGCCGTAGCACAGCTCGGTGCCTCGGCTGAGTTTGTTTTGCTCGCTGCGGATGCGGCATTGTCTAATGAACCCTGGCAGCAGCACCTGTGCACGACGGTGAGTTTCATCCCAAGCTGGGAGTGGGCCTTCCGCGCGCTGCGCGATTCTGAGAAGTCGAAGGACGTGGTCTTTGAAGTGCTCACGCCGATTGAAAGCACCGCAACTGTCGCCGCACCTGCAACCGGTCCGCTATCACAAGCCTGTCGTCTTCTGCCCGGCAGCGAAAGCACTGATGCCAATACACGCTGGACCGTTTTAGGCACGGCTGAAACACGCCGTTCGCTGAGCCTCGGCACGCATCCCGTGATCCTCAGTGAGGCACCGCTGAAGCGGGGTGACATCAAGCAAGATCTGACACGACTCAGCTTGGCCCAGGCAAGCCGTCTCCTGCTAGTTTCTGAGCGCCCGCTCACCGCTTCTGATCGCGAGACCTTTGAGCAGTCAATGCTTTCGGATGATGCAAAGATCACGCTGTCTGCACGAATCAAAACCTTGAGTGCCGACTCTTGGAGAGTCAGCGGGCTGCCTTGGTGATCAGCGCCACTCGAGCTGACCGGTAGCATTGCTCCCGTACTTCACGGTCACGGCTTTATCGGGGTGCTTGGGGCCTTCGGGGAGGAGGAGGCCTTGGGTGTCGAACCAATAGGTGCGGCCGGCTTGATACCTGATCCACCCGAGACGCTGACCGGTGGTTTCATCATAGCGGAAGACATCACGCCAGGGCTTTGGCGTGGTAAGGCGCGGGTCCACCCAAGCGGGGGCGGTGGAGCGATCGAGTGCTTCTGGGAAGAGGGCTTGGCTGAGCACGGTCAGGTTCAGCTCGCGCAGGTAGTGTCGCTCTGCTGGGCTGAGTTTATCGGGCGCGGTGGCAGTGGATATTTTACCACTGGCTTGCTCGATCATAATGCCGAGATCGACCAAGCGTCTGATCTCGGTGCGAATGTCCGCCGCTGCCGATGATTTGGTCGAGCTGATGGCGAGTGCGGTGAGTTCTTTTTGATAGGAAAAATATAGGTCGGGGAAGGTGCTGAGGGTATCGAGAGATCTGGCGATGGCGCTCCGCACGGTCAGGCCACGACCCCCTGGTAATTTGTTGTCGAGAGCAGCGGCAAGGTCAGTCTCTAGGTCGGTTTTCATTTTCATCGCAGCATCCTTGCGCACTGGGTCTTTTTCGAGGCTGTTGATTACTTGGAGGCGCTTGTTCAAAGGTAGCCAAACGGCCTGAATAGCCATGCGCTCTTCGTTGGTGAGTAGCTTCTCCATGAGCTGGCTGCGCACGCCATCGCCAGCAATGGAGACATCCAGCATGGCACGGAGCCAGCGGGTGTCTTTACTCGTGAGTGGCAGCCCGATGTCAGGATTGGCTGCCTGATATCCGATCTCTGAGAGAAGGCCGCGCTGATCATAAAAACGACGTTCGTTTGGCAGCATGTAGAAGCTGATGATCGCGGGCGCGCTGACGCTGATGCCATTGCTGGCAAAGACGGCGATGTCCACCCGATGGCTGCGGATGCCTGTGGCGGTAATCATGGGCGGATGCCAGCGCACCCTGAGTCGTGCATACGGGCTTTTTCCTGAGTAGTCGAGCCGCACGAGCTTCGGGTCACCTTGCAGCACTTGGAACATGATTTTGACTGGCCGCTTCATCAGGTCTGCTGTTTTGCCGAGAAAGAGCAACATGCCGTACTCGTCCACACTTCCACGCATGACTCGGGCGATGGACATGGGTGTGTCGGCGAGTTTATGAGTGAGGGTATTCGGCTTTTCAAAGAAGTCTTTGCCCGCAAGGAGCTCAGTCTCATCGACAGCGCTGATCTGCACCAGCGGCGGGATTTTAGCCGGAGTCATTTCGTGGGCTATCTGCACCATCTTTTCTTCATCAAGCTTGGCGGAATCAAATACGACTGGATGCGCATTGCCGGAAAAATAGTCCAGTTCGTTAACGACCATCTTGTTTGATCTGCGGAAGATGCTCTGAACCGTGGGCATCAGGACGCGCTGTTTGATCAGCATTTCCTGAGTCTCTGATGGAAACGCGGCGATGGTGGACAAGACGGCTTCTACAAAAGGCATGTCGCTCAAAGAGGAGCCTTGAGAGATGATGGAGTATGAGTTGTTGATCGGGAAAAGATCACCATAACCACCGACGCCATTAGCACCGATGTCGTGATCCTGATGCTCCGGGTAAATCATCAGGTTATTCGCCAGATACTGCATCATCTGAAACTGGGTGCCTCCTGGCTCCATCTGGTAGAGGCGCGGCAGACTGCCGCCTTGAGTTGCCCCTGCGGCCATGGAGCAATTTCCCACCGTCGGCCTCAGGCGCAGTTGAGAGGCGAGACCTTTCGGTGGGCCGCTCGTGGCGTCGTGTTTGAAGATTTCTAGCTGCGGATACTTGGGCGCATTCAGCGGCGAATGCTGATCGTCCCGGTTCTCATAGGTGATGGCGGAAAGGCCTGCCGCGGTACCTGCGCCATACCATTGGTTGAGCAAAGTGCCGACTGGATCTTGGCGAGTCGTCACCTGAGCCTGGGCGCTAATGCCAAGGCTCAGCATCAGAAGCCAGACCCAATGGAGTGTCGGCGGTCGCTGGCGGAAATGGAAGAAACACACGGCTTTCAGAGTCCATGCAGGCGTAGAGGTGTCAATGGTTCTGAGTGCTTGCTAGTGGTTAAACAGCGCCTACTATCGGCCTCCCGTTTTTTCTTCTGTAAATTTATCATGCGATTTTCTAACCTCACACGCCGCCGCGAGATCGGTGCCAACAGCTACCTGATCGAGTCTGGCGAAAGCCGTGTGGTGTTAGATGCGGGGATGCATCCTAAAGAGGTGGGTTTCGACGCATTGCCAGACTTTGGCCCGTTGCCGCAGGACTCGGCGAACGCGATCATCATCACTCACGCGCACCATGACCACATCGGCTCACTGCCTGTGCTCATGCGCAAGCAGCCAAATACGCCCGTGATCATGACGGAGCCGACGGGTGAGATCGCCAGTGGGATGCTGCATAATTCGGTCAATGTCATGACCTCTCAGCGTGAGGAATTGAGCATCACGGAGTACCCTTTCTTCACGCATAAAGAGCTGGATGAAAATCGCGCCAGCTACAGCTACCGCGATCTGAAGAAGCCGTTTGAAATCCCAGGCACAGAGATGACCGGCACGTTCTATGATGCAGGCCACATTCTCGGCTCGACTGGCGTCATGATTCGGGAAAACGGCAACACGCTCTTCTACTCGGGGGATGTGAACTTTGAAGCGCAGACGATCTGCATGGCGGCGGACTTTCCCACGAGTGGCATCGATGTGCTGGTGATGGAAACCACACGCGGCACCTATGAGCGTGCAGTCGGCTTTACCAGGCGCGCTGAAAAGGAGCGTTTGGCAGCGGTGATTCGCGACACGTTTGATGCCAATGGCTCAGTGCTTATCCCCGTCTTCGCGCTCGGCAAGACTCAGGAGGTGATGCTCATGCTCCATGAACTGCGTCAGGAAGGACTCATCCCTGAGATGCCGCTGCACATCGGCGGACTGGGCACGAAAGTCACCGTGCTCTATGATCACTACACGGATAACTCACGGCGTAACTACGCTGGATTCAGACTGCTAGAGGACATTAACATGCTCGTGCAGCCCAAAGGCCGCCGTCGTGGACCACGCCAGTTTGAGTATCAGCCACGCGCCATCTACGCGCTATCCAGTGGCATGATGACAGAAGGCACCACCTCCAATAAATTTGCCGGGCGTTTCATCGAAAACCCGCGCAATGCCGTGGCCTTCGTCGGCTACACCGATCCGCTTTCTCCCGGCTACAAACTGCGCAATGCCAAACAGGGTGAGAAGATCAAGCTCGCACCTGATCAGCAGGCCTTTGAGCTGCACGCACGAGTGGAAAGCTTCGATCTCAGTGCTCATGCCACTCGTGAGCAGATCGCTGACTACGTTGAAAAAGTGCGGCCTAAAAAGCTGCTCATGGTTCACGGTGAAGAGCCATCTCAGCAATGGTTCTTGGCACGTTTTGCGCAGACACTCAGCGGCACTGAGATCATCCGGCCTGAGCCGCATGTGCCAGTGGATCTCTGGTAAAGATTACGATTTTCGGCGTTTGCCAAAGCTCTTCTTCGAGCCTGGCACTTTGGCTGCAAAGGTTTTCTTGGGGCGGTCCTGCCAGTCGCGTTTCGGAGCACTCTCCGTGGTTGTGGCGCCCTCTTTCACGAGCTGGAAATCGACCTGTTTTTTGAAGCGATCTAGCTTGTAGATCTGCACGGTGAGCCGATCACCGAGCTTGATGATGCGGCGGCTATGACGCCCGACGAGGTGTCCACGCACGGGATCGAGCATGAAGAAATCATCCGGGATCGCCGATAGCGGTACGAGTCCGCTCATGCCGAGATCTGAGACATCGACAAAAAAGCCAAAATTCCGCACATCTGTCACCAGCGCGCTATAGGGCTGTGGGCTTTTGGCTGTGAGTTGTGCTTCGAGATAGGCGTAAAGTTTGACCTCTTTGCTGTCGCGCTCGGCATCTGACGAGTTCTTTTCAGTGAGGCTGATGTGCTCAGCGATCTGCTTTGCCGCACTGACCTGAAGCTCGACTTTATCAAACAGCGCACGATGCACGACGAGGTCGGCGTAGCGGCGGATGGGCGAGGTGAAGTGCGTGTACTTTGTCTTCGCAAGCCCATAGTGCCCCAGCGGCTCCACGGCATAGCGAGCACGCATGAGCGACTTCAGGAATCCGATCTTCAAAGCCTGACCGATGGGCAGCGTGCCGAGCTTGGCCAAGAGCTTCTGTACTTCAGGTCGGTGATTCAGATTGCCACACGGCACTCGGTGACTGAGCACGTCTTCACGGTAATCATTGAGGCGCTTTTCTTTGGGTGACTCATGCACGCGATACACGGCAGGTCGATCGAGCTGCATGAGTCGGCCTGCGACGGCTTCATTGGCAAGCAGCATGTATTCCTCGATGAGTTGATGGGAGATGTCGTTCTCGATGCGCTCGATGCGCATCACCTTGCCATGGTCATCCAGGCGGATCTTGTTTTCGGGGAAGTCGAGATCGAGTGAGCCATTGTCAAAGCGATGCCCACGAATGCGCTGAGCCATATCATTCGCGTCATGGAGCATTTGCTCGATCTCGTCAGCGGGCGCTTTTTGCAGCGCGGTAAAGGCGGCCTTGTAAGTGTAGCGGCGCTTTGAGTGGATGATGGCGGCGTAGAATTTCGAGCTGATGACCTTCCCCTCATGACTCAGGACAAACTCCACACATTTGGTCAGGCGATCCAAGCCGGGCTTCAGTGAGCAGAGCTCATTGCTCAGCGCTTCTGGCAGCATGGGGATCACGCGATCCACGAGGTAAGTGGAGTTTCCGCGCTTCTTGGCTTCCACATCCAGGGCGCTGCCGGACTTCACATAGTGGGACACATCGGCGATGTGGACCCAGAGTTTCCATTGATCCTTACCATGGCGCTGCAGGCAGATGGCATCATCAAAATCACGCGCATCATCGGGGTCGATGGTAACGACATTGTGCTTCCGGCAGTCGATGCGGCCCTTGGCTTCCTCGTCACTCGGTTGGTTGTCCGGCCTCGATTTGGCGATGCTGTTGGCTTCTGCGAGCACGTTCTTTGGGAAGTGCAGCGCCAGCGCGTAATGCCGCAGAACAGAGAGCATATCCACGCCCTCTGCATCGGGCGCACCGAGCACCTCGATGATCTCTCCTTCAGGCGGTGTCTGACGTGATTCCCATTGAAGAATCTCGACGACGACCTTGTCGCCAATGTGAGCGACACGGCCCACATCACGCGGCTCAGGCACATGGATGGCGGAAGGCAGACGTGGATCATCCGGCGTGACAAAGAGGAACTGGCGGCCCTTTTGCAGCGTGCCGACAAACTGTGTCCTACCTCGTTCAAGTATGCGCACCACAGCGCCCGTATTTTCTGCAGGCACTGTTTTACGCAGGCCCTGAGCGCGCACATCACGGCGGACCAAAACGCGGTCACCATGCATAGCCGTGTCAGTCGCATTTTCAGGGATGCCGATCTCGCCGATGCCTGCCTCATCAGGCTGCACAAAGCCGCGCCCACCACGCGTGATCTGGATCACACCGGGGATCAAATCAGCCTCGCGAGACTGGATGTAGCGGTTGCCTTTGGTCCGCACGATCAGCCCGCGCGTGCTCATGCCGAGTAAGCAGCGCTGCAATTCCTGCTGTTGATTGGGCTGGAGATGCAGCAAGCTAATCAACTCGGGGACATTCGAGGGCGTGTAGTCTGCCTGTCCGAGCAGTCGGAGAATTTTCGATTCCATTGGTCTAACATGGCACAGCCGGAGCCAAAGCGCACGGTTTGTCTTTAGACCCTTAATAGAAGATTAACAAAACTCCTACCTCACTCTCACAATCGCTTAACGCAGTGATGGTGAACTGTGTTCGTTATGATGAAATATCTCCCGCTTCTCACACTCCTGATCGCGCAGCCGCTCATGGCGCAATTACCAACTGGCACGGAGCTGAGCATCGCCCCTGGCATAGGCAGCTTTTCCGTCAACATCACGGAGCCGGGCAATCATGTTTGGGTGCTGCAAAGCTCACCGGATCTCTCGAACTGGACTGACATCCAGACGATGAAGATTCACAATGGCCGCTATCGCCGCACTTTCAGCACGAGTGGTCTGCCCAGCGGCTTCTTTTATCAAGCATCCTACAATGCGGCTGGCCAGACGCTGACGAGCACCACGGCAACCGCGCTGCTGATCGGAGCCAGCCCACCAAACTACGCGAGTCCCACGCTGCCGCCCTCGTTCGCACAAAATCCGATCCCGGCACAGGACAACACGCCTGTGGGAAACCCAACCACAGACACGGGTGCCGAGCTGGGCCGCGTGCTGTTTTATGACAAGCGACTCTCGATCAATCAGACAATCTCCTGCTCCTCTTGCCATCAGCAGGCGCATAGCTTCTCCGACCCGCGCCCTTTCAGCGTCGGGTTTGAAGGCGGTCTTACGGATCGCAACTCCATGGGGCTGGCTCATGCGCGTTGGTATCAGCGCCGCTCCTTTTTCTGGGACGAACGCGCCGCCACACTGGAGATCCAGGTGCTGCAGCCGATTCAAAATTCGGTGGAGATGGGCATGACGCTGCCTGCATTGGAGACGCGCTTGAATGCCGAGCCGTATTACACCGACCTCTTCAATCGCGTGTTCGGCACGCCAGTCGTCACCTCAGATCGCATCTCACGTGCGCTGGCCCAGTTCGTCCGCTCCATCGTCTCTGTGCAGTCAAAGTATGATGTGGGTGCTGCCTCTGGCTTTGCCAATTTCACGGCGGAGGAGAATCAGGGCAGGCAAATCTTCAACACACCAACACAAGGCAACTGCGCCGCCTGCCATGGCACGGACAACTTTGTGCCCGGTGGCGGACCGGCCAACAACAACGGCATTGAGAATCCCTCTGTGGACAGAGGCATAGGCGCGATCACTGGCCTGACGACGGACGATGGTAAGTTTAAAGTGCCGTCGCTGCGTAACATCGAGCTGACTGCGCCCTTCATGCATGATGGTCGCTTCACCACGCTGGAGCAGGTGGTGGAGTTTTATAATTCAGGGGTCACCGCTCATCCCAATCTCTCACCGCCGCTGCGCAATCCTCCCGGCCAGGGACCACCAGGATCTCCGCGTCGTTTGAATCTCACCGTCGCGCAAAAGGCGGCTCTCGTGGCCTTCGTGAAGACGCTGACCGATCCGAATCTCGCCACGAATCCCAAGTACAGCGATCCCTTTAACTACGGGGACTGAGCGGCGGCAGTGAAAGTGACCAGTCCAACCAGATAGGGCGGACCGTATGTTATGGGATGACATCTACGGCCCGCCTTTTTTTATGCCTCTGCTTATCCGGTTTGGCTGCCTGCTCCACTTCGATGAAACTGCCGCCACTTCAAACCGTCTCGCATGTCGATCTCCCACGTTATGCGGGCGATTGGTATGTCTATGCCCACATCCCCTACTCTTTGGAGAAAGGTAAGGTGGGCACGCTTGATCGTTATATTCTGCGTCCTGATGGCAAGATGGATAACATCTTCCTTTTCCGCCGAGGCTCGCTGGATGCGCCACTGGAGCAGTGGAAAGGTGTGGCCTGGGTGAAGAATAAAAAGACCCAAGCAGAATGGCGGGTGCAGTTTATCTGGCCGCTGCGTATGCCTTATCTCATCATTGATCTCGACCCTGAATATCAATGGAGCGTCGTCGGCTATCCTAACCGTAAGCTTGCATGGGTGCTGAGTCGCCAACCAACGATGAGTGAAGCGACCTATCAGGGCATTCTCAAGCGTCTGGCGTTGCAGGGATATGATCCCGCGAAATTGGTAAAAGTGCTTCAGCGCGAATAATAGCGCCTAAGGGCCAAACGGTGGCGGACCGAAGCCCGGAGGTGGCGGAGGGCCAAAGCCGGGACCGCCGCGACGACCACGCCCTCCTGGCGGGCCACCACCGGGCGGGCCTTTCTTTTGAAAACTGCTGTCTGGCTCGCCGCGCCACTGACGACTGAGATACGGAAAAGTGTCCGTGATGAAGTAATGATAGATGCCCTGCGGATATTCGGGCGTGATGCCGACACGGCCATTGCAATCATCGAGATCGCCAGAGCCAGCGACATACTCGTAGTCAGCGGTGAAGGTACCATCGTAGTCACCACCGGGACCACGATTGCCTTTGGGACGTTGGCCTTTTTTGAGCTGATAGCTGGAGCGCATCTTTTGTGCCGCACTGCTCGCATAAATAGGGAAGCCATCAGCGGCCCAACCGATGTGGATCATCTGCGAATCGGTGCCGAGCTTTGCGACCAGGCCCGTGGGCATGCCGTGATAATGATACACTCCGCCGGGCTGCACATGCGCGTCGTTTTGATCCAGACCGAGATCGATCTTGCCGCTCTTCGCCTCGTAGTTCCAGGCGCGATCGCCATTCCAAAACTCCGCCGTGCCCGCTTCAAAGGGCACACCATTCACCGCGACGCCGAACGAGGCACGATTCGCAGAAACAGGTTTGGCGGCAGGTTTCGGCGTCAGCGTCATGCGGAACTCATATCGCTGCGCAGAGATCGAGTTGGGATTGCCGCGATTGGGAAACTGGCCCGTCGCATGATCCGGGATGCCGTTGGAGATGATGATGCGCTTGCCTTTGGCTTCAGTGATCTTGACCTGCGGAGCCTCCAGTGCTGTGGCGACGATGGCACAACCGGTGACGAGTAGCGTGAGAGTGGAGCGTGTTTTCATATCGAGGTGCAGCAAGAACGCACGGCACGGCCTTTAGTTTTGAGGCTTTACCTGCGCTTAACAATTTTATAGAGTGCCTGCCATGAAACCCATCTTGCTCGTCACATTCTTTATCACCACCCTCCTCCATGCTGATGCTGTCAAAGACCGCGAGGGCGCCGTGCGGGCTGATAAAGCACGGATGGAGAACGACCAGCGCTGGGCCTACAACGACATTGAGAGCGGTTTCAAACAAGCGAAGCTCACGGGCAAGCCGCTGCTCATCGTGCTGCGCTGCGTTCCTTGTCTGGCCTGCATGGGTCTGGATTCGGCAGTGCTGATGCAGGGCGCGGAGCTGTCGCCGCTGCTCGACCAGTTTGTCTGCGTGCGTGTGATCAATGCCAATGCGCTGGATCTGTCGAAGCTCCAGTTCGACTTCGATCTCTCCTTCTCCACGCTGTTCTTCAATGGTGACGGCACCGTCTATGGCCGCTACGGCTCATGGACGCATCAGAAGAACTCCGCTGACAGCACGATCACCGGCTACAAGCACGCGCTCGAAGCCGCGCTGAAAATTCATGCGGGCTATCCTGCGAATAAAACGCAACTCGCAGGCAAGCAGTCGGCTCCACTCCCCTATGTGAATCCGACGGACATGCCAAAACTGGCCGAGAAGTACAAACGTGAACTCGACTGGGATGGCAAGGTCGTCGGAAGCTGCGTCCACTGCCACATGATCGGTGATGCCTTGCGCACTTCGTATCGCGATCAAAAGCAGCCGGTGCCGATGGAGTGGATCTATCCCATGCCTGCACCAGAGACCATCGGCTTGACGCTGGCATCCGATCAAATCGCCACCGTGAGTTCCATCGTCACAAACTCTATCGCCGACAAAACCGGACTTAAAGCAGGCGATGAAATCACCGCGTTTGCCGGACAACCGCTCATCTCAAACGCCGACGTGACCTGGGTTTTACACCGCACGGGCGATGCAGCACAGCTCGATGTCAGCGTGCAGCGCGGCGGTGCGGAGCAGGTTTTGAAAATACATCTGCCGAAAGGCTGGCGCTACGCGACCGACAATACCGGCCGCTCGACCGCATGGTCGCTACGCGCGATGGCGGCAGGCGGGCTGAACCTCGTGGATCTCACCGAAGAAGAGCGCAAGCAGCGCGGCCTCGGCACGGATGGCATGGCGCTGTGGGTCAAAGGCCTCGGCATGTATGGCCCGCACGCGGCGGCCAAAAAGGCAGGCTTCCAAAAAGACGATGTGCTCGTCGTAGTCGCCGGCATCAAAGCGCACATCACCGAAAGCCGCCTCCACGGTCACCTCATGCAGGAACATCAACAAGGCGAGCAAGTGCCCGTCACCGTGCTGCGTGGCGGCAAGCGCTTGGAACTAAAACTGCCGATGCAGTGAGACAAATTCCCAATTTGGGAAAACGCACTTGTCAGTCAAGCCAGGACAAGTGTAGAATGCAGCCGTCAGTCAATTTGAAACCTCCACCTATGACCGTCATCGGCACCGACAAGCTTGATGTTTTCATCAAGCGGCACACTCAGGCAAGAAAGCCCCTCCAGGCTTGGTTGACTGAAGCGCGCAAGTCAGTGTGGAAGACTCCCCAAGACATCAAGAACCGTTATCGCAGCGCTGATTTTCTCGCGGGCAACCGTGTGATTTTCGACATCAAGGGCAACAGCTACAGGCTCGTGGTGAAAGTGCGTTATGAGGGCTCCCTAGTGCTCGTGGAGTGGGTTGGAACTCACGCCGAGTATGACCGCATGAAATTCTAAACTGCCATCCGCCGCCATGATTAAACTCATTCAATCCCTTGCCGCTCATCAGAGCGCTATCCGCCGCATCACCGAGCTGATGGAAAAGAATCCGCCTGCCGGATCAACCCAGGCAGATGAGCTGCTCCTGCTTGCCAAGTTGGTCGAGCTTTATGAAAAGGAGCAGCATGACATCGGGTTGCCTGATGCCATCAGCGCGATCCGTTTCCGAATGGAGCAACAGGGGCTGACTAATGCCGACATGGTCAGCTATCTCGGATCGCCGAGTCGTGTTTCGGAAGTGTTGAACGGCAAGCGCTCGTTGACCATGATGATGATTCGCAACCTTCATCTGGCACTTGGCCTGCCTTTGGAATCGCTGGTCCTTGATGGCATGACATCGGTGAAACGTCAGACAAGAAAAAGTTCTTTGACTCAGAAGACCAAACCAAAGCGTGTCGTCCGTCAACGAACGGTGATGCTACGCAGGGGGGTATCATAATGACAGCCATGAAACATTTCCTTCATCCTATCGCGCTGGCTCTGACACTGCCGCTTCTCGCCCAGCCATCGTTTGATCCCGCTGCTTTGAAGGCGCTGGATCAGGTGATCGAGAAAGCTGTGGCGAAAAAGAATCCGGCGGGAGCGGTGCTGTGGTTGGAGCATCGGGGGCAGACGCACACGCTGGTCAATGGGGCGCGTGAGCTGGTGCCGGTGCGTGAGGAGATGAAGTCGGACACGATCTTTGATGCGGCGTCACTCACCAAAGTCATCGCGACCACGCCTTCGGTTATGGTGCTCGTGGATCAAGGGAAGATCGAAATCGATGCTCTGGTGAGCCGCTACCTGCCGGAGTTTGTGGGTGAGGGACGTGAGTTGATCTGCGTGCGGCATTTGATCACGCACACTTCGGGTTTGAAGCCGGGCATACCAAAAGATCCGACATGGACGGGCTATGCGGAAGGCATCCGCCGGGCGACGAGCAGTGTGCCTGATGCGCCGCCTGAAAACTTCTTCCGCTACAGCGACATCAATTTCATCCTGCTCGGTGAGATCGTGCAGCGCGTGAGCAAGCAGAAGCTGGATGTGTTTGCCGCCGAACATGTTTTTAAGCCGCTGAAGATGACCTCGACACGGTTCACGCCACCGGCAAACTTACGTTCGCGCATCGCACCGACGGAGCGTGATGAGCTAGGGCAGATGCTCACGGGCGTGGTCCATGACCCCACGGCACGCCGCATGGGTGGTGTCACGGGACATGCTGGTCTTTTCACCACGGCAGCGGATCTGGCGCGCTATGCACGCATGATTCTCGGCAGCGGGCAGCTCGATGGGGCGCGCGTTTTGAAAGCGGAAACCATCACGCAAATGCAGCGTGTGCAGACAGCCGCCACCGTTTATGAGAGGCGTGGATTTGGGTGGGACATCGACTCGATGTACAGCCGGCCGCGAGGCGAGGTATTTCCCATCGGCTCGTTTGGGCACACGGGTTTTACGGGCACGAGTTTGTGGATTGAGCCCGCTTCGCAGAGCTTCGTCATCTTCCTCAGCTCACGCCTGCATCCTGACGGCGGCGGCAGTGTGCGTGACTTGTACGAACTCGTCGGCACGGCTGCGGCGAAATGCATCCCGGACTTTGATTTCAAAAGTGTCGTCGGAGCGCTGCCAAAGCGTGGTGAAAAGGAGGTGCCAACCGTGCTCAACGGCATCGACGTGCTTCAGCGCGATGGTTTTGCAGCGCTCAAAGGACTGCGCGTGGGACTCATCACGAACCACACGGGCATCAATGTAGATCGCCGCACCACGATTGATCTGCTGCATGAATCGCAGGAGGTGAAACTGCGTGCGCTCTTCAGCCCTGAGCACGGCATCCGGGGTGAGCTGGATCAGGAGAAGATCACCGACTCGAAGGACAAAAAGACCGGACTACCCGTTTTCAGTTTGTATGGTGAGTCACGCGCTCCAAACCCTGAGCAACTCGCCGAACTGGATGCGCTGGTGTTCGATATCCAGGACATCGGCTGCCGCTTCTACACCTACATTTCGACCCTGCGCCTGAGTATGGAAGCAGCGGCAAAGGCGGGGAAGAAATTCATCGTGCTCGACCGCGTGAATCCCATCGGTGGCATCGAGGTGGAAGGCCCGGCTGTGGTGGATAAGGAGACCTTCACGGCGACTCATGCGATCCCGATTCGACATGGCATGACGGTGGGCGAGCTAGCGCAGATGATGAACGTGGAGCGCAAGATCGGCGCGGATTTAAAGGTGATCCAAGTCGAAGGCTGGCGGCGCGAGTTGCTCTTCGATCAGACGGGGCTGCCATGGCAGAATCCATCACCGAACATGCGCTCGCTCGAAGCGGCGCTGCTGTATCCAGGAGTTGGACTGGTAGAGTTCAGTATCAGTGTGGGCCGCGGCACGGACACGCCGTTTCAAGTGCTCGGCGCACCGTATGTGGATGACCTGCGACTTAGCTACGAGCTGAACAAGCTGGGTCTGCCCGGCCTGCGCTTTGTGCCCGTGCGATTCAAGCCAACAGCGAGTGTTTTTAAAGACGAGTCCTGCGGCGGCGTGCGGCTGATCATCACCGATCGTGAGGCGCTCAAGCCCGTGTCTGCGGGCATCGCCATCGCCGTGACAATGCAGCGGCTTTATCCGAAGGCGTTCGCGCTCACCAAGGTGAACACGCTGCTCAATCAGACGAAGCTGCTGGAGCAGATCCGGGCAGGCAAGGACTGGCGAGTGATCACCGAATCCTGGGCGGAAGAAGCCGCCTCTTTTGCCAAGAGGCGGGAATCAGTACTGATGTATTGAGACCTCAGTTCGGAGGAAGTGCCGGGCGCTCGAAGCTGATGGCACTCGAAGTCGTGCCATCAGTCTGGCCGGTAAGCTGCGGCACGACGCTAAAGCCAGCACCGATGAGTTCAGGTGAGGTCTCCGTGCTCGGTGGCTGGCGCATGACACCAGTGAAGTTCACGGTGATGGACTTCGTGCCGTCCAGTGCGGTGTGGCTGCCAGTGAAGGCGCCGGTAGCGGGAGTGACGGTCACCTTCCAGGCGCGCGGATTGACGGGGTTCGTGACGAGCACGTTCACTTTGCCAGTGGCATCCATGCGCACCAAGAGTGGCAGACCTGTGAGATTGAGGCTGCCAGGAAGTCCGTTGTAGAGCACGTCCACATCACCGGTGCCATTGAGGAAGAGACGCTGCGGCAGGGTGATGGCGGGATTAGGTGTTTTCGCAGCGAGTGGAGGCAGCCAGGGATCGAGCAGGATGGAGCAGACGGACTCAGGGATGCCGCCTCGGTAGTTGACATCGGCGGTCTTGGCCGCTTTGGCCCAGAAGAGGCCCTGCATGTCGCTGGCCCGGATGATGCCACGTCCTGGAAAATCAGGATGCTCCTGCGGCTCAAACCAAGCGGCGCAGTAGCTGTCGAGACGACCCGTGTAGGGCTGGAGGTAGAGGCGATAGCCAGCATTGGCATCAGGGTAGAGTGAGGCGGTGATCTTCGTGCCATCGGCAAGTGTTCCAGCAAGGGTGAGCTTGCCTTTGGCATCAATGGCGGCGGTGGCGTGACTGTAACCCAGGGGCCGTGGCAGTGCGTTCACTGTACTATCTGGGCTGAAGATGACGGTGTACGCTCCTGCGTAGGTCACGGGTGGCGTGCCGGTGGGGAAGACCAGTTTTTTACCGTCATTGGCCATCCCAAAGCCAGTCGCCGCACCTGCAGGCGTGCCGATAGCGCGGGTAGCGGAGGCGGTGAAGTCGCCGTCCAGTGGTGTGGTAAAAATGATGTTGTAAGTCACTGCTGCCGCGCCAGTGCCGCGGGTGAAGGCTTTGGTGAAGGCGACGGTTTCATTGACGTAATTTGGCGGCGGGAGCGTGCCGGTGAGTGCGACGGGTGTGGCTTCCTTCGCGGTGGTGAGCTTGCCTGTATAAGTGAGGCCCGTGGCACCGACGGTGATCTCAAGTTTTGCGGTAGGCGCGGCTGAGCCGACGACGGTCAGCAGGGCCTCATACTGTCCAGCAAAGGTCTCCACCTTCATGTTCCCCTTCACATAAACAAAAGCATAGTTGGTTGCCGCGCCGCCCGTCGGCGTGATTGGGTGATTGCCGCCAGGACTGGTCTTGGTCGCTGTCGTCGCCACCGTCGGTGCTTTGCTCAGCGCATTGAGTGCATTGTCACTGCCGAGGAAGCCACTGTAGGCAAAGGTAAGCGCAGGGTTGTCCTGACCGGTGAACTTGCGCTTATCATCCGCAGCGATGATGAGCGGAGCTTTGTTGATGACAAGGCTGCCGGTTTTCTTCACGGCTGTGGGTCCGGTGCCGATGACCGCCTCGACTGGATAACTGCCTGCATTCGTGGGAGGTGTGGTGCCTTTCACGCCGCCGATGGTGTAGCTGATGACGGGCGTGCCCGTTCCGCCGACAGTGCCGATGGCGCGTGGCGTGCCGGTGTAGGTCTGGATGAGATTCGTCAGCGTGAGTGCCGTGGCAGCCGCCGTGACTGCGAAGGATTGCTTCACATCCGCAGCAGCTAGGAAGTTGGCATTGCCCGCTTGTTTGGCCGTGATGGCGACCGTGCCCGTGACACCACTGAGCGTGACGGTATTACCAACGATGCTCGTGACCGGACCTGTGAAGGTGAAGGACAGTGGCAGACCCGAGGTGGCGCTGGCATTGAGGGTAAACGCGAGACCTTCACTGATTGAGCGACCAGGCAGCGGATTAAAGACGATGGTCTGTGGCAGCTTCGCAGGCGTGCCTGTGAAGACATCAAAACTCTGGTCCACAGCCGCCGCAGCGGTGAAGTCACTGTTTCCGGGCTGGCTGGCGCGAAGGGATACCACCCCAGTGGCACCCGTCAGCATCAGCACATTGCCACTGACCGATGCCGGACCGTTGAGCACTTGATAAGTGACTGCCAGTCCAGAGGAAGCAGCGGCACCGAGCAGGAACGGCGCTGTGCCAGTAGGGCGATCGATCAGCGGAGCAAAGGTGAGCGTCTGCTCTTCCAGCGGTACGAAGATGTTCAGTGCATTGGGCGTGGCGGGGTCAAAGGTGGCATTGCCCGCCTGAGTGGCGGTGACGACGATGGTGCCTGCGCCCAGGATCGTGAGCTTGTTGCCTGCGAGGGTGGCCATACCGCTGGTCACGGCATACGCCACAGGCAGACCGGAGGAGGATGTAGCGTTCAGCGTGAAGACATTGTTAGGGGCCTTGAAGGTCGGATTGGCCACGGCCGGGAAGGAGATGCTCTGACTCCGCGGATCCGTACCGTTCAGCACCACCAATCGGTTGCGGACGTTGACGCCATCGGTGTAGATGAAGTTACCCCCGATGAAGATGCGTCCGTTTTTGTCCAGCTTGATGGTGTTGATGATACTCTGACTGAATTTCGAGCTGATATTGAAATTGGGGTCTTTTGTCCCACCCAAGTCGGTGAGGTAGCAGGTGCCGTAGGCACCCGAGAGCAGTTTGCCGTCCACTTGTTGGGCGACTGCCGCGACTGCCCCGAATGCCAGGAAGTGCCCCGTGAGGGAATACGAGATAAGAGCCCCTGTGGCGGCATTCAGTCGCTTGACTCCTGTGTTGGCACCCACCAACAGGCTGCCATCCTTGAGTTGAATCACTGAGTAGACGATGTTGCTGATATTATTTACATCGGGTGCCTTAAACGCTGCGTCACGTGCGCCACTGGCAGAAATCTTGGCAAGACGTGAGAGCTGGGGGTTGGGCGGAGGGATACCAACGGGCAGCCCCCACACATTGGTGATACCGCCCACATACATCGTGCCATTCGAGAGGCGGAGGATCGTATGCACGTCGTTGGTGGCACCCGATTTGAATCCACTGTCAAGAGATCCATCTGCCTTCAGTTTCGCCAAGCGATAAGCGGCATAGCTACCGGGCGACACAACAGTGCCGACGCCATTAAACCTGCCGCCGACATACACTGAACCATCACCGACAGGAGCCAGTGCCAGCACATCATCATCCGGCCCCGCTGTTGCCGTATTGAAAGCGGCGTCGATGGCGTATGCCGAGGTCAGCCGGGCCACACGGATGCTAGGCACAGGCGTGGCGCCGTTGTAGAGATTGACGAAATCACCGCCGATGAAAATGCGACCTGCCGAATCGCTGGCGAGTGCGAAGACCGTGCTGTCTGCCGTGGGGAAGTTCGTGTCAAGCGTGCTGTTGGCGAGGATGTGGACGAGCTTGTTCCGGCCCGTCGTCACACCATTGATCGTCACGGACGAAAAACTGCCGCCGACAATGAATGAGCTGTCTGGCAGCAGCAGGATGGCATTCACTCCACCATTGAAGATGGGCCAAATGCCGGGGGCTAGGTCGGCTGGATGAGCCGCGTGGGAGAGAGCCGATGTCAGGCTCATCAAGGCTGCGAGGAGGAGTGCGGAGGAGGAGTGCGGAGGATGAGTGCAGAGGAGTTTTTCAGCGTCATATCATCGAAGGGGGCAGCATTATGTACGCCAAAAGCTTATTTTTGGAAGCGCGTGAGTGATTTCCTTTTTCTGAGCAAGTTTCCTGCCACCAAGCATCCAAACATGGGAAAGACTGAAGTCGTTTTTATTGTCTGTGCCTCCACGTCTCTCGCCATTAGCATCATCACGAAACCCACACACACCTATGAAACGCATCACCACATTCCTTCTCATGGCATCACTGCTCCCCTGCGTGACCGCGCTGGCGCAGCTCAAACCGATCAATGACGGCATCAGCAACACGCTGCTCATCAGCGAGCGTGAGGGCAGCTACTCCAGCCAAGGCGGCAGCAAGGCCACGGCGGAGTTTGGTGAGCGGAATGTCATGGGACTGCCGGCGAAACACACGGTCTGGTATCGCTATGTGGCTCCGACAAATGGGCGCTACATCGTCGAAATCCCAGACACTCTGGACCTGCGCGCCGAGCTTCGCTATCCCGGCAATCCCGCCACCACGATCCCCCTGCAAACCTTTGTCGATGGCACGAGCAACATTCTTCTTCCAAACCCAGAAAAGCTCTCCGTGGATCTGGATCGCGGACAGACGATCTATCTCGTGGTGGATACCGCGCAGCCCTTCAGCTTCTCCTGGCGCTTCGTGCAGGTGAATAACAATGATTGGCATGATGCCGAGTCCATCGCGGGCAATAGCGGCACCATCGTGCGTGGCAATCGCGGAGCCACGAACAACCTCAGACAGATCGGTCTCGGCATCGTTGACCCCGCGATCTGGTTTGAATGGACCGCGCCTAACACGGGCGACTACTACTTAGATCTTGTGGGCTCGCGGCAGTGGGATGGCACCACGTTTAATGGCTTTGGTATCAAGGTCTTCAATGGAACTACAGGCGTGCTGAGTAGCGTTATTGGTTCGGCAGCAGGCAGCACTTTGGACAACTCCACCCGCGTTCCCCTCTCCGTCACAGCGGGGCAGGTCTATTACATCGCCTGCACCAGCGGCAGCGGCGCGCCGGACAGTCAGATTTGGCTTTCCTGGTATCCGCAAAACAGTGCGGGCGTGCTGGCCTGGGCTCAAAATCAGTACCGAGTCTCAGAGGCTGATGGGGGAGTGAATCCATGGCTGCTCAAACTGCGTGGTGATGGAGATGGCAGCGTGCAGCTGATCAGTGAAACCATTGATGGCGCGGTGCCAGCTGTCGGTGGAGATGATTTCCAGATCCCACTGAATGTCCTTCTGGCTCTGGGTGATCGCGCCGAGCAGGTGCCGGTCAGCATCCTCGCCAATACCACGGCGGAGAGTGAGGAGGCATTCGGCATCAGACTCTCAAATCCCACCGGCGGCTTCACCATCGCGGACGGCACCAGCAACACCATCCTCATCAGTGAAGAAACGGACAACGCGGGCTACAGCCTCACTTGGAATGAAGTGCGCGTGAAGGAAGGCCAGACTGCCTATGTTGAGCTGCGCCGTCAGCGGGCAGGGAATCGTCAGGTGGCTGTGGGCTGGCGTGTGACCTCAGGCACCTGCCGTGCGGGGATCGACATGCAGGAACTCTCCGGCACCGCCTATCTAGCTCCTGGTCAGCTAACCACAAACATCGCCGTGCCCGTGTATCAGGATCGTGCTTTCGAGGGGCCGGAATACTTCAATGTCTCGCTCACCGGCGCTCCTCAGCTCGGCACGCTCACCGATGGCACGAGCAACACCATCGTGGTCGTGGAAGACGACGACTTCTTCGTGCCACTGCCCGGCAGTTATTGTGGCCTGCTCGATACCCAGGGCTGGGGCGCACTGGTGAAATGCACCGTGACCGGCATCGGCGGAGCCAGTGGCACGGTGGACTACATGGGAGCGACCTATCGCTTCACGGGCAGCTTTGATGCCTATGGTCAGGTCGTCGCCAACTTCGCCCGCCTCAATCGCCCCTCCATCGGCCTGCGTCTGCGCTTTGCCGAAGGCTGGGCACGCTGGGCCGCCTCACTGCGTGATCCCGAGGGCGACTGGTCCGAGGGCTTCGTGCGCTACCTGCCCTACAATGGCAAAACCAGCATCGCCCCGCAGGTCGGCAGCTACACGATTCTGTGCGAAGGCATCGGCGGCGGCTCCGTGGCTGCCCCTGCCGTGATGACGAGCACCGTGCTCGGAGATGGCAGCGTGCGTTTCATCGGTCGCACCGCTGATGACCAGACTCTCACCATCTCCAGCCGCATCGCCCAGTCTGATCCCGATGGTCTCGTGCGTGGCGAATGTGCCTTCATGCTGCCGCTCTACACCAAGACCGGAAACCTCTACGGCACCTGCGACTTCGGCCTCGGCACCCAGTACCCCGGCGCAGCGACCACACTCGGCTGGCTCAAGCCCTGGCGTGCCAAAGATGTCCTCTATCCCGCGCTGCCTTTTCAAAGCATCGCCTGTCAGGCCGTGCGCTTCACACCGCCTGCCACAGGCCAGACCGTGATCCCGTTCACCGACGGCAGTGTTCGCTTCATCAATGGTGGCTCTGTGCTTGATGGCACCAGCAACACCCTGCTCATCTCCGAAACGAATAAAGTCACCATCACTCAGCCGGGCAATCCACGCGGCTGCGCCATCACCATCGACCCCAAGACCGGCTGGTTCAGTGGTAAGATCAAAACCATCCCCACTGCGACCACCTTCACCAACTTCTACGGCGTCTTCCTTCAAGGAGGCTACGGCTACGGTCGCGGCTTCTTCCCTGGCAGTGTGCGCACCGGTGAAGTGGTGATCGACGATTTCTAGCCGACCACGGAGCGCGAGTATGGCGCAGCCTACTCGCCTAGGATCGTGGGCGGAGGTGGTGGTGGAATCGGGGCTTGGTGGCCTACTAGCGGAGGCTTGGCCTACTCGCCTGGGGTTCGTGGGCGGAGGCGGTGGGTGTGGAGGATAGATGCTTCATGGCCTGCGTAGCGCTAGGAAAGTTAGGCGAGTAGAGTACTCGCGCTCCGCAGCAGCCTTGGAGCGCGTGTATGTCCCGCGTGCGGACCACCTGACTCGCCCATTCTTCACAGGAGGCAACAGAGGTAACAGAGAGAACCCATCCCCCTTCCGTTCTCAGTTCGCCGCCCGTCTCAGCCGATCAGGAAAGTCTTGCCCAGATCACGGAAGCTGATCAAACTGCCTGAAATCCTGGAGACGAGTGTCTGGATTTCTAGAATTCCGCAATTTTGATTCGCCTGACCCCATTTAGGCTGCGGCGGCACACGCCTGCCCTCGGAAATCATCTCCGAAGTCAAGGAAACCGAATCCGAGCCCTCGGCAGCCATTTCCGAAGCCAAGGAAATCATTTCCGAAGCCAGGGAAATCATTTCCGAAGCCAGGGAAATCATTTCCGAAGCTAAGGAAATCATTTCCGAAGCTAAGGAAGCCACACCCGAGCCCTCGGCAGCCATTTCCGAAGCCAAGGAAATCATTTCCCAAGCCAAGGAAGTCACACCCGAGCCCTCGGAAACCATGGCCAAAGCCAGGAAAGTCATTTCCGAAGCCAAAGAAACCACACCCGAGCCCTCGGAAGTCACTGCTAAAGCTACGGGAAGTCATGTCCCAACCCAATGAGAGGGGGAGGTGTTTCAAATCACAAGATTCCAGGACTGATCGATTGTAACCTCAACCCTGAAGACTCGCCGTCCGTCTCAGCCGATGAGGAAAGTCTTGTCCTCTTTGCGGAAACTGATCAAAATGCCATGCAGAACCCTGGAAGAGGAGAGTCTGAATTTCTAGAATTCCGCAAAATGAATCACCTGACCCCATTTACCACTCGGCAGTCACTGCCAAAGCAACGGGAAGTCATGTCCCAACCCAATGAGAGGGGGAGGTGTTTCAAATCACAAGATTCCAGGACTGATCGATTGTAACCTCAACCCTGAAGACTCGCCGTCCGTCTCAGCCGATGAGGAAAGTCTTGTCCTCTTTGCGGAAACTGATCAAAATGCCATGCAGAACCCTGGAAGAGGAGAGTCTGAATTTCTAGAATTCCGCAAAATGAATCACCTGACCCCATTTACGAAAAAGGAAATCGCCTCAGATCTGAGCGAGGCCCTCGGCGGCAAAGAGAGCCAGCGCCGCGCCGAGCTGCTGCTGCGCACGCACGTCTTTCGCGGCTACGCAGCGACTCGCTACCGCCATCTGATGGCTCAGGTGGACGTGTTTCCCTTCTGGCAATACAAGACCCATGGCGATGGCAATGTCCGCCCCAGTCACCGCGAGCTGAATGGCAAAATCTTCCCCGCCGGCCATGACATCTGGCAGCGCATCTTTCCGCCGCACGATTGGGGCTGTCGGTGTTTGGTGGTGCCGCTCACGCAGGGAGCCGTTTCAAGGATGAAGGATGAAGGCGGAAGTATGAAGGCGCAGGCCAATGACGGCACGCTGCTGCCGACTCAGCTCGCCACGCCAGAGATCTACACGCCGCGCGAGTCCGATCTCATCGCCCGTTCTCAGAAGCTCCCCAACGGCACTTCACTGAATCCCTCTTCGACCTGGGCCGCCGCGCCATGGAGCGTGCCGGGCAACATCCGCCACGACTGGCGCTTGATCCGTGAACGTTACAGCGATCAGCCCGAAGTGCTCGCCGCCTTTGAGCAGTGGGCCGCCAAACAAGAGATCAGCAAAGGTGTCACAGTCAGTGCCTGGATCGGTGAAGGCAGCACAGTTTTCCAGCAGCCGCTCTACCGCGCCAAAGGCGTCACAGTTGAAATCAGCGATGAGGAGGCTGCGGAGTTGCGGCGCATCATGAATGACCAAGGCCCGCTAAATTTGGGTGGCAAAATGCCGCCGCTGCAGGAGGTGATGAAGGGCCATGAAAAGGTGACGGCGTTTGAGACAGAAGTTGTCGGCGACACGCATGAGAACGGTGCCACTTGGGCGCTGGATGGCACGCTCAAAGAACGCCTCCGCAGTCCTGATGAAGACAACGTGAAGATGTCCACGCGCTACCTGCACGGCTCCGTCTTCAGCCACAATCACCCTAAAGACGGACCGCACAGCCTGCCTGACCTTGAATCCCTGTGGGACACCATGCCGGCGGAAGTGCGCGTCATCACGAAGAGTCATCTCCACCGCGTACAGCCAGGCCGTCTGAGCAGACCGCAGCTCACCTGGGAAGACATCCCCGGCTCCGCCCGCATCCTGTCCGCGGCTGATGCCATGGCAGACACCCTCGGCGGCCCCGAGCATTTCCGGGAGGCAAACGTCGCCCGTGTCATCCTGGACTGGCTGGCGCGCAACGACTACATCCTTTACGAACGCATCCCCCAATGAGCGCCCCCAAGAAAAAAACCAAGCCTGCCGAGACGGCCACGAGCGACAGCGCCCGCACGCAGCAGATCCTCACCTGGGCGGCTGAAGAAGAGCGCAAGCGCCAGGCCGCCGGACTGCCCGCTCCGCCGCTGTTTCCGAAACCCGTTGAACCCCCGACGCCATGAGACAAGATGAACCGATGCCCGATCCCGAGAAGCCCGCCGACAACACTGAGCCGAAAAAATTCGGTGTCACGTTCATCGTGCGTGCCGAGCTTGGGCTCAAGGCCCGCGCAGTCCGCGCCTCCAATCGCCGCAAGATCAAACTCACGCTATGGCTCATTGAGGCCATCAAGGAAAAGTGCGATCGCGAGCTGGGGCCGGAGGAATAGCCGCTTGCATTTTGGCGCGCTGAGTCCATTTAGCCCCGCTGGCTTTTGGCCGCACGGCCCCGGACGCACCGGGATTAACAGCACCAAAATGAAAACTCACTCTGTAACGAGTGCGGAACAACCGCACGTCCGCGCCGGCCACGAAGCCGGTGAACAAGTCAGAAGCCTCTTGCTTGGCATCAACCGCCGAGATGAGCAGATCCAGGAGTCCGCAGCCCTGCTGCTGCTCATGGGCAACGAACTGGCCCGGCTCGCTGAGTCCGGGGGAAACTACAGCAATGAAGACGGCTACGGCGAGTTCATCGCCACCGGCCTCATCCTCGTCAGCCACTCGGCTGCAAGAAAACTCCACGAAAGCACCCTGCCATGAACACGACCACCCTCATCCCCTTCGAGTATCAATCCCACATCATCACCTTCACCGGTGATGCCTATGTGAACCTCACAGAAATGTGTGCCACTTGCGACGAGAAGCCGGTTCACTTTCTCCGGCTGGAGTCAACGCAACGATTCATCACCGCCCTGGCCGCCGACACAGGTCTGTCGCAAGATGAATTAGTCATCACAAATCACGGTGGGGCCCAGCGTGGTTTCAAGGTGAGGAATCCTCACTTTGAAAATGGAGCGGCTGGCACCTGGGCACATAGGTACCTCGCGTTGGAGTGTGCTCGTTGGCTCAAACCGGAACTCGCCATTTGGACGAACAAGGTTTTCTTGGGAGTTATGTCTGGTCAAGTGCCGCATCCGGCCATGGACTATCGCCAGATCTCCAAGCTGGAGGGCCAGGCGCGGGAGATGTCCCGCACGGCCCACGCCACCCGCCAGCGCATCTATGACGTGCTGGATGTGCCAGGGAACTTCAGCGTCTTTGTCTATGCCCTCTGTGCCGGTCTGCCCACCACACGCCACCCAGCGGCCAAAGTCGGCGTCGTGAGCAAGCACCGTTGCCTCGCCGCTGGGCTCCCCATTGGCAAGGTTCGCCAGCAAACCCAGACGCGTGAGCGCCGGAGCGAGGCGGGAACTTATCCCGTGGCAGTGCTACGCGCGGCCTGGCTGCACTTCGGCTACGAACATGAAACCCCAGACCCTGAAGTCATGCTGGCACGCTGGAGGCCGATGCTAAGCATCTTCCACCGTCTGAATGCTTCACCGCTGGCACTCACCAACTAGCGGTCTCCGCCGGGCGGTGGACACACTGCCGCCCGGCCTTCATCCTTCCAGCTTCATCCTTTCCCCCATGTCCGCCCTCTCCTTCGATCTCAAGCTCGATGACATCTCCCCCAGCCTCAGCCGGCTGAACTCCGAGAAGCTGCGCGACGAGCTGCTGATGGGCATTGGCACCGTGATTCAATCCATGGCTCAGCGCGCCTTTGATGAGCCAGGTCTGCGCCCCACGCCCTGGGCACAACGCAAGTCCGGAGGCGCGCATCCTCTACTGATCAAAAGCGGCGATCTGCGTCAAGGCATCCACGTCATCAAGGCCGGCGCTGACACGGTGCGCATCGGCTCGCCGACCAAGTACGCCGCGCATCATCAGCTCGGCTCCAGCAAGTCCAGCGGTCGCGGCTCCGGAGTCCCGGCCCGCCCGTTCTTTCCCGTGCTCAACGACCAGCTCACTGGCAACGCCAAGATGGAGATCAAGGATGTGGTCGATGCCCTGATCGGCTCTGCCGCGTAGCGCGTGGAGGATAGGCGTCCACGCCTGTCATCGGCCTGGGGCCTCTGGCCTACAGGCTCCCTCGCCGCTAGTGCCGCTTGGCACATTCGTCATTCGTCATTCGTCATTCAGCATGGACCCATGTCCAAGCCGCTGAAACTCCTGACCCTCAAAGCCGCCGCGCCGCAGTTCGACGCGAGCAAGGGTGTGGATGGATTGCCTCAGCGCATCCTCGTCATGCCTTGGGGCGACAACACCACCAGCGAAGGCCAAGTGATCGTCAATGCCACGACGCTCAACCAACTCGCCAGCTACAACGCCGGCAAGAACTGGGACCGGCCCGCGCTCGACTTCGAGCACAACTCAGTCCCCGGCTCCCCAACCTATCAAGGCGAGCCTGTGAAGGTCGCTGGTTACGGCACTCTCCAAGTCGTGGAGAACGAGGGCATCTACTTGCTGATGTCGAGCTGGACCAAGGAAGGTCAGGACTACGCCTCAGGCGGTCACTACGGCGATCTCAGTCCTGTCGTCCAGGTCAATGCCAAGAACGAAGTCATTGGCCTGCATTCCGCCGCCCTCTGCCGCCACGGTGCCACACCTGGTCTGCTCTTTCTCTCAGCCACCACCACGCCAACACAATCCATGGACAAGCCACAAACCGCCGATGACCTCCTTGCTGCTCTCAAGACCCTTTTGGGTCTGGGTGCGGATTCCCTACCAGCCGACGTGCTCACTGCACTCAATGCCAAGATGAAGGCTGGCGACGCGCCAAGCGCCGACGATGCCACCAAGGCCTTGACCGCTGCCCTGGCACCGCTGGTGCAAAAAATTGAAGAGCAGGGCGCTCAGCTCAAGCTCCTCTCCGCCACTCACGAAACCAGCGAACGCGGCACGATCCTGGCCAGCGCCGCTCGTGAAGGCAAGGTGGTGCCCAAGATGGCCGCGAACCTGCCGATTGATCAGCTCAAGGCTCTCTGTGCCGAGCTGCCTGTCACGGTGCCGATGGAGCAACGCACCGGCGATCTCACGACGCTGATGCTCACCTCCGGAGGCGGTTCCACGCCGGAAGCGGAAGCCGTCTCCAAGCTCACGGGCGTGAGCGCCGAACAGCGCGCCAAACACAAGGATCGCTGATCAACCCTTCACCCATCACCCTTCACCTTTTTTAACTCATGGCTTCCCAAGCAGGCGCACACAACACTCTGAAGCTCGCCCCTTCCGCCGCGCTGTTCCCACAGCACAACAACGACACCGCGACTCCCGGCTTGCCGGTCAAAGCGGCGATCAAGATCTACGCCGGCTGCATGGTCGCTTATGACCCGGCGCTCAGTCAGTGTCAGTTTGCTGATCCTGCCATGCCTGCCACCGCGCGTGTCATCGGCATCAGCAATGAAACGTTCGACAACAGTCTCGGTGCGAAGGGTGATCTCAAGGCCCGCCCTGAAGCTGGCGTCTGGCGTGTGAAGTCTGACGGCAACCTGACCGCCGCCCATCTCTACAAGCCATGCCGCGTGATCGACGACCACACGGTCGGCCTGCCTGCTGGCACCGATGCGGACCGCTTTGCTGGCCTGCTCGTCGGTCTCGAAGGTGGCACTGGCTTCGCTTGGGTTCTGATCCTGCCTGAGTCCGCTCAGCGCGCTCCAGTCACCGTCACTCTCACCAGCACGAACGGCACCATGGCCGCCGCTGCTGATGAAGCCGCCGTGAAAGTCGAGGGTGAAAAGATCGGCGACGACGTGCGCGCCATTCACGCCGCCTTAGTTCTTCACGGCCTCATCGCCACCGCAGCCTAACCATTTCCGCTTTCCGCTTTCTCATTTCAAAATTCAATCACTATGGAACTCACCCGCTCTAATCTCGACCGTCTCCGCGAAGACTGGAAAGTCACCACCTTCGAGGCCTTTGACTCCGCCCCGAAACCCTACTGGGACCGGCTGGCTCAATACGAGTCCAGCAAGTCTGCCATCAACGTCTATGCCCAACTTGTGGCTCTGCCTAAGATGCGCCGCTTCCGCGATCAGATCGTTTTGCAAAACCTGCAAGACTTCCAGCACCGCATCGCCAATGACGAATGGGAGTCCAGCGTCCAGGTCAAACAGGCCGACGTGGAGCGTGATGACATCGGTCGTTATTCCAACATGTTCAAGATGCTCGGCATGGCCGCTCGTCGCTCGCCTGATGTGGCTTTGGCTAAGATCATGGTCGATGCCTTCACGGTCAATGACTACACGGCCACACCGTTCTTCAGCGCCAACAAGCCACACCTGCCAGGCGTGATTGACAGCGGCACCTTCACCAACCTGATGACTGAGAAGCCATCCGTCGGCTCGTGGGAAAAGGCCCGGTTGCTCTCCGCGAACATCCTCGACATCAATGGCGATCCATTGAGCCTCGGTGCCACCATGACCGTCGTTTGCTCAACCAAGTGGGAGCCTACCTGGAAGCGCATCTTGGAAGCCGAGATGATCATGCAGATCGCGGGTGCTAACACCGCTGGTGCTGCTGTGACGAACATCTACAAGGGCAGCGCGGATCTCGTCGTCTTCCCTTACCTGAACACCTCAGCTCGTGAGGACAAGTGGTTCGTGCTCGACACCACCTTCCCGATCCGCAGCTTCATCTATCAGGAGGAAGTGAAGACGCGCTTCTACGCTCAGGACAATCCGAACACGCATGAAGATGCCTTCAAGAAGCACGTCTTCAACTACCAGGCCTATGCCCGTGGTGAAGTCGGCTTCGGCACACCTCAGCTCGCTATCGGCTCCACCGGTGCCGACGCCGCCCTGTAACGTAGTCCGCACAGTCCGCTGTGCGGTTCCCCGTTCGTCATTCGTCATTCCGCATTCGTCATTCCTTCATGGCCAAGAAAAAAGCATCCCGAGTCCCTGTAGCGGCTGACGTGAGTCCGCCGCCGACTCCCCCCATGAAGGCCGCCTCTTTGGCAACGGGCGCTGATGCGTCGCCCGCTGCCGAACCGCCGGCTCAGGAGTCTTTTCTGCTTTCTCCTCCTGGGTCGGCACCTCTTTCTTCGGCTCCTGCCGAGATCCTGGATTCCCCACCTACCCCTCCTGAGATAGGCGTTTCCGCGCCACTGGCGGCAGAGGCAGCTCTGCCGCCAGTCCCTCCGTTCGGAGTTCCGCCTTTAGGCGGTTCTGAAGGTGACACGATTAACCAATCTGGGCACACCAGCCCACAGGCGGATGGCCTGGGCCTCATCCAACCTCCGCCCGTAGCGGCTGACGTGAGTCCGCCGCACGGGGCGGAGACCTTTGCGCAGTTTCTTTTTGCGGGTCTGGTAAAGCAGGACGTGAGTCCGCCGCACGAGGCGGAGACCTTTGTCCCCTCGGCCACCTACCTCGTCGGTGCAGGCCGCCCGAGTGATGACGTGCCACGCTACTACACGCCTCAGCCTCCAAACCTGCGCTAACTGCAAGGTCGTCCGCACAGTCCTCTGTGCGGTTCTGATTTCGTCATTCGTCATTCTGATTTCGTCATTCGCCCATGCCCTACCTCGAACTCAGCGACCTCGAAGGCGAGATCCCGCCTGACTACCTCATCGAATCTCTCGATGACAACAACGATGGTGAAATCGACGCCTGGTCTGAAGTTCAGGCCAAGACCTGCGAGGAAATCGACGCCATTCTTGAGCGCCGCTTTGCCATCCCGATCACCTTTGATCCGCTGCCGAAAATCTTCCGCCAGGCCGCCATCGCCATCGCCTGTTATCGCTGCTATCGCCGTCGTCAGGTCGCTGATGAGCAGAACCCCTTCACCGACACCGCCAAGGCCATGCGCAAGACGCTCAACATGATCGCCGATGGCCAGATCAAGCTCAGTGTCACTCCCGACTCCGATGCAGCAGTCGCTAATCCAGCCGCCTCCGTGATCGTCTTCGACTCCGGACTCGGCACCCCCGGTCGCGGAATTCTTGGGTGAACAAAGAGATCACGGACTGAGCTTCCAGCGAAGCTCGGTGCATCGTCCGTTCACCCGCTGCCGCCGCTCGCGTCATTCGTCATTCGTCATTCGTCATTAGGCTCTTGGCATGGCGAACACTCTCGAATACCTTCTCAAGCTCACCACGGGAGCCTTCAACGGCCCACTCAACAACTCGCGCAATGAGCTAGGCCAGTTCAAGAAATCACTGAACTCAGTCGATGGCAGCAAGGTCAATGCGCTCGGCGGCAGCTTCGCCGGACTGACCACGAAGATCCTGGGAGCCTTCACCGCGTGGAAGGCTGGCACAGCGCTCTTTAGTTCAGTCGGCAAAAGCCTCAACCTGGCCGCTGACATGGAGAGCACACAGGTTGCCTTCAAGACCCTTGTGGGCAACGCGACCAAGGCCGCGAACGTGCTCGGCCAGATCAAGAAGCTCGGTGCTGAAACACCCTTCGAGTTCCCCGAGCTGGCGAACGCCGGCAGGATGCTAATCGCTTTTGGCGAGTCATCCGAAACGGTCACGGAAACCCTGCGCCGCATCGGCGACGTGGCCTCTGGCATTCAGGCTCCGATTGGTGACATCGCTGAGATCTATGGGAAGGCTCGCACTCAAGGCACGCTTTTCGCCGAAGACATCAACCAGCTCACCGGTCGCGGCATCCCCATCATCGGCCAGTTCGCGAAGATCCTGAACGTGTCGGAAGGCGCGGTCAAAGACTTGGCCTCTCAAGGCAAGATCACCTTCCCGCTACTCGACCAGGCCTTCCGTAACATGACGGCCACCGGCGGCCAGTTCTTCAACATGATGACCGAGCAGAGTGGCACCAACAACGGCCTCATGAGCACGCTGAAGGACACGATCAACGATCTCTATTTAACCTTTGGCCAGCCCATCAACGAGGCGCTGAAGCCGATCCTCAAAGATGCCATCGGCCTCGCCGGTCGCTTGCAACCCATGGTAGCGAGCCTCGGCCAGGCCATCGCGCCGGCCCTGACCGGAATGCGCGATTTCATCGCCGAAGCGGAGAGTGGCGGGAGTGTTATCATGATGCTCGGCACGCGACTCCAGCAGGCCTTTGAAGGCCTGAAGGATGTAGCCATGGTCCCTGTCCGCATCATGAAGGAGGGGATGAAGTCGATTGGCTCAGCGCTTTTTGGCGCGCTCATGCCCATCGGAGAGTTCATCACCCTGAAGCTCGAAGCCGGTGCGCTGAAATTCGGCTCGATCCTGATGCAGCAAATCGCCTTAGCCTTGGTCAAGCTCCCCATGGATCTCGGCGGTAGCGCCGCGAGCGGCATGATGTCCAGCTCTGAGGCCACGGGCAAACGGGCCGACAAGGCCAGTGCCGGCGCAGATCTGGCCGGCGCGGCACTCAAGCCCGCCTTGAAGGATGCCGCCAATTCAGTGATGCGCGCCATCAGCGACATGAAGGCGAAGATGAACGCAGAGATCACCCGTTTTGCACTCAAGCCCACCGCCGAAGATGCACCGGCCCCCGCCACTGATCCGAATAATATCTCACCGACCGCGATGTTCGACCAGGCCGATGCCGACAAGAAAGCCAAGGCTGAAACCAAGGCGGCCACGGATGCCTACATGAAGTCGCTGGAGACACCAGCCCCACCCACACCGGCAGCCAAAGCCAAGGCCGCCGTGAAGGACGGCTTCAATGCCATCAAGGCACCCATTGACGCTGGCGCTGGTGACGATGCCTCCGGCTCTCAAGTGGGTGGTCGCCGCAAGATCATCTCCGCCCGCGATGGCAGCACCAAAGCCGTCCAGCGGCGCGGCTTTGGCACGCTGGCGAATCCTTCAGGCTTCATCCCACCGAGCCCGAAACTCGCCGCACCAGGCGCAGCTAAAAACCAAGATAGTGCCCGCCGCGAGCAGGCCGCGACCGCCTCGCGGGGTGGCAGCGGTGACCGCGCGAGATGGGATGTCGTCATTGCCATCGAGAAGCACTTCGCGGGCATTGCCACCGCTTAAAGCACCCTACTATGCCACTCACCGACCTCGCATCCGCCATCATCCTCTCAAAGCTCGCTGAGGGCTGGAACTTCATGTCTGACGACCTCGAAGCTCAGCCGGATGGCTGGGACACACTCAATGTCACCCTGATGAAGGATTACGGAGCCACACCGCGCACCAGCAACCAGGTCGCCGCCGAGTGGCCTACAGGTCGGCGGGTTTTCGCCGGGCGCGATTTTTGGGTTGCGTCGAGAAAACCTGACAACGCTGGTGCCAATGTCTGGCAGATAGTCCTGACCTGTCTCGGACTCAATGAATCTGACCGCCCAGTCAAAGTCTCCATCAACGGCACCTCCGAGGTTCACACCTTTCCTGGAGTAACAGCTATCGGCCCGCCGCTCTGGCCGTACACAGGGACCACAGCCAAGGGCGATGTGCTAGAGGCGCAGCCCTCGTTTGCGCTGAGCTATGTGCAGATCGGCTCGCGGCCCGATATGGCTCGCGTGGGGCTTGCCGTAGCCGACTCCGTCATCACAGCCATGCTTGGCTGGACATTGGCCGTGCGGCCCAGCGTCTGGACAACACTAGCCAGCCCTACCATCCATTTACCCTTCGGCTGGACGCTCAACGATATGCCTGCTGATGTCCTCGGCGGCACGGACACCCCCGTTGCGCTGGTCACTGAGAACTGGATTTACCGCCGCCAAGTTTCACCTTAATACAGCATTCTCATGGCCGACCTACCCACCTTTGACGACAAAAAGACGTACATGCTGAGCGGCAAGACCCTCAACCAGATCATTGCCGCGATCAAAGCCGCAACCATTCTTAGTGCGGACGGCCTGACCATGGAAAAGACCCCAGACGGTATCCGGCTCAAGAAAATTTAGCCTGGCACCACCAGACCCATTTCACAGCCACTCCAGACCCATTTCAAAATCGACCGCCGTTACACGGGGGTGGACTGCTCTGGCCACATGTCATACGGCGGATGAGCCGACTGCCGCAGG
>CAZOVY010000010.1:0-84848 GCA_964583255.1 uncultured Prosthecobacter sp.
CCGTCACCATCCACCATGCCGACGGCGCCGCGACGGTGATCGTCGATCAAAAGAAAAAGCCCGCCGGCAAGAAAGGCCTGAACCCCCTCGGCACCTACCGGTTCGAGGCCGGCAAAACCGGCTGGGTCGAGATCACCAACACGGGAACGAATGGCCACGTCATCATCGACGCCGTGCAGTTTTTGGCCGAGTGAATAGGTGGTAAGGTGTGGTTTGAACAGGAGGCAGCAGAGATAGCAGAGCCTGACCTCTTCAGAAGCCTCAATCACACGGAGCGCGAGTATGGCTTTAGCCTACTCGCCACTCGTTCGGGTCTTCTGCGTGTTTCGTAGGCCAGCCATTCCCGCTTCAGATTCAACGTCCACTTTCGTTTTTTGACCTCTGTTCCCTCTGCTGCCTCCTGTTCAAAATTCAGGTCTGAGTTTCTGCTTCAGAGGTTTGAGAATTGCCTTCTTGGTCCACCTTTGCCCGCTTCACGATTCTCATCGGATAAATAGCTGGCCTTGCCGTGTGAAATCCCTAGCCTCACGCCACCTTCATGAGATCCCCCCACTCAGTCTCAGCGCTTCTGGCAAAACACCTGATCGGTGCCGTGTTCTTGCTATGCTGCGCAGCCGCCCAGGCTGATCTGACTGCCACCTTCAATGCCGCTGCGGATGTGCCGCTCACCGCCAGTAGCTACACCGCCTCGGGTAATGCTAACTTCACCCTCAACTTCGCCCCCGAGCCCGGCACGAACCTGACCGTGGTGAAAGACACCGGCCTGCCCTTCATCCAAGGCACCTTCAACAACCTCGCCAACGGCGCGCGAGTGAACCTCAGCTATAACGGGACCTCTTATCCCTTCATCGCCTGGTATTATGGTGGGGATGGGAACAACGATCTGGTGCTACTATGGCCTTACACGGGGCTGGCGGCTTGGGGTGACAATGATTTTGGTGAACTCGGGGATAACACAACGACTCAGCGCAATGCGCCTGTGGCGGTAAATCAGACCGGTGCCTTGGCGGGCAAGACCATCGTGCAGGTCGTGCGAGCAGGCCCCAGCAGCTTGGCGCTGACCACTGAAGGTCGGGTGTATGCCTGGGGCAATAACGGCTACGGACAACTCGGGGATAACACGACAACACATCACCCTACACCTGTGGAGGTGGACACAACTAGCGGTACCAGCGCGCTCTTTGGCAAGACCGTGGTGGCAATCACGGCGGGCATCTCTCACAGCCTGGCACTGTGCTCGGACGGAGCGGTAGTGGCTTGGGGAAAAAATCAATACGGCCAGCTCGGAGACAACACGACGTCGAATCGTCTATCACCGGTGACAGTGAACACGACGAGCGGTACCAGCGCACTGTTTGGCAAAACTGTGGTGGCTGTCTCGGCGGGCTTTGAACATAGTCTGGCGCTGTGCTCAGACGGCACGGCGGTTACATGGGGTTATAATGCCTATGGCCAGCTCGGAGACAATACGACAACGCAGCGCAATGCACCTGTGACGGTGAATACGGTCAGTGGCACTAGTGCATTGTTTGGCAAGACTATTGTGGCCGTTGCGGGAGGTGACTCTTTTAGTCTAGCATTGTGCTCAGACGGCTCGGTGGTGGCCTGGGGCAGCAACTTCTACAGTCAGCTCGGGGACGGTACAACGACAGATCGCATGGTGCCGGTGGCTGTGAACGCGTCTGGCGCGCTGTTTGGTAAAATCGTCGTGGCCCTCGCATCGGGCAATCTTCATAGTCTAGCACTGTGCTCGGATGGGACACTGGTGGCCTGGGGATACAACTATTTCGGCCAGCTCGGGGACAACACGACGACGCAGCGCAATACGCCAGTGGCGGTAAACACGGCCAGCGGTACCAGCGCACTGTTTGGCAAGACCGTGGTAGCACTAGCGGGCGGTAACCACCACAGTCTAGCACTGTGTTCCGATGGCACACTGACGGCCTGGGGTAATAACTACGATGGCCAACTCGGAGATAACTCGGGAACGAATCGCAGGGTGCCCGTGGCGGTGAGCAAGAGCAGCAGCAGCGCGCTCAGAAACCGAAAAGTCAGCAGTTTGTCAGGGGCTGGAGCTTATGCGTTTCATTCTCTGGCAATCTATGGAGCACCTCTGCGAGAAATCGCCATCATTGGCAACAACATGGAGATCGCCAATGGTGACTCGATCCCGAGCACCATCGACCACACGGACTTTGGAAGTGTCCTGCTCACTGCGGCCTCTGTGGTGCGAACCTTTACCATCTCTAGTACCGGCATTGAAGCGCTGAATCTCACGGGTACACCCAAGGTAGTGATTGGCGGTCCTCATGCTGCCGACTTCATGGTCACCACTGAACCCATCTCACCTGTAGCCCAGTTTGTCGGGACAACCACCTTTCAGGTCACCTTTGATCCCATTGCCGCAGGCATACGCAGCGCCACGCTGAGTATTGCCAACGATGACAGCGATGAGAATCCCTACATCTTCAGCATTCAGGGGGTGGGCATCTCGACCGATTTCAATTACAGTGCTGCTACAGACGTTCCGATCACGCTCAGCAGCTTCACCCCCTCGGGAGATGCAACCTTCACACTCAACTTCGCCCCCACTCCAGGCACTAACCTGACTGTAGTAAAGACCACTGGACCCGCCTTCATCCAAGGCACCTTCAGCAATCTCGCCAACGGCGCGACGGTGAACCTTAATTACAATGGAAAAACATATCCATTCATCGCCTGGTATTACGGCGGAGATGGCAACAACGATCTGGTGCTGCTCTGGCCTTACACGGGGCTGGCAGCTTGGGGGAATAATTTTGGCTTGCTCGGAGATAACACGACAACGCAACGCAATACGCCAGTGGCCGTGGACCAGACCAACGCTCTAGCAGGCAAGACCATTGTTCAGGTGGTTCGGGGGGTAGGGCATACCTTAGCCCTGACTAGCGAAGGTCGGGTCTATTCCTGGGGCACTAATGGCAACGGCCAACTCGGCGACAACACGACGACACAGCGTCTATCGCCAGTGGCAGTGAACATCGAAAACGGGACGAGTGCGCTTTTTGGCAAGACAGTGGTGGCCATCGCAGCGGGATTATATCACAGCTTAGCTGTGTGCTCGGATGGCACGCTGGCTGCTTGGGGATACAACAGAAATAGCCAACTCGGAGACGCCACGGTAACCGACCGTAACACCCCGACAGCCGTCTATATCAGCAATAGCTTTAGCGCGCTGTTTGGCAAGACAGTTGTGGCCGTAGCTGGTGGTGATGCCCACAGTCTAGCACTGTGCTCAGACGGCACATTGGCAGCTTGGGGCCACAACAGCTCCGGCGAGCTCGGGGACAACACGACGACTGAACGAAATACCCCTGTAGCCGTGAACCGATTCTTCGGCAGCGCCCTATCCGGTAAGACGGTGGTGGCCATATCGGCTGGAGTTTTTCACAACCTGGCTTTGTGCTCGGATGGTACACTGGCAGCCTGGGGCAACGGCGGTGCTGGACAACTCGGGGACACCACGACGACGAATCGCTTAGTGCCCGTGGCGGTGAATAAGACCAGCGGCACGAGTGCGCTGTTGGGGAGAACAGTGGTGGCTTTAACAGCAGGCCGTTCACACAGCGTGGCATTGTGCTCGGACGGCACTGTGACGACCTGGGGATACAACAATTTTGGCCAGCTAGGTGACAACACGGCTATGAATCGCACAGCACCAGTGATGGTGAACACGGCTAGTGGCGTCAGCGCGCTATTTGGCAAGACCGTGGTAGCACTCGCGGCAGGTATGTACAATAGCCTGGCGCTATGCTCGGATGGGACACTGGCGGCCTGGGGATACAACTATTACGGACAGCTTGGGGATGGCACAACGACAAAACGTTTAGCGCCTACAGCAGTGAACACCACCATTGGTGCCAGCGCACTTGCAGGAAGAAAAGCCAGTAGTCTGGCAGGATCGGGTTCGCTTTCATTTCACTCTCTGGCGATCTATGGGGCGCCTTTGATGGGAATTGCCATCAGCGGCAATAGTGTGGAACTCGTCGATGGCGACTCGACACCGGGCACTGCGGACCACACGGACTTTGGCGTGGCCAACCTCATAGGTGACAGCGTGGTGCGCACCTTCACCATCAGCAATTCCGGCTTCACCGAGCTAACCCTGACAGGCACGCCCAAAGTCTCGATGAGCGGCGCACACGCTGCCGACTTTATCGTCACCAGCCAACCTACTTCCCCCTTGGCTGCGCTCACGGGGGCGACAACCTTCCAGATCACCTTTGTCCCCAGTGCTCTTGGAATCCGCAGCGCCACGTTGAGCATCGCGAATGACAGTGATGTGAACCCCTGCACCTTCAGCATTCAAGGTTCAGGCAGCGAGCAAGAGATTGCCGTGGAACTGACTGATAGCATAGGCATCATCGACGGTGGCAGTGTGGATTTTGGCAATATCGGGATCGTCACCGGCGTCGGGATGAAGACTTTCACCATCAAGAATGAAGGTGCTAAAGCGCTCTCTGGACTAAACATTACCAAGAGTGGACTGGATCAGGCGTTGTTCATTGTGACTGCATTGCCTGCAACAACCATTGCAGTAAACAGCAGCATGACTTTCACCGTGCAAGTGAGCACGCCGACGAAGGGGCTGAAGACCGCTGTGTTCCACATCGCCAGCAATGACAGCGATGAAGCGTCCTTTGACATCAATCTTACCGCTACAGGCGTGACCGCTGTGCTGCCGCTCGTGACGACAGCGGCAGCCGCGGGCATCACATTTGATGGAGCTACGCTCAATGGAAAGGTGAACGCGACCAGCTCTGAGCGGGCGGTGTACTTCGACTACGGCACGACGATGAGCTATGGCAGCACGGTGGTCGCCACGCCTGTCACACTCTCTGGAAACATGCTCACGAATGTGACGGCTGCGATCTCAGGTCTGCTTCCTCACACTAAATACAACTTTCGTGTCCGCTGTACAGGGACTCAAGGAGCAGCCAATGGAGCAAGTATGTCCTTCACTACGCTGAATCGTGCGCCGGTCGCGTCGGGTGAACCGGTGCTGGCACTGCCTTCGGCCAAGGTGACCATCCCTGTGCTCAGCAATGACGCCGATCCTGATGGCGATGCGTTGAGCATCGCTGCCGTATCTCCACTGGCGGCCAGTGTTGGCACCGTTGCCAAAGTGGGCACGGATTTGGTGTTCACGCCTTCTGCCACGTTTACTGGCGGCAGCTTCACTTACACGGCGAGTGATGCGCTTGGCCTGAAGAGCAATGCAGCGACGGTGACGTTGCAACTGGCTGACTGCACGCTGGGGCCTGATGTGACGGTCCCTGCGGACAGTCCGCCTTATGATTTGACCGTGTCGGCCACGGCTCCGTGGACGGTCATTGAGTCGCTATCCTGGCTGAGTTTTGTGCCGCCTGCTCCGGGGGCGACATTCGTGCGCTTCATCGCTGCACCGAACCCATCGAAAAACTTGCGCACTGGCGCGGTGAAGATTGGTGGCAAGAAGCACACGGTGACGCAGAGTGGCGTCCTGGCGGCACCGGTGCTGACCTCGCCTGCGCTGATCCCCAATGCAGCGATCAGTGCGAGCTATGATTTGATCATCCCCACGCTCAATGGCCCGGTGACTTACACGACCACGGGGATGCCGAAAGGTTTGGCGCTATCCAATGTCACCGGTCACATCACCGGATATCCGACCGAAGCGAAGACCTCCACCGTGACGGTGAAGGCCAAGAATGTGTGGAATGACTCCAACACGATCAGCTTCGACATTACCGTGCTGCCTTTCCCTCCCGCGTTGGCGGGCAGTTACTCCGCCGCCATCACGGACAGTGAGACGCTGACCGACAAGCTCGGCGGCCTGATGACCATGAGTGTGACCAACTCGGGCGGCGTGACCGGCACGCTGAAACTCGGTGCTGGCAGTCACGCTTTCACCGGCAGGCTCAACACGGCGGTCGATCCGCTGGTTCCTGATACTGATCACGCTGTTTTGAAAACCATCGTCAAGCGCACGGGCAAGCCTGCCGTGGATTTGACGGTGAACATGAACTCCATCAGCACCAACCTGATCGCGGGTGATGTGACACTGCCTGGAGCGGTGCCGGTCAGTGCGGCACTCACGGGCAGCAAGCATGTGTGGCACGCCACCTCGAATGCTGCGGATGCTTTCAAGGGCTACTTCACTGCGGCATTGGAACCCACCGACTCTAGCGCGAGCATCCCGCAGGGTGACGGCTTCCTGATTTTCAGCGTGAGCGCCGCCGGTGCAGTGAGCTGGTCAGGTCAGCTTGCCGATGGCACGATCATCGCAACGCAGAGCGCCACGCTTTGGGCCAATGGGGAGTTTCCGCTGTTCGCGCTGCTTTATGGCGGCAAAGGATCGCTGAACCAACGCCTCAGCCTCGCGTCAGGCACCAAGATCGTTTCAGGATCACCGCACTGGCACAAGAAGCCGCAGATGGGGCGAGCTTATGCCGGAGGCTTTGAGCCCACGACGCTGACCGCCACCGGTGCTGAGTATCTGCCGCCGGGTGCGGGACAGACGCTGCTCAACATCGCAGCGCCTGGCAGCGCGAACATCGACTTCATGGATGGCGGGATCGGCAGCGTGAGCCAGTTCAGTGATTTGGATCAGGTATTCAATGTGAGTGCCTCTCATGCCGCCACTTTCACCGGAGCGAATCCTGCCTTGGTCAAGCTGACCAAGATCGATGTAATCAAAGGTACCTTCACCGGCAGCCTGACGCTCAAGGACAACAACCCATTCAACACAGCGCTGCCGCAGGTCGCCCGCCCAGTAAACTTCAACGGCGTACTGCTGCCGGCCTCAGGCAAGGGCACCGGTTACTTCCTGCTGCCTGGCATCACTGGCCCGCCCGCAAACGTCACAACCTCGCCCATGACCAGTGGTCGGGTGCGGATCGTGCCTTAGCGCGACGAACAGCCTGATCACGAAGACAACGGCCTGACATTCCACGATAGAAATACTTTTTCAGCGCGGGTCATTTCGAGGCTGAGTCGCAGTTTGACATGGGCCGTGAACGGCTGACTATCCGTCACGATGGAGGAAACACCGGATATCCCCGAAGAGATCAAAAAGGAAAAGGGCTTGTGGGAAAAAACCCGCAAAAGCCTGATCGAACGACTCAATAACTGGGAGGACCAAAAGACTTGGAATGAGTTTTACCAGACTTACTGGCGGCTCATCTACAGCGTGGCCACGAAAGCTGGCCTGACACGCGAAGAGGCTTTTGATGTGATCCAGGAGACGACCATCGCAATCGCCCGCCAAGTTCAAAAGGGGCAGTACGATCCGCGTGCAGGTTCCTTTAAAGCATGGCTGCTACAGATGACCCGCTGGCGTGTGCTGGATGTCTTCCGTGCTCGCAAGCGCCAGCCTTCTCTCGCTGATCAAGGCAATGCCGACAGTGAAGAGACGTCGAACTACGCCCTGGAGCGTCTTTCCAACGACAAGGACAATCTGCTTGAAAGCATCTGGGATAAAGAGTGGCGGGACAACATCACCTCTGCCGCGCTGGAGCGAGTGAAGGCCAAGGTATCGCCACGGCAGTTTCAAATTTTCGACTGCTATGTGATGAAGGGCTGGGGTGTGAAGAAGACGAGTGAAGCGCTCGGCATCAATGCCGCGCAGGTCTATCTGGCCAAACACCGCGTCGGTGCCCTGGTGAAGAAAGAAGTGCAGGGGCTGGAGCACACGATGCTGTAGGGCACAGCCTCCGTTCGACAAAACCCGAATCTTGAGCGAATCAGAAGCGTTTAAGTTTTCTGTCCCCCCGATGCGTCTTCTTCAATCCACCCTCCGCGTTCTGTTGCCTGTCCTGATCCTGGGTGGCTGCGGCTATGCGGCATGGTGGCTGATCTCGAACCCGCCGGAGCAACCGAAGGTGGAGGTGCCGCCAACGCTGGTGAGGGTCGAGGGTACCGTTTTGCACAAGAGAAGCTACGAACTCTACGTGCGCTCTCAGGGCACCGTGCAGCCGCGCACGCGCAGCACGCTGCTGCCAGAGGTGAGCGGCAAGATCATCGAGATGAGCGCCTCCTTCCGCCCCGGTGGTTTCTTTGCCAAAGATGAGGTGCTGATGAAGCTGGACCCGGTGGATTACGACACGGCGATCATTGTGGCCAAAGCCGCGCAGGCTCAGGCCGAGGTGACGCTGGCCGAAGAGAAAGCCCGTGCCGAGCAGGCACTCGAAAACTGGAAGGCGATGGGCCGCTCTGGCGCACCCTCGGCGCTTGTCATACGCGCTCCACAAGTCATGCAGGCAGAAGCCGATGTCGCCTCCGCCAAAGCACGCGGCCTGAAAGCACAGCGTGATCTGGAGCGCACAGTCATCCGCGCGCCGTATGCCGGACAGGTCCTGGAGCAGATGGCGGATGTGGGGCAGTTCGTGACTCAGGGGACCACACTCGGGCGCATCTTTGCCGTGGATTATGTGGAGATCCGCCTGCCACTGCCAGAGCGCGAAAGCCAGTTTTTAAATCTACCGCAGCCCTTCCGTGATCAGCCTGCTGGTGAAAGCCCAAAGGTCGTGCTCAAGACCACCGTCGCTGGTAAATCGGTGATGTGGGAAGGCCGCATCGTGCGAGTCGAAAGCAGCCTGGATGCACAGACACGTCAGGCCATGGCCGTAGCCCAAGTGACTGATCCGTATGCACGCCGTGCCGATGGCTCACCACCGCTCACCATCGGTGCTTTTGTCGAAGCCGAGATCGCTGGTGAAGCCCTGAGCGATGTCTATGTGATCCCACGCAATGCCGTGCGCGCAGGCAATGAAATCATCCTCATCGACCGTCCGCAAAACACACTTCGCCGCCTAAATGTCGAGCCGCTGGTCAGCACGGAAAAGCACATCGTCATCTCCGCCAAAGCCCCCAAAGCACCAAAAGAAGGCGATGTCCTTTGCCTGACACCGATCCCCTTCCCCGCTGACGGTGCGCGCGTGCTGCCGACCATTGATGGCAGTGTCGAAACAGCGCCCGAGAGCAAAGATGCCAAGCCGCCCGGCAAGAAGCCGCCAGTGGTGAGCCAGAAGGCGGCGACAACGTAAAACGCCATTCATTCTCGTGAGCGCTAGCCCAGTTCCCACCAAGCCTCACGGTGTCTCACTCATCACGGCCACAGCCATAGTGATCGCGAACATGGTGGGCACGGGCATCTTCACCAGCCTCGGCTATCAGGTCACGGATCTGCCGACGGGTTTTAGCATTGTCATCCTATGGGCCATCGGCGGGTTGTGCGCCTTTTGCGGAGCGCTGGCCTATGGCGAGCTGGCGGCTGCATTGCCGCGCTCGGGCGGTGAGTATCAGTTTCTCTCTCGGGCTTTTCATCCCTGCGTCGGCTTCATCGCGGGCTGGCTTTCTTGCACGGTGGGTTTTGCTGCACCGATCGCCCTCGCCGCGATGGCGCTGGGCAAGTATCTCAGTGGCGTCACCAGCATCGTTTCACCCATGACGGCATCGCTCGTGGTCGTCACTGTGGTCACGATCATTCACTCGTCCGGCATCCATGTCGGCGCGCGATTTCAAAACGTGGCAACGTGGATGAAGGTGGTGCTCATCCTCGTTTTCATCGGCGCTGGCATGTGTGTGGCGAATCCACAACCCGTGAGCTTTCTACCCGCCGCTGGAGACGCCGCGCTGATCACCAGCCCGCCTTTTGCCATCAGTCTCGTGTTTGTGATGTACTCGTATGCAGGCTGGAATGCGGCCACCTACATCGTCGGAGAAATCAGGAATCCACAACGCAATGTGCCGCTCGCGATTGGCATCGGCACGTTCTTCGTGAGCCTGCTCTACATCGCGCTTAACGCCGTCTTTCTGCATGTGGCACCGATGAAGGAACTGGCCGGTCAGGTCGATGTCGCGCATGTCGCCGCGAACTACATTTTTGGAATGCAGGGTGGTCGAATCATGTCCGGCCTGATCTGTCTCGGACTCGTCTCCAGCATCAGCGCCATGACCTGGGTGGGGCCGCGTGTGACGATGGCGCTCGGCCAGGACGTGCGCATTCTCTCGCCCTTTGCCGCCGTCACGGCGGGTGGTGTGCCATGGGTCGCGCTGCTCGCTCAGCTTACCATTGTCATCACGCTGATCCTCACGGCTACGTTTGAGAAAGTGCTGAACTATGTGCAGTTCAGCATCCAGCTCTGTTCCTTTTTGACCGTGATCGGACTCATCGTGCTACGGCGTAAAGAGCCTCATTTGCCACGGCCCATCCGCTGCTGGGGCTACCCGTTCACACCACTCATCTTCATCGGCATCAGCACCTGGATGATGACCTACCAGATGATCCATCAGCCACGAGAATCCTTAGCCGGCTTGGTCACGATCCTGATCGGAGCCCTGCTCTATGTCATCTCCCCGAAGAAGCGCCCCAGCCCGATAGTATAAGTCGCGACTTCCAGACTCGACGCCTGCTGGTGGGTCATCTATAAAAGTCATCATTCAGCGTTAAATTCACCCATCATGGTTCAAGACCTCACCACACCCCAATCTCAGGCCAGCAGCAACCGCATCGCGGATGCGCAGCCTGTCATTGCGGAAGCCACAAGGCGTCTCGTGGCAGAGTTTAAACCCGAGCAGGTGTGGCTCTTCGGATCGTATGCATGGGGCGAGCCGACGGAGGATAGCGATCTGGATTTTGTCGTCGTCGTGCAGTCGAGTGAAGAGTCGCCCTTACGGCGTGCTCAAAGAGCGCAAATGAGCGTCTTCGATGTTTCGATGGCGGCCGATATTTTTGTGCCCACCAAACCTGAATTTGAGCGCTTCCGGCACGTGAAAGCGTCACTGAGCTACAAAATTGCGAATGAGGGGAGGTTGCTCTATGGATCAGGCCGCGATTGATTCTACCAGACGTTGGCTGACCAAAGCAGCACACGATTTGGTTAACGCAGAGAGATCCAGCGCAGGTGACGACGAGGTGCTAGACACCTGTGTTTATCATTGCCAGCAAGCCGCAGAAAAAGCCCTCATGGGCTTTCTACTCGCCCACGCCGTGACCTTTCCCAAGACACACAGTCTGGTCTTGCTGCTACCACTGTGCTCTTCCATCAATGCCAGTTTTCAGCAGTGGAGAACGGAGGCCTCAATACTGTCACCCCTCGCCTTCATGTTTCGCTACCCAGATGACTTTGCACCGCTAAATCCAACCCGCGCTGAATTCGACGAAGCCCTCGCCGCTGCGCGCCGCATCTATGATTTTGTGCTTTCCGTGCTTCCGCCAGAAACAAATCCAACGTAACGTTTCACTACTTTCATTATCATGGTTCAAGACCTCTCCACACTCACAGCTTTCATCGACGGCGAACCTCTGCGTTTCGAGTCCGGCGACACACTCCTGAAGTACATCGACCGGCATCGCGGACGCGGGCATGTGCCGACGCTTTGTGATGCACCGCAGCTTGAGCCTTATGGCGCGTGTCGCGTTTGCTCGGTCGAAGTCGCTTTGCAGGCCGATGGGCCGCGTCGTGTCGTCGCCTCCTGCCACACGCCGCTTTCAGCGGGCATGCATGTCTTCACTGAATCGAAGAAAATTCGCAGCCTGCGCAAGAACATCGTCGAACTCGTCCTCACCGACCACCCACTCGACTGCTTGACCTGTGAAGTCAGCGGCAACTGCGAACTGCAAACCGTGGCGGCGAAGGTGGGCATCCGGGGTGTGCGTTATCCGGCGGGGGCGAATCATCTGGATCGTGCGAAAGATCACTCGCACGCCTACATGACTTCGGAACTCTCGAAGTGCATCAACTGCTCACGCTGCGTGCGTGCCTGCGATGAAGTCCAAGGCCAACATGTACTCTCGATGCATGGTCGTGGCTTCAATGCACGCATCATCAAAGGCCTTGACCAGTCCTTCGAAGACTCAGAGTGCGTGTCATGCGGTGCCTGCGCACAAGCCTGCCCGACCTCGGCCATCAGCGACAAGTTCTTCTCCAAATCCATCGAGGCGACGAAGAAAACGCGCACTATCTGCACCTACTGCGGCGTGGGTTGCAATCTCGACGTGGCAACGAAGGGTGACGAAGTGCTTTCCATTCAGGCTCCCTTTGATGCGGAAGTAAATCACGCGCACACCTGCCTCAAAGGCCGCTTTGCCTTCAAGTTCTACAATCACCGGGACCGCCTGCGCAAGCCGCTTATCCGTCAGCCTGATGGTCAATTCAAAGAAGCAACGTGGGACGAAGCGTATGATCACATCGTGGCGAATTTGACGCGCATCAAAGCGGAGCACGGCGGCAACGCGGTGGCGGGCATTTCGTCCGCACGCTGCACCAATGAGGAGAACTACCTCATGCAGAAATTCATCCGCCAAGTCATCGGCACGAACAACATCGACTGCTGCGCCCGCGTCTGCCATTCGCCGACCGCCTGGGGCATGCAGAAGAGCTTTGGAACCGGTGCCGCCACGAACAGCTACGAGGACATCGAGCACACACGCTGCATCATGGTCATCGGCGCAAACCCGACGGAGGGGCACCCCGTCACCGGCGCACGTCTGAAGCAGCACATCATGAAAGGCACGCCGCTGATCGTGATCGACCCACGCAAAATCGAACTCGTGCCCTACGCGAAGCATCACCTCCAGCTCCGCCCCGGCACGAACGTCGCGCTGCTGAATATGTTCGCCCGCTGCATCCTTGATGCCGGTTTGGTCAAAACCGAGTTCGTGCGCAAGCGCTGCGAAAACTGGGAAGAGTTCGAAACCGGCCTCAAAACCCTCGATTTGGCCGAACTGGAAAAAATCACCGGCGTGCCGCTCGAAACCGTCCGTGCTGCCGCCATCGAATACGCCAGTGCAGAGGCCGCGATGAGCTTCCACGGCCTCGGAGTCACTGAGCACGAGCAAGGTGCCAAAACCGTCATGCTCATCTCCAATCTCGCCATGATGACCGGCAACATCGGTCGTCCCGGCGTCGGCGTGAACCCGCTGCGCGGCCAAAACAATGTGCAAGGTGCCGCCGACATGGGCTGCCAGCCGCATCAGGGCGCAGGTTACTTTGAAATGGACGATGTCGCCGTGCAGCAACGCTACAAAGACTTCTACGGCGTGCCTTCACCCACCGAGCCCGGCTGGAAAATCCCGCAGATGTTTGATGCCGCCATCGCCGGTAAACTGAAGGCCCTCTGGCTCATGGGCGAAGACGTCGTGCAGACCGATCCCGATGCGCATCACGTCCGTCACGCCATGGAAAGCCTGGAGTTCCTCGTCGTGCAGGAGATCTTCATGACCGAGACCGCGAAGTACGCCAGCGTCATTCTCCCCGCGTCATCCTTCCTCGAAAAAAGCGGCACCTTCACCAATGCCGAGCGCCGCGTGCAGCGCGTGAACGCTGTGGTAAAGCCCCTCGAAGGTACCAAGCCCGACGGCGTCATCATGACCGAGATTTTGCAGCGCTTCGGCTTCCCGCAGCCCGATTACACACCCGATGGAGCACTCGCCGAGATCGCACAGATCGTTCCCTTCTTCAAAGGAGCCACTTGGGAGAACCTCGACATCAACGGCAAGCAATGGCCCGTCAAAGAAGGCGGCGTGGACACGCAGATCATGCACCAGGAGCAGTTCAGTCGCGGCAAAGGCCACTTCCACTACTTTGACTGGAAGGAATCCACCGAGCTCAAGACCAACGGTGCCGAGTTCCCCTTCATCCTCACCACCGGCCGCATCCTAGAGCACTACAACTGCGGCACCATGACCCGCCGCACCGGGAACAGCGAGATCGTCGTGCAGGACTATCTCTCCATCAATCCCACCGACGCCCAGCGCAAATCCATCCGCACCGGCGACCGCGTGCGCCTCAGCAGCGCCCGCGGCGAAGTAGAGCTCGAAGCCCGCGTCACCGACGAAGTGAAGCCCGGCATCCTCTACACCACATTCCACTTCCCCGAAGCCATGGTGAACAACGTCACCGGCCAAGGCTGCGACGGCGACACCATGTGCCCCGAATACAAAGTAGTGGCCGCCGAGGTGGAGTTCGTTAGTGCTGGGAAGCCGAAGAAGAAGCAAATAGCCTGGGTAGAGTAGTCGTCATGTTCTTTCACAGCCATAAGCGGCCAGGCTCACTCTACTCCCTTGTGGTCTGCGTGGCTTACGTCACCTGCGCTCAGGCTGAAGTGTCGCCTTTTCACGACTTCTTGCGTGAGTTCCCCACAGCCTATGCGCTCCAGGAGCCAACGGTCGGAGAGGGTGGTGATGAACAGCGCTTCAATCGTGTTTACGAGGAGTTAGTGACTCGGCTAAAGTTACCGCCGGAGCTATTTCCCAAAGCCATCCGCGAACGAGCGGAGAACCTGAGACGAGACGAGAAAGCGCCACTTCTTGAGCATGCCAGAGCGGATTTCGTGTGCAGGCAGTATCAGCAGGCAGAGGAACTCGCGCTTCAGGCAGGAGATGCCGCGCACCGCGCTAAATCACGCAAGCCCACAGACATCAGTTCAGCTCTGCAACTGGCTGCGCTAGCGGCCTTGGAGCGTGGGCAGAATGATTCAGCACTGAAGTACATCCAAGTCGCGCAGGGAGAGAGTGATCCAAAAAAAGATCTGTCAACTTGGGCACAGATTCAGATCAGCTTGGCGCACATTCACTGGCGCAGCGGCAGGCCAGAGGAGCAAATCAGCACGCTTCGTCTCATCCACAGCGAATACCTACAGGCGGAGGGCGTCACCAATCCTTACACGCTTCATTATCACAATGAACTGGCCGCAGCGCTTTACGATGACCACCAAGATGCAGCGGCAGAGAAAGAACTGCGGGATATTCTACGAGTCACCGAAACCAACTTTGGAGCCGATGATGTGAAGACCGTGTCTGTGCGAAAGAACCTGGCGCGCATTCTCGAAAGTCAGGATTCTTTCGAAGACGCAGAAACCTTTCGGCGTGCCATCATTGATGCCCAAAAGCGCACGCTAGGTGTCGATAGTCCGGTCACTTTGCGTAGCCGAGATCAGTTGGTGAAAAACTTATTTGAGCAGCGCAAGTTTTCCGAGTGTGAGGCCGAAGCCATCGGCCTGCTAGAACTCAGCCAGCGAGTGCTTGGCGTTGATCATCTAGTGACTCTGTCATGCCAACTCAAACTCGCTCAATGCCAGCGCGAACAAGGCATGATGGCCGAAGCAGAGTCTAAGTTACGCGTGCTACAAGAGAAGGAAATCAAAGCCCTCGGAGCGGACCACTTGGAGACACTGAACACGGCTCATGATCTCGGTATTTGTCTGAATGCTCAGCGCAAGTATGACGAGACGGTAAAGCTGCTCAAACCTGTGCTCGGCGCACGCATTCGTCTCCTCAAACCTGATCACCGCGACACGCTTGATACACGCAGTCAATTGGGGATCGCCTACCAAAACACGGGGTTACTCGAGGAGGCTGAAATCGAGTTTCGCGCGGTGCTGACGGCTCTGACGACCCAACTCGGAAAGCAGCACCCGAAGACGGTTTTGGCGACTCAGCGAGTCTCTGATTTATTGAATTCACCTGAGGCGAAAACCCTCATGATCAGCAATGCCAAAACACAGCTCACGACAGCCATTAAAACCTTTGGCCCCAATGACACACGCACACTTAACACCCAGCTCAGTCTCGCCGGCACTCTCCTGAACCAGGGGCAACTACCGGAAGCAGAAAAGGAGTACCGACTGGTTCATGCCAGCCTGACTCGCCTCTTAAAAGAAGAGACTCCTGAGAGCCTGAAGATCCTCAGAGAAGTCGCGAACAGTCTGCTCAATCAGAATAAGTGGGCGGAGGCAGAGCCGATCTTTCTTCAGGTCCTGCGTGATCAGCGGCGTATTTTGAAGCCTACCGATCCTGAGATTCTACAGACACTCTATCTGACTGGAATCTGTCTCGGACAGCAGAAGAAGATCAATGAAGCACGCCCCATTCTCGAAGAGTGTTTTGCAGGCACCAGCAATGTCCCCAACATCCTCCCTGCCTTTGTCGAGAAAGTGAAGAACGTGCTTGATCAGATCATACAGATTCAACGTCAGCCTAAATCGGATAACAAAGCCGCAGCACCTGCGGCACCTGCACCCAGCCCGGCATCGCTTCCTGTAGATCAAAATGCCAATGGGCCACAGACGATCAACAAGCCCCTGCCCTTCAAGCCTTGACTTGCTTTTTAGCTACCACACGCAGACCGACGACGGCATTGTGACCACCCATGCCTGAGGAGATTTTGAGAATCTCGTCTCCATGAGAAAGCTGGTACATCTCTGAAGTCACACCCGTGAGTCCTTGCAGATTTGCAGGGAGCGATGGCAGTGCAGCAGAGATGAGCGCCACATCTAGCATGCCACAGGCACCGAGCGTGTGGCCGGTGAAAGGCTTCAATAGTAGAAGCGGCGGCACATCACCAAACGCTGTGCGTAAAGCCTGCATCTCAGCCATGGCGTGATTTGGCGTACCTGTGGCATGAGGGCAGATGAGTGCGGGCCGAGAAAACGTACTGAGCAGTTCCGCCAGCGGAGCGCCGTCTTCAGGAATCATGAGTGAATCATAAGCGTCGCTGTTCGCCGCATAGCGGGTCATTTCAGCCAGTCCGCTGTCAGTCAATTCAAGCGTAACCGCCACGCCTGCCTCACCGAGATGAAGGCCAGTGGTCGTAATCGACAGCGGATCATTCACACCATTCGTCGAGAGCAGATGCGTGTCTCGAAAAGCCTGGATCAACTCCGGCACGAGCGGCAGATCCACAGCCACCACGAGCGCGCGTTGAGTCAATCCAGCACGCAGAGCCATCCATGCCATGCCCAGTGCATCCAGGCCGGACGAACAGCCGCTGGAGAACATCTGCCAGGGACCGCGAATACCCAGTTCAATGCTCACCGCAGCGGCGATCTCACTGTGGATCGTATTGCTCGCACTGAAGCGCCGCACCGGACGCCGAGCCATATTCTGGCCGAGTAATTCTGCGGCATTGCCACGACTACTGGCAGCAAAAAGCCACGCGCTCTTGGTTTGATCAGCACCCCAGCCCGCTCTCATCACCGCCTGACGCGCCACATACACAGCCAGGTTCGATGCAGCGCCATAGCGTCGTCCTTTCATCACCGATTGATCCGCGATGCGTCCACAGAGCTGACCTCCGTGTTCGACGAGACCCGACTTACCCGCGCGCCAGGCTTCCAGACACTCGGGTAATGATCCGCCGAGAGCGCAGATGGTTTCAACAGCGGTGATCGTCACCTTACTCACAGATCAAAAATCTTTCCGGGGTTCAGCAAGCCCTGCGGATCAAGCGCACGCTTGATGGTGCGCATCAGCTCGTAGCTGGCCTCACCGAGTTGACGTTTGACAAAAGCTTTCTTAGCCAAACCAACTCCGTGTTCACCGGTCACGGTGCCACCGAGTCGGATGGTCTCGTTCACGATGTCTTCGAGCGCTTCTTCCACACGATGCATCTCCTCATGATCGCGCTCATCGGTGAGGAAGGTGGGGTGCAGATTGCCATCACCCAGATGACCAAAGGTACCGACTTGCAGTCGGTGCTTCTCAGCCACCTGACGGATGAATTTGACCATGTGAGCCAACTCGGTGCGCGGCACAGTCACGTCTTCAAGAATGGTCGTAGGCCGCAGTCGAGCGAGCGCGGAGAAGGCACTACGGCGCGCGGTCGCTAGGCGCAAAGCCTCAGCCTCATCAGCGGCAGCACGGACTTCACGCGCGCCATTTTGACGAGCCAGTTCCATCATCATGGCGGACTCTTCTTCGACCACCACAGGGTGCCCATCCGTCTCCATGAGCACCACGGCTTCGACATCGGTTGGCAGGCCGATTTTAGCAAAGTCCTCCACGCACTGAACCGTCACGCGGTCGAGGAACTCCAGCGTGCAAGGGATGATCTTGGCAGCGATGATGGCACTGATGGTTTCAGCGGCGGCCTCCATCGAATCATAGAGCGCCAGCATGGTCTTCCGCGCTTTCGGTTTGGGCACGAGCTTCAGCGTGACCTCGGTGATGATGCCGAGCGTGCCTTCACTGCCGATGAAGACATCCTTCATCGAGTAGCCTGCCACGTCTTTGACACACTTGTTACCCAGAGTCGTCAGCGTGCCATCAGGCAGCACCACACTGAGTCCCATCACATAGTCGCGAGTCACGCCATATTTTAAGCCACGCAGCCCGCCGCTGTTCTCGGCCACATTGCCACCGATCGTGCTGATTTTCATGCTGCCGGGATCAGGCGGATAAAACAAACCCACCTTCCCTGCTGCATCGTCGATGTCCTTTGTGATGACGCCGCACTGAGCACGCAGCGTCAGGTTCTTTTCATCCACCTCGATGATTTGATCCATATGAGTCAGACAGATGACAAGACAACCTGCGATAGGCACACTACCGCCGCTGAGTCCCGTGCCCGAGCCACGAGTCACGACAGGCACTTCGGCGTCGCTGGCAAGTTTCACACAGGCCGCGACTTCAGGTGAGGTGAGGGGGAAAACCACCGCACCGGGCCGCACTTTCAATGCAGCAGTGCCATCAAAGCTGTAAGGCAAAATATCCTCCGCCTCAGTCAAGACGCGGTCTGGAGAAAGCGCTGACTGAAGCGCGGAAATGAGGTTGGAGGTCACCGAGTGCACGGCGCGGAGTTTGGGCGGGGAAAGCCCAGTGCCAAGCCAGTTCTGCATTGATTGAGGCGCGCGTGGTCGATTCAAGAGCGCAAAAAACAGCTAATCATGGTAGCCACTTGCAAATCCTCCGCACATCTCACCCCTGATCGGAGCACTCATCCTTTAAAGAACGCCGCTTGCAGGAGCAAGCGCCCCACCTGGCATTCAAAACTCATCATTCGTCATTCTTTGTTGGATATTGGACATTCGATTTCTTGCGACTCGACAGAAAAGAATGGCCAACACCCAACAAGGATTCTTGGCTTTGAAAAAGTCGGGTTGCGATTCGCTTCCGAACGGGTGCATTTCAGGGCGCATGAAAAAACTCATTCACAGCTCTTGCCTAGCATCTATGGCACTAAAGGCATCATTTGCCACGGCAGCCGACTGGCCGATCTGGCGTGGGCCAACTCAGGATGGACATTCAACCGAAAAAAGAGTGGAAGCATAGCAGGGACAGGAGTCCAGTTGTGAGAGCCAGACCTTTCTGTCAAGAATCGACCCCTGACCTGCCTTTCTTGCTCAGGCCAAAAAAGCTCGGCCTTCCTTGCATTGGTGGCCCTCGCTCAGCCTCGTGACACTATCGACTGCATGATCACGGCTGAGTGAGGCCCTTCAAACCCAAGCTCTTTCTCAATCCTTTTTTTTGAGACGTTGCGCTGCTTTGCGGCGCTTCATTCATGGCTTTTTGCCCTTTGTTTTAGGTTCTTGGGTTCCGAGCGCTGGGCCGTTATCTGGCGGCATGGACTGATGCCAGGTGAGTAATGCTTGGCTCATGCGGGTGACGATGTCGGGATGTTGCGTGGCGAGATTCGTGGTTTCTCCGCGATCTTTGCCGAGGTCATAGAGCTGTGGTTGAGTGCCATTGTAGTCGCAGAGGAGCTTCCAGTTGCCATCTCGCATCGCGAGGTCAGGAAGCAGCTCCTTGAGCGTGGCGGATGCGGTTTTTCGATCCGGTGGGCGACGCCAGAAAATTGGAGCGCTGCGGGAGATTTCGTTTTGACCTAGAAGCGCGGGTCCGATATTTTCACCGTCGAATGCGACGTCTTTGGCCTCGATCTTGGAGATGGAAAGCAGTGATGGAGCGATGTCAAACGCGGCGAAGATGGATGTCGTGTTCACTGAACCCGCTTTGGCTTTGTCGATCAAACCGGGGGCCCAGATGATAAGAGGGGATCGTGTGCCTCCTTCATAAAGAGTCGTCTTGGAGCCGCGAAATGGTCCCGCGCTACCTGCGTCGGGTTCGGGGCCGTTGTCAGAGCAGATGAGGATGAGTGTATTGTCGCGCAGCGCGGTTGAGTTGCGGATGTGATCGAAGAGTTTGCCGAATTGGCGATCCATCTCTTCCAGTACAGCGAGATACATCACACGTTTTCCATTCGCCCATTTGTCGGTTGGTGGCCACCAGGGGCCATGCACGTCATCGGGCCAGAGATTGACGAAAAACGGCTTCTTCGCTGCGGCAGCTTTGTCGATGAATGGCAGAGCGGCATTGATGAAGCCGCTGGTGATCTTGGACCGCTGCATCCAGGTCACGGGCTGTCCGAGACGTTCGGCATCGTCCCAAATTTTGCCGGGCTCTTTGTCGCCGGGTTTCATCGTGAGCGGCAGCAGCTTTGGCCCCATGCCTTCGAAGTTAGTGAGCGACTCATCAAAGCCATACGCGCTGATCGGCGGCGCGTCATCGACATCACGCTGGCCTCCAAGATGCCATTTGCCGAAGTGGCCGGTGGCATAGCCGTTTTGGTGAAGCACGCGGGCCAGTGTGGGCGCATTCGGATCGAGCCAGTTAGCACAGCCGCGACGCTTATTGTCCGCGCGGTTGTTGAGGAATGAGTGGATGCGCCAGCGCTGCGGATACTGCCCCGTGGTCAGCGCACAGCGTGAGGGGGAGCAGATGGGCGAGTTTACATGAAACTGCTCGAAGCGAATGCCTTCTGCCGCAATCCGGTCGATGTTTGGCGTCTTGGCGTCCTTGTTGCCAAAACACGAGAAATCTCCCCAGCCCATGTCGTCGATGAAGACCATGATGAAATTCGGCTGTGCCGAGGCGGAGAGCAAAGGGCAGAGAGTGAGGAGGCAGAGAAGGCGTAGCACGAGAAACAGAACGCAGAGTGGTGATCTTCATTTCGCCACGAGTCCTCATGCGTCTATTCAATAGGCACATGAGGTGCTTAAAGTACATGGCAGAGCGGAATACTGCTGAAATCTGGAGCAGGATTTATGACAGCTCTATTTACAATGGGGGGCTTTCCAGTTAATTTCTGCCCCCCATGAAGTTTAGCCCCCCCACCCTCCTCGCAGCCGCCATACTTTTCATGGTCGCGCCTATGCATGCACAACTTGATGCGACGGATGATGCTTCACAGCAGTTTTTCCGTGGCTTCCTCATGAAGAACGATGCTGAGAATATGGAGAATGAAGGGAACTTCCCTGGCGCGCTTTCCCTCTACCAGAAGATGCAGCAAATCTTCGACAACGTGGCGCAGTCGAGTCCGAGTTGGCAGCCTGGGATGATCAGCAATCGCCGCTCACTCACTCAGCAGGCCGTGGCGCGACTACAGGCGAAACTTTCCCAGCCAGTCACAGCAGCAGCACCTGCGACGGCTCCCGCTGCGGCCATGCCCATCTTTGGTGGTGGCGCACCAGCTCCGATCCCAGCTCCTGGGGCCGTGGCCACGCCCACAATCGCAGGCGGTACAGGCTCTCTGCCGAGCTTGAGTGATACGCTTTCCCAGTGGGAGTTGGCCTATCGTCAGCGCATGACGCAGATCGAAACGCAAAACAACCAGATGCAGGTGGACCTGACGAAGTGGCAGCAGTGGTATCAATGGGCCTCAGGCGAGATCACCACGGCACGCGCTGACAAGCAGGCTTTGGAGGCAAAGACGGCCAAGCTTGAGGAGTCCATCCAAGCCATGAAAATCGAGGTCGCCGCAGGCCGCGCCACGCAGCAGCAGCTCGATGTTTTATCGAAAGAGAAAATCAGCATTGAGGTGGAATACAAAAAGATCGTACAGCGAATCTCCGCAGCCGAAAATGCCTCTAAAGAAGCCACGCTGAAGCTGATTGATGCCTCCACGCGCATCACCGAGGTCGAGCAAGAGCGCAACAAGGTGATGGCCGAACGCGACACCGCGATCAAAGAGCGCGACGCAGCCAAGCTGGCCAATGAAGACACGACCAAGAAGTCTGCTGAAATCGCCAAGGAGCGCGATGTACTCAGCGCGCAGGCTTTGGGCATGAAGACTGAGATCGAAGCCCTCAAGAAGGAAAAACCCAATGCCTCATCTGCTGAGATGAAGAAACTCCTGGCCGAAAATGAGCGGCTCAAGACTGAACTCGACACGGCAAAAAAACAGGTCAGCACGCTGAAGTCAGATGCGACACGCAAGGATCAGGAGGTCGCCGAATTGCGCGGCCAGATCACCAGTCTTCAAGGGGAACTCACGGCACTGCGCAAGCAAAGTGGCACCTACCAAATCCAGGTGGCCGAACTGACGCTGCAATTGAAAAATCTCCAAGAAGCCAAGCCCGGCATGACGCCTGAGATGGCGCAAGAAAACACCACGCTGCGTGAGATCATCATGCGCCAACTGCGGACTCAGTATCGCCAACAGCAGGCCAAAGATCTGGTGATCGACGAGCTGAAAAAAATGGAAGGTGTCTCCAAAGGCCTGCTTGAGCAGGTCGAAGAATTGAAGAGCAATCGCCTGACGCTGACTGCAGCTGAAGAGAAGCTCTTCACCGACCCCGCCGTGCGTGAGATGCTCGGCGCAGATGGCATCCAGGGCACACTCATCGCTCGCGTGTCCAAGCCTGATGCGACAAAGCCCGTCAATCCCGTGGACGCCCTTTTAGTCAAAGCCAACGACGCCTTTGCTGCGCAGAAGTTTGGTGATGCGTCCACCCTCTATGAAGACGCGCTGCGTGCTGACCCGAAGAACACCACGGCACTCGTCGGCCTGGGCTACTCCCGTGAGCGTGAGAAGAAGTACCCGGAGGCTGAGGCGGCTCTGAAGAAGTGTCTCATTTACGAACCACAGAACGAGATGGCTTCGTTCCATCTCGGTGTCACTTACTTCAAACAAGAGCGTTGGAATGACGCCATGAGTTCCTTTGAAAAGAACTTGGCGAGCAATCCAAAAAATGCGCCAAGTCGCCACTACCTCGGGATCATCGCTACCAAACTGAACTTTCTCGACCGTGCTGAGCGTGAGTTTAAAACGGCTCTCGCCATCGACCCCAACTATGGAGAGGCGCACTTCAATCTCGCTGTCATTTATGCCACAGGTGATCCACCGCAGTGGGACAAAGCCAAGGCTGAGTACGACCAAGCCATCAAGAAAGGCGTGGCCCCAGATGAGAACCTGGAAAAGCTCCTGAAGGGCAACGAACCCAAGGCAGTCTCCACGCGCTAATCAGCGTGCGGATCAACTCATATCTGCGTGTCCGCCGCCGCTCTCACCAGCTCTCTCGTTACTTGGTTTCAGCACAACGGGCGCGACTATCCGTGGCGGCGCACGCGTGATCCCTATGCCATTCTCGTGTCTGAGATTATGCTGCAACAGACGCAGATCACGACGGTGCTGGATCGCGGCTACTACACGCGCTGGCTCATACGCTTCCCTGATTTTGCCACGCTCGCCGCTGCGGTTGAAGCAGATGTCTTGAGCGCTTGGGAAGGGCTTGGCTACTACCGCCGAGCGCGGAATTTGCAGAAGCTCGCGCAAACGATCATGCGCGAGTACGCGGGCCATTTCCCGAGCGATCCCGCCATCATTCTCAGCCTGCCCGGCATCGGCCCCTACACGGCGGGGGCCATCAGTAGTTTCGCCTTTGGGCTGAATGAACCCATCGTTGATGGCAACGTCGCGCGTGTCCTTTCCCGCCTAGACGACGATGCCACGCCTATCGACACCACCGCTGGCACTAAACGTCTCTGGCAACGTGCGCGTGAACTCGTGCTCAGCACCGCTGACCCACGCGCTTATAATTCCGCACTCATGGAGTTAGGCCAGACTCTCTGCAAGCCGACCAAGCCCCTGTGCTCTGACTGCCCCGTGAAGGCGCACTGTCGCGCCACTGAACCAGAAACACTTCCGGTAAAATCAGCGCGCGCCGAGATCACAGCGGTCACTGAGCGCGTCCTCTTTCTTCACACGGCCGAGGGCATCCTGCTCGAACAAGAAACTGGCAGCCGCCGCACAGGTCTGTGGAAACTTCCCGCGCTGCCTGACTCACTCTTCGACCGGCCACCTGCCGTGCTCGTGAAGAGCCTCTACGGCATCACCCGCTACAAAGTCACACTGTGGGTGCATGATGGCGCTGCTTTGTGTGATCAAACCTGGCCGGAGAACCACCGCTTCATCCCATCCACCGAGCTGGCTAGCACAGCCATGCCCAGCCCGTACCGCCGCGCTTTGGACAAGCTGCTAAAGGACCGTGTGTTTGAGCTTGAAAGCTGACACGCCAATCCTTGCCATTTCATCTCTGCGCCCTAGTCTCAGCCCATGAGGTTTCCTTTATTCATCTGCGTCTTGCAGTGGGCGGGTGTGCTCGGTCTGTGCCCTGCCGCACAGGCTCAGCAGTCCCCCGCTCAGATCACTCCAGCCCCCGTCCCAGACTCAGCGCGGCTCGGCAAAGTCAGCCCTTTGGGCAAAGCACCCGATTGGTCCAAACTGGAGTCCTTTGCGAAGACCATGACCAAGGAGGAATTTGAAAAAGCCTGGCGGCAAATCTATTCCGAAGAGAATGGCCTGCCGCCACCATTTCAAATCGGGGCTACGGCTCTCGACGTGCCGACTGGAAGTACAATCAAACCCATTTTCAGGCTTTCCTTTCGCGATCCCAAAGAGCCCCTCACTATTGCTAGCAAACCTTCCTGGCGCCGCGCTCGTGATTTGGCACCACTCAATGACCGACCGCCATTGAGCGATCTCCACATCGCGATTGATCCAGGCCACATCGGTGGTCAATGGGCAGCCATTGAGGAGCGACTTCTGAGTTTTAAGCCCGGTGAAGCCATCCGTGAAGGCGACCTTTCTCTCATGACCGCCAAGGTGCTCAAGGAGCGGCTTTTTAAGCTCGGCGCGGTGGTCAGTCTCGTGCGTGAAACTTTAGAACCCGTCACACCCAAACGTCCAGCAGACTTTGAAGTCGAGGCATTGAAAGTGCTCACCGAGGCTGGCTTTCCAAAACCTGCCATTAGCTATCAGGGGCTGACAGGAGATGCGAAACTCCTGACGGTACAGTGGCAAACCGAGAAATTGTTTTACCGCGTGAGCGAGATCCATGCGCGTGCCGAACGCGTGAATCAGCAGATCAAGCCGGACATGGTACTTTGTCTCCACTTCAATGCCGAGGCTTGGGGCGATGCCACCTCACCTCAATTCTCACCCAAGAATCACCTGCATGTGATGATCAATGGCTGCTACGCGCCAGTCGAACTTGAGCAGCAAGACGTGCGCTATGAAATGCTGTCACGCCTGCTCAACCGCGTGCACGAGGAGGAGCTACCACTCGCAACCTCGGTGGCAGAAAGTATGGCCCGCGCGACAGGACTGCCCGCCTACATTTACACGCGCCCCAACGCGCGCCGCGCTGGAACAAACCCGTATGTCTATGCACGGAACCTGCTGGCCAATCGACTCTATGAATGCCCGGTCGTTTATCTGGAACCCTTCGTCATGAACCATGAGGAAACCTACCGCCGACTGCTAGCTGAGCATTACCTCGGACGCACACTCATCGGCGGCAAGCTCACCACCAGCGCCATCGAGGATTATGTGAGCGGTGTTGTCGATGGCCTACTCGCTTATTACAAAACTAACCGCCAGCCATGAAGATTCTCATCATCGGATGTGGGTTCGTCGGCGAGCGTGCAGCGGATCTCTTTCACGCGGCAGGACATGAAGTGATCGGCGTCACGCACTCGCCTCAATCCGCCGAGCGTCTAGCAGCCATCAAGTCATGGCAGGCGCTGGCTTGCGATGTCTCATCCGCAGACTCCGTGAAAACATTGCGCGCTCAAACAGGTCCGGTGGATGCCTTCATCCACTGTGCAAGCTCTAGCAAAGGCGGCGCAGAGATGTATCAAGCTGTCTATGTCGATGGCATGACGCATCTGTGCTCGGCCTACCCGGAAGCACGGATGCTCTACACCAGCAGCACCAGCGTCTATCCACAGACGGATGGCAGTCTTGTCGATGAGACAAGCGCGGCGGAGCCAGGCAAGGACACCGGTCGCCTCTTGCGCACGGCTGAAGCCATCGCTCTGGCGCATAACGGCTGTGTGGCGCGACTCGCCGGCATCTACGGCACCGGGCGCTCCTTTTTGCTGAAGAATCTGCTCGAAGGCAAAAGCGGAATCGAGATCAACGAAGGTGCAGCCGAAGGTCGCCTGCTCAATCAAATCCATGCCGATGATGCAGCCGCTGCCATCGTGCATCTCGTCACACATCAGCTCTCGGGCATCTTCAACGTGGTCGATGATGCCGACATGACTCAGCGTGCTTGCTTAGAGAAGCTGGCACCGCTTTTCAATCTAACAGTCCCCGGCATCAAGCCACCAGACGCGGCCCGCAAGCGCGGCTGGACGCACAAGCGCGTGTCCAATGCCAAGCTGCGCGCCACCGGTTGGGCGCCGCGCTACACAGATTACTTCGCCGCATTACGGGAAGATCCACAGCTCGTCTCCTCCATCCTCCAACTCGTGATCGACGCGGGCGAGAAGCCGCTGCATCGAGCCGAGAACATCGTGCTCATCGGACTTATGGGCAGCGGCAAGTCCACCGTCGGGCGCATCGCCGCTCACATGCTGAATTTTCAGTTCGTCGATACTGATCACATGATCGTGGATCAGGCAGGCTGCTCCATCCCCGACATCTTCGCCAAGGAGGGCGAAGCGGGTTTTCGACTGCGTGAGTCAGCCGTGCTACGTCAGTTGTTAGGCAGAAAACACACCGTCATCGCCACGGGCGGCGGCATCATCACTCAGCCCGTGAATCTACCCCTGCTTCAGCATCTGGGTTTCATCACTTGGCTGGAGGCTAGCACCGAGCTTCTTGCACGCCGCACCGCCTCCAATAACGACCGCCCACTTCTGCGCGGTGAAGAACCACCACTGGTGAAGCTGCATCGCCTCATCCTAGAGCGTAGCCCCCTCTACAAAGCCCTCGCCGATCTGCGCATCCACACGGATGAACTCAGCCAGGAAGAGAGCGCGTATGGTGCCACCGAAAGCGCCCGCATCTTCTTTGCCAAAAGAAGGTGAGCTCACCGCCCCTGTATTCTTGCCAGGAGATCGGCAGCATCTTGAGGTGTCACGACACTCTCCATGCCCTCAGGCATGAGTGAGGTCGTCAGCGTTTTCATCGACTGAATCTCAGCACGCGGGAACGGTAACTCGACTCCGCCAGGCAATCTCAAACTAACTGCATTCGGCGTCTCCGCAGCGATCAGGCCTGCGATGACAGCGCCATCTTTACGAGTGATCTGTGTCGCCGCGTTGCGCACTTCGACGGCTCGATTCGGGTCAAAGATAGCTTCAAGAATTTGCTCCATCGGCTTGGCTGCTACGGTAGCCAGATCGGGACCGACTTCGACGCCGAGACTGCCGAGCTTGTGGCAGGCAACGCAGGCTTTTTGAAAGACGATCTCACCACGTGTTGCATCTCCACGAAGGCTGGCAACTTCTGCGATGTAGCGCTTAACGATCTTCTGGCGATCTGGATTGGAATTCGTGATCACAGGCACCGGAGCCACCGCTTTGCTCGCGATCTTTTTTGGAAACCAAGAGGCCAGTTCATCAGGGTGAACGTCATCACTGCCAGCAGTCACTAGGGCCGCGCCGCGAACTTTGGGATAGCTGGCTTTCATCAGAGCGATCAGCGACTCGGGTTTATCACCAGTCAGTAGATGCGCCGTCCAGGCGGCTTGCAGTCGCACGTTGAGCGGTTGGCGTTCCTCACTGGCTAGCTTTTGCAATTCGGGAACGGCTGACTTGTCGCCTTTCTCCAGCAGCAATCGCTGCGCGGTATCGCGCTGCCAGCGATTCGTCGATTGCATTCCACTGGCGACGATCTTGGTTTTATCGGCCGAACGAGTGATGCGGTAGATGCGCCCCATCTTCTCTCCTGCGCGCAGATCCAAGCCTTTAACGATGTCGGCAGGAATCCACTCAGGGTGCTCCAAGACGAGGCGATACATGTCCACGATGTAAAGCGCTCCATCAGGGCCGACACGCGCCATGCTGGGACGAAACCAATTGTCGGCACTGGCGATGAATTCACTATTCGTATCATCAGGATGACGATGGCTAGTGATCGGCAGTTTTGTGTGATCTAGCACCTCCCGATGCACGAGATTGTTTGCGGGTTCGCAGATGAGCAGCAACTCGTCTCGGCCATCATTCCATGGGATTGGCGAGCAGCCTGAGGTCAGGGTGTTTGTGGCACTGGCCCAGTTAAAGCGGCGCACGGGTGGGCTGATGGAATAGACGGTTTTCTCGTCATTGATCGTGGCGCGCAAGGACTGCACCACACGCTCAGGATGGCTCACCAGATAGCGCATTGGCAGGTAGTAGTGCCAGCCGATGATGCTGTTGTTATTGCCGAACCAATTACCGTAATCATCACGCCATTTGCCATACTGACTGCGGCCTGCTTCGAGTTCTAAGGCTCCGGTCACAGGATGAAAGCGGAAGTCATTGGTGCCGAGTTTGATCTTCTGGCCTGTCTTCACCACCACGATGTCGCCGCCGCTGTCGCCGTTGGCTCCGTATAGCCAGCCATCGAGTCCCCAGCAGAAGCCATTGACCAGATGCTGTGGATTGCCTGCGGTAAAGCCGATGAACCACGCCTCTCGCTTGTCGCACTTGCCATCGCCATCCGTGTCCTCGGCAAAGAAAATGTCCGGGATGCCTGACACAAAGATACCGCCTTTCCAAAAGGCGAGACCGGTCGGGTGCTTGAGGCCATCGAGGAAAAGCGTGGCTTTGTCATAGACCGAGTCACCATTGGTATCTTCCAGAATCTTGATGCGGCCGAACTGCAAGTCAGAGACTTTATCCTGACCGATTTTCCCATCATTGGTTTTCTCACCTGGAGCAAAAGGATAGTCACCCATTTCCACCACCCACATTCTGCCACGTGCATCCCAGTCCACATAGACGGGGTCCTGTACGAGCGGTTCATTCGCCACGAGTTCGACCTTGTATCCAGGCTTCACACGCATCGCCTTGAGGGAGTCCCGCGGTGACTTCGGCACCGGTCCAGGCACGCGAAGCAGTTCGGAGATGGGGATGCGTTTCGATCCGTCCGCTGAAACCAAAGCGCCATCTTTGAATGTGCCCTCGGCGATGAGCGGCAGACTATTGGCGTCCCCCGCCTTGCCTTCACGCAGCACGTTCGACCAGCCGCGCGCCCATTGGACATTCTTCTTCTCGACCGGGTTGAAGAGATACACGGCATATCCCTGTGGATTAGAAACCACGAGGTCCTCATGGCCATCGGCATTGAGATCGACAAAGAGGGTTCCCCCTTGCTTAGCCAATTCAGGGATGGGCGCGATTTTGGCAGCCTCATCCTGGGTCAGTGCTAGGACCTTGGATGAGAGACAGAGCAAAATGAAGAGGCTGCGCATGAGCAACATACGCTTGAAAACAACACTCTTTGTCTGCGGCTACTCCGCCTGACGGAGATAAGAAACAAGATCTGCCACGTCTTGTGCCGTCATGCCGAGCATGGTGGCGCTCATCATGAGTGACCGATCCATTTTCTTGCGGCTGGCGATGCGATCCTTCGACACAAATTGAGTCAGACCGCCCATGCTGCGGACGATGAGAATGTCGCCCTCTGTGAGCACCATGCCTTGGATCTTGATACCGTCCTTGGTGACGATCGACTCACCATCAAAACCATGCGCGATGTCCTTGCTTGGCTCCAAAATGGCCTGGGCGATGATGTCGGTCGGCTGACTGAGTCCCCAACCTTGAAGGCTCGGACCAAACTCCACGCCTTGGTGATTGAGCTGATGACACATCACACAGCGAACAACTAAAGATGAGCCGTTCTTGGGATCGCCTTTGAGCTTCAGCACTTCTTCCAGCTTGATGTTGCTCGGGATCGCAGGCGGCGTCTCGACCGTGACGAGTTTTGTGGCATCAGGATCAAAGATACCCTGCTTCTTCAATTCGGAAGGAATGCCATAGGCGGCCCAATCATTCGTGCTGCGGTTAATCAGCCACCACATGGCATCACCATGAATGGGTGATTCCTTGTCCTTTGCCACGGCCAGCATGGCCTGCGCCGCACTGCCATCTGGAGTGAAAGCCAGCGTGTCGAGTGCGAGCTTGCGCTCCATCGGAGTCAATTTGGAACTGGAGGCGCGCTGCTGCACATCCGCCACAGCCACCGCCGGGTGCAGCCTCCAAGTGAGGTTCGCAAACTTATCTGACCAAGCCATCGCATCGCCATCCAAGATCTTTTTCAGGGCCACCCAAACGTCAGCCTCTTTTCCCTCACAGCCGATACCGAAGGCTTCAAGATAGGAGCGGTCTTTGCCGTCATAACGCTTCGCCAGTTCGACGAGAATGTTTTTGCTCTGAGCCAGTGGCACGTCACGCATGGCCACGGCAACTTCACGGCGCACAGCAGGTGATTCATCATGCGACATCGTGCTGAGTAGATCGATCAAGTCGGCATTCGCTGCCCGCAGCGCCCGCAAGGCAACGAGACGCTTGCTGGCTTCTTCTGACTCCAGCCAGACACGCACACTTTGAGTCCCTTGCTCACCGAGTTGAGCCAGTAGCCAAACAGCCCGCGCTGCGATGTAGGAGTTGTTGTTCTCCATCACTGCCGACACTGGCCTGATGGCGGCTTTACCCTGATCCTTCAGTTTTGTAAAAGCGACATGGCGCACATTCGTCGCGGGTGATTTCAGTGCGGCGATCTGTCCTTCGACGGTGTCCAATTTGAGACTTGGAGACTGGGACTTGAAGCCTTTCGGAGCCACGCGGTAAATGGTGCCGCTACATGTCTCATCGGTATCTTGATGACCTCCGGTGCGTTTATCAAACCAGTCGCTGATGTAGATCGCTCCATCGGTGCCGACGCAGACATCGCTAGGCCGGAAGAGTGTGTGGCTTTCGTCAGACATGTTGTCTTTCCCGCCGACGAAGTCGCTGCCTTTGAAGATGCCCGTTGTGTTCGTCGTGCAGAAGTCAAAACGCTCCAGCTTCATGCCCGCGCCATCAGGTTTTGGCAGGTAGCCGAAGACCACGTTGCGACCCGTTTCGCAGCTCAGGAGCAGGCCGTTCCACTTCTCACCGAGCGCACCGTTTTCGTAGAAGCACATGCCAGTCGGAGCTCCGCCACCATAGACATCACCCGCAGGGATACTGCCGGGATCATCCTGACGCCATTCAGCCTCAGGGATCGTCTGACCAGGACGCTTGTCCGCGCGCCATTGGCGCTTACCATCGCGTGAAAAGAAACCAAAGGAACCACCTTCAATCAAATGACTCACACGGCAGGCTGGTGGGTCGTCATTGTCATTTTGAAACATATCTCCCAGTGAATTGCGCACGCCCTCGTAGCTGTTGCGGTAGTTGTAACCGAGGATGCGAACACCGTGACCGCCAGGCTCCATGCTGGCGGTGAAGCCACCGACATAGACATGGCCATCATCGCTCTTTTCACCCGCATACGGATTATTCAAATAAGCGCCGCCGATGCGGAAGGTGTTGCCGCTTTTGTCGCTGAAATTGGCACCACAGTTACCATTGCTAAAATACCAGCGCCCATCAGGCCCGGCATAGACCGAGTGCAGACTGTGATCATGCTGCGGCTGCTCGAAACCTGTGAGTAGGATCTCCCTTTTATCCACAGCAGGATCAAACTTGAGGTCACGATTCACGTCGGTGTACATGATGATATTCGGTGCATTGGAGACGAGCACCACGTTGTCAAACACGGCGACTCCTAGCGGGCACTCCAGTTCCTTCTCACGGACAAAAACATGCGACGAGTCAGCCTTGCCATCGCCATCTGTGTCTTGCAGGACACGGATTGCATCGCCCTCACGACTGCGCCCGCTATGGCGACGATAATTGACGCCCTCAGCCACCCAGATGCGACCTGCAGCGTCCACATCCATGTTGGATGGATTAAAGAGCATTGGTGAAGTGGCCCACACCGTGATCTCCATTCCTTCAGGTACTTTAAACATGCTCGTTTCTAGATGCGCCGGAGTCACCTTCGTCGCATCAAAAGCAGGTGCGGCCAGATCTGGCGCGAAGGCAGGCTTACCCGCTTCAAACACCTTGTCCTTTTTGGGCTTATCAGGTTTAGCTGCCGTCAGAGAGAGGGTAAGTCCGGTGAAGAAAGCAAGGGCGGTGAAGGATCGCAGCATGAGGGGTGGAGAGTGAAGGGCCGAAATGAACGGGCAAGCCGTTTGTGGTCTTGCCGAAAGATGAAATCAAAAAAAGCCCGCCCCGCGCGAGATCGAGAATAGGCACCCCCTTGAATCAGATGCTTCTGATTGCGCGTTTCTATAAAAAGTCTATTTCGGAGCATATTCAGACTTGCTTGTCCCGCAAAGTTGACTACCTCATCCGCCCCCATCAGCGCGGGTAGCTCAGCGGTAGAGCAGTTGGCTTTTAACTAATTGGTCGAGGGTTCGAACCCCTCCCCGCGCACTCTGGTGGATGTTAGTTTTGTTAGTGTTCGTTGTTTAGCTTTGCCCAGATAGCTCAGTGGTAGAGCAGTTGGCTCTTAACCAATTGGTCGTGGGTTCGAATCCCTCTCTGGGCACTTCCTCTGAAATCAGAGGAGGTGCAGACGTTGCAGCTCAATAACACACGCCTTGTATCTCCCTGAAATGTGGAGTGCTGCCAGGATAGATCTCTTCATGAAAGGTCTCCACTCCCCCTCGCGATTACTTCGTCCCATCCCCATGACCGACTCCTCCACGCTCAATCGCCGCCACTTTGTCCAGACCACAGGCAGTGCCGCCATCATCACCGCCGCCACCAGCCTGCGCGCTCAGCAGAAAGCTGACTCCACAGAAACGCTACGCATCGGATTGGTCGGCTGCGGCGGGCGCGGAACAGGCGCGGCCTCACAGGCTCTTGCCGCTGAGTACAATGGCAAGATCGTCGCCATGGCAGATGTGGACATGAAGCAGATCGACGGCAGCATCGCCAGCCTCACGCAGAAGTTCCCCGACCGTGTCGATGTGAAGCCAGACAAGAAATTCATCGGCATCGACGCTTACAAGAAGCTCATCGACAGCGGTGTCGATGTCGTACTGCTCGCAAGCCCTCCCGGCTTCCGCCCACTGCATCTGATGGCTGCCGTTGATGCCGGGAAGCACATCTTTTGTGAGAAGCCCATGGCCGTGGACACCATCGGCTATCACATGGCCATGGCCGCCGTAAACAAGGCGAAGGAGAAGAAGCTCAACCTCGTCGCCGGCTTCTGCTGGCGCTACAGCACCTCGCGTCTCGAAGCCTTCAAGCGCGTGCTCGGTGGCGACATCGGCAAGATCACCAGCATCCTCGCCACCTATCACACCGGTCCGGTCAAACCCATGCCGCCCGCCAGCAGCCGCACACCCGAAATGAGCGATGTCGAGTGGCAGGTGCGCAATTGGTACAACTTCTCCTGGCTCTGCGGCGACAGCATCGTCGAGCAGGCCGTGCATAGCGTGGACAAGATCTGCTGGGCCATGGGCGACAAGCCACCGATGAGTTGCATCGGCACCGGCGGACGCCAAATCAAAGCTGAAGACGGCAACATCTTCGACCACTTCCACGCCGCCTATGAGTGGGAAAACGGCATCTACTGCCACCTCGCCAATCGCCAGATCAAAGGCTGCCAGGGCCACAATCAAGACGTCATTCGTGGTGAAAAAGGCGCGCTCATCATCGGCAAAGGCGGAGATCCGTTCATCGACGGCCCGAAGCGCTGGCGCTTTCGTGGTGATGAGAAAAACATGTACGACCTCGAGCACGAGGCCCTCTTCAATTCCATCCGAAAAGGCGGGGTCATCAATGACGGCGACCGCATGATGCTTTCCACTCTCGTCGGTATCATGGGCCGCGAGTCTGCCTACACCGGCCAGCTCATCACTTGGGAACAGATGCTCGCCTGCACGCAGGACCTCGCGCCTGACAATCTCAAGTGGACCGACAGCTTCACCCCCACACCGATGCCGATGCCCGGCATCACCAAATTCCTGCTCCCCGAGCCGAAGAAGCCCGAGGACCAGGGAAAAGAGAAAAAGAAAGCGTGATCCGGCGAAGTCAGAAATGACGAATGCAGAATGTCGAATGACGAAAGCCACTGGAAAGCACCCGCAAGCGTGCTGTGATAAGCATTCGTCATTCTGAATTCGTCATTCGTCATTTTCTTCCATGCTCCTCCCTGATCTCCGTGCCCAAGTTTGTGCAGCCAATCATGCCCTCGTCCCCAGCGGCCTCGTCCGCCTGACGTGGGGGAATGTCTCCGGCATCGACCGCGCCAGTGGCTTGTGGGGCATCAAACCCAGTGGTGTCGATTATGCAGCTCTGACGCCCGAAGACATCGTCATCATGGATCTCGATGGCGAAGTTGTGGAAGGCACGCTGCGTCCCTCGTCAGATACCAAAACGCATCTGCACCTCTACTGCGAGTTCCCCGAGATCGGCGGTATCACTCACACGCACAGCCTTCATGCCACCATGTTTTCCCAGGCCGGTCGTGAGCTACCCTGCTACGGCACCACTCATGCCGATCACTTCCACGGCACCGTCCCCATCGTCCGCGCTCTGACACCAGAAGAAGTCGCCGCCGACTACGAGCACTTCACTGGTGTCGCCATCGTCGAGAGATTCCGCGAACTCGGACTCAGCCCACTGGAAATGCCCGCCGTGCTCCAACTGCACCACGCACCATTCACCTTTGGGAAAAGCGCCATGGATTCCGTGAACAACAGCATCGCTCTCGAAATGTGCGCTCACATGGCCCACGGCAGCTTTCAGTTGAATCCGACCATGCTCCCCATCCCCACCCACCTTCTGGAAAAGCACCACCTCCGCAAACACGGCCCTGGCGCTTATTATGGGCAGGGGAAGCATTGATCACAAAAAAGCCCCCAAGCCCATGACAGACTTGGAGGCTGAATGAATCGATCAAGTGACCGGTCTCACTTGGCCTTCGCGAAGAGATCGGCGACGGCGGTCCAGTTCACCACGCTCCACCATGCGGCGATGTAGTCGGGGCGCTTGTTCTGATACTTCAGGTAGTAGGCGTGCTCCCAGACATCGCAGCCCAGGATCGGAGTGCCACTGGCGTCCATGAGAGGGTTGTCCTGGTTCGGCGTGGAGGTGATGGCGAGCTTGCCGTCTTTCACGATCAGCCAAGCCCAGCCGGAGCCAAAGCGAGTCACACCAGCTTTACCAAAGGCTTCCTTGAATGCATCAAAGGAACCGAAAGCCGCCGTGATTGCATCTGCCAGCGCACCAGTCGGAGCACCACCAGCGTTTGGCCCCATGATGTTCCAGAACAAGCTATGATTGAAATGACCACCGCCATTGTTGCGGACAGCCGGGCGGATCGCTTCAGGCACGCTGCCGATGTTCTTGCACAGATCTTCGATGGAAAGCGCTTCCAACTCAGCATTGCCAGCGATGGCGTTGTTCAGATTGGTGATGTAGGCATTGTGGTGGCGTCCATGATGGATCTCCATCGTAGTGGCGTCGATATGCGGCTCAAGGGCTGCTTTGTCGTAAGGAAGGGCGGGGAGTGTGTGTGCCATAATGGTTTGGAATTGTGTTAGAGGGGTTAGGTAGGCAGAGATACGCCTCCCGGCAAGCAGCAGGAATGATGATTTTCGTCAATCTTCCCTGCCCTGCCGCGCATAGAAGCGCTGGTAGAGGAATGATGCACCAAGGGCGATGATGGCGACGACGATGAGCGCGACGATACGGTAGATGCTCTCGATGTTTGCCAGATCGTGGAAGAAAAGTTTGAGTAAAGTGATGACCATGAGTCCGATGCCGGCATAGCGCGCGCCTTTGGCATCAAGCCGCAACCCGATGATCAGCAGGCTGAGCGCAAACAGCGCCCAGGCGATGCTAAAGGTCATGCTGCGGGCGAAATCGCCACCCCACGCGATGGAGATGAAGCGGCCACCAACGGGCGTGAAGTAGTCAGCGATCTCGATGTTCACGAGCAGGAAGAGCAACACGCCGCCAAAGCTCCACAAAAAAGCGCGCACATTGAATCCCACGAGCCGATCACGCGGCGGCGCTAGCCACCACGCGGCAGCAAACATCGACAGCGCAGCGATGCCATACGTGTAGAGAAACCAATTCCAGATCGGCGTTCCGCTGCGGTCTTGATAGCTTAGCACCGCAGGATTCAGCGTCAGCCTAACGAAAGAAGCCGTGAGCAGCCCCAGCCCGACGCGCCGCAGTCCATCATGCGGCACGCGCGTAAAGAGCCAGCACAGCGCCGCGCCTTCTAGCGCCCAGCCGAGCGTGATCCACTGATGATCGAACTGGATCGGAAAGATGAGCGTGATGAAACACAGCGCCACACCACCGAACCAAGCGAGCTGCGAGTGCCGCACCTCCATGTCCACCGGCTTCGACATCTTAAGCACAGCATAGAGTGATGCCAGCGCTGGCAGTGCGAGCAAGGCAGACACGAGTCCCATTCTTCCATTGAGCGACGGCATCATGATGCAAACCCAATAGATCAGCAGCCCATGCACCAGCCAGGAAGAAGCAGAGACCGTCCACGGCAGTTCCACCTCCTGGAAGCGCGACTTCCAGACAAAGGGATAGATCGCAAACAACGACGCAACGCCGATGAACCAGCCCAGAGCCATCCATGGCTGCGCAGCATCAAAGTGGCAATCAAACCATGCATACTCCAGCAACCACATACAGATCAGCGCCGCGAGTCCGAGCGCGGGTAGTTTCGACAGTCGCATCAGCACCAGCAGGCCGAGAGAAAGCAGCACACCAAGCGTGAACACAGGTGTTGGATTCATCAGATGCAGACGATGCGTGGCGATGATCAGCAGGATGAAAGGCAGCGCCGCTGAGCACATCGGCAATAGGCCTTCCAGACTCGTCAGCCATTCACCGCCGCTGCGTTTCTCACTGCCTGTGCGCTGACGCAACCTCGACGACAACACCGCGCCTGCGGCAGCAAAGACCAGCGCGAATCCGCCGAGCGTGAACAGGAAACCCCACGGGCTGCCCGCCACATCCAGCCGGAAAAGCCAGAAGCCCATCGCCAGCAACGTCGCGCACAGCGCCAGCAACACCGGAGCCAGACTTAGCGTCAGCGCCGCCACCGCGATAGTCATCAGATTCAGCAGCAGCACCGTCGGCCAGATCATCCACGGCACAGTCGGCAGCGCAAACATCGGCGCAATCACCAGCAGCACCGCCACTGGCCCTAACCAAATGCCATGTTTCTGGGCCTGCATCGTTTCAGGACGATGCCGCATGGCCAGCAAAGCAAAGCCTGTGTGCATGAGACCAAAGATCAGGTAGCTCACCAGCGCCGCGATCAGCGTCTCATTCGTCAGCCGCAAATGACTCCACAGAGCCAGATGCACAAAGCTCGCCAGTGCCGCGATCCACTGCGCCATCGCCACTTTCGGCTGCACCCAGATCTGCCACAGCACCACCGCATTGATGGCGAACAGATAGCCGTTCAACACCAGCGGACGTGAGGTGATGTAGCTCTGATCGAGGAAGAAGAAGGCCACGATGAAACTCCATGCGGCGAGAGCGAGTCCACCGAAGGCGGGGTGTAGAGATGAGTTTTTAGTGTTTAGTGAGGAGTGTTCAGTCTGACTGAGCCACCAGGTCGCGACGGCGAAGAGCGATGGGAAGAACACATGCACGGTCACTGGAATCCAGACTTTGGCGCTGAGGTTGTACTCACCCTTCCAGAACCATTCGAGAAACCACCCCGCCTCCAGCAGCAGCGTCCCACCTGCCGCGCAGGCGATGAGGTAATGCCACGCGCGCTTCTTCGCCACGGCCATCAGCCCCAGATCGAGCAGCAGCACATAACTAAATAAGCCGAAGGGATTGTCCTCCCCTGAGTTCACAAAGATCGGCGTCAGGAAACCGCCCGCCATGCCCAGCACCGCGATCACCGGGGCCTCGATCCACACTGCCAGTGTGAAGGCTCCCGCCGTGATCAGCGACATATAGACAAACGTGCTCACCGTGCCAAACGCCGGGAAGTGATACAGCGCATGAGCTGCAAAGGTCACGCCATACAGGATCAGCACACCAGTCGCCGCCAGCGTCTGCGCCAGCACCGCATAGGCCTTGCTTTGCCGCATGATCACCCCCGCCGCGACCAGTCCACCACCGATCAGGAAGCCAATTGCCGTGCGCAACGCCGGCGAGATCAGATTCCTCTCAAACGCATACTTCACAAAGAACACGATCCCCAGGAACAAAGCCAATCCACCAATCCACGCGAACATCTTCACACCCAGGAATTGCTCCAGTGAGACAGCCTTCGATAGCCGCTGCTGTGAGCCTGCCTCTTCCCCATGTAGTGGCTGGCGTGAGCCTGCCCGCTGGAGTTCCGACGCCTTCACTGCCATCGCTTCTTCCACCTTCGCCATGAATGACAAAGGAGGCGGCATTACTTCGACCTTTGGAGCAGACAGCACAGGCAAGACCTCTTCAGGCTTCTCCACTTGGGTCTCCACCGTGACTTTAGGCGACTCATACTTAGCCACTGGCCTATCCCGCAGTTGCTTGATCTGCGCCTTCAGTTCACTGACCACACCGCGCAGATCCGTGATCTCCCGCCGCGCCTCCGCTGCCAGATGCCAGGCGATACCCGGACCGATCAGCAGATACAAAAATGCCGCGAGACCTAGCAGAATGAAAAGAGCTTCCATGCTGGCACCTTGTCAGATCACCGCACCAAATGCGATGAATAAAGTCAGTACTATACGATCCACAGAAGCAGTTTTGATCGCCCCCGATCAGTCGTTACGAGGAGCTGCCTTTGACGATGAGGTCAGCGATCTTTTCGGCGGCATTGCGAACGGCTAGTTTATTGGCTGCTCGTTTCATGGCGTCGGACTGCTTTGGATTCATGAGAATGCTGCGGACAGCATCGGCTAGAATGTCGGCGTTAAGATCTTTCTCGATCAAGAGCTTGGCGGCGCCTGCGCTGTCAAAAATCTCGGCATTGCGCGTTTGATGATCTTCTGCGGCGAATGGATACGGAACGAGCAGGCTCGGGACTCCGAAGTAGGCCAGTTCAGCCATTGAGGAGGCTCCGCTGCGAGCGATAGCTAGATCCGCGACGCGGTACGCGAGATCCATGCGATGACAAAAGGCCGCCACATGCTGAGGCAACAATGGGTGCTTGGCATACACGTCACGCACTTCTTCATAGTCGGTGGGTCCGGCGATGTGCAGGACTTGGATGCCCATTTTTTCAAACTGCTCCAATGTCATACCAACAACACGATTGACGCCACGAGCGCCCTGACTGCCACCCATGATGAGAAGTGTTTTCTTGGTCTTATCGAGCTTGAAGAACGCATGAGGATCTTCCTTTCCCGTCTGACGCATGACGCTGCGAATCGGGGTGCCGACGACGCGGACGTCTGTGTATTTTTCAAAGTGCGCCTTGCAGGCTTCAAGCCCGCAGAGGACGATGTCGCTGTAGCGAGCATTGAGTTTATTCGACTTACCTGGGATGGCGTTGCTCTCGTGAATCAGCGTTCGGCACTTCTCCTGTCGGCCTGCATAAAGTGGTGCAAAGGAGGTGAACCCACCCATGCCGAGCACGACATCGACCTGGTGGTCGCGGATGATTTTGCGGCACTGCTTCATGCCTTTCCACAAGCCGGCAAGGAAGCCGATCATCTTCGGCGACCAAGGCCTCGGCATGGCCAGGAAGGGCATTTTTTCAAAGCGTAGCTCCTTGTGCCCAGAGGCAGCGATGGCGTCGATCTTCTTCTCGCTGATAAGGATGGTCACATCATGACCAAGTGCGGAAAGAACCTCTCCGACGGCAATGCCGGGAAAAAGATGACCGCCAGTGCCGCCGCAGGCGATGAGCACATGGATGGATTTTTTGGATGCAGATTTCACAAAAATTAGAGCTGGGGAGTCCAGCGGCGTTTTCTACGGATCACAGGTAGCTGATCCCACGTCAGATGAACGCCCTGGCGATGAATATTGATCAGGATACCCACCACCACCATGGCGGCCAGCAGGCTCGATCCTCCGTAAGATACGAAGGGGAGTGGGAGGCCCTTATTGGGGAGCAATGCGGTGGTGACTCCCATATTCAAGAGCGCTTCCAGTGAGAGCAGAAAAGTGAGTCCAAAACCGAGTAGTTTGCCAAAGCGATTCGGCGCGTAGGAACTGATGCACATACCCGCAAAGAGCAGGACGACAAAGGCGACGACAGTGCCGAGAACGCCCCAGAGGCCGAGCTCTTCTCCGACCATGGGAAAGATGAAATCGGTGTGAGCTTCAGGTAGGTAGGAGAGCTTCATGCGCCCTTCTCCCAGGCCCCGCCCGCTCAATCCACCTGAGCCAAATGCCAGCCAAGAAACCCACTGCTGGAGGCCGATTCCATCCTTGTATTTCTCTAGCTCAAAGACAGCCATGACACGCTCGAAGCGGTTCGGCGCAAACATGATACCAGCCGCCAATGCAGTGATGCCAGCACCGCCAATGAAGCCGAGGTAAAGGAAACGAGTTCCCGCCACAAACATGATGCCAGCACCAACAGCGGTGGCCACGGAGCCATTACCCAGATCCACTTCTCCGCCAATGAGAGCGACAATGCTGCCGAGAATAAGTCCAGGCAGAAGCAGTCCGTGTTTCAGAGTCCGCTCCAAGGTCTCATGCTTCGCGAACCAACCGGCGAGGGCGATGATAAGGGCGATCTTAGCAAACTCAGATGGCTGCACACGCATGGTGCCAAAGCCAATCCAGCGTGATGCCCCATTCACACGCGCGGCTATCAGCGGCTCATATCCCACCAGCTTTGCCAAATGATATTCATAACATAATAATAGGCCCACTGAAGCAACGCCCAAAAGATACCAACGCCAGTGGTACCAGCGATTGTAGTCCACCAAGGCTGTGATGACACAAGCGGCGAGAGCAACGCCGAGCCACAGGGCCTGCTTCCACACGGTCACATAAGCCTCGCCACCACCATCACGAGTAAAGAAGCTCGTGCTCGCCAGCATCGTGATGCCCAGGCCGATGAGCAGGGCCACAGCCAGCAGAAGGAAAAGGACGGAGCGTTTAGCCATGATGAGAGGTCCCGGTGAGTCGGCTTACTTCGCTGGTATGACGAGTTTCATGCCATCACGAAGCGCTTCAGGTTTGGCGATTTTGTTGGCGGCTTGGAGTGCTTTCACGGTGACACCATGGCGGGTAGCGATGCTGTAAAGCGTCTCATTTGGCTTCACTGTGTAATTGGTTGCGGAGGCAGTCTTTGCAGTGCTCTTTTTGGCTGGCGGCGTGTCGGCGATCTTTTTAACCGCTGGCTTATCCACTGCGGGCGGTGTGTAGCGCTTCACGGCGATCGCTTTCGGCACAGCGGGTTCTTCACGGCGCTCGATCTTTGGTTCTGGTTTTGCCACAGACGGCTGCTTGGCGATTGAGACGGCAGGCGGCAGTTCCTCGTTGATCAGCGGCATTTCTTTTTTCACCTCAGCCACAGCAGGCAATCCAGTCGCTTCCTTGGTCAGAGCAGGCGGTGGCGAATCCTGAATCGAAGGTGCCACGATGACTGCTTCTGATCCTGGCGTCGCGGCCAACTCATTTTCAATGGTGGATTGAAACGAGAAGGTCTGCTCACCCGGAGCGGTAAGCGGAATCGCAGATTCAGCGGAGGCGATGCTTGCCGATGGGAGGACTGGCTGAACCAGTTCACCATTGGCTCCTGCCACGCTGATTCCCACCGCTTTGACCACGGGCTGCTTGGGATAACGAATGATGGAGTTCGCCTCTAACTGCGTGCCTTTATCAAGCATGTTCATCTTGATGAGCACCTCTTCCGTTACGCCGAGCTTCTTTGCGACGATTGAGATCGAGTCGCCCGAGCGCCACTCATAGGTCGAGCAGTCTTCGATAGGAATCTGTGACTGTACAGCGGCCGCATTAAGCGCTGGAGCAGGCATAGAACTCGCATTGACGGAAGAAGCCGCATCACTCACCAGCACGGTGGTCTGTGCCTCTTCGCCATTGAGCCAATCATAAATGATGATGCCGCCAATGACGACGACGTGGATCAGTAGCATGACGACAAACATGCGTGCCATGTTTGAGTTTGGCTCATGCTGGTTCCACGCGGCTTCCTCATTGACCATGGCAACGCGGTGTTTGTGCTTCTCGCCCTCAAGAAGATTGAGGAGCAGTCTATCGTTCTTTTTTTTGCTCATGATGGTGTTTTCGTTTGTGGTTTGCTTTGTGATTTAAGAAAGGGCATTCACTGCCGTGCGGAAGGCTTCCCCGCGCTGGCCATAGCCGGTGTACATATCAAAAGAGGAGGTGCCTGGACTGAGGATGACGCTGTCGCCTGCCTGTGAAATCTCAGCGGCGATGCGAACAGCATCCGCCATGTCAGTGGCGATATGGCATGGCAACAGATCAGTAAACAGGTCGTGCAACTGTTGACGGATCTCGCCGATGAGGACCATGGCGCGCACTTGGCCTTTCAGCTCTGCACGCAGCGGCGAGTAGTCGAGCTGCTTGTCTTTACCACCGGCAATGAGGATGATGGGACGATCCATGGAGCCGATGCAGGCTTCCAGCGCGTGGAGATTCGTGGCCTTTGAATCATTGATATACTCACGGCCATTCAGCTCACGCACGAGTTCACAACGGTGAGCTGGCGGCACGTAGCTGGAGGCGGCCTTCAGCATGTCTGGATAGGCCAAACCAAAAACACAGCAGGCCATCATGGCAGCGAGAATATTTTCCATGTTGTGCCGTCCGCGCAGACGAATGGCTGAGGCATCACCGATCTGTTTTCCATCAATGAAAAAATTACCATTTGAGTAAGCGCCATTGGCCTCCGCTCCATAAGCCGAGAACGTGAGACGCTGCGCCAAGCCCGATGAAACAGGTTCCCCTGCCCTGACGATGGCGGTGTCTTCGGCGGTCATGTTTTCAAAGATACGTGCCTTTGCGGCGAAGTATTCTTTCATGCCGGGATAACGATCGAGATGATCAGGAGCAAAGTTGAGCCACAACGTAGCTTTGGCCCGGAATTTCTGAATGGTCTCAAGCTGGAAGCTACTGACCTCAAGTGCGAGCGCATCGTAGCGCTCACCACTGGCCACCACTTCACTCAGTGAGATGCCGTGATTGCCACAGGGGATGGACTTGCGCCCGCAGGCTCCAAAGATGTGGGCGATCAGCTCGGTGCAAGTGCTCTTGCCGTTGGTGCCAGTGATCGCCACCATGGGTACGTCGGTGAGATTGAAAGCGAACTCCATCTCGCCTTCTAGCGGCACGCCAGCGTCAGTGAATTTCTTCGGCAGCGGCCAGCTTGCATCGAGTCCGGGACTGATGATGACACGCTGAAAGTCACCCGACTTCACCACAAGATCGCGAGCCTGTTGTCCGCTGACGGTTGAGAAAGATTCGGTATGAAGCTTATCGAGTGCAGCCTGAATCTTGGCAGGATCACCTTCATCAAAAACCGTCACTTCTGCGCCATGCATCCGTGCCAGACGTGCAGCACCTAGCCCGCTGCGACCAGCGCCTAGAATGGCAAAGTGTTGTCCGGTAAAGAGCGGCATGATCAACGAAGTTTTAGCGTAGCAAGACCGAGTAGAGCGAAGAGAAGAGACAGAATCCAAAAGCGCACGATGACTTGGTTTTCATGCCAACCACCGAGTTCGAAGTGGTGGTGAATCGGAGCCATGCGGAAGACACGCTTGCCGCGCTTTTTAAAGCTGATGACCTGGATAATCACGCTCATCGCCTCCATCACGAAAACACCACCGACGAGCGCAAGCACGATCTCCTGCTTGCAGCCGATGGCCAGTGTGGCGATGCAGCCGCCCAGCGCGAGCGAGCCGGTATCCCCCATGAACATCTTGGCCGGATGAGCATTAAACCATAGGAAGCCGAGACATGCGCCCGCTAATGACATGGCGACGATGGGCAACTCATTGGCGAGTGAATGATGCGCGACTCCGAGGTAGTCGGAGTAGTTGGCGTTTCCGCAAATGTAGCCAAAGCCTGCGTAGGCGAGCGCTGTGGTGAGCGAGCAACCCGTGGCTAATCCATCGAGTCCGTCAGTGAGGTTAACCGCATTCGATGCGCCAACGATGATCAGTGTGAAGAGTGCCACAGCAAAAATCCCCATGTCTGTGATCAAGGCATCCTTCACAAAAGGTACATACAGTGCCCGCAAGGTGACACCTTCATCAGGCGGCACAGCGTAGGCGAACAGCAGGGCAGCGATGACCGCCACACCGCACTGCCAAGTGAGTTTCAGACGCGCACTAGCTCCCTTTGAGTTCTTTTTACTGACCTTCAGGAAGTCATCGTAAAACCCAAGGCCGCCTAGCCCAATAGTCGTGAACAAAATGATCCACACCATGATGTTATCCAGCTTTGCCCACAGCAGAGTGGAGATGACAATGGCACTCAGCATGAGGATGCCGCCCATGGTTGGAGTGCCTGCTTTCTTGCCCTGAAGTTCAAAAAGCTTGCCCACTTCTTCGGCTGTTCGGATTGGCTGACCAAGCTTCAAGGAGATCAGTTTCCGAATCACCCAATCCCCATAATAGAGGGACAGCACAAAGGATGTGATCGCAGCACCGCCTGCTCGGAAGGTGTGATATTTGAAGATGTTGAGCAGCTTGTAGAGAAAGGCGTCATCACTGATCCAGTGATGCGCTTCAAGCCAGTGGCGGAGTTCGTAGAGCCAGTAGATCATGGTGTCTGAAAGAGAGCTAAAATTTTCTCCATGCCAGCGGAGCGACTGCCCTTCAAGAGTACCGCATCTCCTGATTGCAGCTCTTCCTTCAAGTGGTCTGCACAGGCTTCATGGCTGGGAAAGTTTCGTGCCTCGCTATATCCAGCAACGCGAGAGGCGTTGCTGATGAAAGCGGCTTCATCGCCCACGGTATAAATGGCACTAAGACCCAGCGTCGCGGCATGAGTGCCGACACTGCGGTAGCCCTCTTCGGCATGGATTCCGAGTTCACCCATGCGGCCAAGCACGGCGACTTTGCGCCCCGAACTATTAAGAGCAGCCAAGGCAGAGAGGCCCGCTTTCATCGAGTCTGGATTGGCATTGTACGAGTCGTCAATGAAGTGAATACCACGGACCGATTTCGCTTCCATCCGACCGCCTGTGAGCTTCGCCTGACGTAAGGCATCAGCGATGTCTGCTGGCGTGATGCCATGAGCCCAGCCCATGCAGGCAGCTAGTGCTGCGTTGCCGACCATGTGCTCACCAATGATGGGAAGAAAGGTCTCAACAATTTCACCTGAGAAGTCGAGTTTGAAGGCTGTGCCATGTGCACTCGCACGCAAATCGAAAGCGCGTACATCACCAGCATTCACGCCCGCGCGATAGACGGTAGCCTGACAATGACGAGCGATCAGGTCGGAGTATTTGTCGGTCGCATTCAGCACCACCACCCCCTCGCCATGCACATTGGCTGGCAGCGTGCCTTTCTCCCAGCCGATAGCATCTTGCGATCCGAGATACTCGATGTGCGCCATGCCGACATTGGTGACGATGGCCGCGTCTGGCAGGGCGATGTCCACGAGCGTCTTGATTTCGCCTGCGTGATTCATGCCCATCTCGACCACACCACATTCATCACCTTCACCGAGGCTGAGCAGCGTGAGCGGGAGGCCAATGTGATTGTTGAGATTGCCGAATGTGGCGCGCGTCTGGAATTTCCGCGCCATGATGATCGCGGTGAGATCCTTGGTGGAAGTTTTGCCGTTACTGCCAGTGAGGCCGATGATTAATGGCTGATGCCAGCAGCGGTAGCCGCGCGCCATGTCCTGAAGTGCAGTCAATGTATCGGCTACCTGGATCACGGAACATGAGCGGGGATCCCAAGCCGCATCCACACGGTTCACGACCACCGCCGTGGCACCGTCAGCTATCACCTGCGGGATGAAATCATGCGCATCAAACTTGTCGCCTTTGAGCGCGATGAAGACATCACCCGCTCCGGCTTTGCGCGAGTCCGTGGTGACGCGCGTCACCGCAGCCGATGGGGCAACGGTGGACGTGGTGTCCGTGAATCCGGCTAGAGTCTGGAGGTCGATTTTCTTCACGAATCAAAGCGCCGCCCTCCCTCGGCCTCTCGCTTGGCTTCACGTTCGGCGGCACGCTGTGCACGGATGACGTCACGCTCACTAGCGATCTGGATCATGAGTTGGCGGACGACGCGGCGGTCATCAAAGGGCAGCTTCTTGCCTTTGATCTCTTGATAGTCTTCATGACCCTTTCCAGCAATCACGACGACATCTCCCTCACGGGCATTTTCAAGCGCTGTCTTGATCGCTTCACGACGATCTATGATCGATGCATGATTCTTCGGACGAGCAAACCCTTTAACAACATCAGCGATGATTGCCTCAGGTGATTCGCTGCGCGGATTATCACTAGTGACGATGCAAATGTCGCTTCCGGCCTCTGCGGCAGCACCCATCTTGGGTCGCTTGATACGGTCTCGATCACCACCACAGCCAAAGACCGTGATGATACGAGTCGGACGCAGTGCCCGCGCAGTGCGTAGCACGTTTTCAAGAGCGTCTGGCGTGTGCGCGTAATCGACAAAAACCTGAAACTTGGTCGCATTCTCTGTGACCCGCTCAAGCCGCCCAGGCACCTGCGGGGCGTTTTTCAAACTGGTCACGCTTTCACGTAGATTAAGCCCCATGGAGTGAGCCGCAGCGAGTGCGCCGAGTGCATTGTAAACGTTAAAGTCACCGATGAATGGCAAGCGCACGAGGAACGCACGGCCTTTCACTTCAAGCTCGAAACTCGTGCCAGTCATATCATAGCGCACGTTCACTGCACGGAAGTCAGCATGGACGCCGAAACCAAAGGTGGTGATGCGTCCGCAGTCCTCATAGCGTTTGATGAGTTTACGTCCCCAGGCGTCGTCACTGTTGATGATCATCTGGCCTTTTGGCTGCGCGGCGATCATCTCAAACAAGCGCACTTTGGCAACGAAGTACTCCTCCATCGTCTTGTGATAGTCGAGATGGTCCTGAGTGAGATTGGTGAAGATGCCAGCAGCAAAGGGCAGACCATAAACGCGCTGCTGATCAAGTGCGTGAGAGCTCACTTCAATGGCACAGGCACGACAGCCATTGTCCACCATTTGAGTGAGCAGGCTTTGGATCTCTAGCGACTCTGGCGTGGTGTGAGTGGCAGGCACCTGCTTACCACCACCGAGATCGTAGGTCACTGTGCCGAGTAGGCCGCTGCGCTTCTGGCCTGTGTTTAAGAGATGATGAAGAAGATAAGCGGTCGTGGTTTTACCATTCGTGCCAGTGACTCCCGCGATGGCGATTTTCTTCGCCGGAAATCCCTGCAAGGCTGCGGCGACTTGAGCCAGGGCGATGCGACTAAACTTCACATGCACCCAAGGCACACGCACATCGTCTGGTGGTGCCTGCTCAGAAATAATGGCCGACGCACCTGCTTCGATAGCCTTATCAATGAAGTCGTGTCCGTCCGACTTGCTGCCGCGTAGGGCGACGAAGGCGACACCTTTAACGGCGTTGCGCGAGTCGTAGGTGATGCTTGTGATTTCAGTGTCCAAGCTTCCGCTGGTCACTGGTTTATCTAAATGAGAGATGAGTTCGCGTAGGGTCATGGATCGACTCCTTGTAGGGCCAGCGGGCGCTGGGGCCGGACGGAGATTTGTTTGAGGGTTTCAGCCACGATCTCCGCAAAAATTGGAGCAGCCACTTTGCCACCGCCAATGTCTGCGGGATCGGCAGCCTTCGGGTAGTCCAGCACCACCACACACACAACCTTGGGATCATTGGCAGGGGCAAAACCCGCGAACGAGACAATCCACTGGTTCGGAGGGTAGCCGCCCTTGTGCGTTTTACCACGATCGTCGCGATACACATATTCAGGATCAAAGCGGCGTGACGTGCCAGTCTTGCCTGCGACTTCGATGCCTTCCAGCTTAGCCCGACTACCGGTGCCTTCAGCGACGACATCGGTGAGCAATTGACGCATCGTCGCAGAGGTCTTGCCAGTGCATACCTGACCGACGACTTCAGGAGAAACGATCTCCACTTTTCGCCCGCCATCCGTGATGATGCGATCCACAAGACGCGGCTTCATGAGGATGCCACCGTTTGCCAGTGCCCCATAAGCCATGGCCATCTGGATCGGCGTGACGCTGACTTCATAGCCAATCGGGAAACGTGAGTGCGTGCTGTTGGACCACTGCTTCTCATTGATGTAGCCCGTGCTCTCGCCATTGAGTTCGATGCCTGTGCGACGACCAAAACCAAAGCGGTTCACATAGTCGAGGAAGAGGTCCTGACCGACTCGTTTAAATATCTTGTAGGTGCCGATGTTGCTGGAGAATCTCAGGACATCATGAGCCGAGGCGCTTCCGAGATGCTTGAGATCCGTCAGCTTCACGTTCAGCACAGGATCGGTGTATTGACCGAGTTCGCAGTCGATCATGGTGTCTGGCGTGATCTTACGCTGATCCAGACCAGCGGTGAAAGTCACGACTTTAAATGTCGAGCCCGGCTCGTAAGGTTCATAGATGGTTAGGTTCTTCCAGTTCGTTTCGGCAAGATTGTTTCGGTCATGATTGGGCCGGAAACTCATGGCCAACACGGAGCCTGTCGCGACCTCTGTCACCACAGCCATGATCTTGCTCGGCTTCCAAGTAAGGTCCGCTTGCTCAACGATTTTATCGATGGCGTCCTGCATCGGCATATCAATCGTGAGATGCACGTCTCTGCCATGCACTGGCTCCTTGATGTCACCGCGATACATCAGCATCTCACGCCCATACTTGTCATGCTCCACCTCCACACTGCCGGGTGTGCCGCGCAGTGTGTCTTCGAGCGTTTTCTCGACCCCACGCACGCCGCCTTTGCCATCTTCAACACCACCAACAATGAGCGCCAATCGGTTTTCAGTGGGGTAGTGACGACGAACGGTGGAGTTCACATAGACACCTTTGATGAAGTTCGTTTCGAGATACTTCTTCCAGTCGTCAGCTTGATCTTCATTCATCTTCTCTGCGAGCATGACGATCTGCTCTTTCGATTGAACTTTGGCCGTCATCTCCTCCAAAGAGACGCCGAGTTTTGTGCTCAGTGCCTGGGCGACATGAGTCTGGTAGGCGGCGACGATTTCATCATTGCTCATCGTGCGAGTGAGATCACGGAGCTTCATAGAGCGAGCTTTGGCCAAGAGCGGCTTGATGGTCGGCAGCTCGTTTAAATGGACGCGGTTAGTACTGAGATCAAAAATCTCTTCGTCATAGGCGAGGTAGCGCTCGCCATGGTCCTTGATTGATCCACGCTGAGCAGGCAACACGCGTACTTCACGGAATTTTTCAGAAGCCTTTTCCGCAAATTGCAGGCCGCGCTTGAGATGCAAATCATACAAGCGCCACACGACCACGGAAAAGCCGAGCATGAGGAAGCAAGTCATCCACATCATGCGATGGCAGAGTGGTCGGTCACGGCGGATTTGAGCCTGATTGGGAGTATTCATCATGGCAGAGTGGGTTCCTCCGTTTGAGCCACGGTCTTAGCGGCAGGGATGGGTTTGAGATGAATGATGGCCTTGGCATCAGGACTAATTTTTTGCAGCCATGTTCCTTTGGCTTGAAGCAGTGGCTGCACACGCGCGCCATCGAGAAGCTGATCAATCTTCCGCTCCAAGCTAACCAATTCAAAGTTCAGCAGCTTCATTTCCTGATCCACCTGACGCTGCTGTTCAGCGAGTGCTGTGATGCGATTTTTATTCACCACCACGCTCAGCGCCACCAGCAAGATGGCACTGCACACGATCAGAACTGCCGTGAGAACAGGCAGTCCGATCGAGTTGCGGTATTGGTTACGCTTCATTCAGGGAGACGCTCTGCGGCACGCAGACGAGCGCTGCGTGCGCGTGGATTCAGGGAGAGTTCGATCTCTCCGGCTTCGATAGGTTTCTTCGTGAGAAGACGGAGCGTACAGTCAGGGTTCCGCTTTGCTTCAGGCCACTCAGGCCGGTCGATGAATGCGGCACTCTGATGCTGAAAAGCCTGCTTCACGATGCGGTCCTCAATGGAATGAAAGCTGATGACGACGAGCCGTCCACCTGGCTTCAACCACTTTGTTGCTGCTGCTAAAAATTCACGCAGCGCATTGTATTCCTGATTCACTTCACAGCGCAGCGCCTGGAATGTAAGCGTGGCAGGATGCTTCTTCTTGCCGTGCTGTGGACAGATGCGGGCAATCATCTCCGCAAGCTGAAGCGTCGTGGTGAAGGGCTGCTTCTCACGATCATGGACGATGGCGCGGGCGATGCGGCGAGCTTGCGGCTCTTCAGCATTCTCACGCATAATCCTTTCCAGATCTTCCTGTGAGTAGGTATTCACGATGTCTGCTGCAGTCAGTGGTGCGCTGGTATTCATGCGCATATCAAGCGGCCCTTCTTTAGCGAAAGAGAAGCCACGCTCGGCAGCATCTAAATGATGACTGCTCACACCGATGTCGATCAACATGCCATCCAACCCCGTCACACCGGCCTCACCGAGCACCGCTGCGAAATCGCGGAAATTACCCTTCAGCGCGCAGAAGCGATCTGCATACGGTTTTAGCCGCTCACCAGCATAACCAAGAGCTGCGTCATCTTGATCCATGGCAACAACACGCGCGCCTTTTTGAAGCAGCGCTTCACTATGACCGCCACCGCCAAGAGTGCCGTCAAAGATGAGCTTGCCCGGAGCAGGCTGCAACATGTCCAGCACCTCCTGCATAAGCACGGGCAGATGATAGAAAGGCAGATCACGTGTACTCACAGGCTCATTAGAGGGTTCCATATCATTACTCGGCGGGGATGGGCGTGATGCCAGAGATCCGCGTCCCCATGGCATCAAGTCATCCATCGCATCAGAGGTCCCAAACCAAGGCCAAACCCCTACCTGAAACATTTCTAAAACACGGCTCCACGAGTCAGCCAAGACTGAACCCAAACTGGGAACAGTCATCAAAGGCGAGGCGATGGTAGCGCGAGCGAGCAACATGACTTTCGGGAGAGAAGATTGGCGCAATTGATTCTAAAGCATGAGATATTCCAGAATATATATATTTTAGAGTTCCGTAATACATAAGTCGTCTCGCCATAGCAATCATAGAATTTCGTTTTCTCTGCTAAAGATGCGTCTCAGGATTGAGTTCTTTTGAACAGTTTAGCCCTAGGCTGGATAAACAATCTATCCCAAATGGGGGCCAAAATCGCCTTCATTTTCATCGACGTGATAGGCTCAAATGCCCGCGCTTGCCTCTCCCCTTCCCCGCGTCATGATGCACCCGCCGCATGAAACGCCTCTACCGCCACGCCCAGATCGCTTCTGAAGACTCGCCGAAACTGCTGCACGCTGATGTGCTCGTTGACGGGGACCGCATCATCGGCGTCGCGCCAGAGATCACGGGTGTTAGCGATTGCGAGGTCATCGACTGCACGGGCCGTATCTTGCTGCCCTCCCTCTTCGACATCCATGTCCATGCCCGTGAACCGGGTCAGGAGGACAAAGAAAACATCGCCACCTGTGCTGAGGCCGCGATCAATGGCGGCGTCACCGGTTTCGTCATGATGCCGAACACCGCGCCTGCCATCGACAACGCGGGCGTCGTCCGCACCGTCTTAGAAAGCGCACGCCGCACGCGCATCGGAGCCAGCATTTACACCACGGGGGCGATCACCAAAGGCCGCAAAGGTGAAGACCTCGCCGGCATCGCCGCCATGAAAGCCGCTGGTGTCGTCATGCTCACCGATGACGGCTTTCCCGTGGACAATCCCCAGGTCCTGCGCCGCGCCATGGAGTATGCCCGTGAATTCGACCTGCCACTCGCCAGCCATTGCGAGGTCAAGGAACTCTCTGGCAAAGGCTGCATGCATGAGGGCAAAATCAGCTACGCGCTCGGCCTGCCCGGCATCCCCAGCATCAGCGAGGAAATCTGCATCTCCCGCGACATCCGACTCGCCGAGTTCACCAACGTGCATCTCAATATCCAGCACGTCACCACCGCCGAGGGCATGAGGACCATCAAGCGCGCCAAAGATCGCGGCATCCGCGTCACTTGCGAGATCGCCCCGCACCACCTCATGTTCAGCCAAGAGGACATCGGCGACTACGACACGAACTACAAAATGAACCCGCCCCTGCGGACGAAAGAAGACAACGCCGCACTGCTTCAGGGACTCATCGACGGCTGGTTCGACGTGATCGCCACCGACCACGCCCCGCACACCCCGTTTGAAAAGCGCCAGGATTTCGCCAGCGCCCCGTTCGGCATCACCGGGCTGGAAACTGCTCTCGTCTCCCTTTACGACCGCTATATTTCCAAAGGCATCCTCGGCTGGGATCTCATCGTCAAACGATACTCCGCGGAACCACGCCGAGTCATGAAACTGGCACCCGTGCCTATTATAGAGGGCGGTGTTGCTGAATTCATCCTCTTCAATCCCACTCGTAGCACCACCTTCACCCGCGACTTCATGAAGTCGAAGAGCATCAACACCCCTTTCCTCGACAAAACGCTGCAAGGCATGGTCGAGCGCGTGGTGTATCGTGGGGAAGAGTTGTTGGCGCGCTGAGGCTCTAGTAGCAGCAGGCAGATCCTTTTGGGAAGGCACCCCTGGAAATCCGACCGACCCAAAAAACGTCACTTACCTCAAATAAGGTAATCTTTGGTCGATTAAAATCGCCAAAACTCAAAGTTTACCCAAAAACTGTAAACTTTCGATTGTGAATACCACAGGGCCATGCACTTTGATCGCCGAAACTGCAATTTTCACCCCAATCATCATGAGCGAATCAAAAATGGACGGCGCGCAGGCGCTTATTAAAACTCTCGGCGATCTCGGCATCGAGTACGTCTTCGGTTACTCGGGCGGAGCTGCCATCCCGATCTTCGACGCCCTCGAAACCATGAAGACGAACATGAAATTCGTCCTCGTCCGCCATGAGCAGGGAGCTGTGCATATGGCCGACGGTTATGCCCGCGCCACAGGTAAGCCTGCCGTCGTTCTCGTGACCTCCGGCCCTGGGGCTGGCAATACCATCACCGGCCTGATGACTGCCATGATGGACAGCGTGCCGATGATCGTGCTTTGTGGCCAAACCGTGAGCTGGATGCTAGGTAAAGATGCCTTCCAGGAAGCCGACATTTTTAACATCACGGCCCCAGTTGTTAAACACAACTACCTCATCAAAGAGACCAATTCCCTGCCCCGCATCGCCCGCGAGGCCTACCACATCGCTACGACTGGCCGCCCAGGCCCCGTGCTTATCGACATCCCGAAGGACAAGAGCCAAGCCCCCTTCACGGGCGACTATGATGCGCCGATGGACCTCCCCGGCTATCATCCTGAAGAAGCCTTCAAGATTGATCAATCGCGCATTCAAGAAGCCGCACGTCTCATCGCTGAGGCCAAGCGCCCGATCATCCTCGCGGGTCAGGGTGCCATGATCGCGCGTGCTGATAAAGAACTGCTGAAGCTGGCTGAAACGCTCGGCTGCCCGGTGACTACGACATTGCTCGGCAAAGGCGTGTTCCCTGAAACACACCCGCTTTCACTCGGCATGATCGGCATGCACGGCACCGCGTATGCAAACAAAGCCATCTGTGAAGCCGACCTCATCTTCAATGTCGGCTCACGCTTTGATGACCGCATCATCGGCAAGCCGAACATGTTTGGCCGGAACGCCAAGCTCATCCACATCGACATCGACGCGGCTGAATTTAACAAGATGATCACCGTGGACGTGATGATCAAAGGCGATGCCAAAGCCGCCCTCAGCGACCTGCTCCCACTCATCCATAAACTGCCCACCGAGGACTGGCTGGCCACGCTCGATGGCTACAAGAAAAAGTACCCATTGACCTATAAAAAGCAGGGCGGACTGCGCATGCAGCAGGTCATCGACGAACTCTATAACCTAACCAAGGGTAAAGCCATCGTCACCACTGACGTGGGCCAGCACCAGATGTGGGCCGCACAGTTTTATAAGAACGACGCCAGCTACCACTGGATCAGCTCCGGCGGCGCAGGCACCATGGGCTTCGGCTTCCCTGCCGCCATCGGCGCGCAGCTCGCCTGCCCAAAGTCACTCGTCGTCTCCATCTCCGGTGACGGCGGTTTCCAAATGACCCTGTTTGAGCTAGCCACCGCAGCGATTCATAAGCTGCCGATCAAGATCCTGATCCTCAACAACAGCTACCTCGGCATGGTGCGCCAGTGGCAGGAGCTGTTCTTTGATAACCGTGAAAGCGGCGTCGATCTCATCGGCAACCCCGACTTCGTGAAGCTCGGTGAAGCCTATGGCATCAAAGGCTTTCACATCCGCCGTCCGGCTGATGTCGAGCGCATCCTGCAACAGGCGCTCGATTACAACGACGGCCCCTGCATCATCGAGGCTGAGTGCATCAAGTACGAGAACGTCTTCCCTATGATCCCACCTGGAGCCGCTCTGGAGGACATGATCATCGAAGCCCCGAAACACAAGATGGAGAAGCCAACCGGTTCGACCTAACAGCCGTAGCCTAGGCTTTCTAGCCTGGGCTCATGCTGCCCGATGATGCGCTGATGAAAACCAACCAGATCATCCAAGGCGACGCCCTCGCGGAACTCTCAAAACTCCCTGATTCCGTCGCCCAAGCTATCATTGCCGATCCACCTTACTTTAACGTTCTCGAAGATGAAGCCTGGGACACCCAATGGAAAACCGCTGAAGACTACCTCACCTGGTGTGATGGCTGGGTGGCTCAATCCATGCGCGTTCTTCGCGATGACGGCCTCGCCTTCATCTTCGGCCAGCTAGGCAAGCGCGAGCACACTTTCCTCCACCTCATGTCACGACTCAGTCAGCAGCACCAGTTTCACGATCTCATCATCTGGGATCGTGCCGTGGGCTATGATGAGCGACGCGACAGCTTCACCCCGCAGTACGAAATGGTCCTCGTCCTGCGTAAGGGCGACAAAGTGAAGTTTAACAAAGACGCCGTCCGCGTGCCCTATGATGCCAAGACCATCGAGACCTATCTCAAAGACAAGCGCTACAAAGACATGGACGCCCGCCGCGCCCATCTCGAAGCTGGCAAGTTCGCCACCAACATCCTCCGCGTCCCCAGTTTGAAGGGTCTCTCGAAGGAAAAGTGCGGTCACCCATCACAGAAGCCCATCGCCCTCATCGAAAAGCTCATCGCCTGTGCCACCGACGCCGGCGATCTTGTCATCGACCCCTTTCTCGGCTCCGGCACCACCGCAGCGGCTGCGCAGCGACTCGGACGCCAATGGATCGGCATCGAAAAAGACCCGACCTACGTCCAGATTGCCCAAAACCGCCTCCAAGAGTCCCTTCTCTAAAAATCCTGTCAATCCTAAAATCCTGTTAATCCTGTAAACAACGCCACGCCAATACCATGAGCGACCGCATCCCCGCCACCACCGACAAAAAGCCCGCCCCACCGGCTGAACCCATCCACATCCACACGCTCAGCGTCCATGTGAACAACCAGCCCGGCGTCCTCGGTCGCATCTGCGCCGTGTTCAGCCGCCGTGGATTTAATATCGAGTCACTCGTCGTTTCCCAGACTCGCGATCCGCGCTTCAGCCGCATGACCATCGGCATCAGCGGTCAGCCAGAAGGCCTGCACCAGATCATCATGCAGGTGAATAAGCTCATCGACGTCATGCACTGCACCGAGCACACCGACCGTGACGCCGTCGCCAAAGAACTCGTCCTCATCAAAGTCGCCGCCAATCCCGCCCAGCGCACCGAAGTCCTGCAAATCATCGAGCACTACAACGGCAAGACCGTCGATCTCCAAGACGACAGCCTCATCGCCCTCATCGCCGGCAACACCGACAAGCTCGACGCCGCCGTGCGCCTGCTGAGCAAATTCGACATCGTCGAAACCGTCCGCACAGGCAAGGTCGTCATGGCCCGTGGCCTTGAGACGACCTAGCAAGGAGTGATGGCTTCTAGCCATCACTAAATGGCGGCTAGAAGCCGTCACTCTTTTGCGTCAAGCTGATACACTTCCCGTGACGCCTGCCCCTGACACCACCGACACCGCACCGCCGCTGTACCTCTCCTGGTCCGGCATGACGCATGTCGGTCGTGTCCGCAAAAACAACGAGGACGCCTTTCTAGCCCTAACCTATGATGCCAACGAAGTGCGCTATCTCGGCAAGATCGGCGAGTCCTCATTAGCACAGGGCGACTTCGTTTTCGCCGTGAGTGATGGCATGGGCGGAGCCAAGTCCGGCGAGTTTGCCAGCAAGACGGCGGTGGAAAAAATCACCCGGCTCATGCCCCGCGCCTACAAGCTCGCCGCGCAGGGACTCGGCGCAGGCTTTGGCGATGTGCTGGAAGAAATCTGCCATCATGTGCATGACGAACTCAACAAGCTGGGCAGCAGCTACGCTGAATGCAACGGCATGGGAGCCACCCTCAGCCTCGCCTGCTTTTCACCCGGCTGGATGCACTTTGTCCATGTGGGCGACAGCCGCATCTACTACCTGCCCGCCACTGGTGGCATGACGCAGGTCACGCATGATCACAGCCATGTCGGCTGGCTGCGCCGAAATGGAAAACTCAACGAGCGCGAGGCACGCACACACCCAACCAAAAACGTGCTCAATCAGGCACTCGGCGCTGGCCGCCGGTCATTGATCCCGCATGTCGGTGCCGTGAGCTGCCATGCAGGCGACCGCTTCCTGCTCTGTAGTGATGGCGTTGTGGACGGACTGTGGGATGCACGATTGCAGGAGCACGTCACCACCCCTTCCCCGGACCAGCCCAAAGCCTTCAAGATCGTCGAACAAGCCGTCGCCGAATCCGGTCGCGACAACTGCACCGCCATCGTCGTCGAACTGACGTGAAACTTGCCTCAAGTGCTGGACTGGAGCATAGCACCCACGCCTTGAAATCCCATCTCCCGAATCACCCCACCCAGCTTTATCTCATCCGTCATGGCGAGGTCGAGGAGCGCTATCACAACGTCTTCGGCGGCAGCCGCATCGACATGGCCTTATCACCCCTCGGCGTGAAGCATGGAGAAGCCATCGCCCGCTGGCTGACAGATACCAAGATCGACGCCATCTACGCCAGCCCCATGCTCCGCGTGCAGCAGACGCTGGCCCCACTCGCCGAGCAGCGCGATTTGAAACCCACCATCATCCCCAGCCTGCGCGAGACCGATTTCGGCGACTGGACCGGCTACCGCTGGGAAGGCGTGCAGGAGCACTTCGGAGTCAGTGCCTTTGACTGGCTGGAGATCATCGAGACCAAAGGCATCCCCAATGGCGAATCCGCCGCTGAGTTGGAGCATCGCGTGCAGCCCGCGCTATTAAAAATCCTACACGACAATCCGCACAAGAGCGTCGCCATCTTCTGCCACGGCGGCATCATCCGCGTCATCCTCGCCCTCATGCTCGGCCAACCGCTGAGGCACATGGCGCATTTCAACATTGAGTACGGCAGCATCACCGTCGTCGAGGTACAGCCCGAAAAGAAGCACGCCTTCGAGATCGAGCTGATGAACTTCTGCCCGCCTGTGCTCTGACTTCGTGTCGAATTTTTGAACGGCTTAGACATTGATCCCATGGCTGGCGAAAGCGCTCCAACCTCCGGGGCAGAGCGCAGTAATCTTGCTCTCGACAACAACCTGCCGGTTCATATCCTCTGCTCATGACCATCGCCCTTCCCCCCGCTCTCACCCAGCTTGTTGAAAGACTGCTGCACACAGGCCGCTATGCCGATGAAGGAGAGGTGGTTCGTGAGGCGCTACGGGTGCTGGAACATCAGGAGTTTGATGAGTCTCCCGCTTTGGAAGCGGCTATTCTTGAAGGTGTCCGCTCACCTCATGTTCCTTATGATGAATCCGTGCTGGATCGCATCCGGCAGAACGCCCGCGCCCAGGCATGAGCCTCGAAATCTCCATCGCCAGGAGGGCTGAGCAGGACATGACCTTGCAATACCGCTGGTATCTGGAAAATGCCGACCTCGATGTCGCCGAGCGTTATCTACTCGCTGTGCATGAAACGATCCAGAGCATCGCCGGGCAGCCCGACCTCGGAATTCGCCGCCACTTTACAGCCCCAGAACTCGTCCGCATCCGCAGCATCCCAGTCAGGAAACCTTTCGACCGCCACCTGCTCTTCTACTGGGACGGCAGCACCCTCCGCATCGAGCGCGTCATGCATGGAGCCAGAGATCTGCCCCGCAGGCTGACGGAAGAGCCGGAAGGTTGATGCCTTTGGATGACCGCTCATGAAATACCCGCTCTACTGCTATGTCATCCTCGCCCTCATGCTCGGCCAGCCACTGAAACACATGGCGCATTTCAACATCGAGTACGGCAGCATCACCGTCGTCGAAGTACAGCCCGAGAAGAAGCACGCCTTCGAGATCGAGCTGATGAACTTCTGCCCGCCGATCTGATCGCTTCTAGCTCTTGCAGACTGAACACTCAGCACTGACTACTAAACACTTTCTCTCATGTTCTCCCTCCTCACCGACAAACTCGAAGACACCTTCCGCAAACTGCGCGGCTTGGGCAAAATCAGCGAATCCAACGTGGCCGATGCCATGCGCGAAATTCGGCTGGCTTTGCTCGAAGCTGATGTGGATTTCAAAGTCGCCAAGGATCTGATCGAAGCGATCAAAGAGCGCGCCATGGGCGAAGAGGTGCTGAAAAATGTCAGCCCCGGACAGCAGATCGTGAAGATCTTCAACGACGAGCTAGCGAAGATTCTCGGCGGTGGTGCCACGGAACTGGATCTGAGCCCGCCGCAGCGCATCCTTATGGTAGGTCTGAACGGCGCGGGTAAAACCACCACGTCGGCCAAGCTCGCCAACTGGCTGAAAAAGCAGGGCAAGCGCCCATTGCTCATCGCGCTCGATCTTTACCGCCCGGCGGCTGTGACTCAGCTCCAGGTGCTCGGCCAGCAGCTCGGCGTGCCGGTTTGTGTGCCGCCCGTGGGTGAAACCGATGTCGTCAAAGCGACGAGGGCTGCGCTCGTTTGGTTGGAGCAGCAGGGCAGCGGCGTCGCCATTTTTGATACCGCCGGTCGTCAGGAGATTGATGAAGTGCTGCTGAGCGAACTCAAAAAAGTGCGCGATCTCGTGCAGCCTCGCGAAACGTTGCTCGTGGCCGATGCAGCCACGGGTCAGCAGGCGGTCAGTGTCGCCACGAAGTTCCATGAGACCGTCACGATCACAGGCCTGATCATGACAAAGCTTGATGGTGATGCGCGCGGTGGTGCGCTGCTTTCCATGCGTCAGGTCACGGGCTGCCCGGTGAAGTTTCTCGGCACGGGCGAAAAGGTGGATGCACTCGAAGTCTTCCATCCCGACCGCATGGCCCAGCGAATCTTGGGCATGGGAGATGTCGTCAGCCTAGTGGAGAAAGCCGCGCAGGAGATCGATGAGAAAGAGGCGATGGGCATGATGCGCCGCATGGAGCAGAACAAGTTCGACCTCACGGACATGCTCAAGCAGCTCCGCTTCATGAAGAAGCTCGGACCGATTTCGGGACTGATGGGCATGATCCCAGGCATGAGCAAAATGAAGGACATGCCTGGAGTCGATGACAAGCGCATGAAGCATGTCGAGGCGATCATTCTCTCCATGACGCCCAAAGAGCGCGCCAAGCCAGAAGTCCTCAATGGCAGCCGGCGCAAACGTATCGCCGGCGGCTGTGGTCGCCCGGTGATGGAGATTAACCAGCTTTTGAAGCAGTTCGACATGATGAAGAAACTGATGTCGAACAAAGGCATGATGTCCCAGATGGCAGGCGGCCTATTCGGCGGCGGTGGTGGGATGCCCGGCATGGGCGGAATGCCGCAAATGCCCAAAGGCATGATGCCCGGCGGCAAGATGAAACGCTCCAAAGGCTTCCGCCTCGGCGGCTAGTTTTGAACAAACAACCGTGGCTCCCCTGTCGAACAACGGCAAGGAGTTCACGCTATGAACCACTCGATTTCACACCCATTCGGTGGCGGAGTCATGCGAGCCACAAACGGGCTCCCTGAAGGAGGCGATGGATTCCCTGCCCCGTTGCAGGCGGTTCCGAAGATCGGCCTCGCACTCTCCGGCGGCGGCGCTCGCGGCTTGGCGCATGTGGGTGTGCTTCAGGTTCTTGAGGAAGAAAACATTCCCATCGCCGCAGTGGCGGGCACCAGCATGGGTGCCTATGTCGGCTCCCTCTTTGCGGCAGGTCTTGACACCTCAAAATTAGTTGATCTGGCCAAGGAGATTCGCAACCGCAAAGCTCTGCTGAGGCTGATGGACCCGATCCTCCCGCCCAGCGCCGGATTGATCCGGGGCGACAAAATCCGCCGCCATCTTGAGCGCAGTCTTGGCTCAGTCACCTTTGAGGAGCTGAAGCTGCCATTGCTCGTCATCGCCACGGACTTGGACACGATGCAGGCGCATGTTTTTGATCACGGCTCAGTGGCGCACGCGGTACATGCCAGCGCTGCCATCCCCGGCGTCTGCGCTCCCGTGCATCTGGACGGACGCCACTTCACCGATGGTGGTGCCGCCGATCCACTGCCTGTGACCACGTTGCGCGAGCGCTTCAATCTCGACGCCGTGATCGCCATCAATGTGCTGCCCACCAATGAAGACATTCTTCGCTGTCGCGACACTTCGTTCAGCCCTTCGCAGCAGCGCCCAGGGCTGTTTGCCAGGCTGACACATCCCATCAATCTGCTGGCCTATGGCAATGTGATGGACACCTTCCGCCGCGCTCTGATGTGCGCGCAAGTGCAGCTCGTGGAGAAGGAAATGCGCAACGCAGAGATCGTCATCCATCCCTTCCACGCCGGCAGCACTTGGTTCGATTTCGAAAACTACGAGCGCTACATCGAAACCGGGCGTCTCGCCGCATTGGCCGCGCTGCCAGCCATTCGGATTCTGCTTTCCAACTCAACCCCAACCCACCATGAAACTCTTGTCCAACACACCGGTGTGGGACGCCACGCCGCCTGAAGTCTGGCACGACTGGCAACTGCATCGCCTCCGCACTTATCTGCGGAACCGAGTACTGCCGTTCAGCACTCACTACCGCAATCTCTTCACCGAGCACGACATCCATGCCGAGGACATCATCGACTTTGATGATTGGGCCAAAGTCCCCTTCACCTCCAAAAGCGATCTCACCGTGCCACGCGATCAGCAGCGTGACTTCGTGCTCATCCCTGATGAAGCGGTGCTGCGCCGAGAATGGGGCGTGATCTTCAATGCACTCGTGCATGGACGTGCGGCAGCTCGTGAGGAGATCGAGAAAGAATTTCGTCCCGTGCTCATGACCAGCACCACAGGCCGCTCATCTGATCCCGTGCCGTTTGTCTTCACCAAACACGACTTGGCGAATCTCGACATCAGTGGTCGGCGAATGATGGAGTGCGGACGCTCGCAGCGCGACTTCCGTCATGTGAATGCCTTCCCCTTCGCTCCACATCTCGCTTTCTGGCAGGCACATCATGCGGGACTTGGATTTGGCACTTTCATGGTTAGCACCGGCGGTGGCAAAGCCATGGGCACAGAGGGAAACATCGCCATCATCGACAAAATTCAGCCCGATGTCCTCATCGGCATGCCCACCTTTATTTATCACCTGATGCGTCAGGCCGTCGAGATGAGCAAGCACTGGCCGAACCTCAAACGCATCACCCTCGGCGGTGAAAAAGTGGCCGACGGGCTGCGCGCGCGTCTGCTCGATCTCGCGCACGAACTCGGCAGTCACGACACACACATCATCAGCACCTATGGCTTCACCGAAGCCAAAATGGCCTTCCCTGAATGCCCCAGTGAGATGGGTCATGGTTCCACAGGCTTCCATCTCAGCCCAGATCTCGGCATCATCGAACTCATCAATCCACGCACGGGAGAACCTGTGGCAGAAGGCCAGCCCGGCGAGATCGTCTTCACCCCGCTCGACTCACGCGGCACCGTGGTGCTGCGCTATCGCACCGGCGACATCGCTGAAGGCGGCCTGACCTGGAGAAAATGCCCGCACTGCGGACGCACCTGTCCGCGCCTGATTGGCCCCATCAGCCGTGTCAGTGAGGTGCGCGAGCTACATCTCGACAAGATCAAAGGCACGCTCGTGAACTTCAACATTCTGGAGCACCTGCTCGACGACATGAAAGGCGTGGCCGCCTGGCAGATCGAACTTAGCAAGCACCACAACGATCCGCTGGAGGTGGACGAACTCATTCTCCACGTCACGCCCGAGACCTCCGTGAATGCCGATGATCTCGAACACCGTCTCATCCGCCGCTTCGCCGAAGTCACCGAGATCCAGCCGAATGAGATCCACTTCCACGACCTCCCCGAGATGCGCGAGCGTCTCGGCATCGGCAGACTGATCAAGGAAGCCAAGCTTCTCGATAAACGTCCAAAGACCACGGTCACAACCAACAACCGCCAACTCTCCGCTGTATGAAACCACTCTACATCATAGCCGCCGCACGCACGCCGTTTGCCCGTGCAGGCTCATCGCTCGCCGCACTCGATGCCGTGGATCTCGGGAAAGCCGCTGTCTCTGCTTTGCTCACACGCAGCGGCATTGATCCACACGTCGTCGATGAAATAATCTTTGGTTGTGTGGGCCAGCCAGCGAATGCGCAAAACATCGCGCGCGTCATCGCATTGCGCGCTGGTTTGCCGGAGGCGAAACCAGCCATGACAGTGCATCGCAACTGTGCCTCAGGTCTTGAAGCACTCACCACAGCTCATGCCAAGATGTGCGCTGAGCAGGGTGATGTGTTCATTGTCGGCGGCACCGAGAGCATGTCGAACATGCCGCTGTATTTCTCCCGCCGTGCTGCGGAGAAGTTTGGCGCGCTGAGCAAGGCGCGCAGCTTCACGGAAAAGTGCGGAGCCGCCGCCGCCTTCCGCCCGGCCGACTTCGCGCCGATCATTGGACTCAAGCTCGGCCTCACTGATCCCGTGGTGGAGATGAACATGGGAGACACAGCGGAACTGCTGGCTCGTGAGTTCAAGATCAGCCGCGACGATCAGGATGCCTTTGCCCTGCGCAGCCATCTGCGAGCCATGGCGGCTGCACCCGCGCTGCAAGGTGAGACCTCGCCGCTTTACGTCATGGGTCGCGAAGTCAATCCCGTCCTCGCCGACAACGGTATCCGCACAGACAGCTCGATGGAAAAGCTGGCACGTCTCAAACCCATGTTTGATCGTGAACATGGCACCGTCACCGCCGGCAACTCCAGCCAGATCACCGACGGTGCCGTCGCCCTGCTCGTCGCGAGCGAGGAAGCCATGATCCGTCATGACTGGCAGCCCATCGGACGTCTGGTGGACTATGCCTATACCGGTTGCGATCCACGCCGCATGGGCCTTGGCCCCGTGCGCGCCATGGATGCTGTCCTGCATCGCACCGGACTGAAGCTCGATGACCTCGATGTCATCGAGATCAACGAAGCCTTTGCCGCTCAAGTACTGGCCGTGCGGCAATGTCTCAAAGACCCTGCCAGCGCCCGTCGCGCTGGATTGGACGCACCTCTCGGCGACCTCCCTGAGGAAAAGCTCAATCCGCGCGGCGGGTCCATTGCGCTCGGTCATCCTGTCGGCGCCACGGGCGCGCGACTGGTGCTGACGGCACTCGATCAGCTCCGCGAAAGCAAGGCACGACGCGCCCTCGTGACGCTCTGCATCGGCGGCGGTCAGGGCGGCGCAGCCATTCTCGAACGAGTTTAATTCATCTCTCAACCACCATGAAAACACACCTCTTAGAAGCAATCGTAGCCGACAAGGAAGCCTTCATTCCACATCCCCCACCTATTCCAACAGCACTGGAAACAGTGAAACATTTTCGCCTCGACGTGGATGGCGAACATAATGCCTGGCTCACCTTTGACACACCCAACAGCGCGGCCAATGTCTGGAATGAAACGACCCTGCGCGAGTTCGGCATCTGCCTGGATGTGATCGCCTTGAAGCCAGATGTCCGCGCCCTGATCATCCGCAGTGCCAAGGATAAGATCACCATCGCCGGGGCTGATTTGAAGGCGCTCAGACATTCTTCCGTGAAGAAGCTCGAATGCTTGATCGATCTCGGCCAAAGCACCTTCAACAAACTCGCCTCACTACCCATGCCAAAACTGGCGCTCATCCATGGTGCCTGCGTCGGTGGTGGATTTGAGATGGCGCTCGCCTGTGATGTCCGCATCGCCAGTGACAGTGATTGCACGCGAGTCGGCCTGCCCGAGACTCAGCTCGGTCTTGTGCCTGCCTGGGGTGGCTCGACTCGCCTGCCACGCTTGATTGGTCTGGCAAAGGCTCTTGAACTCATCGTCAGCGGCAAGCAACTCAAAGCCAAGGATGCCAAGCGTCTCGGTCTCGTCGATGCCGTGGTGCCGCGTGAGTATCTGGAAAATGTCGCGCTTGCCAGGATCGAAAGTGTCCAGCACACACATCGGAGGAAAGAGCCGCTCCTTCTCCGCAAGTTCATCGCCTACCGCGCGCGAAAGGCGGTGCTCGCGAAGACACGCGGTCTTTATCTCGCACCGCTCCAAGCTATCGAAGTCGTCACACGCGCACCGTTTGTCGATCCATCAAAGGCGATGGAGCTGGAGAAGCACGCCATTCTCGATCTTGCCCTCACGCCTGAGACGGATCGTTTAATTGATGTCTTTTTGCGCAACGAAGAGGCTTCGAAGAAACCCTGGCCGCGTGGTGTGGCGCTACCCGTACATGACGTGGCAGTCATCGGCGCAGGCATCATGGGCGCTGGTATCGCGCACTGGCTGGCCTCACGCGGGCACCGTGTCTTGATGCAGGACATCAGCACTGAATCACTCGCCCGCGGCCTGTCACGCATTCGTGATCTCCTCAATGAAGGAGTGAAGCGCCGAGCCAGCACGCGCTTGCAGATGCGTGACACGCTCGACCACATCTCGCCGGACCACTCGCGCGCGCCACTGACTCATCAGCAAATGGTGATCGAAGCTGCGACCGAGGACATGGCTTTGAAAAAGAAAATCTTCGCCGATCTCGCCACGCGCACAGGTACTGACACGATCCTCGCCACCAACACATCAGCTCTGTCCGTAACAGAACTCGCCTACACCGTGCCACGTCCAGAGCGTGTGATCGGACTGCACTTCTTCAATCCGGTGCATCGCATGCCTCTGGTGGAAATCATCACCACGATGCACACGACTGATGATGTCATCGCCACCGCCGTGAGCTTTGTACAGCGGCTTGGCAAGACACCGATCGTGGTCAAGGACAGTCCTGGTTTCATCGTGAACCGCATCCTCATGCCCTACCTCCTAGAGGCCGTGCATCTGTATGACAGCGGCGTGCCCGTGGAGTTGATCGATGAAGCCATGCTTGAGTTTGGAATGCCGATGGGGCCAATGCGCCTGTTTGATGAAATCGGTCTGGATGTCGCCGCGCATGTTGGCCGCACCATGACAGACGCCTTCCCTGAGCGGCTGCCGAAAAGTGAAACGCTCGACCGCATGATCAGCGATGGAAAGCTGGGCAAAAAGTCCGGCGAAGGCTTTTACAAGCATCCGCAGACGGCCACCAAGCATCATTGGACGGAGCCCGATCATCATCTCATGGAACGCGTGCAGGAGCGCCTCGTCGGACTCATTCGCGATGAAGCTCATCGTTGTGCGGATGAGGGCATCGCACGCAACGATGCCGACATCGAATTGGCGATGATTCTAGGCACGGGCTTTCCCGCCTTCAGAGCACTTTAAATCTAACCCCACCACGACCATGAAAACTGAAACACTCCCTGAAATGGCAGCTACGCGGATCGACACGTCAAAGATGTCCGCCGGACAAAAGGCGGCACTAGAGATGGCTGAGGCGGCGCGTGATGAACGCAGTAACAGCGGGCTGGCCGCTGGTCTTTTCTTTGGCAAGGCGGACTTCACGAAGCTGCTGCCTTTCCCAAAACAATCAGCCGAAGACAAGGATCAAGGCGATGCCTTCCTCACCCGCCTGCGCAAGGTGCTCGATGAACACGCTGATCCTGATGCCATCGACCGCAATGGAGAGATCCCTGATGTATTGCTGGAGGAGTTGGCCAAGCTGGGTGCCTTTGGCATCAAGATTCCGCTGAAGCATGGCGGGCTGGGTTTGTCGCAGACCAACTACTCGCGCTCGGCCATGCTGCTTGGCAGTGAGTGTGGCAATCTCGCGGCGCTGCTCTCCGCGCATCAGTCGATTGGCGCACCACAGCCTCTCATCCTGTTCGGCACCGAGGAGCAGAAAGCGAAGTATCTGCCGCGCTGTGCCAAGGGAGAGATCAGCGCCTTTGCGCTCACGGAAAACAATGTCGGCAGTGACCCGGCACAGATGAAAACCATCGCCGTGCCTGATGGTGATGACTTCATCATCAATGGCGAGAAGCTCTGGTGTACGAACAGCTTGAAGGCCGGGCTCATCGTCGTCATGGCACGCACACCCACGGCGGCGAAACCCAACGCGACCACCGCCTTCATCGTCGAGACCTCGATGCCCGGTGTGGAGATCGTCTGCCGCTGCCGTTTCATGGGACTGCGTGCGCTCTACAATGGCGTGGTGCGTTTTGAAAACGTGCGCGTGCCGAAAGAGAACATCATCGGTGGTGAAGGACGCGGTTTGAAGGTGGCGCTGACGACGCTGAACACGGGCCGCATCACATTGCCCGCTGCCTGCACAGGCATGGCCAAGCGCTGTGTGGACATCTCCACCCGATGGGCGGCGAAGCGTGTGCAATGGGGGCAACCTGTAGGCAAACATGCGGCCATCGCGGACAAACTGGCGCGCATGGCGGCGGACAGCTTTGCGATGGAAGCGATGGTGCATTACGTCTCTGCGCTGGTGGATCGGGACAAGCACGCCGACGTGCGATTAGAGGCCGCCATCGCCAAGCTCTGGGGCAGCGAACGCGCCTGGGAGATCGTCAACGATACCATGCAGATCCGTGGTGGGCGCGGCTATGAAACCGCCGACTCTCTGCGCGCTCGTGGCGAAGATCCTGAGCCTGTGGAGCGGATGCTGCGTGACTGCCGCATCAACACGATCTTTGAAGGCAGCAGTGAGATCATGCGCCTCTTCATCGCTCGTGAAGCGCTGGAGCCGCATCTCAAGATCGGGGCTGACGTCGTGAACAGCACGCTGCCTCTCAAACGCCGCGCCGAAGCGGCCCTGCGTGCGGCTCGCGAGTATGCGACCTGGTATCCAAGCCAGTGGTTGCCGGGTGGTGCAGGTCATGCGGGCGATCATCTGCATCCGGCATTGCGCGACGACTTGGACAGCATCTCCAAGCAAAGCCACAAACTCGCACGCACACTCTTTCATGAGATGGTCCTCAATGGCCCGGCTTTGGAGAAGCGCCAGGTCTTGCTCGGTCATCTGGTGGACATCGGTGCCGAGTTGTTTGTCTGGTCCTGCACGCTGGCCTATGCCGAATCCAAGATCACGGATGCTGCGCTGAACTCAGCGGAGGTCGAGAAGCTGCTGCGCAAGGTGCGCTACTTCGGCAATCTGTCCCGCAGCCGACTTACGAACCACTACGCAGCGATGCGCGGCGGCTTGGACAAAGAGTCGTATCGCGTCAGCCGCGACTTGATCGACTAAACATCAATCACTTTGCCCATGTCCTTCACAGGAGGCAACTTCTGCGCTGCTTGCCACTCTTTGTAGCGTTCCAACTCACGTTCGATGAGTTTCAGGCAGAAGGCGACGACGGTGGCGTCGTCGAGATAGCCGACGCCGATGATGATGTCGGGGATCACATCGGCTGGATTCAGCACATAAAGCAGTGCCAGGGCAGCCGCGCTGATGACCCAGTAGGGCACTTCGCGGTATTGGCCGCTCCAGTAATCTTTGACCAAAGAAAGGATCAGTTTGCCCTGCTCCATCCAGCTTTTGAGCTTGGGCAGCTTGTCCTCGATGTCCTTGGCGCGCTGAGCCACCTTGGCGATGTCGATGTCGTGTTGATGGTCAGGTGTTGGCATGGCAAAACAGTTACGTGGATGAGGCTACGACACTGACAGCAAAAAACCCGCTCATTGCTGAGCGGGTTCTTTTCACTTCTGGCGGAACGGACGGGACTTGAACCCGCAACCTCCAACGTGACAGGCTGGCGCTCTAACCAATTGAGCTACCGCTCCAGAATCCATAATCGTGGGCCGCGATACTAGCGGCATGAGTCGCAGAGGCAAATGGAAAGTGCTCTTTTCACACAAAAAAATCACGGCGCGGCAGCCACTTCCACCTTCACTTCGATATCATCGAAATAAACGGGGGTCTCAGCATAGGGTGTGGCCCAGACTCCGGCCTTGCCCTGGCCTTTGAGATCTTTGTCCGCGTGCTTGATACTCGGCTCGGCGGGTTCGCTGGCATCTGCTGCCCAGGCTTTGCCAGTGATGCTCCAGGCGGTGCCTTCACCACGTTTCACTTCGAGCTTCATCTGCACCCAGGTTTCGCTGGTCCAAGTGAAGGGAACGCTTGCGGCCACGGCGTCTCCTTTGACGAGTTCGAGCTGCTTCTTCGCGGCATTGATCAGGAGGCGGTAGCCACTCATGCCATGAACGCTGATGCCAAATTTCGGCACGGAGCGCCCGCGTTTGCTGGCAAATACTTTGGCCTGGATACTGGATTCACCAGCGGCAGATACAGCGAGCTGGGCGCTGGCATCGACGATGGGCGTGCCACCGATCATAATCGCTTTATTGCCATCTTTGGCGGCGATTTTGACCGTGCCATCAACGACGAAGACTTCCTTCGGCACTTCGCCTTCCGCCCAGTCATCAGCTTTGATGGTGAAGGTCTTCATCTCACCCGCCATGGCGAGCGTGGTGAGGGCGAGTAGGCAGGTGAAAACGGGGGCTTTCATGAGGCTAGGCACAACTGGCTCAGCGGAGCGGTTCTTTCAGCAAGGCGAGTGCTTCGAGCGCCGAAGCGTCCTCATGGACGATAGCAGCGAGGCTTCTGGCGATGGCGGCTGGACTCTTGTGCTGCCAAACATTGCGACCGATGGCGATCCCGGCGGCTCCGGCATCCATGGCATCTTCCACCATCTTTAGCAGGCTGGCGTCATCATTCATGCTGGCTCCACCGAGCACAATGACGGGCACAAAGCAGGATTCGGTGACACGGCGGAAGTCGCCCGGCTTGGCATCAATCGGGTAAGGTACTTTCACCACATCTGCTCCGAGTTCAGCCGCGAGACGGGCTGCGAATGTAACATTTTCCAGCGTGTATTTATCCGTCTGGCCCAGGCCGTAGGGCAGAGCTTCGATGATCGTGGGAATGTCCATGTCCAGACTCGTGCGGACGAGATCAGCCACTTCCTGGAAGTTCACACGCTCGCTGATCGAGTTCGGGTAAAGCATGTTCATCACCGCGTTCGCTCCGACCATTTCGGCCTCTTCCACACCATAGACATTTATGCTGCCCGCGCCGTCACCGGTCATGCGGGTGTTATAGACATCAGCACGCAGGCAGATGCCTTTTCCAGCCATGGAATCAGCGGCGCGCATGGCGACTCCGAGATTCATGACATAGCCGTCCACATAGGCGCTGACGCGCTCGATCATTTCAAAAGGATTTTCCAATCCCGGCACAGGGATGGCGACCGCATGATCCAGCGGCAGGATGACGGTTTTACCGTTCCGAAAAAAGGCTTCCAGGTTTTCTTGGCGATTCATAGAGGGGCGAATGCATGGCGGCAGATAGGCGGGGTGTAAACCTGAAATGCAGTGAGTCCGTGAGCGACAGATGGGCCGCCCGAGTCGCAGACGGCTTTTACAATCAATGCTGGAAATGTCACTCGCTGCCGCAGTGGAGCAGGCTATGGAGGCGGCGTGAAACCACTCCTCCTACTCAGCCTTATCACCCTCATTTCTGCCTGCACTCAGGAAACTCAAAATCAGATCGGCCGCTCCATTCAAAACTGGACTGGGGTCAATGGCGTCCTGGAGATCTATGCTGGTGAAAAACTGGTGAAGCGCTTTGTGCATGTGGATAAGCTCACGACCGCAACAGCCACTGATGGCAATGCAGCGCGCCCTTACCGCTATGGGTATGGCATCTTGGATGAGAATCTCGATGGCGAAAAATCGGGCACTGAGAAGCGCGTATATTTTGAGTTCAGCGACTACTCCACGAACTACATTTTTCACGAGAGTCCGCGCACCTGATCGCATGGTGACTGATGAATCGTTAGCTAAGCGCGGGGCTTCAGATCGCGCTCGATGTCGATTCGATCTTCTCGGTTTCTGGCTTTGATCTTGTGATCACGCTTTGCTCGGCGCTCGATGGTCATTTGACGTTTTTGACGCAGCTTGCGTAACTTGGCGATCTCATCATCGAGATTGAGATAGCCTTCGATACGGGCAACCTCCAAAGCGCCAGTTTGGACGGCTGCACGGATGGCGCATCCATTGTCGGTGCCATGACGACAGTCGCTGAATCGGCACTGAAGAGCGAGTTGGTCGATGTCGGCAAAGCTTTCACGCAGCGTGGCCTCATCAGTCCACATTTGGACTTCCTTGATACCGGGATTGTCCACGAGGATGCCGCCCTTGGGCAGGATGATGAGCTCGCGTGCGGTAGTGGTGTGTCGGCCTTTACCGGTGACGGCATTGACCTCGTCGATATCCTGCCAATCGTCCCCAAGCAGCGCATTAATCATGGCGGACTTGCCGACGCCGCTGGAACCGATGAAGGCGACGGTGACACCACGCTTGAGGTAGTCGCGGAGGATGCGCAGGCCTTTGCGTTTCAAGACGCTGGTGACGTGGATTTCGGCGTCAGGATTTAGGCTGCGAATCTGATCTGCTGCGGTCTTATTTTCTTTCTCAGTGAAGAGGTCCGACTTATTCAAAACGGCGACGGGTTTTGCTCCGCTGCGGCTGATGAGAGTGAAGTAGCGCTCCATGCGGCGCAGGCTGAAGTCTGGGCCGGCTTCGGTAACGACAATGACCACATCAACATTGGCGACGATAACCTGCTCCTCTGCACTCTGGCCTGCGGAGCGGCGAGAAAAGCAGCTCTGACGCGGAAGCCGGGCGCGGATGACAGCTTCGTCATCGGTGATGTCGAGAGCTACCCAGTCGCCAACTGCAGGCAGCTCGGCATCAGTCGCGGCATCGTGATAGACCTTACCGCCGAGGATGACATCGATCTCATCAAAGTCGTCGCCATCGACGACGATGGCACCATACGCGATTTTGTTGTCGCGAAGCAGTCGTGCAGGCTTCCAGCCCTGCTTGGCATAGGGCTTAAAGTCAGCGGCGAAGCGCTTGTTCCAACCCAAGTCGGCGAGAGTGATGTTCTGGGACATGGGGGTTTGGAAAAATCCGACTGATCCGACTGATCTGACCGATCAGTCGGATTCGTCAGAGGCTGCTACAGAAGCGTGTCATACGCGCGGCCTTCTTTCTTTTCGAAGAAGTTTATGAAGGCACGATTGACGACAGAGAAACCGCCGGGTGTCGGGTAGTCTCCGCTAAAATACCAATCTCCATACTGCTGACCTAGCGCCTCATGCAGGCCAGGGATGGTCTGGTAGATGACTTTAATTTCACCCTTCCATGGCGTGTGCTGGGGGTAGATGAGCTGGGAGATTTTATCTGAAATCTCAGTGTCGGTGAAAGGTGCATAGACGGCCTTGACGGCGTTACGCATTTCTGACTTGGGCTTGGCGAGCTCGGCCTTGCAGGCTTCATAGGTCTCACGCATGACGCCTCTCATGCCGCGCTCTTTGAGAAGCTGCACGGCAGCCTGGAAGGCGATAAATTTACCCAACTCTGACATGTCGATGCCATAGCAGTCAGGATAGCGAATCTGCGGTGCCGTGGAGATGACGACGATGCGCTTCGGATTGGTGCGAGCAAGGATGCGGAGTAGAGAAGTGCGCAGCGTGGTGCCGCGAACGATGGAGTCATCGATAACGACTAGATTATCTTTCTCCGTGACCACTCCGTAAGTGATGTCATAGACGCTGGAGACAAGCTGATCACGCCCTGTTTCCTGGGCGATGAAGGTGCGCATCTTGATGTCTTTGAGCGCGATCTTTTCACTGCGTGGCCAGTTGCGCAGGACGAGGTCGTCTAGCTTGGCTTCATCCAGCTCACCCTGACGGAGCATCTCAACGAGTGCGTCTTTGACCACATTGCGGCGGCTTTTACGGAGGCCGTCGAGGAATCCATAATAAGCTGTCTCCGCAGTATTCGGAACGAAGCTCAGGACAGTGTGCTCGAAGTCGTTATCGATGGTTTCAATGAGTTGCGGAACGAGCTGCTCGCCGAGCATTTTACGCTGGTGATAGATATTGGAGTCGTTACCACGCGAGAAGTAGATGCACTCGAATGAGCAGGGTGTGTGCGGGCGATCTTCGGTGAATGATTGCACACTGAAGTTGCCGTCAGATTTCATGACAGCGACATGCCCAGGCGGCACTTCTTTGACCTGATCTTCCGCGATCTCAAAGACCGACATCAGGGCGACACGCTCGGAAGCAAAGGCGAGCACTTCATCATTTTCAAAGTACCAGCAAGGGCGGATGCCATTCGGGTCGCGCATGACAAAAAGATCTCCGCTGCCAACGACGCCCACTATGGCATACCCACCATCCCAGATCGCGGCAGACTTGTGGATAATGTCCGCCACATCGAGCCGCGAGCTGATGAGATGAGGCATCTCACTGCCGGGGGTACCATTGTCACGCAGCTCGTGATAAAGCTGTGTGTGGGCCTCATCGAGCTGAAAGCCGATCTCTTCGAGCACGCTCTGTGTATCTGTGCCGAAAACGGGGTGCTGGCCGCGCTGCATCATGATGCGGTTGAGTTCGCCAGAGTTCGTAAGATTGAAGTTCCCCATCACCATGAGACTGCGGGTGGGCCATGTGCTGCGGCGCAGATAGGGGTGCAGGCAGGCTTTACCAAGGCCGCCTGAGGTGCCGTAGCGGAGGTGGCCGATGTTGATTTCGCCAGCGAGCTCGAATTCGCGCTTGATGGCTATGGGGTCTTCTTCAAAAAGCGGTTGCTCTTTGCCAGTCTCATGGCGCTCTTCTTTACGCTGTGCGTCGATACGGCGGGCAATGCGCTTGTAGTCTTTTTTGATGCCCTCGAAAACCTCACTCATCTGCTCCACGGAGGTGGCGAAACGCTCGCGGAACAAATAGGGAGCGCCCGGCGGCATATCCAGCTTGCAGCAGCCAATACCGATGCCGTCTTGGCCGCGATTACGCTGCTTGGCCATCAGAGCAGAGAGCATATTGAATCCGTATAATGCGGAGCCATGGGTGTCCTGATAGTAGGCCAGGGGCTTTTTCAGTCGGACTACGGCAAGGCCGCACTCATGTCGGATGGTATCGCTCATTCGGGTTCGGGAGCACCCATCCTTGGCAGTGTTTGAAAGGAGTGCAAGAGCAGGGACAAAGAAGGCTGAAGGATTAAATCTGAAAGACTGCCCGCGATCACTGGATGACTCCTTTGTCTTCTATCTTTGCGCCCCTCTACCCTACTCATGAATGAGGGGGTGAATTGGCAATCATTTGCATGTGACGCAAAATCCGGGCGGCTGAGTCCGTTCATGGAGATTATGTTTTCTTCTCGACGCTCCTTTCTTCAGTCCACAGGCTGCGGTTTTGGCTGGCTAGCAGCGTCTGCAATGGCGCAGCGGCAGTCTCTGGCATCAGGCACTTCTTTGATCAATGGCCTGCCGCACCATGCGCCCAAGGCGAAGCGTGTGATCTTCCTCTTCATGCAAGGCGGCGTGAGTCATGTGGACTCATTTGATTATAAGGAGCGCCTGTTCAAAGATGACCAGAAGATCATCGATGTCGCCGATGCGCGGTCGATAGCAAAAACGGGGAAAGGCGCGACGCAACGGTTGATGAAACCGCTATGGGATTTTGCTCAGCATGGTGAGACGGGGAAATGGGCATCCAATCTTTTCCCGAACATCAACCAGCATGTGGATGATCTATGCTTCCTCCACGGAATGCATACGGAAGGCGTGGCGCATGGCCCGGCCACGCTTTTCATGCATACAGGAACGACCAATGCGGTGCGCCCAAGTATGGGCGCATGGGTGATGCATGGGCTGGGATCTGCGAATGAAAACTTGCCAGGCTTTGTGACCATCAGCCCGAGCCTGGGCAATGGCGGGCCACGCAATTATGGCAATGCTTTTTTACCTGCGGTGCATCAAGGTACACCGCTGGGACGCAGTGGCCAGCCAGCGAAGGAGTCGAGCATCAAGAATCTCCTGAACTCGACATGGACACCCGAGCAGCAACGGCGTCAGCATGAACTCCTGGGCGCACTGAATGCAGGACAGGCGATGCCTGGTGACACCGATGTGGAAGCCGTGCTGGAGAGCTATGAGTTGGCCTGGAGAATGCAGAACAAGGCTCCAGACGCGCTCGATCTGACACAAGAATCTCAGGCTACTCTGAAACTCTACGGCATCGGTGAGAAGGTGACGGACAATTTTGGTCGGCAGTGTCTGATGGCGCGCCGAATGGCCGAGCAGGGGGTGCGCTACATCCAGGTGAACTACGGAGACAACTCGAACAACCCGGCCTGGGATCAGCACAGCAATCTACCCAAACACGGAGACCATGCAGCAGCGGTGGATCGTCCCATCGCAGGTCTTTTGAGTGATCTCAAGCAGCGCGGACTTCTGGAAGACACGATCGTCTGGTGGGGTGGCGAATTTGGCCGCACGCCTTATGCAGAAAAGAACGGCACGGGGCGGGATCATAATCCAGGTGGTTTTACTGTCTGGCTAGCGGGTGGCGGCGTGAAAGCTGGCTATGCGCATGGAGCAACTGATGAACTCGGCCATATGGCCGTGGATGGGAAAGTGCACATGCATGACCTGCACGCGACCATTCTGGATCTATTAGGTCTCGATCACGAGAGACTCACCTTCCGCCATGCGGGTCGGGATTTTAGACTGACCGATGTTCACGGCCATGTTGTGAGAGAAATCATCGCCTGAAGTCTTTTTGCTCAGGAAGCCTATTTTCCTCCGTGCAGGTACTTGTTCTTGAGCGATTGCGCGCTAACGACTAAAGCCGCCAACTCGGCACGCATCTCGCTAACAAATTCATTTTTTCACACCCCCAACACACCCGAATATCATGGCAGTCGTCTCAAAAGGTCTCGAAGGAATCGTCGCAGCAGAAACCCGCCTCGGAGAGGTCAAAGGAGCCGAAGGCATCCTCTACTACTGCGGCTATGACATCAATGAACTGGCGGGCAAAGTGAGCTATGAGGAGGTGGTCTATCTGCTGTTCTACAACAAGCTTCCGAACCGTGTGGAACTGGACAAGCTGACCACTGCACTGCGTGCTGAGCGTGAATTGCCACAGGGCGTGATCGACTTCCTGAAGCTAGCCCCCAAGAACGCCCGCCCTATCGATGTCATGCGCACCGCCGTCTCGATGCTCGGCTGCTACGACATGAGTCGTCATGATGTGGAAGTCAGCGAGAATCTAGCCACCGCCATCCGCCTCGTATCCCAAATAGGTGTCGTCGCAGCCTATTTCCACCGCGCCCGCCAAGGTCTGGAATTGCCGCCTGTGCGCAAGGATCTCAGTGAGGCAGCTCATTTCCTCTATTTAATGTCAGGCGAAGTGCCATCCAAAGAGGCCGAGCAGACACTTGACGTCGCCTACGTGCTCCATGCGGAGCACGGATTCAATGCTTCTACTTTCACTGCACGCGTCGTCGCCTCGACTCTCAGCGATATGTATTCCGCCATCAGCGCAGCCATTGGCGCCCTCAAAGGCCCACTGCACGGCGGCGCAAACGAGGGGGTTATTCACATGCTCCAAGAGATCGGCTCGCTCGAAAACGTGGACACCTGGGTTGAAGACGCCCTTGCCCAGAAGAAAAAGATCATGGGAATCGGCCATCGTGTTTACAAAGTGCTCGACCCACGCGCCCCACATCTGCGTGAGATGGCCATCAAACTCACCGCCCAACTCGGTGAGGCCAAATGGATTCAAATGTCAGAGCGCATCGCTGAGATCATGCGTGAGCGTAAGGGCCTGAATGCTAACGTCGATTTCTACAGCGCCACGGTTTACTACAGCCTAGACATCCCTACGGACCTTTTCACTCCCATCTTTGCCATTGCCCGAATGAGCGGCTGGACGGCCCACGTCCTGGAGCAGTGGAGCGAAAACCGACTGTTCCGACCTCTCAGCGAATACGTTGGCCGCCCGTATGGACAGAAAGTACAGCCAATCGACGAGCGCTGAGATTTAGAAAAGACTGCCCTGCTTCATGAAATTGGATTCATGAACAGTTGACATATGTGTTCTTTTGAACATATATGTCAACTGTGAATCATCGCCCCAACTCTCTCACTCGCCTGCTATCTCAGCTACGCGGACTTGTCAGCCTCCAAGACACAGAGGTAAAACGTCGAGACCTGACATGTGCCCGCCACAGTGAAGTGCAGTTAGAACTCGACCTCACGCATCAAAATCAAATCGTTCGTTGGTCCAGCTCCATGCCAAAACTGTCTAGCTCTGCTCGCTTTAAATGATTTGTCACTGATTATAAAGGTTTTATGAGGAATTTAATTTCACTTTGGCAAGATTTATAGTAGACAATGACGACAGAAATTGCTTTTGGTAGTTCCCTGTCAAATTTTGCTTTTGTTCTATGAATTTCATCAAGGTCCTGCGCCCTTCCACTCTCTCAGTTTATTTCATCGTAACTGCACAGATTTTAATCGTCTCCCAGAGTTTCTGTCAATACGGCGCCTCACCATCGCAAACTGGCTTGTTTTTTGATGATCTGCGCTTGCGCCAAAACAATGAGAGAGCCGCAACACAAGCAGGCACTCGAGATGGAGACGTGAGCTATGATTACGGAAGTGGTATTTATCGTTCAGGTGATGATACTGTCATGGGGCAGCGCAGCCCCGATTTCGAATCTGCACGAAGTCTCGCGCGTCCATCAGTACGCAGTGGCAGCAGCGCCTTTGCTGCGCGAAGCGTGGGCGATTATACGAATTACTCTGGCCAATACAGTAGCCCTACCGGTTTTTTCGCTCCAACATACACATCTGATCCTTTTTTGAGTGGTCGGCGCAACTTGAAACTAGGGCCAATCAATGTCGGTTTTGGGCTTTACCAGGGTTTGGAATATAATGACAATGTGAACCGCTCTGGAACTGCGCCTATTAGCGACACAATTAGCACAACCATGCTGAGCATTGATGCCAACTACCAGATCACTCAGAACAATCGACTTTCTCTGAGTACTGCCCTTGGCTTTGATCGCTACCTAGAGAATCCCGATCTCGCCCCTTATGGTAGCAGCGGTTTCGTTCTCAATGTCCTACCGGGCAGCACAATCGCCTTTGACATCAAAGCAGGGCCTGTATTTTTCACAATCTACAATCGCTTCTCCGTCCGTCCGGCAGCTAGAAACGATTCTGCCCTTTCCCAGAATCAAACTTTCGGCGTGTTCCAAAACGATTCAGGCATTGCGTCTAATTGGCAGATCAATTCAGATTGGACCTTGGCTATGAATTACATGCATTCCTCCACCAACTCACTCTCTACTGGCAACAATGCTGCCAACGGGGGATTCGAGGAATTCAACCGCAGTACAGATTCCCTTCACGCATCTCTTTCATATAGCCCAAGCAAAACTTGGACGGCTGGCATTGAAGGTGGTTCAAGTATTACTAATTACGAAAGCTCATTCAACGCAGACGGCACACTCAACAATATTGGGGCCTTTGTAGTTCTTCCAATTGGCAAGACAACTTACCTTCGCGCATCGGCGGGCATCCAGATTTTCGAGTTCGATTCATTGACCCCGCCAATTATTTTTGGCCCGCCAGGCAGCGGCACGCCAAATCAAATCACATCGAACTCCGGCGACCAAAGCGATCTCAATGACTTCTATTACTCACTCACACTGAGCAATCGACTGAACGCTCGTATCAGTCAGTCACTCACCGTAGGCCATGAATCTGCTCTGAATCTAACATCCAACTTCGTTACGGCTGATTTTGTGAACTATGGCATGACATTTGTCGCTTGGAAAGGCAGCCGGATCACCGTCAGCAGCTACCTAGAAGATGCGAAAGCTTCCGGCGGCACATTCGCTCAAGATTTCTTTCAATATGGAGGCGATATTTACATTGCTCACCGCCTCACCTCTCACCTGCAATTGGGAGCAGGTTACCACTACGGATTTAGTGATCCCGACGCTCAACGACAGGCGACAAACGCAACATCCAACGATTTCGTTCAGCAAGCTTTTAACGTAGATTTGACCTACGTCTTATCAGCCAAAGCAACGCTTAATCTTGGCTACCGATATTTCACCACAAAAGTGGATGGTGCTACAGGTCAAGATTTCAATCAAAACCGAATCGTCCTGGGTTTTAACTACAATTTCTGAGCTTTACTATTGATAGTTGAACATGCGAATTTGGTTTTATAAATCGCGTAGATAACTCTCCCCCATCCCATCGAGAGCCATGCACCCACCGAAACTTATTGTCTGCCTTTTTTCCAGCGTTCTTTCCTTTATCTCACTCAAAGCTCAGGATCCTGGAGTGCGGGAGTACGAGGACCGCCGTCAAACGGAACCCAGCGGACTGGGGAGCACTGGTGCAATTGCAAAATCCGCAGCAGTCATCAACTCAATGGATGTTCTGGATGACAACCAACCGATTGAATCGGGAGACCTGATCAGTATCCGAATCGTTGAAGATAGGCGTGAACCGCTGCAACTTCGTGTGGGCGCTACAGGGGAGGTAAATGCACCTCATATTGGACTCGTTAAAGCGACAGGTAGGACCTGCAAGAAGCTAGCTTACGAGGTAAAACGCCGACTCGAACTCAACTATTATAACTCAGCGACAGTCGTCGTAGCGATCGACCTAAAACGACAGGATGATCCAAACGCTCGTGTCCGAACAAGCGGTTATGATATCGATTTCTTCACCGTTTATGGTCAAGTTATCCGCCAGGGTAAGTACGAATTACCAGTGGATGAGGACATCACCATTAGCCAAGCGATCCTACGGGCTGGTGGCTTCGCCCAGTTTGCTTTTCCTCAAAAGGTGAAGCTGGTGCGCAAGACGCCACAAGGTAACAAAACTGTGGTTGTAAACTTGGATGAGATTATGCGCCGAGGAAACCTCGAATACGACATCTATATACGAAGCAATGATGTAATCATCGTCGATGAGAAGAAGATTAACTTCTGACCATTGTCAGGATATCTCCCAGAGATTCAGGGAAAACAATATGGTCTATTTTTCAATGGGAAATGCCATATTTAGGTCATACTAATTCCCCCAAATTTCTCCATTGCTGTTCACTCGCTTCCATCGTTCCCCCCAACCCACACACAAGCCATGGAAAACAACCTGCTCCTCCCGCCTCAAACGCCCGGGCAGTCCTCTACCTTAAGCCGTATCCATGAAACGTCGGCCAAGTTTCAGCGATATAAGATACTGCTCCGCCGCCGCTGGTGGTTTTTATTATTAACAGCCAGTATAGGGGTCTGTATTCAAGCTCTTCGCATTACAGGCCAGCCTGACACTCACCAAAGCCTTGCAAAACTTGTCGCAGGTGGGCGCATTGTCTCTAATGAGGGAAATGTAGGCTGGCAGGAACAGCTCACGGACTTTTACGGCACTATTATTGAGACCCTAGAGAGCGCGGAAATGAAGAAGCGCGCCTTAATTCGTGTCCACGCACTGCATCCCGACCTCAAAGATACCAATGTGGATATTCGCGTAGCCCAGACCAAAGGCTCAGCCATCTTCAACGTCTTTGCCATTGGCTCCGAACCTAATTTTACCAAAATTTTCCTTGATGCCATGCTCGATGAATTTGTGTCCTTTAGACAGCAGATTCGCGAACAAGGTCTTGAGCGCGCTTTGAACGCCTTCACTGAGACAGTTGTAAAAAAGAGTAAAGAACTCCAAGAGCGCACCGAGAGGCTAGAAGCCTTCCGCAAAGCCAACGAGGTGGTTGTTCTGAATGACGACCGCAATGAAGCCGCCGCTTTCCTTTTAGCGATGAAAGCCAAGCGCGAAAACCTTCTCAGTGAATACAAGGACATCGAGACCGCCTTACAAGATGTGGACGCTGCCATGATAGACCGTGAACGTGGACTTGCATCTGCCACCAATAATGGGACCCAAGCTCCGTCACCCCAGTCAAATAACTCAGCTGAGAGTCAGCAAAGCATGCCTCAATCTGGTATGAATGGCTCAGGAAATGCAACCCTAGGCATGACTTCTGCGGAGCGAGACTATCTAGAAACAAAAAAACAGATTATGCAGCTTTCTAATGAGAAAGTGAAGCTACTCAAGTCCTTCAAAGCTGGCCATCCCGACGTAGTGGTATTGGATGAACAAATAGACTCAGCGAAGCTACTTCTCACGAACTATAGCGAGGAAATCGTCAAAGAGATGCGCAGCCGCTCAGTGACTCTACAAAGACTTCTACGTGGTATTGATGAGCAGATCGCGGGCAAGCAAAAAGAGGCACTAGAACTCGGCGGCAAACTTGCGGAACACGAACGCTTAGAAGAAGAATTCAAAGCCACCAAACTCGCCCATGATCAAATGTTTGCACGAGTGGAAAATTTTCAGAACCTTCAAAATGTACAAACTGACTACGTTGCCATTCAAGAGCACGCCTCGAACGCCTACAAAAACGTTCAAGACTGGATCAAGCCTCTATTTGGTGGTCTTGCTGGCGGTATGATCTTTGGAATGATTATCTTGGTTCTCTTTGACCGTCTCGATGACCGCATGAACTCCTTTAGTGAGTTTCAAGGCCTCTTTCCGTCCGAGGCGGTGCTCGGTCAAATTCCCGAGCAAAGCCAGCGTGGTGACGTCGCCCTATTGCGTCCAAACGATGATCGCCATTTGTATGCCGAGGCTTTCAGAAATGTTCGGTCATCCATTCTGTTCAAAAATTGGCAAGGTAAAATGCCCAAGACCATACTCGTCACCAGTGCAGTACCGAATGAGGGTAAGACCACGATAACTTCAAATCTCGCCGTCACCATGGCCACATCGGGTGCACGAGTTCTTATTGCCGACTGCGATTTGCGGCGAGGTGGTGTTAGCGAACTTTTTAAGCTCCCCGGCACTCCCGGACTCAGCGAAGTACTTCGCGGTAAACTCCACTGGCGTGATGCCGTGCAGGAAACCGGCGTCCGCGGACTTGACCTCCTGGCGCGCGGGGAAGTCTTCGACCAAACCTCCGAAATGCTGCTATCAAAGACAGCCGAAGAAATGCTCCGCGAAATGGAAGATGAATATGATTATGTCATCTTCGACAGTGCACCTGTTCTTGTGGCTGATGATACCGCTAGCTTCGCCCCGAAACTTGATGCCGTGCTCTTCGTAGTTCGTCTATCCTCAACCATGGCGCGGCTCTCCGGCAAGGCACTTGACTTGCTTTATGATAGGCAGGTCAATGTCGGCGGAGTGATTCTAAATCGTTCTACCACAAACCTCAAAGAGTACACTTACTACAACTACGCCAGCTACTACTACGCTCCAGCCAAGAAGGCCTCCGAAGTTAAAGTGTAATCTGTGAAGTAGTCTGATTCTCAACGCGCTTTGTGGATTTCCGAATAAATATTTCCTGGCGTGGCCATAGCCCCCCCCTATGAAATAGATAGCCGTGAATTCTGTCACGCAAAGCGACCCGGTGGACATCGGCACAAGCTGCGCTTGACTCAGCACACCACATTGAGCACTGACCATTCATGAACTCACTGCCACCACCACCTTTGCAGAGCGCCCTTATTTTAGGAGCGGGCAGTTGGGGGACGGCACTTGCTAGTCTGCTTCATGAGCGTGGATTGAAAGTTCAATTCTGGGGGCGCGATAAGGCGCTGATGAATGAGATCCGGGAGTCGCGGCGAAACTCACGCTATCTTCCAGGTCTGCATTTGCCTGAGAGCATTGCAGTAACGAGTGATCTGAGTTCTCTGACGGCGGCGGATATGTTGGTCTTTGTCGTGCCGTCCAAGGGCATTCGGGAGACGTCTCTACTTGTGGCTAGTTCGGGACTTCATGCTCATGCCAAGGTGATTGTGTCCTGCGCGAAAGGCATCGAGCTACACACGGGCAAGCGCATGTCAGAGATCATCGCTGCGCATCTCCCAGGGACTGTGACCGCTGTTTTGACAGGTCCAAATCATGCTGAAGAGGTCTCGCAACGACTTGCCACTGCCGCCGTCGTGGCTTGTGCGGATGAAGACATCGCAAGGCAGGTTCAGGGCTGCTTCACGCTGCCATGGTTCCGTAGCTACACGAGTGATGATGTCTGCGGTGTCGAATGGGCAGGCGCGACGAAGAATCCGTATGCGATCGCTGCCGGAATCGCGCTAGGTTTGAAACTGGGGGACAACGCCATCGCCGCACTGGTCACCCGCGCGCTGGCAGAGATGGTACGGCTCGTTGTTCGCATGGGCGGCAGACCAGATTCCTGCTTTGGTCTCGGCGGTGTGGGAGATCTCATGGCCACCTGCTACTCTGAGCACAGCCGCAATCATCGCGTCGGCAAGCTACTGGGTGAAGGCATGTCGCTTCCAGACATCATCGCTAGCACGCGCATGGTGGCGGAAGGCGTGCCAAACACTGCCAGTCTCTATGAAGCCGCTCAGGCTCATCAAGTGCGCACGCCACTGCTGGCTGAGATCAATGCCATCCTGCATCAGGGCAAGCCTGCGCGTGAGGCTATGCAGGCCCTTCTGTCGCGCGATCCACGAGCAGAGATGGACAGTATGCGTTAAAGACCACAGATGAGCTTCGTTACTTATTCCTGCCCATGCGACTTCTCTTCCTGCTCTTCACCCTAGCTTTGACAAAGCCCGCTTCGGCGGCTGGCAAACTGCGCTACAATCGTGACATCAGGCCTATTCTCAGTGATAACTGTTTTGCCTGCCATGGCCCTGACAAAAACCATCGGGAAGCTGACCTTCGTCTGGATGTGCGTGAGGCAGCCATCGAGATGAAAGCCATCATCCCTGGCAAGCCCGAGGCCAGTAGCATCACGGAGCGCATGCACACTCATGATGAAGACGATCTCATGCCGCCGCTGGAATCGAAGAAGACGCTGACGGATGCGCAGAAGAAACTCATCGCCGACTGGATCAAAGAAGGTGCTGAATACGAGCCGCACTGGGCTTACACGCCGTTAGTGAAACCTGCTGTGCCGGTGATTTCTGATATCAAATCACAGACTTCTAATCCCATCGATGCATTCATCCGCACTGAGCTGGCAGAAAAGAACATCTCCCCTTCCCCACCCGCCGACTCGCGAACATTGATCCGCCGCTTGAGTTTGGATCTCACAGGATTGCCGCCGACTCCGAGGGAATCAGAAACCACCGATCTCAAAGCACACCTCGATAGATTGCTAGCATCTCCCCACTTTGGTGAGCGCTGGGCCGTCTGGTGGCTAGATGTAGCGCGCTTCTCCGACACGGTCGGATTTCATGGTGATCAGAACCAGCGCATCTTCCCCTACCGCGATTATGTTATCAACGCTTTCAACGCGAACAAACGATTCGATCAATTCACGCTCGATCAACTTGCTGGTGATCTTTTACCCAATGCCACCACCGAGCAGCGAATCGCCTCAGGCTTCAACCGCCTCAATATGATGACTCGTGAGGGCGGTGCGCAGGCTAAGGAATACCTCACCAAGTATCAGGCGGACCGCGTGCGCACCGTCGGAGGAGCCTGGCTCGGTGCCACGCTTGGATGTTGCGAGTGTCATGATCACAAATTTGATCCCTACAAGGCCAGCGACTTCTATTCCATGTCAGCCTTCTTTGCCGACGTGAAGCAGTTCGGTGTTTATTCCAGTTACCGCCAAGGCGAATCAGAAGAACTCAAGGGCTGGTCGAATGACCACCCCTTCCCGCCCGAGATGCTCGTGGAGAGTCCCTATTTGAAGAAGCGTCTCGAGAAGATCGAAAAACAGATGACCGATTTGGCAATCGCCGCAGCCAAGGCCAACCGCAGTGCCTTTGAAAACTGGAAAGCCACCACAAACAAGTTTCTCTCCGCTAATCCATCAAGCTGGCTCACCCCAAAAGTGACTGCCAGCACGGCGCTCGCCGCTCCGACAGATAAGAAGGGAAAGCCCAAGTCGGTGAAATCAAAGAAGCCGGAGTCTGCTGATGAATCCATCATCCGTCAGCAGACAGACGGCAGTCTCTTGATCACGGCCAAGACAGCTCAAGAAACCACGCTCAAGTTCACCCCTGGAGAGTTCACCGTGGCTGCGGTGAAGATCGAGCTGCTGCCGACGCCTCAGCATAAAGACAGCCTCGAACTTAATGGTTCGGGCAGTGGAATGACATTCAGCCCTCAGTTCGCAGCTCAGACAGAGGCGGCTAAGAAAAATCTGAAGCTCAACATACGCCATGCTGCCGCCGATCACTATGAGCCGCGCTATGCAGGCACTTCAGACATCATCGGTGTGCAGTCCGGATGGAAGACGCGCGGAGCCGAAAGCAAGCTGGCTCATAGCTCAGTCTGGCTACTCGAAACTCCTGTGGCACTCTCGGCAGGTCACACGCTCAGTGTCAAAATCCCCAGTCATACCGCTGGCTGCTTGCGCGTTTCATTTTCCTGCATCGCCCCGCTGAAGCCACTCGTGCCGATAGATCTCAATAATCTTGATGCTCGCCATTGGTTAATCTCTTCACCAAGCACCGACCAAACCGAACGCGATGCCTTCGCTAAGCTATACACGGCCTCACTTGATTGCCGCGATGGTAAAGCCTGGACTCAAGTCACTGTCGCAGTCAAAGAGCCGATGACCATTCGCCGCTTGCCGCGTGGAAATTGGATGGATGAGAGTGGCGAAATATGCCCGCCATCACCACCGCAATTCATTGCTGGCAAGCTGCCCGAAAATGCACTACGTCAGA
>CAZOVY010000011.1:0-80143 GCA_964583255.1 uncultured Prosthecobacter sp.
GGCCAGACTCCAGGCGCTGTCCGGGTCAGTAGGAGACGCAAACTGCCACGAGGTGGGCGAGTTGTTGCTATCCATCACCAGCGCCCACTCAGAGCCGGGGCCGGTGCTTTTTGAGTTATACGCCCACAGGTAAGCCACTTCTCCGACACCGAATACATGGGTGGGATTGGCGTCCGGTGAATCTGAACCACCCCCAGCATTGAGCGTCTCCACTCCCACAAAAAACAGGCCAGGGTTCCAACCGAAGGGGTCGCCATCACCTGAATCCGCCGGAGTCGGATCATACGAACGATCAAAGACCTTCCAGTTAGCCTCCCAATCAGCGATGTTGCCCATCGTCGGCACAAAATAACCGAGGAGGGGATCAAGTGGATCGATGAGGCCAAAAGACCCAATCTCAAAGGAGAAACTAGCATCCAACGGGGCTCCGCTGCTGTTGAGTAGCTCAGGCACAGGAGAACTGCTGAAGTCGCTCCCCCACGAAATGGTGCTCGCTCGGGATGGGCTAGCCAGCAGAAGCGCCGTGGCCGCAAATAGCATTTTTGTGAAGGTGGAGTTCATTTCTTTGAGTTGGTTATTGCGTTCGTAGGCCCTAAATCATGACTTTGGTATGGCCCTGGGGGACGGGCCTAAACTAGCTAAATGAGTCTTTAAATTTACAGATAATTATGGAATATATAGTTAGTGCGGCTTATTTTCAACCTCAGTTTTCAGAATATTTAAACAAGCCGAAGTATTCGCGCCCCGTTTTTCGAGTCCTCGGTGGCACGTTGCCCGGTAAATGGCGCTGCCCTTTTCGGGTTCAGCCTAGATTTGGGGTTGGAAAAAGATGAAGGCTCCTATTTGCTCTTTCTGCCACAGATGCCCGCCGCAAGAAACGAGCATGATGCAGCATCAAAGCCCCAGCTTACTTTAGTCCACGCCACTTCCTTATTCGGCACCCTGCTCGTTTGGCAGTTCTGAAGTCAGAACAGGCAAGGTATTTGGCGGCCTTTTAAATTAACCTTCAACCGCCTCTGCACGCTTGTTTTTGCCAAAGCGGATGTCTTCCGCCTTCTCGATGAAGATGGTGTCCTCACAGATGTTCTTGGCATGATCTCCGACGCGCTCAAGAAAGCGGGCCACAAAAATGAGGTGCAGGTAGCCTTCGAGCGGCGCCTGACGCTCTTCCATTACGGTGAGAAGGGAGCTGTCGAAAGCCTTCTCGGCGGCATCTAGCACCTTGTCAGCCAAGCGTGATTGTGCGGCAGCTTCAGGATCGGCATCCGTAAACGCCTGGATGCTGCTCTCGAGATTACGAGCACATAGATGATAGACCGGCTCAATAAGTTTCAGCTCGGCGATCTCAGGCAGATTGTTGATGTTGCGTGCTCGCTTGGCGATGCCGCAAGCTTGGTCGGAGATACGTTCGAGATTGTTGGCGATGCGGATGGTGCCCATCACCTGTCGGAGGTCGTGGGCGGTGGGCTGAAATTTCAGGAGAATCTGCATCCCAAGCTGATCTATGTTTTTCTCCAGATCGTTCACGTCCTGATCCGCAGCGATGGCCGCATTGCAGAGATCCGTGTCGCGTTCCATGAGCCCACGCATGGCACTGGCGAGATTTTTCCGCGCCATGCTGGCCATGGTCAGCACCTGCTCACGGAGGCTGGTGAGGGCGGCGTTAAAGGAAGTCAAAATGTGATCGTGCATATCTGCGACAGGCTTTCCCTAGGCTACATGGGCAAGGTGACATTTTCGACACTTAATTTTACCTCGTTTGTCACACTCACACTTTTGATCGATCCCTTGGGTTGGCGATTCGTCCGCTGGCAGAAGTCGTCATAGGAGATGACTTCAAAGTCCCCGTTGTCGTGCTCCAAGATGGCGGTCATGGACTCGACCCAATCACCCGAGTTCAGGTAATGTGTCTCACCAACCATTTTATTGGCAGGGCTATGAATGTGTCCGCAAATAATGCCCTTACAATTCCTGGCTCGCGCCAATTCCTGAAGTTGCTCCTCATATTTGCCGACGAAGCTCACAGCGGATTTCACTTTGAGCTTCACCCAGCGGCTGAGTGAGAAGTTCTCTTTCCCACGGGCGAGACGATACCAATTGTAGATCCGGTTCACGCGCAAAAGGATGTTGTAGCCAACGCCGCCGAGTTTGGCGATCCACGGGTGATTCGTCGTGACATGATCAAACCCGTCGCCATGCACGACGAGGTAGTCGCCTCGTTTGGTGTGGTGGATGTATTCGTTGGTGATGAGAAAATTATCGAGCTGGATGGGAATGAACCGGTCGAGAATGTCATCGTGATTGCCGCGCAAATAGAGGATCTCGGTGCTCTCCTTCTCCATCTTCTTCAGCACGGTGCGCAGAAAATGGGTGTGTGACTTGTTCCAGCCGCCTGAGCTTTTTAAATACCACGCGTCGATGATGTCGCCGTTCATGATCAGTCGGTCACATTGGACGTGACGAATGAAGTGGGAGACCTGTGCCGCTTTGCAGTCCGGCATACCAAGATGAACATCAGAAATGAAAACCGTTCGTGCGCGCAGCTTTGATTTCAAGCGGGAAGGATCAGCCGGTGCATCTGGGGTGTCGTCGATTTCTTCACTCATGATTGGGAGAGGGTAGGTTTATTAGTCTGGACCGCGAGAAGTTCACCTTCAAACTGCTCGATGACGCGCCGCCAGCCAAAGTCGCCAACTGAATCGCGAGCAGCAGTACGCATGGCTGAATCAGACCAAGTCGCGGCGGACTGACGCACAGCGCCGAGGAATTCGGCTTCATCATCAAAGGCTGCCAGCCAGCCATTTTCACCGGATTGGATGACCTGACGCGGTGCCGCGTAATCGTAGGCGACGGGAAGCAAGCCGCTGGACATGGCCTCCAGCACCACATTGCCGAAGGTCTCGCTGATGCTGGGAAAAACAAACACGTCCGCACTGGCATAGCACTCAGCGAGATCGGTGCCGGTCTTTGACCCGACATACAGACACTCGGGATGCTCAGTTTGGAGGGCCTTGAGAGGCGGACCGTCACCCACGACGACACAGGCTGCCTTCGGATGCATTTCTCTAAAAGCCGCGAAGCCTTGCATCAGCAGCGACAAATTTTTTTCTACTGCAACACGCCCCACGTAAACAGCGACAGGCGTCGATTCATCAACTCCCCACTCGGCGCGCAGGGCGGCACTACGCCGAGCTGGATTAAAAAGCTCCGTGTCCACACCGCGCCCGAGAACGCCGACATTCTGAATGCCCCACTTTTCGAGCATCGCCGCCGTATCGGCGCTCGGAGTCAGTGTGCGTGCCGTTTGGTTATGGATACTGCGGAGAAACCCCTGCGCCACCGCTTCCAGTCCCGGCAGATGATAGTCTTCGAGGTAGGATTGAAAATTCGTGTGAAATCCAGACACCACCGGGATGTCCATCTTCGATGCCGCGCGAATACTGGCGATTCCCAGCGGCGTCTCTGTGGCCACGTAGAGAGCGTCTGGCCTGAATCGCTCATAGAGACCCTGCATCTGCCAAGTCGTCGAGATGCCCATACGCAGCCCCGGATAGCCAGGCAGCGGCAGTGCCATCATGACGTGTCTTTTTAGCGACTCCTCCCCCTGCCCTGCGGCTAGGGTGGTCACGATCTCCACCTCATGCCCGCGTGCAGCCAGACCACCCGCGAGGGTGAAAAGCGTGCGTGACACCCCATTGATGTCAGGCGGGTAAGTGTCGGTGATGAGCAGTAATCTCATGGGTGCAGAACTAGTGGAACTTCAGGCTTACAGAAAGCAGATTTTATGGCTAACAAAACGTGCCTGCGTGACGAATGCGTCACTGGAGAAAAGCCTGTTATTTAAACACCACGTCCACACCCATGGCGCTCTTGGAGGCAAAGCCTGGAATCCAGTGCGGCTTCCGCGCTGCGATCAGCCGATAAATCAGTGACAGTCCACTCAGCACGATGAGCCTATCCACCACGCGATAACCACGCTGGCGCCGCATGAGAAATTGAATGGCCCAGGCAAGATGCTTGGGGTTGAGCAGCAGCGGCTTAAAATCCGTCTTGATGCGGTAACGAGCGCGCAGGCCGCGCTTGGCATACTTCACTTTGTAGGCCGCCTTGGCCGCGACGATGCGGTCCTCAATGTCAGGCGCGTCTTCGGCAAAGTAGTATTCACGCGAGAGTGCCAGGAGGTGAAAGGTGTCACGCATGTAATCAATGTCAGCCACGGACACGCCAGCGCGCTCAGCCAGCGGCATCATGCGATCCAGATTGTCCATGCAGCGCTGGGCACTGCGTAACGCGCCATCGGCATCTCGTACAAAGTGGCGCAGCAGTCGCCTGAGACTATGACTGATGAAGATGTTTCCCCAATAGACCTGCAACATCGGCGGGATGCGCACGCGGCGGAAGAAGAGCTTTTGCCGCGCATATTCTTCGATGTAAAGGAGCTCGCGGATGCACTCGTCGGATAGACGCAGGAGCTCTAGCAAAGCATCTGCATCACCCAGATGTCGCTCTTTGACAAAGTCTCTCACAGCGTCTTCAACAAGCGAGCCGTGCCTCATGACACGGATGGTGACAAAGGTATTGAGATCAGTCCATAGCGCCTCGGGATCGAGGAAAGCCAAACGACGAAAAGGCACCCAACCACCCGTCTGCGCCCAGACCATGCAGCCGATGACGTTCTCAGCCTGACGCAGCTCACGCGCATACTGCTCGTAGAGCCAGCCCGTGAAACTGGGGTACTCGCCACAGCCCTCATACTCACGCCGTGTTTGCAGTTCCACGATCTTGGCCAGCGGCGTGCGGAAGAAGTTTCGGTTCAACGGCAGGTAGCGGAAGAAATCTGTCTCGCCATACTTCATTGACACAACAAGTGCTGGGCTCGTGAGCCCCGCAAACACTCTCGTGAAGGTATCCCGGTGCCACATCAGATCGCCGATGGCATAAGCTCCCACGGTCCAGGTGCGGAAGATCAGCCGCCGACCATGCTTCTCAAAAACGGGCAGCAGTGCCTGCAAAAACGCGCGTGCATCTTGGGGAGTTTTGATGACGAGCTGACTTTGAAAATCATCCCGCACGTCTTTACCATCAGACTCGCCAATGCGCACGATCACGCCCATGACATCAGGGAAGTCGGTGAAGAATCGGTCCAGCAAATCACACAGATAATCATTCACGCTAGTGCGATTCAGATCCATCCGCCTCAGCTGTTCTGGAGTCGCTGAAAAGACATCCATCGTCACATACAGGCTGAGTCCAGCGCGGTGCAGCACTTCAAAGCAGCGCCGCATTTCCGTGCGGTAGCGTTGGATGCGATGCCGCACCTCAGGCTCGAGCCATTCGTGATCAGCCAGATGCGCCACATCATCGATGGAAGCCGCATTGAATCCCCAGCTTGCCGCCTGCCGAGCCAGCACGTTTAGCTCGGCGCAAACCGTTTCCCACCAAGCCGCACCCTGCCTACCCGCATGATCCCAGGGGATCTTCGACCAATTGATAACACGTCGATCATAGCCGCGAAAAAACGGACCGATGGTGTCGATGAGATGGAGTTCAGTCACGAGCTTGGTCAGGAGCAGCCTGAGTCATGAGTAAGCCGACTCAACCCTTACTTCGCACTGCCTTTGCGCAGAGTTCGCTCGATGTCGCTGATGAGTTTCGCGACACTGTCTTTGGCTTTTAGTTCGTTAGAACGCTTCAGTAAAGGCAGGGCATCAGCAAGCTTGTTGGCCGTGATATTGATGGTGGCAAGCCGGAGGCTGGCGCTGGATTCATAGTCCTTCAATTTCACCGCACGCTCGAAGTAGCCGGTGGCTTTGGGAACATCCTTAGCATCCATAAAATGCTGACCCAGGAGCATGAGCGCACCGCCATCCAGCGGATTCAGTTCGACGACTCGTTGCAGCATTGGGATGGAGTCACCAGCCTTACCAGAGCTGACGGCGAGACGTGCTTCCAGTTTGAGAAGGCGTGCCTCGTCTTCCTTGCTGAGTTTCCCCTCACCGGCATCACGAGCTTGTTGGATGAGCGACGAAGCCTCGACTAGAGCACCCTGCATCGAAAGATTCTCAGCTTGGCTGATCACCTTAGCGGCATCGAAGCCGCCAGCGGCGATAGCGCGCTTGTAGGCACTCAGGGCCAGTGCCGGATCTTTGCTGACAAGATAAATGTCTCCCAGCCGCTGAAGTTCATCTGGCTTAGCAACGCCGCTGCGGGCGAGGATTTCCAGGTTCTCTGCAGCTTTGAGATTGTCCTTCATCGCCAGATAAGCCTCGCTTTGCAGGCTGATGAATTCGGTACGGTCAGGATTGTCGCGGATGATCTCTTCACAAAGAGAGGCCGCTTCAGCAGCCTTCTGTTGCTTCAACACGCAGCGCACAAGGCCGAGCTTCCAGTCGAGTACGTCCGGCTGAAACATCAGGGCCATGCGATAAGCGCTCTCAGCACTGGCAGCGCGATCCAGAGATAGAAGGGCAAATCCATAAAGGCCGTAGCTCGGCCCATCTTGAGCACCTAGACCAATGGCACGGCTCAGATTGGTCACTGCGCTCAGCCACTTTTGCTGACGCACCTGCACCATGCCCAGACCACGCCAGGCACGACGGAAGGAAGGGAATTTATCCACTGCACGCTGAAACATCATCGCCGCAGGATCATACTGACCATTCTCTAAATACAGGTTGCCGAGCGTGAGATCAAAGATGGCGTTGGTGTCTTTGGTGATCAGCTTCACGAGTGCCGCAGCGGCCTCCATCGGCTTGCTCATCATGGGTAGTAATTGATTCAACAGCTCGCGATCTTTATCAGCCAGCGGCGGCTCCACGTCAGGAAACACGCTGTAGGTGCCGAGGAAGAATTTCGCAAAGTTAGGATCTTTCCACAGTTCCAAGGCATAAGCACCTGGACGTGGTTTCTCCGATTCAGCAGTCGCCACCGCTGGTGCGGCATTGATAACCGGAGCCAAGAGCAAGAGTGAGAGAAGCGTTTTCAATCGAAGCGGAAGGGGAGTTTGAGTTTGAAACTGACAGGCTTGCCATCGCGCGTGCCGGGCTGGAATCGCCACTCGCGCGCGGCCTCGATGCAGAAGGAATTCACGGCAGGATCAGGCGAGTCGAGCACCTCGGCTTTGCTCACCGAACCATCTTTGCCGACGATGATGAGCACATCGACCTTACCCTTCACACGCTTGCGTAGATCAGATGAAAGCTTGGGTGCCACGCGATTCGTCGGTGTGGGCTTAGAATCGAGCTGCCCGCTGGAAAGCATGTCCCCACCACCGAGACCGCCGCCGCCATTTCCGGTACCGCCGATCACGCCACCACTACCAAAACCTACGCCCCCCCCCATGCCGCCTTCTCCGCCCGCACCACCGAGAGCAGAACCGAGATCACTCAGGCTCATATTGGAAAGCGCAGGCGCCGCGGAGGCGGCTGGATCGACCTGCGCCAGTTCTTTAAAGTCGGGCATTTCCTGTTTGATGTCCTCGACAGGCTTCTCGAGCTTCTCCTTGGGATCTTCTTCTTTCTTTTCATCCTCCTTGGCGATCTCCACCTCCTGAAGAACATCTTTTTTAGGCCCCTCTTTTTCTCCCTTGGGGATCAAGAAGCCGCCAAATATAAACACGAAGGCGTGGAGAAAAAGGGCGGCGAGAAATCCGAGGAAGACCTTTTTCATGCTTCAAAAAAAGTTCCTATTTACGCTCTGTTGAAAGAGCGACTTTGGTGATGCCAATGCGCTTCACTTCGTCAATCACAGCAACGATGTTTGAGTATTCAGCCTTGCCGTCCGCATTGACGACGACTTGCGGATCTTTGTTCGCCGATTTGAAGTTTTGCAGGCGGATGGGCAACTGGGCAAAATTAATCTTCTCTTTATTGAAAAAGATCTCCCCTTGCTGAGCTATGCTCAAAGTTAGAGTCGCGTCTTTGTTCTCCTTCGGAGCTGCCGTAGAAGCAGAAGGCACGTTCACCGTGATGCCCTCATTTTTTGTCATGGAAAGTGAGACCATGACAAAAGTGGCCAGCAGGAAGAACACGACGTCGATCAAGGGAATCACCTCGATCTTGGCGTGCTTCTTGGCGCGTTTTTTAAACTTCATCAGGTTAGGCCGTCACAGGGTTTTGGCCGAGCATGCCGCCCTTGCCAGTGCTGGCACTTTCCTTTTTCTCATCTTCACTGGCCAGCATCTGGCGGTGACGATGGCGCAGATCCTCTTCGACCTTTTTGTTCTTCTCGATGATGAGTTCCAGCTTTGAAGCCGCGATCTCGAGTTCATGCTCGGCATCTTCCACCATGTTGTTGAGGTAGTTGAAGGGAATCAGACCCGTCATGGCGATCACCAGACCGAAAGCCGTCGCGATGAGAGCTTCCGCAATACCACCCGTGATGGCCGACGGCGCACCCATGTCAGCACCGATGGAAGCAAAGGACGCCATCATCCCCGTCACAGTGCCGAGAAGCCCTAGAAGCGGCGCGATCGTCATGCCGGTATCGAGAACAAAGAAGCCACGCTTGAAGCGCTTGATTTCCAATGAGGCTGAGAGGCTCAGGGCATCAGAGATATTCGTCTCCACATGCTCAAGCGCATGAGACAGCGCGCGTGCCACGTAGTCGTTGGACTTGGCACCCACGGCGATCGCTTTATCAAAGTGCCCCTCTTCGACCGCGTCCAGCAATTGCAACACGTCCTTCGGCTTGCGGCGCTTCTTCTCACGGAGGATGAAGAAAATACGCTCCATGGCCGTGCCGAAAACGAGGAGACTGGTGAGCAACAAGGGGTGCATGATCGGGCCACCGTGCTTGTAGGTGTCCATCAGCGTGTGCTTGGTGACGAAGTCTTTGATCGCCCCGCCGAGTGTGGCGTCCAGTGGCAGCAGCCCTTTGCCCGTCTCCACCAGTGAGGCGATGGAGGCATTGATCTCTGGGGTGATGCTACGGATGATCGGCATCGGTGAGCCGACCTGAGGCATGGCAATGCCGGCGCCGAGGCCGCCTTGGGTTGCAAAGAAGGCCATGGGGCCAAGGATCGCAAAAGTGCCATCCATGACCATCCCCTGACTATCCACCGCTTTACCAGCGAAGCGTGTGCCTCCGATGACATCATCGAGACGTTTGATCGCAGCACGCAAAAGATCCACCTGGGCGAGGAAGCGTTCCTTCAGCGGGGTCTTGTCGTTTTCCGAAGCCATCTTGGCCTTTCCCAGCACTTCTTTATAGAGCTGCATCTCACTGGCGTGGACCTTGGACTCGAAGCCTTTGGTGTATTCGTCGAGAATGTTGGTGAGATACATATTCTCTTCGCCCGCCAGCTTTACCTGGCCTTTGAGGTTGGAGAAATTCAGTTCCGCTGTGTCCACATCACGCGTCAGTGGCGCATACTGATCTTGGAGTTGGCGCAGCTTTTCTTCGAGCTTCGAAAGTTCGCGATTCAGCGGCTCTTTTTCCTTAGCGATCTCTGTCTGAACTTTCGTCAGCTCTTCCTTGCTGCGGTCGTAGTCCGCCTGCGCGGAGGCTTTGGCAGCAGTGAAGCCGCTGACGTTCGCGGAGGCGAACGAAGCGGTGAGAATCAACAGGGTGGTGATGAACGGGCGCATGGCAGTAGGAACAGTTTGGGTTTGTATCAGCGGATCTCAGCAGGCAGTTCGACCAGTTTTGGAGAGACAGTTTTTTTCATGACTTCGACGACCTCACGCATCTTTGGCGCGATGGCGGCATTGGTTGTCCAGGCCCAGCCTTTGTCGGTGGGAATTCCCTGACCACCGATGGTGCCGCTGGAGTTTACAAAGTAGCCCTGACCGAGACCCACATAGACCACTTTCACTTCCGCCTTCTTACCTTCACCAATGTCATGAATCTCAGGCAGTGTGGTCAGTTCGGTGTTGGCTTTGCCAAGTTCATTGAGGATGCCCAGCACGTTTTGAAAGCGCTCTGCTGCGGTGATGTTCTTCAAGTCAGCACCCGCTTTCGGAATACGATCATGCAGCACCTTCACCTTTTCCTGCACAACTCCAGGAACCCGATCGAATAGGCCTTTCACACCGGCTTCGAGTTCTGGCGCGGTCGCCAGAAGCGCGTCAGAGGCTTCTTTGGTCTGGGCTTTTTCAGCTTCGGCATCGGACGTGCGCTTCTTCACGTCTTCTAGTTTGGTCTTGGCATCAGCGATCTTTTTCTCGGTCTCTTCGACAGAGATTTTTAGGAGTTGGATGCGCCCCTGGATCATGGCCTTGCCATTTTCCCAGTCACCGCGCTCACTAGCGATCAGGCGCTGAGTCGTGGCCCACTGCTGGAGCAGGGCACGGGTTTCGTCCATGACCGCAGAGGCGTCCGCAGCAGGTGACGCTGCCTGCTGGGCGAATGAGGTGCCGACGATCAAGGTGGCAAAGAGAAGAGGGAGACGCGGATTCACGAAGGAAAATCTGGTTCGATGGGCAATGGAGATCACCCGTCACATTGCTGCCCTAAATGGCTGGCCTTTCACCTCCTGTTAGGTGACGAAACCGTTGCAATGGCCCTCACCAGTCAAAGGCCAGGCTTAACGAATAATTGATGCCTGGACTGCGCTCAGAGAAGACGGGCTTCTGCGCATTGTTGTAAACTCGGCGGATGACTTGGTTGGTCACGTTGGCTGCGCGGAAGGAGAGCTTGCAGCCTTGGAACAGGCGCTTGGAGATACCGAGATCGAGCGTGGTGTAGGGCTCTTGGAAAATATCCGGCTGATTAAAGACACTGGAGACGGCAGATAGCTGCTGGCCCGTGACATTGAGGAAGGCCCCAAAGAACCAGCCGCTGTCCTGATGATCGTAAGTTAGATTGACGTTGAAGATGTAGTCGGGCTGCCCCTGAAGTCGGCGCGTCTGGCCAAAGATGGCCGGGCCGCCGACATCGCCACGGTCTGCTTGGGACTTAATGTAGGAATAATTGACGCCCAGATTGAAGGGTTTCAACTCATCTGCCAGGAAGCTGAAATCGCGCTGAAACTCGAGTTCAAAGCCATAGACCGTAGCGCTGTCCACATTGATGTATTGAGTGAACTGACCGACCTGCGCGTACTCGATTGGCTTATCAATCGACTTGGCAAAAGCGCTAACACCAAGCAGTGCCCCAGGGCTGGGGAAGTACTCCCAGCGCACATCATAATTGGTGATGGTAGACATCAGCAGATCGGGATTGCCGATGAAGAAATCCCCCGTGTCCACGATTGAGAAGGCGACCGGCGCGATCTCTTTGAATGAAGGCCGGGCAATGGTGCGCGTGATCGCGCTCCTCACATGCTGGTGCTCGGTAAGATCCCAGTTCACGGCTAGAGCGGGTAGAACGCTGATTTCTGAAATGTTGGCTCGGCTCCGTGGTGCCAGCAGTGCCTTCTGTGCATCTGTGGCGATGCCGCCAAAGGCTGCGGTCAAGGCATCTGTGTAGTTGTTGTCACGCCGCTGCGCTGGCGTCAGCAAAGCCAAGCGCACGTTTTCTTCTGGATAGATCCAGATGTCACTGGCCTGCACCTTCAGATCCGTGGTTTCCACACGCGCGCCAAAGGTGACGTTCAGGTTCGGTGTCACATCAATGTCGAACATCAAGTAGCCAGCCGCGATCATCTGCGAGGCGCTATAAACTTCCGCTTCGTTTTGACGGAAAATATAAGTCGCATTGCTCAGCGAAAGCCCCGGCGTGTTCAGGTCCTGGTTGCCGTAAAGGAAGACATCTCCCCAGGTCTGATTCGGCGTGGTCTGGAGTTTACTAAAATTGGGATACCCTGAGTTGTCCAAGAAGCCGGCATTGTAAGCAAAGCTGTCGGCGCGGTAGGCACGATCACTGTAGTCGAGCAACCCGCCAAACCTGATCTTGGCTTTCATGTCATCGGGCAGCGAGTCGCCGAAGAGATCGCTCTCGATGTCCATGCGTGCGTTGTAACTTTCGTCATTCAAGTTTCGCCAGTAGCGCTGAAACGGTGGGACCGTGAGATTGGCTGGCACGGAATACTGCCCAGTCGCTGTGTCAAAGTCGGAGGCCATCAGTCGCAAGTCCGGCTCATACTGATAACTTTGGTTGTAGCTGACAGCCCAGCTTACATTCATGTCCGCGCCGATCCCATCCACCGCATGTTTGCCAGCGAGCTGCCATGTCCGCACCTGACGCTCGGTGTAGGAGATGGATTCACGATACTTGGCAATGGCCGGGTCCTGAGGATCATAGCCGAGCTGGTAGGTCGCTCGATCCTCTGCCACACGGTTAAAGAAATAAGTCAGGTTGAGTTCACTATCGGTATCCAACTCGATACCGAGAGACACGAGCATGCCAGCGCGCATCGTTTCCTGGCCCACACGCATTCCCCAGTCAGCTTGCGTTGTGCCGGCAGGGAGCCGAGTCGCTGGCAAAACGAGTCGGGTGGTGTTCTCTACCTGTCCGAGACTGGGACTGGCCAAATTGCTGACGAAGCTATAGCGGCCCAAGGCATCGACATCGCTGTAGTTGTACTTTTTGGAATAATCAAAAGCGACAGTCAGACCTGCCGGTGCCCCCATGAAATCAAAGCGGCGACCAAGGCTGCCTTCGAGTGAGAAATCCATCGGAGCCGTTTTGTCCTTGGTTCCCATCTCCTTGCTCAGCGTGTTACTGATGGTCTGGCGCAGTGCCCTCTCTGCAGGCGTATCAGCCGAGCCACCACCACTGAAAAGATCTACCAGGGGGGCGTTTTGGATGAAGCTGGGCAAAGCACGATCCTGGGAATTTCCAAACGTGCCGGTGCCGCCGCCGGTATAGCTGAGAAACTTATTGTTGCCGGTGGCCTGTGTATTGAAGCCATTACCGATCTTGATCTTCTCAAAGTTTTCCTGAGGCACCGTCTTGGTCACGACATTGATCGAAGCTCCCGTAGATTCACCGGGCTGGTCAGGCAGATAGGTCTTGCTGGTGCGTACGTCTTTGATCACTGAGCTGGGGAATAAATCCAGCGCCACGGCACGGCGATCAGGATCTGAACTCGGAATCCGTAGGCCATTGAGCGTGACCGAATTGTAGCGATCTGCCAGACCACGCACCACGACGAACTTACCATCCGCCACATTCACACCGGTCGTCTTGGCGAGAAGATTGGCCGCGTTGCTGGCACCGGTCGCGGCGATGAACTGCGCGCCTAGCACTTCCGTGAAGCTCTTTAATTCCGTGCGCAGTGTGATTGCTCCTGTAGATGCTGTGGTGTCCACGATCTCTTCCTCTGCCACGACGAACTCGTCCAGCTCCACCACCTCAGCCGTCATGTCCATGTCCATCTCCTTCACCGATCCAGCGGTGACGATGATGCTGCTGCGCCGCTCACGCACAAAGCCTTCCTTGCTGGCAAGAATCGTGTACTGACCCGGCGGCAGATCATTGATGAAGAAGCTGCCATCCTGACCGGTGCTGCCGCCCACGCCCGTGCCTTCGACCACGACAGTGACACCACTCACGGGCACGGAAAAATCAGCATCCAGAATCGTGCCGCGCAGGGCTCCATTCTGAGATTGCGCGACAGCTTCACCGACAAAAGCAGCGGCAAGAGCCAAAACCCAAATGATCCATCTACCAGACACGCGTTAGTTAGTCGCTGCCTCCGTCTGAGGGTTGATGATTTTGAGGATGTCCACCGGGATGGCACGTCCTGCATCACTGTAAAAAAGACAGACGAGAACTGCCGACGTGGCTTGCGCACGCGGATGCGGGTGTGATCTGCCAGCCTTTGCCGCCATCATGACGAGCCGATCAGCTTCCACCGAGCCTGTGGCACGCTGAGCCACACGAGCAAGAGCGAGAGCAGATTTGGGAGCCTCTAGGACAAAGACTTTCGACAAGCTTGCCTCCCCCACCTTGAGCCAATCATTCACCTGCTTGTCCCGGCCTTTCCAATCAACCAGCACATCGAGCGCCTCAGCCAGATACGGGGCCTTCCAGTCCGCTGCGTCGGCATAGGTTTTGATGATTTCTAAATAGAGATTGATGGCTTTGTCTGCCTCCTTGAACTCACCGCCCGCATAGGCGGATCGAGCCAGATCAATCAGCACGCGCTGAGCTGAAGGCAGGCCATCGCGTGTCGCTAATCGGCCCACTTCCTGAAGAAGTTCTAGACCCGCCTTTTGATTGCCATCCCGAAGCTGACGATTCGCGCAGCCTAGCAGGAATGACGCACGCACTTTGTCCACACCACGATCTTCACATTGAGCCATGCGTGCCTGAGCTTGCAGCAAGTTTAGCGCTGACTTGGACGGCAAGCTTTGCAGCCGGGCTTCTAACTCAAGCTTAGCCAGCTCGCTCAAACGTGACTCTTCCATCTTTGCCTCAGCCTCACGGCCCAATGAATAAAGCAGCTCGCAGTAGCGCGTGCGCAGCACTTCAGCCTTGCGTCCGCGTGCCTGTTCGAGTGTTTCTAAAGACTTCACCACATGCTCAGCAGCCAGCTCGCGTTTGCCTTTCTCAAGCAACACCCAGGCGATTTCGAGGTGCGCACTCGCAGGCCCGCTGGCAGGCAAATTGTCGGCGAGATAAGCCGCCTCTGCGAACTCTCCCGCCTTTGCCCATCGAGCAATGATTTCGACCATCAGCTCGCTATACTCAGCGAGATCACCAGCTACCCCAGCAGCGAGTGACTCAGCCAACCGTAGCGGATGCCCTGAGTCCGTGGTGCGCTTAAAAGCATGCTTCTGAGAGTCTGCAATGATCTGATCGAGCAGCGCCTGGCTCTGCTGAATGGTCGCTGCTTGTTCAGCTTCGGCACAGATCGCAAGCAGAGCTGCGCCTCCGACAAGCAGGCGTTTCCAGAGCATCTGTGGGGGAAAAATGAATGACATGCGGCGTGTGAAATGAGCCGCTCATCAGTGTCGGTTGATAGCCTCCGTGAAATTCGTTTTTCGTGACAAAAGAGACACACTTGGAATGCTGAGCGGATTTTGTGTGTCAAATTTGACTCGTTCACCAAAGTTCTCAAAGAGAGTCACGACTCGGTGAAGGCCGACAAAAGACATTAAAATCGCAGCTCAGACAGCCGTTTTGCTGACACACTGGGCTTTCGGGGGAGCAGGCATTCTGGGGTGAGGCGGGACGCGGGGTGTGATCGGTGTGCTGCGGGCTAGAAAGCCCGCGCTCCGGGACCGCCTTGTGGACTTGGCTAAACCTGAAAACAGGAATGGATGGCCTACTAAATAGCATTGGGTGTAGCCATGCCATCACCGCCGAACACTTCCGCACTGCATGCGCTAAAAGCAAAACGGGGTGACCCAAAGGCCACCCCGCTGATTGATTCAAACTGACTGCAAACGCTTACTGGGCGATCACGCGATAGTGAACGGGTGATCCTGTGTAGGTGTAGGCGCTGTCGGTCACGGTGATCTGGCCTGCGCTGAGGTTTGTATCAGAGACGTCGCCATCCTGAACGGCCACGAAGGGAACCCACTCACGACCGTCGGTGGAGCGCTCCACAACGTATTCAACAGCATCCGTAGCGTCAGTTGCCGTGGTGTCGGCATTGAAGCTGACCTTTGGATTGGCCAACGACACATCCAATGTCAGCACTGGGCGCGCGATATTCGAGGTAGGCAGGAGATCCACCGCAGCGGTCCAGCTCCAACCAAAGAGCCAGTTGTTGTCACGCATGGCACCCGTGTGCTTGACTGGGCTGAGGAAGTTCGTGAGACCCGAGCGAACTGGAGCTGTGCGGGTCATCTTACGAGCTACGATGGAAACGCCAGCCGTAGCTTCGTCGATCAGGGTAGGGTTCAGGCCGTTTTTGACGAGCTGCCCTTTGGCGACGATCTGGGTGGCCGGAGCCACTGCTGTGCCAGTGGTCACGATAGTCGTGCCAGTGAGCGCTTGGATCGGCGTGGCACCTGTATTGAAGAACAAGCTGTCCAAGAGATCGGTGTCATTCTCCACGCCTGGGGTCGTGGAGTTATCGCTGAACTCAAGCACGCCGCTGTTGATGTCTTCAAATAAGGCATACTGAATCTGACCCGAAGAACTGCGGCGGACACGAATGCCGTCTTGGCTGGATGTGACACCCACGCCGGCTTTGTTACCAATGATGGTGGCATTGAAAACAAAACCTTTGGAGCGTGGCAAGATGCCGGAGTTGTTTGGCTCAGGGCCGTCCAGTTCGAATCCACGCTCAGACACGTTCTGGCTGGTGTTTTTACCAGCGGTCGACGCGTCAGCAGGCACATTGGCATAACCAGAACGCGGGAAGCGCTCTCCGCCGCCCATGTGCAGGAAGGCGTGCTGAATGGTGCCAGAGTAGCCCTGGTCCCAGTCGATGCCGTCGTCACCACCGAACATGCCCATGAGGTAGCGGCAATTCACATAACCGCCGAACCACTCGAAATCGTCGTCAGCATTCTGACAGACTTCGACCCATTCAATCGTCGTGCCGCGACCCACAGCACCCATGGTCAAGCCATTGAGTTCGATGCCTGGAGCCACAGGGAAACCGCCGTAACGGATCGACCAAAAGCGAACTACGCCGCTGTCGTCGTCTTCATCCACGCCGCCATAAACACCGCGCTGGAAGCTGGTGGAACCATTCAGACTGCCGCTGCCATCTGGATCAAAGGGGAAGCCCAAAGTGATCGGCGAGACAGAAAGACCTTCGATCACAGCGAACCCACTGCCATCACCTGCTTCCAATTGAGTTCCAGCTACGGCTTCGGGCGAACTGCCGCCGGTAGGGAGCGCTGGGGCTTCACCCGTAAAGATGTTGGTCACATCGTCATAGCTATAGCGAGCCGCAGCGCCATTGCCGTCATACGCAATCGACGTGCGTCCTAGGAGCACGAGGCCACCGCACTGACGGGCGATGGAGAAGGCATTGTTCCCGACTGGGCCATCAGTGCCGTAGTTGAGCGGTGTGAAAACCACGCTGCCGACTTTCGTCGGGCGAGTATTCACGCCACCTGGAACCAAAGTGTCGTCCACAGAGGTGAAGACAATGGGGTTTTCCACTGTGCCGATGCCGATGACTTTGGCTCCGCGGCAAACAGCGAGTGTGCCGGGATTGTTCGAGCCAGCGGTGATCGCATCGTTGGCAGCGCGAATGATAGTGCCTGGCTCAATGGTGAGACGTGCTGGTGGCAGCACATACACTGCATTGGGGAGCACGTACACATTGTCACTGGACCAGCGGGTGTCAGTCGAGATGTCCGTTGTCACTTCGATGATGTCTGCCTTGGCAGCACCGGTGAAGGCGGCTGCGGCGCAGGCCAGCGAGAGGATTTGGGTAGAGATAGATTTCATATTTTTAAATTCTCAGTTTCGTTTCAGATCAGAGCCTTACTTGACTTCAAAGTAGGCACCACCAGACAAGCGGGGTGAGGTGGTTGCTGTGGTGGCCGGAGGCGTAGAAGTTGGGATCTGGTCGAGGAGGAAATACCCCAAGCCAATCAGTGATCCATCAATCGGAACAATCAGACCTTGATAGGCCGGAGCGCGTGGCAGTTCGTCTGCGTTAACCACTGCGGTGGTTGGATTTTCATCCTTCAACTGAATGACACCGCTGAAGAGACCACTGGTCGCAACGGGCACCAAGGTGACGAAGGGCGTAGTTCCAACAATGGACACTTTGTTGAGCGCCAGCACCCTTACATCAACAGTTGCATCTGTATTTGGGAACCGATCCGCCGAATTGATGCCACCTTGCTCAAAGGTCAGCACGGCGTTTGCTGCTCCAGTAGGAGTGGTAGCGGTGGTGATACCTAGCAGCAACGATGGTGGCGTGAACTGACCACCAATGATCATGAGATCAATCGGATCGAAGCCGCTGCGATACAGGCGATTTGCAACCGCAAGGTTCGCTGGGCGCGACCAGTCGGCATCACCTGCGATCGTGTTGTCCGTGACAGCAGGCGTCGTCTTGTCGTCGATTACGAGCTTACCTAGCAGTGAGCCTTTGGTCGTGGTGGTGTAAAGTGTCTGGAACATGAAGATCTGGCCAGATGGGCCGATGAATGTGCCGCCAGTAATGCCTTCACCATCGGCGAGCTTACCCGTGAAAGTCAGCTTGCCATCTTTAGCAACCGTGAAGGAAGCGTAACTCACACCTTGTGGGAGGCCCAAATTCGTCTTGTCCACATTCACTATGCCAGGAGACGACTCATCGGGAATCGCGAGCGCTAGGTTATAGAGACCAGCATACTTTGTGGCGTTGGAACCGACAGGCGTTGTGGCCCATTTGTTGCGCCATCCTTCGAGGTAAACATGATCCGTGTTGTCGGTGAGATCGCCGTTGGAAAGTAGATCAGCACCCAGATCAAAGGTGAGTGTCAGCGGTGTGAGAACGCCCGTGCGCTTGATCACGACTGAGGCAGAGACAGTGGCCGTCAAAGGATCGAGTCCTGCAACATCCACAGCGCCCACGAGAGGGAAGCTTGCGACACCCAGCAATAACTTACCAGTGATCACACCGGTCGGAGAGACAATCATGTTATCCAGGCGACCACCGAGATCGGCGCCGAGTTTGGCGATCCGCTCAACGGGTCCGACATAAGTGCCAGCGATGCCAGCAGGGAAGCCTTTGATGTCGATGAAGTCATCAATGGAAGCCGTGCCGACCGTGTTGATGATCTTCAGTGTGACCTTGGCGTTTACCTTAGCAAGCGTTGGCTTACCAGAGATCAGACCCGTCAGCTTATTGATCGTCAAACCTGTTGGCAGACCCACCGCGTCATAACCGCTCGGAGCCTTATCAGCATCACCACTCACGCGGATCTGGTAGGAGTAGGAACCGCTGACGATCCCATCCGGCATCGCAGGCACACCTGGCACAGTGAAGTTAAAGGCAGGCGCTTTATCAAAAATGTTCAGCGTCGTTGTCGCACCATCTTTTGGACCAGCGATCCCTGTGACGACACACTTATAAACAGAGCCAACCGAAGCTGCCAGGAGTGGCTTGATGAGCAAGGTCGGAGTCGTGATATTGAGAGTCACATTGTCCTTGAACCACTCATAGCTCAGAGGCGTGCCACCGACATTGACCTTCAGAGTGGTTGAAGTCGTGGGACCGCCTTTGAGGGCCAGTGTTTTTGGGACATTGTCCACCACTACGACTTCAGCCGTGCTGGTGTCCTTGGCGGTCGTGCCATTGGAAACGGTGCAGGTGTACAGCCCACCATTGGTGAGTGCGGCAGAGGCCACTGAGTAGGTTTTATTGGTGGCATTCAAGATGGCCGCCCCATTCCTGCTCCACTGATACTTCAGCGTCGCCTGACCTTCGGCGTCCACCTCAAGGAAGAGCGGCTCACCCACATTCAAGGTCTGTGAAATCGCATCCAGTGTGACCACAGGAGCCACAGTGAACACATCAACGACGAGTGCATTGCTGGTCACTGGTCCCAACCCGTTTGACACCACACAATCGTAGCTACCATCTTCGTTCAGTTCAGCCGTGCCGAGGGAATAAGTGTTGGTTGTAGCAGCCGTGTTAGTGGTCGTTCCGAGGCCACCGATTTCGACCTCATTTTTGCGCCACTTGTAGGTGAAAGGGCCGGTGCCTGTGACAGACACACTGAAGGTCACCACCGTGTTACGCAGCACGCTGTTGCCGCCCGTTGCGGGCAGAGTGCGCGTCGCCAAGGCACTGCCCAGAGGGTTTGCCATGCTGTGGGAAGGAGCACCTGCGCCGATGTTTGCACCCGCAGCCAAAGCACCCAGATGAGCGGTCAAGCCTGCTGTGCCTGAGTCGATGGAGGCGGTCACGTCGGTGAACAGCTCATTGCTGTCTGGCCAGGTTTGATTGATCGAAAAGATCGCCTGTTCAGTGGCACTCGCTGGCGTCGCGTTATTCAAGATCCAAATGTAGATCTTCTCACCCGCGACATCTCCACCCACATTGCTTGTCGAGCCTGCGCTCGAATCATAAGGCACCGTTTCAAAGGCAACATTCGTGACAAACGTCTGCGTCAGGTCAAAGAAACCATCTGTGTTTTGGGTGCGGATATTTCCGCTGAAGCTGGACACTTGAATGAAAGCCGTGTCGAGCGCCGCGAAGTTGTTAGCATTGGCTGCGATGTCGAAAGCTGCGGGGAAATAACCATAACGAACGGTGCCGGTAGAAACAGCAGCGCCGCTGGCATTGGTGATTCCATTGCCCAAGTTTGAGGAATAAAGCTGCGCGGCATTCGCCGTGCTTGCCAGTCCCATAGCTGTCAGCACGAAGGCTGTAATAAATGACTTTTTCATGTAGATAGGTGATCTGATAAGGTGGAGTTGGATTACTCAGCGAATGGCTCTGGAAGAGTCACGCCAGCGAGGCCAGCTTGCTCTTTGAAGAGGAGTGATTTGCCTGGACGGATCAGCGCCGCGCCTTGGTTGGAGATGTTGTCTCCAAGCACGCGCCAGCCTCTGCCGCCGAGACCGCTGCTCTTGTAATAGTAGCCCGTGATGACGCCGTTGTTTTCGAGGTAAACGGTATCGGCAGAGCCTGGGCCAGCGCCGCTAGTGATGTATTGCTGAAGACCGCTCGCTTCGAGCGTCGTGGAAATCGAGAACGGATTGTTCACCAGTTTGAAGCCTGCCACAGCAGCGCCTGTTTCACGACCTGGCAGTGTCACGCCAGTCACACGGACTGTAGTGACAGTGCCGAGATTTTTGCGCACAATGAGGACGGCTGAACCAGCATCCAAAACTGTGCTCGATTGATCAGCACCTGCTGGAGTCGCAACTGAAACCCAGGCGGACCCAGTATTGAAGTAACCAGCGAAAGTGCCGCCAGTGCTCAAGTAAACCACGTCAGCACTCGCCTCAGCTGCATTTGTGTTGAGTGCAGCTCCTGTGAAGAGCTGGCCCAGGGTGCGCAGTTTGTAGATGACGCCTTTGTCGCCCACATTGGGTGCGGTGGTCAAAGCGGCGGCCACCTGCTGACCGGTCTTGGCGGTGATTCTTGCCGAGAGACCATAAGCATTCGTGCTCGTGCCAGCAGGGGCGCTGGCTCCAGCACCACGCTGATCCACACGGCTGATAATTTTTAACGCATGAGCGGTCGTAGTGACGTCAGGCAATGTGCCGGCCAGAGTGTATAAGCCTGGGCCATCCACCGTGACGACCGTGCCAGTGGCCAAGATGTCTGCCAAAGGCAGCGCCATAAGTGTCGGCTTGTTTATCGGAAGACTGATGGTGAGAGCACCCGTGGTGCGGCTCACGGGTAGTTGGCCTTCTTGCGCCTTCAGCGTGGTCGCGCTAAGCGCCACGAAGAGCAGGCATCCAATGGTAGAGCGGGGTTTGATGATCATGGTGTTTTTGTAGATGCAGTGAGGTGCGCAGTTTCTGCGTCACCGGGGTTGATAAGAACCCATGAGCCACCTTTCGCCAAAGCCTGCTCGGCAACAGTTTTGTCACCTAACTACGTGTGTGTGTCTCAATTGGCGGCCTGTCACACACCCTGATTCGACCAGTTCTGCTTCGTGATTTTTTTGTCACATTGAACCTCAAACGTCGCCCATAAAAAACAAAGACCCGACAGGGATATCCTGCCGGGTCTTCCAGTTTAACTGTTTCTAATTCAACGAGCTTACTGCTTACCTTGCACCGCCGATCGCTGTCTGCATGGCACGGAAAAAGACTTCCGTGTTATCCATGGTTCCAGTGAATTGATGCGCACCGATTCCACCTGCGGAAAGCGGGATGTCAGCAGCGGTGTGAACGGCACTGGAGTTACCAGCACCTGCAGCCTGACCGCCGATGAAAAAGTCACCCGCCGTGTCACGCGTGGCAGGGTTTGCATTCGCTGCGGCATTGGTTAGCCAATCTTCGTAACGATCACCATTGCCGCCGTAACCAATCAGCATCTTCCTATCGACATCCATCGTCGTCGGGTAACCATCAACGTTGTTCGAGTAAACGGGGAACGAAGCGCTGTCATAAGTGCCGACGACGCCTGTCCTCAGGGTGGCGCTGCCGTCTGGCGCGGCACCGGTGCCGGTGGTGACACCTGCGACAGTGTCCGTGCCCAACTGGGTGGATTTGGTGACGAGGAGAGCATTGGTGATCGTCGATGCACCGATGATGGCAGCACCTGCGCACTCATGGTCAGCCGTGACAATGATGAGCGTGTCAGGATTGGCCTGCTGGAAAGCGATGCACTTAGCGACAGCGCGATCGAACTCGATGGTGTCATGAACGAAACGTTCAGTATCCATATTGTGCGCCTGCTTATCGATCGAAGCACCTTCCACCATGAGCACAAAGCCCTTGGCGTTGTTGTTGAGCACCTGCAGCGCCTTCTCCGTCATCTCCTCAAGCAACGGCTGATCAGGGAAAGTAGCGACTGTGCCCGTTGAGGCACCGCCACGACGTTCAGCGATCTTGTCCAGCGAGACATCCATATTGCCAGTGTTGAAGAGGCCGAGCAGTTTGGTTGTCGTTGATGGCGCGGCATTCAGCGCAGTCGCGTCAGGCGCATACGTAAAGCCGGCGGTGACGAAGTCTGCGATCAGGTCACGCGTTGGGTCCGAAGAACCAACCGGCACACCCCAGCCAGCGGCTAGGTCAGCAGGCAAAACATAATCTGCACCGCTGGCCGTGGTGCCAGTGACACGACCTGAGCCAGGCGATCCTTGTGGAATGAACCACTTACGACCACCGCCGAGAAGAACACGGAGGTTATGCTTGGCGACGGCTTCATCCAAATACATGTCACAGATGCCAGTGCCAGCACCACGGTCCTGGGTATGAACAGCAAAGGAGCCTGGAGTCGCATCTTCAACGTCTGCCGTGGTCACGATTCCCAGCACCTTGCCTTGGGTGCGGGCGAGGTAATTGCCCATGTGCTCCACACGTGGATTGTCCCACTTATCAGTCGTGTCGTCTGGAAACACAGCGACCTGACCATTGAAGGACTTGTTCCCCGTCGAGTAGCAGGCTGCACCAGGAGCAGAGTCTGTGATGATCGAGTTAAGCGATGGCGTCATCACGATGCCAGTCGCTGGCAGAGTATCCATCGCGAGTGGGTCAATGGCTTTGCCTAGTGCGATGCCTTTTGAAACGATGCGTGCTGCCGTGCGGTGAGCCATGCTCATGCCGTCACCGATGAGATAAATGATGTTCTTGGCTTTGCGCACACCCGTGAGGCGTGGACGAGCAACGGGCACGATTTCAAAGTTACCAGTCGCGGTGGCGATGGGGCCACCCGATTGTGTGGCCTCGACTACGAGAGTCTTCGGGCCAGCAGTCGTGGCCGAGTAAGCGCGCAGAGCGACGCTGAATCTGTCACTGCCAATGGAAGTCACAGTGACGGTTCCAGGGACCACAACGCCATTAACTTTGAATACGGCACCCGTGATGGTCTGGCCAGCATCCGCCTGGATGGTGGACTGGAGGTCAAAACGCTGTCCGGGCAGGAAGCGAGAGATGTAGGGAGGCGTGGCGTCGCCATAGCTAAAGAGAGCGCTTGAGGGATTCAGGCGCGTCACAGTAGGCGCAGCAAAGCTAGAGTCAGCCAAGGCGGCGGAAGCTAGCGTGATGGCAATAAGCAGATTTGGTTTCATCGAGTTTGTGGGTGTCTTGGTTCGTTGGATGTGTTCTCTGGATTCGCCCCAGAGAGGCGGGAATTGGTGGCTGTCTGATAGGCCTTGTAAGCCATGCGATCTTTCTGTAGTGCCAGCGGCTTGCGCAGTTCAAGCAGCGTGCCAGTGCGCCTATCGACCACGTGCTCGCAGCGCAGACGAATATGTGAAACACGGCCATCTACTTCTTGGTGAGCACCGGTTTCGAGTGTGCCCATCACCGTGATACGCTGAGGTTTCCAAACAGGTGCATCACCCGCACGCACGTCCATGATCACATGCATCAGACTTGTGGGCAGACTGTCCGCCAAAAGGTACTCCACTTGGTTATGCACCGCTGGCACTCCCGTGAAAAGGAAGATCGCGGGATCGTCGTGGTAGTGCTTTACCATGAAGCCTTCCATCCTGACTTTCTTGCCATTCAAGCCTTGAGTCTTGCTGGTGAAAGCCAACCCCTTCGGACCTGCGGGCATGACATAAACTTCATCAAATGAGAGTTCCGAATACAAGTTCAGCGTCTTTGCATCTAACGTGTCTGCATTTGGCTTCACCGAAGCCGCCGCAGATGTTTGGGAGGTCGTTGGTTCTGGCAAAGTCAACTTCGCCGGGCTTGAGAGCACCATCATGCCGACACCACCGAGAGCGATGAGTGACAAAAGGACAGGCAATGGATTGAGTGGCATACCTCGATGCAACCACTCTCATGATTCTCTGCCAAACAGCGCTATGAAACGATTTCGGCAGTGTCTAAAATGACACACGCATTCTCTTGTCGCTGCTTCGACACGAATACGGCAACCAACGATGCATCAACGATCAATCGCGGACCGGCCCAATAGATTCAGCCGCAACCTCAGCCATGGTACTAACCATTTTGTCTTTTAACTCACCTTCACTTTGCAACAATTCTGGGAACTTGATGGCAAGCTGCTGATAGTAGGTTCTGGCAGCTTTGGCGTTGCCTCGGCTTTCATAATACTTGGCTAGACTGACCAACTCGCGCTGGTCAGCCACGCGCACTTCGACGAGGCATGAGCGAGCTTGCGCAGCCTTATCACTCTGCGGGTACCGAGTGATAAACCAAGTGAGTGAAAGTGCCGTTGCTTCACGCTGATGCGGACTCTCACTGCGCATGGACTTCCAGTCCTTGTAAGAGATGTAAGCCACCTGATAGCTCGCGTCGTCTGCCAGTTCATGCTTCGGATAATTTTCAGCAAAGTCTTCATGCGTGGCGATGGCTTCCTTCTTGTCACCCGCCCGCTCCTGAGCCAGACCAAGATAATAATGCGCCTGAATGCCCTCCTCAGTCTGGGGTCCATTCTTGATCACCGTCTGGAGCATCACCACCAAGACCTCTGGTGACAGAGATTGTGAAGGCCTTTGCACCTCCAGAGTGCGACGCGCGTTTTTACCTGCGCCCAGCAAACGTTTCACCAGTTGAAACTGCGCAGCATAAGCTTTTTCAAAATGTCCCGGCTGCTCCGTGACAAGCCGATTCAGCGCCTCAAAGGCACCTTCCTCATCACCCAAATGCTCCTGAATGCGGTAGATCTCCCAGAGCGACTGGGCGCAGGTTTCACTTCGGCGATACTTCTTGGCGACCGTATTAAATCGGTCGAGCGCTTCTTCTGGATCACTCTCAGCAATCAGTTTCATGCCCCGCTGATAGAGTCGCAGCGCCGTCTCATCCTCAACTGCCATCAACGGCGAGCAGAGGCAAAAGGCAAACAGCCCCAGAAGACTGGGGCTGCGAAAAGTTAAAATCAAATTCAGGAACGACATACTCGCCATTAGGGAGCCGAGATTGGCTCGAGCAATGGCAGCGCCAGGGCACCTCCAGCTGCTGGACTGCTGTTCACTGCCACTGAACTCGGCTTATACTGCTTCGCGAGTTGCTCACTCGTGCGCTTGCCGTAGGTCACCTTTCCGAGCACGACAAATAAGCCATCCATGCTCTTCGTCGGATTTTTCACGCTCGCTTCAGCCCCAGGATAAAGATTTTCTACAAGGCCAGAATTGGGGCCTTCTGCATCCGTGTGAGGAACCCCTGGCTCATCGGCGACGGTGTAGTCGAAGCTGACGATCTGGTTGCCCAAATTGCGGAACTTCACCGTGTGTTCGATGGTCTCTTCATCGATCATGTCGCTGACTGTTTGGTAACTGACAGGCGTGTTCGGTAAGGTGATACGATCAGAGGTGATCGTCTTGCAACTAGCGAGTGCGAGAACCGTGAGTGCTGTGAGGAGGAGTCGGGTATGATGGGCCATGATTGGGTGTTGAATGGGAATTTAGTAGCGATAACGGAAGCCAATGAGGTATCCGTCTGTGGCATAGCTTTTAATATCTTCGAGATCGCCAAAGTGGGTGTCGCGATACTCAGCGAACACGGAGTATTGATCCTTCCAAGTCCACTCGACACCTGCATAGAAGTTCCAAGAATTAATGAACTCATCAATCGTGAATGGGGCAGCCGCAGCCACCGTGGTTGTGGCATTTCGATACCAGACCTGTCCACCGCCCAGACCACCGCCGATGTAGGGCCTGAAGCCCGCTGCAAATTTGCCAATGCGAGCACGATAGCGATACAGATCGAGTGCTAATGTCCCGTTGAAACTAAAAAATAGTGAATTCATATCCGCCTTATAGCTAGCAGCAGGCCCCGTGGTGCTATTGCCCTCCAGTGCGGTGGACATAAAAGTTCCATCGGCATCCAGGGAAAGCATCAAAGGCACGCTTTTCAGCTTCCAACTCTTCCCCACTTCAATGCTGAAAATGGCGGCACCCGCAGCGCTCTCGAGGCTAAATTTCTGCCCTCCAAAAGCTACATCACCGGTCTGTCCAAAACTTTCACCAATAGAGACTCCGACGTAGGGTCCATATTTGCGTTTGGCCTGTCCGTTAGCTGCATCGCCGAGGGATTTAAGTTCCAAATCTGCGGCCTGAAGAGCCACGGCGGACAGCAATGTGAGTGTGAGGGCAAGTGAGCGCATATTGAGAAATGACGGCTTCTCTTCTACCTTGCTGCCATTCATCGGGAAATGATTTCCATGTGAAGAATTCGTCACAAGGAAGCCGCCGCGTAACGTCACATTCCAGACACATTCGGCTCTCAGCCATGCGATTATTACTCTTGCTGCTTCTATTCGGACTGACCTGCGCCCGCGCTCAGGAGCAAGTCCCTAAACGCCAGCTTCCGCCGAGCGTACTCGATCCTCTCGCTATGCCTACAGTCGAGCCTGCACTGCCGACCAATGCGGGCTTCCCGGTTGACGTGAACAATTACGAAAATCCGCTCCTACTTTTCCAGGGAGAAGCGAAAGGCCTGCCCATGGCCGATGAGGCCAATCTCGATCTCCTACCACCGATCTCGCCCTATCTGCCCGGTGAAGCGCAACCTGAAGGTGCGCCGGATAAGCCACTCACACCCGATGAACTTCGATTACGCAGCATCGGCATGAAGGTCGTGGCTTCAGTCGTCAGTGTACGTGTCTGGGATGAGTTCGGCTCACAACTCGCCAGCGGCATCGGTTGTTTCGTCACTCAGAGTGGCATCATTCTCACCGACACCGGATTATTACATCCTGAGATCGCCGAGAAAGTGGACTACATCACCACCACCGGTGCCGATGGGACCAATCACAAGGTCAGCGGCTTCTACGTGGCCGACCTCACCACCGGCGTCACTCTCCTGCAAAGCGAGAGCTATGAGACAACACCGCTCGAACTCAGCCCTGGCGCGGACCTCCGCACTGAACAAGCCTGCCACGTGCTCGCCATTTCTGAGAAGCGTGGACTCGTGCTCGCCGATGCCACCGTGCAGATGGATGGCGCGCTGACCGGCCTCGGCTGGCTCAATGTGCGTGGCAAAGATTCTCCAGGAGCCGTCGGCTCTCCCGTGCTCAATCAAGCGGGCAAAGTCATCGCCATCGTCGGCATGCAGGTGCCACTGAAAAGCTGGATGAACTTTGCGCTACCCTCCGACGCCGCTGCCATCGAACTGCGCAAGACGCGTGCGCCACTTCTGCCGCTCAGCCGTTTGCCCAAGACTCCCAAGCTCAAGCAAGTGGCTACCGATCTCGAGTTCGTCGCTGCCTTTGAGACGCTTCAACAACGCCGAGTCGAGTCAGCCATGCGCAAGCTCGTGACACTCACGCGTAAATACCCGCGTAGTGCCGAATGCTGGGCGCTACTCGGTCTTAGCGCCACTTATCTCGGTGCAGCTCCCGAGGCCCTCAACTGCCAGCGCAAAGCTGTCGCTCTTGATCCGAAGGCTGGACTCTACTGGCATCAGCTTGCCTTTGCCAAACTACGCGAGAAACCCGGAGCGCTCCCTGATACCACCGAAGACCGCGAAGCCCTCGAACTCGCCACGGAACAGCGCCCAAACGATTCACTCGCCTGGCTCTTACTCGCCAGTCGCCTTGTCCGGGATGGTGATCTCGGCAGCGCTGACGATGCGCTGAAGCGTGTCATGTTACTCGCTCCCGGCTACGCACAGGCTCACTACCTAAGCGCCTATGTTCGTGGTCGCCTCAAAGATTACACAGGTGCACAAGCAGCCATTTCGCAGAGCCTCAAACTCAATCCCGGTTACTCGGAAGCTTGGTTCTATCAGGGCCTACTCTTCGACAAAAACAGCAACCCTAACGAGGCGGCTAAAGCCTATCGTAACACCGTCCGACTCCGCCCCACACATCCCCAAGCCTGGAAGAATCTCGCCTACGCTTTGAAAAAAAGCGGCCAGCCCACTGAGGCTCGCCAAGCGTTTCAAGAGTATGAGAAGCGCAGCACCCCAACGAAGAAGTCCTGAGCTATGCCTACTTCCTTCCGCCTGCTATCTGACACAGCCGTCACCCGAAACGACTGGCGTGTGACGCAGTCGTCACCAAGAACGATTTGTCCTTTGTGTGCTAGCCTGTGTAAACAAGACTGATTATGAGCAAAATTTTAGTGGTCGATGACGAGCCGGATATTTCTGAGCTGATCTCCCTGCATCTGATGCGTGAAGGACACGAGTGCCTCTGCATCACCAACGGACTACAAGTCATGCCAACCGTGCTGGAACAACAGCCAGACCTGGTCGTGCTCGACATCATGCTGCCGGGTCAAGATGGCATGACCGCCTTCAAGCGCCTCCGTGGTGACAGCCGCACACGCGGTGTACCAGTCATCATGCTCACCGCCAAAGCTCAGATCACAGACAAGATCAACGGACTCGAACTCGGCGCTGACGATTACCTGACCAAACCCTTCTCACCACGCGAATTGGCTCTGCGCATCAGTGCCATATTGCGCCGCACCAAGAAAGTCACGCATGTCTCCGAAGTGAAGAACGGTGCCTTCCTGCTGGATCGCAAGAACATGAAGTTCTTCCACAACGACACGCCAATCGATCTGACCACCACCGAGTTTAAGCTCCTGGCCGTCCTGCTGGAAAACACCAGCGCCGTCCACACTCGCAGTGAACTGTTGCGTGAAGTTTGGGGTTACTCTGACGATGTGGCCACCCGCACGCTCGACACTCATATCAAACGTCTGCGTGAGAAATTAGGTGCTGCGGGCAAGCATGTCGTCACCGTACGCGGTACGGGTTACCAGTTTGTGGTCAATCCCACAGATATTGCTGTCGCCGCTTAATCGAGACGATCAGCGTATGTCTTGCGTGTTGAGTCCTTGCCTGAGGCGTGCCAACGCTTTCTCTGGCACAAGCACACTCTAAACACTAAGCACACACACAGACTTCCCCATGAACATTATTCTCAGCGTCGCCATCATCGCCCTCATCGTGTGGGCATGGTGGCGTGAGAAAAAGTGGCGCAGCAGCGTTGAGAAAGTCACCCGAGCGGCTGGACTCAAGACCTTTGAAGCAGACAAGCTCGCCGCGCGCTTTGGCGGCCTGCAAGAGGCCAATCAGGCGCTGATTAAAGAAGAATACCTGCGTCGCTTGTTTGAGGCTTTACTCAACGAGATCCGCCAAGGCGTGGCCATCGTTGATGACGAGATGCGCATCAAATTCTCCAATCGCACGCTGGCTCACCTTTTTCAGAAGACCGGCATCCATCGCGGTCGCATGCTCATTGAGGAACTTCAGGATCATCAGATCACCGATGTCGTCCAAAGTGCGCTCAAGGATCAACGCCGAATCGTTCGTGAGATCGAGCTTTCCAACAGCACAAGTCTGACAAGCCGATATTATCTCATCGAAGCCGCACCCCTGCCAGCCAAGGCGGAAAGCGGTGCCTGGCTCATGGTGCATGACATCACCGAGCAGACGATGGCCGAGCAGATCCGCAAAGATTTCGTCGCCAATGCCTCCCACGAACTGCGCACTCCACTGACTCTCATCAACGGTTATGTCGAGACCCTGCAAAGCGGCGTACTCAAGGACGCAGCCACCATCCAGCGCTGTTACGATGTCATGGAAAAGCATGGCAAGCGCATCGTCCGCATCATTGAGGACATGCTCACCATCTCGCGGCTTGAGAGTGGTAGCTCGGCGCTCAACATCGAGCCCTTCACCGCCCGTGCCTGCTTGCAGGACTCACTGGACCAACTCGCCCCCATGCTTCAAGAGCGTGATGCACGCATCGATCTCGACTTGCCGGCCGATGGCGGGCACATGCGCGGAGATCGTTTTTATTGGGATCAGGTCTTCAGCAACCTCATCGAAAACTCGCTCAAAGAGAACCCCAACCCAGGTCTCGTCATCAAGATCACGGGCAAGTGGTACGCCGACCACATTCTACTCACCATCAGTGACAACGGCATCGGCATCGCCACTCACGACCTGCCCTTTGTCTTCAAACGCTTCTACCGTGGCCACAAGCACCATAGCCCGCAGATCAAAGGCACCGGCCTCGGCCTCAGCATCGTCCGCCGCGCCATTGAAGCCCACGGCGGCACCATCGACCTCACCAGCACCCCAGGAGTCGAGACCACGTTCACGATGCGCGTGCCTGTTTAGTCGCATCTGCCAGAGCAGAGAACCAAGATCTGCGTTGAACAATTCTCTGGCGTTCATGCGTTCTTTTGCGGCATTCTTATTCCAACCATGAAACACCTCGCCTTCGCCTCCCTCCTTTTTATCTCCACCCTTCATGCCGAGGACTGGCAGCCTGAAGCAGGCTTCAAAAGCCTCTTCAATGGCAAAGACCTCACGGGCTGGTGCTTCCGCGCCAAGACCAAAAAAGAAGACACCAAGGCAGGTGAGATCCTCACCAAATTCGACGGCAAAACGGCATCAGACGACACCTACTACAGCGCCAAAGACGGCACGCTCACGGTGAGCTTTCCCACAGAAATGGATAAGCTCACGGGGCAGCTTTACACGGTCGAGGAGTTCCCGAAGAACTTTATTTTGAAGATCGAATTCCGCGCTGCGGTGAATGCTGATAGCGGCATCTTTGTCCGCAAGCCACAGCTTCAATGCCGCGACTATCTCGTCGCCGGTCCCTACAAAGAACTGAAGCAGTACAAGGCTCAGGATTGGAATCAGATCGAAGTTACCGTGAAGGACGGCATCGCCCACTGCACCTGCAATGGCGAGGTGCTGGAAGAGGCCCTCAAGCTGCCTGAAAGTGGCCCCATCGGCCTAGAAGGTGATCGCGGTGTGATGGAATACCGCCATATCCAGATCAAGGAACTGCCTTGATCACCCGAGCCACCCACTCACGCAGCTTCTGCCGCTCGGGCAAATCCCGGAGCACCCAGGCGCTGCTGTGATTGGGGAAAGGCATGGCCACAAAGGTCCAGTCACCTTTAATCTCAGTGCTCTTCAGCCAGGCCTCAGTGGCAGCAGTGCTGGCTTCGTGACTGATCCACTGCGGGCGATTACCCAGACGCTTCAATCGCATAAGCGCAGAGGCTTTGTCCGCACCTTCATACGGCCAGCCAGTGCGCACGCCATCGTAGTGACTGTGGCAGACAAAGCCGCACCACAGTTTCGCGATCTCATCATCATGCAGACCAATGAAGTTGCAGCCGATGCTGCCGCGTGAAAAACCGCATAGGATGACCCGCTGCGAATCACCGCCGTAGCGCGCACAAATGTCACGCACGGTTGTCGTCGTGTAGCGTTTTGACTCCTCAATGTCGCCCCACCACTTGGGCGCGTTTGTAGTGACGCCGTTCTTCTTTTCAATGAACGGCAAGCTGGCCCAAATGAGCCCTTTGCCTGCACTGATGCCATAGCCCAAAGCACAGCTCTCGACGGAACCATCGCAGGTGTCGCCGCGCGCATCGCTGTAGGGGCCATTGCCAGCATACTCGATCAGAACTGGATACTTCTGACCCAACTTCCAATCCGCAGGCAAGTGCAGCAGGTGATGCACCTGTGTGGATTCCCAGCCTGCGGTCGTCTGTGAGACACACTGGCCTGCGCTCGGTGGTCCCTGTGTCACCGCTGGCACCACCAGATCAGGCGGCAGACTGCGCCAGTCTGCTGGCTGTCCTAATGCGACAGAACAAACCAGCGCCTGAATCAAGATGTGGGCGAGTTTTTTCATCATTCAACCTGCTCCCGCCAAGCGAGACATCACTCACGGAACAGGCTGCGCCTTCGATCCGATGCACCAAAGCATCTTCTCCGTGCGCACATAGAGGCGACCATCACCGATGGCCATGCTCGCGTTGATCGGGCTATCAAGTTTATTGGCGGAGAGCTGCTCAAACTTGGGGCCAGCTTTCAAAATGATGAGGTCGCCCTGCTGGCTTCCAGCAAAAAATTTGCCATCGCCAGCGGCGGGGCTGCTGAAGAACTTGCTGCTGCCAGCACTGCCATTGACGCGCTCTTCATAGAGCTGCTTGCCGGTTTTGAAATCAACCACCTTCAAGATGCCGCCATCACCGAGCAGATACATGAGTCCGTCCATGACGAGTGGTGATGGCACATAGGGCAGGCCCTTGCTGAACTCGAACTCGACAGGCTTTGGCTGGGCACCGCTGACATCAATCGCGGCAAATTCCTTCACGCCGCCGCCTGTGCCGAAAGTGCAGAAGTAGCGGTCACCCTGCAACACGCCGGAGCCAAGGCTGCGCTGAGTGAAGCCCGGATTGTGCTGCCAGTTAAACTTGCCCGTCAGTGGGTCGATCCCCATCACGCCGCTGGCGGTGTCAGAGCAGATGACCTCTTTTTTTCCATCGGCACGCTCATGCACGACGGGAGTGGAAAAGGTGTTCAAGCAGTTCGGCAGTTCGTGTTTCCACGCCTGCTTGCCCGTCTTGGCATCAAGGCCGACGACACAGCTTTTCCAAGCCTGCTGCACGGGATCTTCAGTGTAAATTTTGCCGTCGCGCTGCCAGTCGAACTCGCTGCGGATAATCATGATGCCATCCACGACGATGGGCGAGATTCCTGTGCCGTGTTCGTGGATGTAGTCGGCCACATGCTCGTTTTTCCAGAGCAGCTTGCCGGTGTGATCCAGCGCCAGCGCCTGGATCGTGGTGCCGGTGCTCCAGTTGATGTAAATGCGCTCCGCATCGACAAAGGGCGAGCTGCTGGCGAAGCTATTAAAATTATGTTTCTTGTGCTCGGTGAAGCTCTCTTCATGACGCCACAGTTCTTTGCCTGACTTAGCATCCAGCATGATTACCGCGCGTTTGCCAGGGCCTGTCTCGGCGGTGACGATCACTTTGTCCTCCCAGAGCACGGGCGAAGACCAGCCTTTGCCGAGATCGATTTTCCACACCGTCGTCTCCTCGCTGACGGCTGTCGGCAATCCCTTCGTGTCAGCCACACCTGTGCCGTTCGGTCCGCGAAAGCGGCTCCAGTCAGTCTTGGCGGATGCGGTAATGGCAATGAGAAAGGCGAGGGCGGGGATGAGTTTCATGGCGGGTCGATGATGGCAGTCGCCTGAATCGTTCGCGAGCGGGATTTTCTTACCGCGATTGCAACCGGATGAAGAGATTGCATGGTCGCAGACTCTCATTTTGGAAACCGTCATCCCAAGTTCAGGCATCTATATTCCCAAGATTATCAGCCGTCCGCTGAGGCTGGATGCTGTCTTTAAAATGGGCATCTTCGCTGGCATTCATGGCGATGAGGAAGCGGGCACACTGGCCGTGCATGAACTCATTCAGTGGGCCGAGTCAAAACCAGCGGCTCTGCATGACTATGAACTGCATTTTTATCCCATCTGCAATCCGACGGGGCGCAATCTGGGCACGCGACACAATCACAGCGGCTTGGATTTAAACCGCGAGTTCTGGTCAGGCTCCATCGAGCCAGAAGTCGTCTTCCTCGAAGCCGAGCTACGCCGTGAGCGGTTCGATGGGTTGATCGCTCTGCATTCAGACGATGACTCCGATGGCTGCTACGGCTTTGTCAGCGGTGCGCTGCTCAGCGGGGAGCTGTTGGAGCCAGCGCTAGCAGCAGCAAGCCAGCACTTACCGCGTAATGAACTGCCGCTCATTGATGGCTTTTTAGCCGCGCGTGGGATTATCAAAGAAGGCTATGATGGCATCCTGTGCGCACCGCCAGAGCAGCACCCGAGGCCGCTGGAGATTGTATTTGAAACCCCTGCTCTGGCCATGATGCCCCAGCAAGTGGCGGCCACCGTGGCCGCCGTGAAGACCATGCTGGCGGAGTATCGCGAATTGCAGGCATTTGCTGCAAACCTCTAGCCACTTCCTACGTTTTGCCGCGCCTCATTTCCATGTCATCGATCTCTGTTTGCCTCACCATCCTGCTGCTACTGACAGCCGTAGTTGCTGCTCAGGATCAAAACACCTTTTATCGCGCCCCGAAAAGCTACAGCACGACTCGTGATCCAGACCTGCCAAAGTATGCGCGCCATGCACAGGACACGGGCTGGGACGCACTCAAAGACTCCGAATGGCTGGACATCGGTCTCGACTATCGCTTCCGCTATGAGTATCGCGACGATGACATCCGCCGAGCGCAGGGCGGGCTGGATGAGCCGCTGCTGCAAAGGACGCGCGCCTATCTCAGCATTCACGACGCGCTCGATCCGTTTCGCTTTGCCGTGGAGATGCAGGACTCACGCAGGGGCAACAGTCACTACGTCCGCGACACACGCGACGTGAATGAGTTCGAGATCATCCGCCTGTATGGCGAGCTTTTTTTTGACAGCGCTCTTGGTCATGATGCGCTGGGAAATGCACGCCCGCTCAGCCTGCGCTATGGCATCCACAACTTCGAGTTTCTCGACCGCCGCCTAATCGGGAATAATCAATGGCGTAACACAGCGAATACCTTTCAGGGTTTCCACGGCACACTCGGTCAGGAGAACAATGACTGGCAGCTCGACCTGCTAGCGGTGCAGCCACTCAGCCGCTCTGAGTACAAATGGGACAGGCCAGTGGAGCGGCAGTGGATGTATGGCCTGATCGGCCACTGGCGGCGCTGGTCGGACATCATCACGCTAGAGCCCTTCTATCTGGCGCTGGATCAATCAGCTCACGGGGCCGTGGCAGAGAGGTTTGTGCATTCGCCTGGACTGCGCGGATATGGCACGGTGGGGAGCACGGGCTTCGACTACGACTTCGACCTCATCTATCAGTTCGGGCGCAGTGGCTCACGCGACATGCGGGCTTATGGTGGCAACATTGAAGTTGGTTATCTTTTTGAACATGAATGGAAACCGCGCCTGAGTGCTTTTTACGGCTATGCCAGCGGTGACCGTGATCCAAACGATGGCACGGACAATCGCTTCGAGCGCTTCTTTGGCTTCAGTCGGCCCTGGTCGGCGAATGACTCCATCGTCTTTGAAAACATCAGCACACCGAAGCTGCGACTGGAGCTGTCCCCGAGCAAGAAACTGCGCATGGATCTGGGCTACAGTTGGTACTGGCTAGCGAGTGATGCCGACCGCTTTTACCCGGCGAACAATGCGCAGGATATAACTGGCAAGAGCGGCGGCTTTGTGGGGCATGAATTCGACATCCGCGCGCGCTACCAACTGAACTCCAAGATTGAGGCCGTGCTGGGCTATGCCCACTTCATGCCCGGCAGCTTCATCAAGAACACGCTCCGCAGTGGTGACACCGACTTCGCCTACCTAGAGATCAGCGTGAATGCCTTTTGAGAGGCCGCTTGCATGATCGCCCATTCGGCTGCGTTTCATCCCGCTCTATGCTCCGCCTCACCACCGTTCTCCTATTCCTATCGGTCCTATCCGGCATCGCTTCTGATAAGCCGAACGTGCTGCTCATCGTCGCTGATGATCTCGGCTACCACGATGTCGGCTTCCAGGGCTCCAAAGAAATCCCCACACCGCATCTCGATCGTCTCGCGGCCTCGGCTGTGCGCTGCACGAACGGCTATGTCTCACATCCCTTTTGCAGCCCGACGCGTGCGGGGATCATGACGGGCAGGTATCAGCATCGCTTCGGTCATGAGAACAATCCCGTGTGGCTGCCTGAAGACACGAAACAAGGACTGCCGCTGGATCAGATCACGCTGCCACAGCTCATGCAGAAGGCTGGCTATGCGACCGGTGCCGTCGGCAAATGGCATCTCGGCGCGCATCCTCAGTTTCACCCGATGAAGCGCGGCTTTGATGAGTACTTTGGCGCACTCGGTGGCGGTCACATTTACTTCCCCGATCAAAAAGCGGGCGCTGAGTACACCATCCCGCTCAACCGCAACGGCGTGGACGAACCGCAGAAAAAGTATCTTACCGAGCAATTCGGCGACGAGGCCAGTGCTTACATCCAGCGTCATGGGGGACAGGACAAACCATGGCTGCTTTACCTCGCCTTCAACGCGCCACACACGCCGCTGCAAGCTCCCGAGGCCTGGCTGGAAAAGCTGGCGCACATCACTGACAAAAACCGCCGCACTTACGCCGCCATGATCTGCGCGCTCGATGCCGCCGTGGGCCAGACACTTGATCAGCTCGACTCCACCAAGCAGCGCGAGAACACACTCATCTTCTTCATCAGTGACAACGGCGGCCCGAACCTCAGCGGCAAAGGCACAGGCAACTTCACCGACAACAGCCCGCTGCGTGGTGCCAAAGGCATGGTCTATGAAGGCGGGATGCGTGTGCCATTCCTCGTGAGCTGGCCCGCGAAACTCAAGCCCGGCACCTATGATCAGCCCGTGATCGCACTCGACATCCTGCCCACAGCGGTCGCCCTCGCCGGGGGCGAAGTGCCCCAAGATCGTGTGATCGACGGCGTGAACCTCATCCCCTTTCTCAGCGGTGAAAAGGCCGACTCGCCCCATGAGCAACTCTTCTGGCGCAGCCAAGGACTACAGGGCAATCACGCCGTGCGTCAGGGCAACTGGAAGCTCGTCCACCTCCCCGGCGGCAAGCCCGAGCTGTATGATCTAGCCGCAGACATTGGTGAATCCAAAGATCTCGCCGCTGACAAGCCCGACATCGTCGCCCAGCTCACCAGCGCCATCACCGAATGGGAGAAAGGAACCATCCCGCCTGTGTTCGATGGCCCGAAGCAAGGCAAAGCTCAGGCTAAAAAGAAAGCAAAGAAGTGAGATCGTGGCCACACTTGCCAGCCCGGCCATTTCTGTGCATGGATGGCGTGCTATCACGTCCTCGTAGTTCAACGGATAGAACAAGCGTTTCCTAAATGCTGGATACAGGTTCGATTCCTGTCGGGGACACTTCATTGATAATCAACGAATTACACGGGTCGGTTTAGCCAAGTAAGAATTCAGGTAAGAATGCGACGCCTGTGCTGCCGTCCCTATTGGGAAAAATTTCGCGGCTCGAAACCCATTCAGAGAGGGCGCGCAAGAACGCAGGCCGATCCCCCTCCCCCCCGGTTTCTTTTACCCTGCTCCATTGCTCCACAGAATCTCCAGGACACCGCGCCGCCTCGATCTAGCTCAAGTGTCGTATGGCCTGCCGTTGCTACTGTTTCAGTGAGAGGCGGGAAAGTGATACTACAGCCCTTTTCCACTGCCGCAGAGTGCCGCCATGGTGTTCCTACTTTTGCGTTACCGCAGCGCCAGCGATGCCGCGTCCTATCTCTTCTGGCTCGAAAGGTGATAACGTCAATGATTCCACTCTCCCCGCCGCGCTCGGACTCTGCCGCTAGCTTTGATCTCAAGCGGCCTTCATCGCTGCCGCTACCCGTTGCACCGTGGAGACACCTTTCCCCGTGATGCTGGCGGCATTGCGGATGCTTTGCCCGGCCTTCAAGGCGCGCACCACGTCCTTGTGCTTTGCCATGAGTTCCGCAGTCTCCAAGCCGCTGCCCACGGGCCTCCCGAGTATCACGCCTTTCCGGCGTGCCTCAGCCAGTCCGCTGTTGATCCTATCCCTCAACGTCTCGTTTTCGGCTCGCGCCATTTCAGCGAGTAGCGCCAGCATCACGGCAGCAGCCGGGTTCCTCTTGCCCGAAGGAAGCAAAGTCTCCACGCCCTGCGCGTGCCAGTAGAGCGAGACGCCCAGCTCTTCCAGAGTCTCCACGAACTTGTGAACGAGCGAGTTCCGCCGCGCCAGTCGTGACACCTCATGCACCAGAACCTTTTTCACCTTACCGGCCCGCGCTAGTTCCTCGATCTCATGCAGGCCGTGGCGTTCATCCTCAGCAGCCCGGCCCGAGACTCCGGCCTCTTCACACAAGGCCACCACCTGCCAGCCTTTGGCCTCAGCGTGTGCTTTTAATTCAGACACCTGCCGTGATGTCTCCTGCTTGGCGGTGGAGACGCGAACAAGGATGGCAACGGGAACACCGGACGGCGCGGATTTCGGTTTCATGCCGTCTCAATAAGCTATGTATTCAAATAATCAAATGATTTCTTGAATACGTTATATTTATGTCATTCCCCAACCTGTCACCTGGGCACTTCGACTCGTTATCCGTGGAGTGATTTTTTGAATACACTAATTTATGCCACCAAGGACGCCTATGATTCCATCCACTTCTCCCACTCTAGAGGAAAGAAGACTGGACGAATGCCCCCCGGCGGTCCGCAGCTCAAAGCATCTCGTCGGCTTGCTTCGCGCGCTGTGCTTTTGGCTTTGTCGCGCTCGGGGCGGTCTTTGCTTCTTCGGCAGCCCGTGTGAGATTCAACGCCAGCATGCGCTCCAAAATGCTTTCATCGTCCAAATTTGCAGGCCAACCGTATGCGGCACCCACAGCGGCATCAAGCTTTGCGTGCGCAAGGCCGAGCCAGGCGGGGCGTTCGTTGTATAGATTCGTAAGTGTGCGCTTGCTCAGCTTGGCGACGCTTTCAGCCTCTCGCGGCTCAATACGAGGATAGCGCACCATGCCCATTTGGGTTATAGGATTCACAGTGGCCTCGTCCACATAACGTGCCCATGGCCCATGCACCGAACCGGAGAAATTAAGAGTGCTGGTCACAGTCCATTCGGGCGGATTGAGCCAACGCTCGCGCAGGTCGTTCAACTCTTTGGCAGCGGTGGCTATGGCAGTCGCTTGCATGGGAGTCGGGCTGGGGAAAGGAAATGTCAAAAAGCACTCCGTAACATTGTAGCGGGAGGCGCTTTCAGCTTCACGCAACTGGTTGCCTTTTCGACGAAGCCACAGGCGATGGAAACGCGACTCAAGAATTCCAGCGAATGAATCCTCTTCCGATGCGAATGTTACCACCTGCTGGTCTGGCACTGTTGCCAAGTCAGCCCATGTGAAAAAGCGTTGTTTCGAGACTGCTGGCGTAACTAGATAACGAGATAGGGGCTGGATTGCCTTTCTCAAATCGGGGCAGGAGCGCGCAAGCCTCCACCAAAATTTGGATTGAACGCCTTCGCGATGACCGACCCGTTTTTGGAAGACGGCAGCACGGATCGTTTCAAACGGCTTTTCGTAGCCAGCCGCCGCCTGTTCTGTCCATTCAAATGGAAAATCAATCAACCAACGTCTTAGAGAACGACCTGTTATGTCTTTGCCAATTATCCAGGGCCTCACAACATCGCTGCTCGGTCTTCCATTTGGATTCGGTAAGGAAAGAAACTCAATGGCTGTTTCCTCCGTGAGTTCAAATTTGCCCTTTTTCATGGTGCCGATGAACGCCAGACCTTCATTTGCCTTTAGAACCTTCGCTGCACTTGCACTCGCTTTGGCGGATTTAAGGTCCGAGGATATTTCCTCAACTTTAATTCCGTCCAAAACGCAGTTCATTTCGGAACCATTGTCAAAGCCAACCAAACTGACATGCACGGTTGCTCCGTCCAAAATCCAGTTTCGATCACTCACCGCAAAAAATATTCCACCGCTCTGCTTGATCTTTTCAAGGCATGGTCGGTTAGCGCTTCCACGAATCGCCTGACTCGACAGCAAGCCAGCGCGCTGACAATTTCCATCCTCGATTTGCTGGCGTGCCTTTTCGAACCAGTAGCAAAACAAATCAGATTGGCCTGTCACTCGGCCTTTAAAAATTTCGCGCAACTCATCAACATAACGATCACCTAGTTTGCGCCGCATCTTTTTATCACCTACGAATGGCGGGTTGCCGACTATCACTTCGGATGCAGGCCACGCGCGTTCCGTATATACCTTGAATAGCTCATCTTGTATTCCGTGCTCCTCAGCCTGCGCAGCCTTTAAGTTTTTGGGCTTTTTGCGAAATGTTTCATTCAACAGCGCGTCCTTGTTTTCGAATCCAGCCAGGTCTTGCAAGACGGGCGTGCGGTCGTTATCAAAGCCGTTGTCGCGCCTCCATTGCAAATAACCAATTTGCACAGAGACTTGTGCTAATTCGTAGGCGTAGGCGTTCAACTCGATGGCGCGCAACTGTTGAACGCTTACTTGCGGCGCGAACGTCAAGCCCAGGCTTGACGCGATGGCGATCACTTCTTTTTCCATGCCCAACAAAAGTTGCAGTGCCACGTAAAGGAAATTGCCACTTCCGCACGCAGGGTCCAAGACAGTAATGGCAGCAAGCCTCGCTTGGAAAGAAGCGAGTTTATCGCGATCTGCGGCGGTTCCCTTTCCCTTCACGATGGCCTTTGCCATGTCTCGCCGTATTGCCGTCCACTCGCGCCGTAAGGGAGCCATTAACACCGGTTCAACCAGCGTCGTTATGTCTTCCTCACTGGTGTAGTGCGCACCTAACTGACTTCGCTGGCGGTCATCAAGTGCGCGCTCAAACAGAGTGCCCATAATGGCGGGGCGGATATTTTGCCAGTTGGCAGCGGAAGCTGCGGCCAGCTTTTCGATTTCATCGAGAGTGAGTTCAAACACCGTGGCATCTTCAAATAGATGGCCGTTGAAGTGACGAATTTTGTGTGTGCCGAAACGTCCGCCTTTAGCCATGGACCTGAACAAGTCCTCCAGACTCTCCGCGAAGTGCTGCGGGTCTTGCTTTCCGATCTGGCACACTTCGGCAAAGATGCCCTTTGGCAGAAGCTCGGTATCCTCGGCGAAGAAGCAAAACACAAGGCGATTGAGAAAACGGGCAATTCGCAGATTCTGCTTTTGTCCTACGTAATGCTGTCGCCGCGTCTTGGCATTTTCCAATTCGACTGCCTCGCGCATTTGGAGTGACAGGGCAATCTCGGCAATCTGCTTGGCGAGACGTTCGGTAACGTTCGCTGTCGTTTCACGGGGTCGCAGTTCATCGGGATTCGTGAAGGCTGCACGCAGCACGCGCAGCGCATCAGGAGAATCTACATTTTCGTTGGTGAACGTGTGCGTTTCCTGCACCGCGCCGTTGAAGTTGGTACGGACGATGTAGCGGTGAAAGTCGCAGACAATCAACAACGGCGGATTGAGCAGAGACTCACGATACCGGAGTAGCTGCTTGTATGCTTTTTCCAGGTCTTCACGCGGCCCCTTGTATTCCCATCCGAAACAGTCCGCTTTCCAAACATCAGCGAAGCCCCGCTCATGCGAGGCAGGGAGAGCGTTACCGGCAGCATCAAAATCGAAAAGCTCGGCATCCTTCGCCACGCGCTTCTGAAAGCAAAACTCCTTGTCGCCAGTGGGGTCTGCTTCAACGGGCGTCTTCACGCCAAGCATCCGGCAAAGGTCGTTAAAGTGCTCCTGATAGGCGGCGCTCTCCTTGCCGGTGAACTTTGCCCACTTTTGCTTAAATGCAGATGGCGTCATGTCAGCCCCATCAGAGACGAAACCGGGCGGCTGTGCTAGGATTTTTGGCAGAAGAGTGGAAGTTGTGCCCCGCGCCCTTTTCTTGGCCTTGACCACTTGCAGCAATCAGACAGGCTTAGAACATGGCTTCTCCAGATGAAACACCACCGCCAGCCGGAGGCATTCCCGCAAGGCGTGAGACTGCCCAAGAATTCGGGAAGAGAGTTCAGGCAATGGTGATTCAAGGACTGAGTAAACCACCGTCTTCCGGCCTGATTCTCGATTCAGATCACCCCACGTTCCGCGAGGGATACAAGGAAGCCATTTTCGACAAGATGGAAGACTCTCCCAATCCAGAGACAGAGGCAGAGTGGGCACAATTCAGGAAGGATCAGGAAGTCTGGAATCAGCTTTTGCGCGGTGAAATCAAGGAACTCCCAGCAGAAATGAAAGCCCGCTTCGGAGCACTTGGAAAACGTGCATGATTCAGCCCTCACCCTCCGCCTCTCCATCGCCGTCCCAGCCCTCCGGCTCTTCATGGACGCTGAATTGACCGTTGGCAGGGTTCACCCTCAAGAGATGAACAAAGCGGCCCTTCACCATATCCAGCGCGCTGTATGCCGCCGATCTCCCCGCGCTCGTGGCCTGCATCAATGCCTTGGCCGCTTTGTCTTTGGAAAGCCACTTCCGCCCGCCGTCGAAAACCTCGATTAGATCACTCTCCTCGATCTTCTGATTTTTCCCCGCCACGCCCGTGCTGCCGTTGTTAAAGGTGTCCCAATCGAAATCAGTCAGCGGCCCCACGAATCGCACGCCCTCACGCTTCCAAGCCGTCGCCTTGCCCAGCTCGCCGTTGTTGTTCTTGCAGCAGCAAAAGACGAACTCCTTTCGCTCCGTGTCATCACTCGCCGCTTGAAGGATGAAAGCCGCCCGTGGCACGCTCCCGAGGATCAGCGAGCCAGAGAGCAGATTCAGCAGGCCGCGCCCGTTCACTCGCTCGCCCATGCGTGGCTTGCGTGTGTGCGCCACGATCACCAGCGCAGGCCGCGCCGATCCCTCCGGCAGACAAGCAATGATGTTCTCAAAGGCTTGGCGGAAATCCTTCTCCATGCAGTCACGCGCCGCACGATTCCAAGGATCGAGCACGATCACATCCGGCGCAAAGGCCGCCACCTCCGCCCGGAACTCCTCGCAAAAGTCCGGGTTCTCAAAGGCGAACGTGTCCACATCTCCCGACACTCTCACCCATTCATCCAGGCCCGCCGCTTCACAGTGCGCTTTGTATTCCGTCCCCAGCCTCACCAGCCCGTTTTCGGCTTGAAGGATCATCGTCTTGAACTGGCGATGCGTCTTCATCCCGAACCAATCCGCGCCCGTGGCTCCCGAGATAGCGAGCTGCGAAAGACAAAAGGATTTTCCCACGCCTGGCGCTCCGCCGAGAACAAAGATGCCACCCTTGTAAATGTGAAGATCACCGATCAAAGGCACATCCTCCGGCGTCTCATAGGCCGCTAGCTCACTCGGCTTGTAGAAATGCAGGAACTTCTTTTTCCCCTCCACAGTTGCTCCAGCATCCGCACGCACAGACGCGCCCTTGGCCTGGCTCGCCTCATCATCTGCCAGCGGATCATACACGCCGCTTGCTGCTTTCTTCATGGCATCAGCTTCCCTTGAAATTTCGTCTCTTGCTCCAGACACTCCGGCGCGATGTTGAGCACGTCGCAGAGGTCTTTCCCTTGCTGTCCATCACGCCGCACAATGCCGGACAAATCAAAGGCATCCACGCGCGCCGCGCCAGCTTCACGCAGCACGCGCGCCCACTCACGCGCCGCCCGTCGTCCAGCCTCATCCGCATGAGGAAAGAGACGCACCACTTTACCCCGAAGGAAAGGAAGCGCCTCCGCATCCAGTCGCGTGTTTGCGGCTCCCAGCATCCCCACCACTCCCACGGCATCCGCTACGCTCTCACGCCGCACGATCTCCAGCGCTGCCAACACATCCGGCCCGCCTTCCACAAAGGCCAGCTTTGGAAAGCGCGCCGCCTCTTCCAGATTCACCGGCCAGCTTTTTCCGCCTCCCCAGGCGTGGCATTTCCTCGCAGGCATCGCGCCATACGCATCCCATGGCAGGCCATCCAGCCGCCGCCCTTCCGCGATGCGTCCGCACGGATCACACACGCACCACGCCACGCGCCGCCACACATCCGCAAAGCGTAGTAACCCGCCAACCTGCGCCGCTGCCAGAGTGTCCAACGAATAGCCGCGCATCTCCGCCAGCCCCTTCAGTTCACCCGCTCGCGCCGGTCGCAATTTCGGCGAGGGCTTTGTCTTTGTAGCGCCTTGACCATTTGAGCCTTGTGGCTGAATGTCTCCCCATACGGTATATCCTGGGGTTTGGAGTGATTGCGCGGAAATATTGCGCCTTATCCCTGTGGTGTTCCCGCTGTCCGACGCAGCAGGGTTCACCGCACTTTTCTTTTCATGAAAAGACACCGGCAGCACTGCGCCGCCGCACTTCTCCCGCGCCCATGACAGCGCCTCCGGTAATGGCACATCAAGAGCGAGCTGGATGAAGTCGATCACCGTTCCCGAATCTCCGCTGGCATGATCACGAAAGCGCCGCCCTTCCGCGAACACGGAAAAGCTCGGATGCCGATCCTCCCGAAAAGGTGACACGCAGGACTTACCCGGCTCCCCCGGCAGATTCAGCAGCCGCCATGCCTCCGGGATAGATAGCCGCGCTTTGATTTCCTCAATGCTGATCTCTACTGCTTTCATTGCCTGCACCTCCTGCTTGCCTTTTGAAACCATTCATCTCCAAGCACGCGCACCAGCGCCCGCTCGTGCTCCGGCGTCCACCAGCTCTTTTCCCGCATGTGGAAAAGCCAGCTCTCCGGCTCCTCATGGAATTGCTGAACCAGCGGCTCATACTTCCAAGTATAACCAGGAATGCGTATCACCAGATGCCGCCCATTCAGCCAGACTAAAGCCGCGCTCACTTTGTCACCTCCTCACCGATTTGAGCCGCGCGCATCATCCGCAGATACTCCCGCAAGGTAGGAAGATGCACCAGCACAGCGCCGCGAATCGCGCCCGGCTTCCTCAGCCGCACCAACAGGCCCGGCACAGTCACGCCGAGGTCAATCACCGCACTCCGGGAAAGTCCCGAAATCGGACACCGCCCCCGGATACCTGGAAGCCGCGCCCATTCTGCCGATTCAAGGCTGACAGTCTGGAACTTGTTTTCGTGGCCTTTGGGTTTCGAGCCTGCCAGTGTGGAAGGCCCGCTGTCTTGGATGTTTGGTCTTGGGTTCATACGGGTTCGCCAAGCAAGGGGTTTGCCCCGCTAGGCGTGCCGTATCCATGTCACCAATGATCTAGGCGACATCAAAGGCATCAGGTAGAGTGCTCCCCCGTGGACGACTCTACCGGAACGAATGCTTGTTTTGTGACACTCAATCGACCGCAACCCAACCACTGCCGGGCCATCTGACGCGCACCCCATCACCGCTGGTATCCATCTCCACACGAACCCATTCGTTACCTGTCCATCCAAGGCGGTCACGGTGGTCACAGACAAGGCAGCGGAAATCATGAGTCCACCTCGGTAGTTTGTTGGAAGGCTTCCGAGTAGTTATCTCCACGTTGTAGCAGAGTGGGCATTCCCGATCATACGGCCCCATGTCGGGATTCACCGGCCCCGCTGAATCCAACGGGCAATGCCTGAAGAAATGAGCTTGCCAATCTTTCGCAATGTCAGCCGTCTTTGCCAGATTCGAGGCATCAGGCACACGTTTCTTATCATCTGGAAAATAGAGCCTGTCGAACTCCGCGACAGCTTCACCCGGCCTCATGGCAGATCTTAACCTTAGAGCTGCAAGCCCGCGCAAGGCTGCATTCACGTTGTTGCTCTTCATTTTTACGGCTGGCCGTTTTGATGAAACTTTGAACTCTGCCAGCGTCTCAGGCAAAGATCCCCGCCGCCAGTCTAACCATTTTTGAAAAGCATCTAAGATTTCTTCATCTCGAAAATTCAGGCAGACACAAAGCTCCAGACTCTCCGAAAGAATGCGAGGCGCATCCCTGCCATTCCCTCTGAATGTCAGCACTGCTCGCCCCGTGATACCATCGTTGTATTGATAACTTGGTTGCCCCCATTGGCCGCGTTCATTCGGATCAGTGGAAAACTGAATAGGGGAATCAAACGGCCAGTCAGGCCCATCTCCAGGAAGATCAGAGAAACCAAGCGCCTGCTTCTTTTTGCCCTCTCGTTGCTGCTCTATTGCCTCAAGTTGATTCAGCAGGTCTTTTCTTTCACTGTCAGGCACCTGCATCCACGGAACATCTTTAGCAATCCATTCTGTCAAAAGGCCGCGCACTCCATAAGGGAAGGACTCCATACGATCTCTCAGAAATTTCTGTGCATCCTTGAACTCCTGACGCCCCTCACCAAAGCACGATTCAACAGCCACAAAACTAGCCTCACCAGCCGCGTGTGCAGCCTTCTCTCGGGCACCATTCAGAGTGCTCTTTAAACATTCCAATTGATTCACTTCTTCTTGTGTTGGCTCTCGACCTGCAATCTCGTTTTCAAACGTTTTGAGCGAGTGGGCACATTTAGCGGCTTCTTGTTTGGTGGACCATTCAAATTGATAAGCAGCGGCCTTCTTGTTGCTCCGTGCTTCGTCCATTGCTCGACCTCCTTCATAGATGCGGCAGACTTCACGCATCCGGGCAGACTCCCTTGCTAACTCATGGAAAAGAGCCACCTGTTTTTCCCTGTCTGAGCAATTGAGGAGTTCTCGGAAATCCCAATCAGCTGCGCTCAGTTTCGATGCATCTCGGCAATCTCCACGCCCAACAAAAGGCGGTGGGAAATGCTCCACCCTGAATCCCAATGATTGATCGCGCGTAATGTAACCTTGTTCTTTGGCGAGCGGTTCAGCGCTAGTGTCTATCGCCCAAAGATGACCACCAATGCTCCGGCGAAGCCCCGTAACAACGCGACGCACGCCGTTTTCTTCGATCACGTCTCCGATCTTGTGCGGAGGCTCATCAAAGTTCTCTTCATTTGTCGAGCTGATGATTGCTGGTGGTTTGTCGTCTGATTCGTTGTTCATGGCATTATCCTCCTGATTGATTCCATCCGGGCGCGGGGAGGCTGGAATCATCCCCGATCATGGCCCCCAAGGACGGGAAGCCCCTCCGACTGTCCAGCCTGTCAGCACGCCGCCCACTGCATAAAATTTTGCGCCCTCGAATCCATATCATCGGAGCTGGCCGCGCCGATCTTCGACACCCCCGCCCCCCGGCACTGCCCCGCCTCAAGCCGTCCAGTCCACATTCCATTAAGTGAAGTCGAGCAGGTGGAAGCATAGGCGATGATAATGATATAATGGGAATCCAGTCCAGGCAAAAAACCACCCCAGCGGAGAGCATGGCCGGACACAGAGAAGAGAGAGGTAATCATCTCTCTTTCTTCGGGCCATCCATCCAGACCATGCGCGCCTCAGATCACTGGCAGGGACTCCAGCGCCTTCCGTTTCGCATCGCTCTCGATGTGCGTGTAATGTGCGCTCATTTCGGCGCTCTCATGGCCGACAAGGTCTTGAACGATAGCCGGTGAAATCCCCGCGTTCTTCATCAGGGAAACCGCCGTGTGGCGCATACTGTGAAAGCTCAGCGCGTTCAACTCGCGCCGTGTTCCCGTGCGGCCTTCCTTCTTCAAGTGGCACTTGTTTTCCACACGCATTCCGCAGCGGCCCAGAATCTCCCCGAACTCTCGCGAAAGATGCGACACGCCAAGCCCTGCCGCCCGTTCATGAACGAACGCGCCCGGATCATCTCCAGCCTCAAGAGAAAGGATGTGCTCTTTCAGAGGCACGCAGAGAGGCACCAGCACGCGCCGCCCTGTCTTCCGTGTCGTGATTTGGATTTCATCCGCCACCATGTCCACCTGGCTCCAGCGTAGGCGCGACAGATCACCAAGCCGCTGCCCCGTGTAGAGTCCAAAGCGCATCAAGGAAATCCATTCTGTGCCCTCGCATTCCTTCATCACTCGATGCAGCTCCGGCACAGTGAAAGCGCGCCGCGCGGTCGTGCTGCTGCCATTGCTTTCCTTTCGCAGTGTCGCCACATCTTCACAGGGATTTTCAAACACCAGCCTTTCCCGCTTCGCATCACGAAAGAAGATCCGCAGACACTTCAAATGATGATTGGTTGAGGTTGGGTGCAGTATCCCCGCTAGATAATCCCGAAACTCCAGAATGTGCCGCCGCTCGATGCGGAAAATCTCCAAGTCTGCTTTGTCTCCCAACCACTCTTTGAACCGCTTTGCTGCCGTCGAATAAGCCCGCAAGGTGGAAAGGCTGATTTCACCCGTGCGACGCTTCAGATAGCCATCCAGGAAGGCGCGCACAGTAACCGCCGTCATTTCCTCGCCCGTGACTTCCTTCACCAGCTCCGCGCACATGCTGAAAATCTGCGTGGTCGTAGCGCGCCGCTTGTGTGCCTGCTCCAATGACTCCGCCACCTTCAAAGCCACCCGCCGATTTTTCTCCGTTGATTCGATCCTTGTGGACTTCTTCCGCTGCCGTCCATCCGTGTCCGTGTAACACGCCACCCAAAACTTGCTCTTCGGATGCTTCCAGATTGAGGCCATAAAGTGAGGTGAAATCAGCGCTATTTACAGGAATCGAACCATTCCCATCAAAACACAGGTAAGAATTCAGGTAATAATAACGCCACTGATTTTTATCAACCTCAATGTCACCAATCCTTGTAAAATCAAGGGTTCCAGCGTGCCTGTTTTCCTTTGGAGCGGATACAGGTTCGATTCCTGTCGGGGACACTTCAGCACAAAGGCTGAGTTTTTATCTGCCACTGGTTGCTAGCCTCAGTGCGAGCGCTTTAATGGGAGGCATGAACCGTGAAGTCACCGAGGCCCAAGTGCGCGCCGTCCTGCCATTGGACGGAAGTTTTGCTGTGTTTCTGGGCAATGATGAAAAGACCTTTGTCATCTATGTGGATGAGTCGGTCGGCACGGCCATCTCCATGTTCATGCGCGGCGTGTCGAAAGAGCGACCACTGACGCATGATCTGCTGGCCACGGTGCTACAGGCTTTCGGAGCCAAAGTGGATCGGGTGATCATCAATGAAGTGCATGGCAGCGTCTTCCATGCGCGCATGATCATCTCCGCTGAGAATGAACTGCATGTGCGCAAGGTGATCGAGCTGGACACACGCCCGAGTGATAGCATCGCCATGGCGGTGCAGCAGGGTGCGCCACTCTTTGTGTCAAAGCAGGTCTGGGACAGTGTCGATGACATGACGGAGACTCTGGCGGAGATCGAAAAGCGTGGCCTGGAGCAGGGTGATACTCTGACAGAGGACGACGACACGGATGAAGACGAGGATGACGATCCCGATGAGATCGACCCAGATGATCTTGATCTCGATCTCGACGCCCTAGCAGGCCTCGACCTGGAAGAAGATGAAGATAAAAAAGACGAAGGTTACAGTGATGGCTACGGCGGCATCGATGACGATGATGATGAGGGCGAGGAGTGGAAAAAGAAGGGCTGAAGCCGCTCCTACCTGCGGTGCTTGCATTGGCCGCCCCTACTCGCGATGATGCGCGCCGTGATCCGACTCTTCGTCTGCCTTTGCTTCGCCGCCTGCCTACCGCAGACCGTGCGCGCGCAGTCATTTCAGGACACACTCGGTTTGCAGCCGACCTTCATCACGCTCGATCAGGCGATCCAGCGGGTGATGGAAAAGAGCCTGGATGTGCGCATCGAATGGCTGAACTGGGCAGTCGCAGATCAGCAGACGGACTCGGCGCTCGGCAAGTTCGAGCCGTCCTATTTTATCAACTCAACCTGGCGTGAGTCCAACCTGCCACAGAACGCGCTCGAATATGTGCAGACGGGCGGCACCATCGTCGCACTCACAGAGCCGCGTCTCTTTCAGCAGCAGAGTCTGCTCTCTCAGACGGGTTTTATGGGAAAGCTGCCCACGGGAATGGAATACAAGATCTTCGCCAGCGCGGGTGAATTCCGAAACGATCTCAACCGCCAGCAGCCGCCGTCGATCTTTTATCCTGAATACGCAGCGGCCGTCGGCGGCAGCATAACTCAGCCGCTGCTGCGTGACTTTGGCCCGTCGGTAAATCTCCCCGAGGTGCGAGTGAGTCGTCGCAATGAAGCCATCGCCGATCACAAATGGGAGCTGCAATTTCAGCGCTCTTTGGCGCAGGTGATCATCGAGTACTTCGATCTCATCTTTGCCATGGAGAACATCGAGGTGAAGCGCGAGTTCGTGGCCTTTGCTCAGACCTTGGTGGTGGAAAATAAGAAGCGTCTCGGTGCAGGCGTGCTCTCAGAAGCGGATGTGCAGGAAGCAGAAGTCGCCGTGGCTGTGGCGCGTGAAGAAGTCATCACGGCACTCGGTCAGGTGGTGGAGCGGCAGATGAATCTGAAGACGCAGATCCTCGGCTCGCTGGAGGAAGGCGGCGGCATGATCTTTCTACCCAAGGACTCGCTGCCCTTCATCTCACCGCCGATGGATCGCACGCGGCATTTGCAGACCGCTTTGCAGCGCCGGCCCGATTATCGTGCAGCCATCGAGGAAGCAGAGAAGCAAGCCATCATCGTCAAGTATGCGCGCAACCAATTATTACCGCGCCTCGACCTACAAGCGACGCTCACCGCGAACGGACTCAGTGGAGATCGTTCGAGTGCTTTTAGCCGCGCCTTTGATCGTCAGGGCTATGACACGCAGGTGGGCTTTCAGTTCACCATCCCACTAGGAAACCGAACTGCCAAAGCGAACAGCAACGTGGCGGAGTTTCGCCAGCAGCAGGCCATTTTGAATATCGCCCGCAGTGAGCTCAATGTGTCCGTCGAACTCGATAGCGTGATCGCCCGAGTCAGAGCCGCGCGGGCGAAGATGGAGTCCACGCGTGAGTCGGCACGGCTTGCTGAGCGGCTCCTCGATACCGAACAGAAGCGGCTACAAGAAGGCCTCGCGCGCAGCTTTGATGTGCTCAAAGCACGCACCGCGCTGGCAGATTCACGCACACGCCAGATCGCCGCTCATGCGGACTACAACAAGGCCGCGACGCAGCTTCATCTCGTCACCGGCACGCTGCTGGATCGTTACGGCATCCGCATTGATCGTGGTGGTAAGCAGCCGCTGGCCGTACGCGATCGAATCAAAAAGTGACCCATGTCTGCCGCACCTACAGACCGCCTCCAGGCGATGCAGACGGTCGCCGCCGAACTGGCGCGCATTGCGGGTTCATCGGCGTCTGAAAATGAAGTGTTTGGTGCGGTGCTCACACGTTTAGTTAGCGCTACGGAAGCCCTCGGCGGAGCCATCTGGCTGGTGGCTCGGCGCGACGGGCGCGAGTTGTCCCTCAAGCTAGGCGCAGGCAAAGCGCTCGAAGACGCCGCAGGGCCTGCCGACAGCGCCCAGCACCAGCAGGTGCTGCGTGCGGCGAGTGAGGTCATTCTTTCCTCTCAGCCACTCGTGCTCATGCCCGCACCTGCGGGTCAGGAGGCGGTCACGCCAGGCGTGCTCGTGAATCTCGGCCCGCATGGCATCGTTGGCGTACCGCTACGCAGTGGCGACGATCATCTCGGTGCGGTTCAGCTTTGGTTCCCACGTCAAAGTGATCCCAAGAAGCTCGCCGAACTCGCCCTGATGATTCAGGCGCTGATGGTGGAGCTGGGGCCGCGTCTGCGCTCACGACAGATGCGTGAACTCGGCGCGCAGAGCCAGCGGCAGCAGCAGCTTTTGCAAATGGCGCAGGATCTCACGGGGCAACTTGATGCCACTCAAAGCGCACGTCTGGCAGCCGCTCATGCGCGTGAACTTCTAGGCATCAATCGCGTCAGTTTTTTGATTCGTGAAGGCGACCGCTGGCGCGTGATCGGCATCTCTGGGCAGCCGCAGGTGGAGACACGCTCTGAGCCAGTCACGCGCATGATCAAACTGGCAACCACTGAGGCGCGTGATCACATTCAAGTCATCGTTCTCGCCGAACAAAAAGGCGCGCATGATTGGTATTTCCAGGACACACAGATGCAGTCCGCCGCGCTCGTGCCGCTGCGTGATGGAGCTGAGGGTCGCGTGCTCGGCATCATGCTTTGTGAGAGCACTGAAGCCGAGACCTTTGGTCCTGCCGGAGCCGCTGGTGATCCACGCCCACCAGCTCTCGTGCTAGCGCAATGGCTCGCCGATCTCGCTGGTCGTTCTTTGCGTGCTGCATTGGTGCATCAATCACTGCCGATGGCACCCATGCTTTCAAAGCTCGGTCACTGGCGCGAATCGGCGACAGCCACTCAGAAGCGACGCTGGACCACTTGGCTAATCGCGACAGCGATCGTACTTATTCTCGGACTCCTCTGGCCACTTCAGGTGAAGGTCGAAGGCGACTGCACCTTGCTGCCACGCCAGCGCGCCTTGATCACCACCGAGTCGCCGGGCCGGGTCGAAGAAGTGCTCGTGCGTGAGGGTGATCGCGTGACTAAAGATCAAGTCGTCGCGCGACTCGATACACGTCGTTTGCAAAGCGATCTGGAAAGCGCCATGCAGGCGCGCAAGAGACTCGAAGCCGAAGCGGAGCGCCAACGTGGTCAGAACAAAGAAGCACTCGCACGCATCGCCTCACTTGAAGCCCAGGCCACTGCCGAGACCGAGAAGCGGCTGCGTTTAGAGATCGAACTCGCCACCCTGCGCTCACCCATCGAAGGCGTCTTGATGACCAAAGAGGTTCATCTGCGCACGGGCACTTTTTTGCAAGCTGGCGAGATGTTTGCCGAAGTCGCCGCTGTCGATGGCTGGGACCTACGACTGGAGATCGCGGAGGCTGACATCGCCGAGATCGAAGAGGCGCTGGATGAAAAATCGCCGCGTGAGGTGCATTACCTTCTCTACACCCAGAGTGCGCGTCAGCTCATGGCATCTCTCGAAAGCAAAACCCAGATCAGCCCTGCGCTACATGCTGGGAAAGACGGCGGTGTTTTCAGCATCACGCTGGCGAAAGTGGTACTGCCATCTGACCTACAGCCGCTCATGCGTCCTGGCCTCACGGGTCGCGCGAAGATCGAACTCGATCACCGTGCTTCAGGCCGAGTACTGCTGAGAAAATTCACGCGCTGGCTGCGCATGCGCTGGTGGCTGTGAGCGCCACACTTGCCAGACCAAAAACATCCGCTTTTATCTCCCCATGACGATTATTCTCAACGGCACCCCACGCGAATTCACCGAACTAATGACGATGAACGGTCTGCTCGAAGCCGTGGACTTAGCAGGTAAGCCCGTGGTTGTAGAGCACAATCAAGTGGCGCTGCTGCCACGAGAAATTCTGACCGCTGCGATCAATGACGGCGATGTCATCGAGATCGTACAAATCACCGCTGGAGGCTGAGATCATGGTCAAAAATGTGCTCATTCTACTGCTGGCCTGTGCGCTTGGTCTGGCGCTCTGGCTGCGGCAGTCAGAGATCGTCGCACCACCCATCCCTGCGGATGTGCCCGTCAAAACTGAAGAGCCAATCATGCAAAAACTGCTGCGTGAAGCCGCCTCCCAGTCCGGCTTGATCGGCGCGGCCATCGGTTTCTGTTTGATTGATCCCAGTGGCACCGTCGTGATGGATCATCACGCGCAGACAGCATTCATCCCCGCCTCGAGTTTGAAGACTGTCACCACCGCCACAGCACTCGAAAAACTAGGACCCGATTTCCGAATCGAAACCACTCTGCGCAGCGCGGCTCCGATCCAAGACGGCATCCTGAGCGGAGATCTCTTCATCGTTGGTGGGGGTGATCCGATGCTGTCACTCACGGATGTGAAGCAGTGGGCGCAGGACTTGAAAAAGCGCGGGCTGGCGCGCATCACGGGGCGAGTGCTAGCGGATGGCAGATTCTTCAGCGGCTCTATCTACGATGACTTCTGGAACTGGGGAGACATCGGCAATGGCTACGGCAGCGCAGTGGCTGGATTGAATCTGGAACACAACCGCTACACGGCCACTTTCCGCGCCGGAGCGGCCATCGGAGAACCCGCTGAGTTTCTCGGCACCTATCCGCAAGTGCCCGATGTAGGCAGCCTGGATGAAACCATCACCGGCTCTGCTGACTCGGGCGATGGCGTGGTGATCCACGGCGGTGAGAAAACGAATGTCATTCAGTTCCGTGGCACCGTGCCACTCGGGCAAACATCATTTCAAGTGCTAGGCGCTGTGCCTGATCCCGCACTCTTCACCGCGCATCATTTCAAGAAAGCCCTGCAAGCCGCCGGTATCGAAGTCGCTGGCAAAGCGGCGGCAGTGAGTGATGAAAAGCCGGGCGCTCATGAACTGCTGAAGCACCTCTCGCCGTCACTGAAAGAGATCGTCACCAGCATCCACGCCACGTCTGACAATCACGAAACCGAGTGCCTTTTCCGACTGCTCGGTCTGCGTGAAAACAAAGCGCCTGATGTCGTTATCCGTGAGTATTGGAAGACACGCGGACTCGACTTCACGGGCCTGCGAATGGAAGACGGCTGTGGACTGGCACGCGCGGATTTCATCACGCCGCATGATCTCGCGCGATTGCAGTTTCTAGCCGGGCGTGGGCCTCAAGGAGCTGTTTATAAAACGTCCCTGCTTTCCAAAGACAACCTGCGCTGGAAAGGCGGCGCCATGTCCGCTGTGCGTTCCACCACCGGTTACATCACGACCTCCAAAGGCCAGGAGTTCTGCTTCGCCTTCATGGTGAATCACTACAGCGATGGCCAAGCCGTGACGGCCCTGCGTGAGGCTTTGATTCAAGCGATCACGAATCTGTGAATCAGGGCAGCGATACCTCTCGGCGCTGCCTTTTTTCAAAACGCACCGTCGTGGTGTAACCAACACTGCGCACGAGTTCGAGCGCCTTATCAAAGTCCACGCCGACATCCGTGGGCTTGTGCGCGTCGGAGTTGATGACGATCGGCACCTTCGCGCTAAAGGCCATCTCCAGCATCTCGCGTGCGGGGTAGATCTCACGCACATCTTTGCGCAAGCCAGCGGTGCTGACTTCCAGCACACCGTTCGTGTCCAAGAGCGCCTGAATCACCGGATCATAATAGCGCCGCAAGTCACCCGTTGGACGCAGGCCGAAACGTTTCGCCAGATCGGGATGCGCATAGAAATCAAACTGCCCGGTGTGGATCATCTGCTCATAGAGCTTCCAATACATCTTCCACATGTGCTCGATGTCCGTGGCCGACTTCCAGAGCGAGACATGCTTCGGATCATCCACCGCGATTCCATCATGGATGTAATGCACACTGCCGATCAGGTAATCCCACTCCGCCATCACCGTCGTCTTATCGATCCACTTCTCGCGGCCCTCCAGATGATCACACTCCAGCGCGAGCCGAATCGGAAAGTCCGGCAGCGCCACACGCGCCTCATTCACCATTTCAAAGTAGCGCGGCAGGTCCGTGATCAACATGCGCCAGTCATCGAAGTACTCCGGCATCGGATTGTGATCCGAGAGCCCGATCTCCGCCAGCCCGATGCTCTGTGCATGGCGCGCATATTCGACGGGACTCCCCTCGGCATGAAGACAGAGCGGCGTGTGCGTGTGGTAATCAGTGAGCATGGAGCTTTTTCGCTGCAATAGAAGGTCTGGCAAGCTCTGGAAGTTGAACACATCATAATTCGCGGCATGAGAAACAGATGCCCACCCCCCAAGCTTACATTTTCGACCTCGACGGAACTTTGATCGACTCGCTCGCAGACATCGCGGAGTCGATCAATCGGATGCTTGATGGGCGCGGTTATCCGCGCTGTGCGGCGGGGGATTTCACGCAGATGATCGGGGATGGAATGGAGAAACTGGTGGAGCGGGCTTTGCCAAAAGAGGCGCGTGAGGAGTCGCTGATCCTGATATGTGTGGAGGAGTATCGGGCGCATTACGACACGCTCTGGCAGGAGCAGACGCGGCCATACGAAGGCATCGTCGAGATGCTGGCTGCGCTAAAGGCGCGCGGTGTGAAGCTGGGTGTGATCTCGAACAAGGCGCACCGATTCACGGTGCCGATGACGGAGCATTTTTTCGGCACGGAGACGTTTGATCACATCCTGGGCCAGCGCGCTGAGGTGCTGCGCAAGCCGGATGCAGCGGGGGCGCATGAGATGGCGGCAGTTCTCGGCCTGACGACTTCCGAGCTGGCCTATGTGGGTGACTCGGGCATCGACATGGCCTTTGCCAAAAACGCGGGGATGCTGGGCATCGGTGTGAGCTGGGGTTTCCGCTCGGTGGCAGAGCTGCGTGAGAATGGCGCTGGTCTGATCGTTGATCATCCGCGTGAGCTGCTGGTGCTTGAGTAAATCTTCAGCAAGCTGCCATTAGGCTTGAAGTGCAGGGCGTGTTCGTTGTAGATTCGCAGCAGATGATCTCTCCCCGCTTTCTACGTTTCGCTGCTCTCAGCACTCTGCTGACTTCTGTGCTCTGGCTTGCTTCATGCAAGACGATGCCACCATCACCTCCACCGCCGCCTGAACCTGTGGCGCCGGTGAAACCCAAGGGCCTCTATGAATGGACGGGCCTGGGCAAGGACATCACTTTAATGCGCATCAATGTCGATGAACAGATGGCTTACTTCTTCAGTGGTGAGGAGCAGATCGGCTGGACGTATGTGGCCACGGGCATCACGGCTTTCCCAACCCCGATCGGTGAATTCAAAGTGCTCGAAAAGATCGCTGATAAAGTCTCCAACCTCTACGGCAAGAGCTATGACGCGACCGGTAAGCTGGTGAACTCGGACTTTAAACAAGGTCGTGATCTGCTGCCTCCAGGTGGGCGCTTTGATGCGGCAAAGATGACGTATTTCATGCGCCTGACTGGCGATGGTGTGGGCATGCACATCGGCGCGATCCCGCGCCCTGGTCGCCGTGCTTCACACGGTTGCATCCGCCTGCCATCCAAAGTGGCGGGAAACATCTTCAAGCACATCTCCGTGGGCACTCCGGTATTGATCACAGGCAGCGGACCCGAATACCCGACCTACCTGAAACAGTCCGCCGAAAAATCTAAAACGAACGCGGCCAAGCTCGCCTCAGCGAAGAAGAAAGCCGCCGAGGCGGTGGCGGCAGAGGTAGCCATTACGGCGCTACCACCAAGTGATCCGAACGGTCCCGCGCCAGCACCACCTGCCGCTGGCGCGGCTCCCGCGCTGCCAGTGGTTGAAGAAATCAAACCGGCGGCACCTGCGCCGAGAAATTAGTTTTCCACCGCGCTACTGCATGAGCACGCCACCCCTCGTCGTCACCCATCCGCTGGCTCAGATCCACCTCACGGCCATGCGTCAGGTGGAGACGCCATCCGCCGTTTTTCGCTGGCACCTGCAACGGCTCGCCGAAATCCTTTTTACCGTGGCCAGTCGCTCGCTGGAGACGGAGTCGCTGACGATCCAGACACCGCTGGCCGAGACACAGGGCCAGGCTTTTGCGCGGCCCATCGTTCTCGTGCCCATTTTGCGCGCGGGCCTGGGCTTGTCTGAGGCGATCCTGCCGCTCGTGCCAGACGCGACGGTGGCGCACATCGGCATCGCCCGCTGTGAGGAGACGGCTCTGCCAAAGCCTTATTATTCTAAGCTGCCAGCCATCCTCGGCAGATCAGACGTTTTCGTGCTCGACCCCATGCTCGCCACCGGTGGCAGCGCCTGCGCCGCGATCACTCAACTCAAGCAGGCCGGAGCCAGCCGACTGACCTTCATTTGTGTCGTGAGTAACCCTGTCGGAATCGAAGCCATGCAGAGTGAGCATCCCGATGTGCCAATCATCACAGCCGCTATTGATGAGGGGCTAAACGATCTCTTCTACATCGTGCCAGGCCTCGGCGATGCCGGAGATCGCTGCTTTGGCACCTGAACGCGCCCGACTTAGGGAAATAAAAAAATGCAGGATCCCATGGATTGATCTTGTTGAGCGCAAGTCCGCCGTGAGATAGTGCGGTCATACACCATGAAAGAGTATGCCTACATTCACGAGGAAGGACGACTGCCCGAGCCCCTGACCTCGGTCCCCTTCCTCAATAGCTTCAGCGACGAGCAGCTCGATGACGTGCTGAATTCCTCCAGCCTGCTTCAGTGCGACAAGGACGACATTATCATCAAAGAAGGCACCATCGACAGCCGCATCTACATCTTGCTCAGTGGTGAGCTCGAAGTGCGCATCAATGGCAAGAAAGTCGCCACCATCTCGCGTGTCGGTGATGTCTTTGGCGAGCTGGCTTTGGTGAATCAGGACAAACGAGCCGCCTCCGTCATCGCTGGCAGTCGTGCGCTCTGTCTGGCCGTGGACCAGAAATTTCTCCAGGACATCCATCCGCGTGAGGAAGACCCGGCTTTTCACGCCGCGCTCTTTGAATTCGTCGCTCGTCTCGTGGCCAAGAAACTCGATGCTACCTCACGCCGCCTAGCTGAGGTGGAAAAGGAGCTGCGCCTGCTGAAGGAGGCACATGTACAGCCAGTTGCGGCTTCAGCCAAAACGACCAAGCCAGCTCCTCGACGCCCAGCCGCTAAGGCTGTGAAGAAAGCTACTCGTCGCAAAGCATTGGCTTAAAGAGGCTTTTGCCAGGCCGCGTCTGCGCTGCGACAAAAAGTGTCACCGCATCTCAGACCACGTCGCAGCACCGCCTGGGTGTTTAGAGCGCATTCGGCCATTCCAAATCAAATGCAGTGCCTTGAAAGCGCGTGCTCTCACTGTCCAGCCTGTGCGTGGCTATTTGCATGGACTTTATCTGCCCCGCGAGCTTTATGGGAGTAACGATCTATGTCTTCAGACGCACTGCGCCCATCAACGACTGAGCCGCCGCACGTCCGAACAAGTAGAGATCACTTGCCGCCCTGCATCATCATCTTGCCCATGCCTAAACCTGTCTCGGTCATGCTGCGGGATTGTTGGAGATAGTTCTCCAGCGTCTTGAGCTGGCCGGGAGTCAGCGAGGTGGCGGCTTGTTCGAGGATGCGCTTGTTGTTGGCATCCGTCATTTGCAGCATCCGCTGGATGTTGGCGTCATTCATTTGGCTCGGGTCCTGCATGGTCTTGGCGATGGCGGCTTGTTCAGCCGTCGGTGATTTGCGGATCTGAGTCATCGTGTTTAAAAGAACCTGCTCCTGCTGCGGTGACAATGGCTCGCTGGATGAGGCGAAGAGGTTGCGGCCCACGGTGTCGTAGAGCGTGCGTTCAGGTTTCGTGTCCTCCCAATTTTGAAAGGTGCCGAAGTCGCTGTCATTGTTCATGAAGGTCTTAATGGCATCGTCATAGGTCTTCTTGTTCTTCTCCGCCTGAGCCATAATTTGCTGCTTTTCCTGCGGAGTGAGATTGGGGTCGAGCAGCTTCAGTCCGAGATCGGTTTCCGCTTTCTGGCGGTCGGTGAGCAGCTTCTTGAAATGCGTCTTCTCTTCAGCAGTGAGTTGGAGCTGATCAAAGAGTCGCGCGTAGCTGGTCTCCACCTGCACGGCCTGCTGCTGCTCCATCATGGCTCTCATGCCGGGATTCTTTAGCATCTCGCGCAGCGCTGATGCGCCTCCTTTACCGCCGCCTGCCTGAAAGGGTGAGAGTGCTGCCGCGCCAGCTGGGGCTTTGGCGCTGTCTTCCGTGATCGCCACCGCACTGGCGACGGCAGCGGTGCTAGGACTCGGCAAAGCCGTGGGCCGAACGGCCAGATCACGCCGAAGCTGGGCGATGGTCTGACGCGCGTCTTTGAGATCGAGCTCCAGCTTTGCGACCCGTGGATCAATCGGTGCCGGTGTGCCCAGAACCCAGGCCAGGGCGACGATGCAACCGACCGAGAAGAGGGCGAGTGAGACAGTGAGTGCTTTCATGATGGATGCATTTTCTAGACGACCGCGCGGGCCATGACGAGCATGAAATGTCTGCGCTGGTTTTGTTCTGGCATCTTCGTCAGCTGCGCGGCAGATTCGTTGCATGATTTGGGTTCGATTGATCATTCTCACTGCCTGCTTGGGCGCGACGGGCTGGTATCTGGAGCGCGAGCAGCGCGCTGGCCGCTTTCAGCGCGTGGACGACTTGTTTCTCGACTTCCTCGTGGCCAATGCGCGTGAGCTTTTAACCCAGCCCGAGACTGGAAAAGAAAGCCCCGTCGTGCTCGTCAGTCTGCGTGAGGAGCAGCTCGCCGAATACGCCGCGTGGCCACCACCACCACTCGACTGGCAGACAATCCTCAAAGGCCTGCAAGCCTATGAGCCGAGTGTGGTCGTGATCCCAACGCCGCTCTTCTGGGGCAGCCCGTCACCCGACTTCGTGCCCGCCGTGAGTGAGGCGCTGCTGCCATTCACCAGTGTCGTGCTCGGCGTGGAAACCCAGCTCAGCGATGGCGCTCTCAAGGCCCCAGCTTTCATGGGCGGGCTGGATGCTCAACTGCCGCGCTTTCAACGAGTGGATGGCCCGCTGGATCTCGCGCCCGCTTTCTCCGCACTCATCACCGCGCCCGATGCCAAACTGCGTGCCCAAAGTGAACTCGGTCTCGGAGTCGCTACCTCTCAAAACTCACTCCCCTATGCCCTGAATGAAAGCGCCGCGCTCCTGCCCAGCGTGCTCGCCCAGACCCTGGCCCGCTGCACGGCCAGTCCCTATTCTCTGCATCGTTTGCGGCTAGGTCCAGGAGCCGGAGCCTATCTCGCTCAGGGCCTCTTTGTCCCGCTCGAAAACGACGGCACCGTGAAAGCACTCGACTCCACAAATGTGCCCACAGTCAACGCCCTCGATCTCATGACTGGCACACTCGCTGATGGCGTCAGCGCAGCCGACAAACAAGCACTCGGCAGAGGCAAGATCATCGTCATCGGCCCGGATCACGAGATCGCTGGCCAGGCACCCTCGCTCGCACGTCTCCATGCTCAGGCCTTGTCACATCTTCTCTCACTGCCACGCATCCAAGTGCTCACTCCAGTGCAGCAATGGATCGCCTGGGGCATCGCCACCATCGCCGCTTTCTGGATCGTCCTGCGTGTCCGCCGGGGTCGCGCCCTCCACGTCGGCATCGCCTTCATCTTCACGGCTCTCGTCGTCAGTTTCCTCGGCTTTCAATCCAGTCTCCTCTGGTGTCCACCGACCCTGCCCGTTGCGCTTATTGCTACGGGCGCTCTGGTTGGATTGTTGGTTGGGCGTAGTCAGATGAAGTTGCCTATGTCGGCTCAGGCGGACTAAAGTCCGCCCCAGACTCGGCTTCACACCTTGATGAAAAGGCCGCGCTTCGAGAGCCAGCGCGCTAGCAGTAGCATCAGAGCAAAGGTCACGCATGAGGCGACCCAGGCCCACTCCTTCCCCGGATGGCCCACGAGCCGCTCGGAGATCGTGCGGAACAAGCCCAGACCGCTCAAGAAATAGAGCGTGATCGGATTGGCACCGACCCACACAAACGGCGTGGTCCAGCGCTGCCAGCCACGCACATCAACGATCCAGTAAAACACACCGAGTAGCAGCGCGCTCCAGCCGCCAGCAACGAGCACAAAGCTCGATGACCAGAGTTTCTTGATGATCGGAAAAAACGGATGCCAGCACCAGCCAAGCGCGAGCATCACCACGCCTGCACCTATCAGCCCGAGCGCTTTCTTTGATGATGAAGCGCCACTCGTGATCCACTTGCCAGCCAGCAATCCTAGCAGGGCCGTAGCGATAGCGGGCAGCGTGCTCAGGATGCCCTCAGGATCATGGTCGCCATCATACTTGCGGCCTGGCAGCCAGATGGAGTCGAGGTAGTTCGTCAGGTTGTGGCCTTCCGCAAAATCTCCCGCTCCAAATCCCGGCACAGGCACCAAGCCAAGCAGCAGGCAGTAGCCGCCGAGCAGCGTCACCACGGCGATCAAAAGCCCACGCCAGCCCAACCAAAGAGATAACATGCCTGCCGCGGCTGAAGCAATGCCGATGCGCTGCAACACGCCGAGCCAGCGGATTTTATCCCATCCATCCTTCAGCCCCCCAGAGATTAGCACGCCCAGCAAAACTAAAATCAGCGCACGCCCAACCAAATGCCTGACCGCAGCTGCATGGCCCTCACGCTCAAGTCGGCGCGGCAGAGCGATGGCCATCGACACACCTGCGATGAAAAGGAACAGCGGAAAGATCAGGTCATAAAACCGGAAGCCGGCCCAATCGACGTGCTCCAGTTGTGTCGAGATCGTCGTCGTCACCGCCGATCCGGGTACGAGCCGATTCAGCAATGCCTGCAGCACGCCGCCGAGTCCCAGAATCCAACACATATCAAAACCGCGCAGGGCATCGAGAGAAACAAGACGTTGGGAGGAAGGTGTTTGGGCCATGGGCAAGAAGACGTTAGCCGCGCCGCCTTTCTCACATGGGAGTGTTTCGCATCATGCCATTGCTCGTGCCATCATCGCCATGCTTGCATTGCCACCCGTGAGCACACAAGCCACGCGCTTACCCTGCCATGGATCGCGGTGCTTCTTCAGCGCCGCATACGCCAGCGCTCCGGCACCTTCGGCAATATTGTGCGTGGTCTGGATGATCTCGCGCATGGCCGCCACCGCTTCGTCATCACTCACAGTCAGAATCTCATGCGCATGTTGGATCACCTGTTCCAGGGCCTCTTTGTTCGGTGTTTTACACGCCACACCTTCAGCGACTCGCGTGGTGCTTGATTGCTCGACAAACTGTCTCTGCTGAAACGACAGCGCATACGCCGGGGCATGTTCCGAAACGACACCGATGATCTTCGTTTTCAAACCGAGCGCCTCACGCGCCGCCGCAATGCCACAGAAGCCCGAACCGAGTCCGATAGGAACAAACACAGCCTCCAGATCAGCCACGGAGCGAAACATCTCCAGCCCATACGTCGCCACACCGCGCACGAGCCACGGATGAAACGACGGCACCGCATGTAGCCCTTCCTTTGCCGCGAGTTCGCGTGAGTACTCGAGTGCTTCCTGAAACTCGCTCCCATACTCGATCAACTCAGCGCCGAGAGATCGCATCGCCGCGTTCTTCTCAGGATTGTTGCCATGCGGCACGACGATCACCGCACGCAAACCATTGAGCCGCGCCGCATACGCGATGGATTGGCCGTGATTGCCCGTGGTGGCAGCGATGACACCGCGCACATCAGGCTGCATGCGTTTCAGCTCATCCATATAAACAAGACCACCGCGAATCTTGAAGGCTCCGACAGGCGTGTGATTCTCATGCTTCAGCCAAAGCTCACAGCCAAGCCCCGCCTCAAGCAGCGGCCAGCGATACATCGGCGTTTCGCGAATGTGCGGACGAATGAGCACCTTGGCGGCTTCGATTTCGCTGAGGGTTGGCAGAGGTTCCATGAGACATGGCTAGGCATGAACTTCGCAAAGGCAAGCCCACGGCCCACGTATGAGTTGCCCATGAACACGCCTGCCACCACCCGTCGTCGCTTTCTGCAAACCTCCCTCGCTGGAGCTGTCTCGCTTCCTGCCTGGGCTGCGCCACTCGGTGCGAACAGTGATATTCGCGTGGCGGTGATCGGTTTTCGTGGTCGAGGCAGTGGTCATATCAAGGAGCTAATGAAAGTGCCCGGCGTACGGCTGGTGGCTCTGTGTGATGTGGATTCCGCCGTCATCGACAAGAAAGTGGCTGAGCTCGATAAGCTGGGTGTGAAGGTGAAGACCTATCGCGACTTCCGCGAGTGCTGTGCGGACAAGGACATCGACGCCGTGACCATCGCCACGCCGAATCACAGCCATGTGCTCATCGCCCTGACTGCCTTGCAGCATGGCAAGCATGTCTATGTCGAGAAGCCGGTGAGCCACAATCTAACGGAAAGCACCAAACTCATGGCCGCAGCCACCAAGGCTGCTGCGAAAGGCATCATCGTGCAGCATGGCATGCAGCGCCGGTCGGACATCGGCTGGGCAGCGGCTATGCAGTGGGTCAAAGAAGGTCACATCGGCAAGACCAAGCTTTCCCACGCGCTCGTTCACGGGCTGCGCATGAGTATTGATAAAGTCGATGGTCCACAGACGCCACCCGCCACCGTGGATTACAAGCTGTGGTCCGCGCCACGTCCCGAGCTGCCGATCATGCGCAAACAATTCCACTACGATTGGCATTGGCAGTGGCCGTATGGCGGTGGCGATATCGGCAACCAAGGCCCGCATCAATACGACGTGGCGCGCTGGGCGCTCGGTGATCCTGATGTGCTGCCTCAGCGCGTGATGAGCTTTGGCCATCGCTGGGGTTATGTGGATGACGGCAACAGCGCGAACTGCCAGATCGCCTTCCATCCGTATGAGCCTGTGCCGCTGATCATGGACATGTTTGGCCTGCCCATGCGCAATCTTGATCCCAAATCTGGCGAGCCACCTTACAAGGGCATCCGCACGGGGAACATCATCCACTGCGAAGGTGGATATGTGGCTGAATCAAAGGCCTATGATCACGAGGGCAAAGCGATCATGAAATTTGAAAACTTCCTCACTGGTCCCGACCACATGAAGAACTTCATCGACTCCGTGCGCGCCGGAAAATACACCAAGGACGTGCTGCACATTCGCCACGGTCACAATGCCGCGTGCTTATCACACATGGCCAACGTTTCCTACCGCGTCGGTAAGGCGATGAAGACCGGTGAAATCAAAGAGCGTCTGCAAGGCGACAAATTCGGCCAGGAACTATTCACCGAATTCCTCAAGAACCTCGCCAACAACAACATCGACACGAACGCTCAGCAGATCATCGCCGGCCCTTGGCTCGACTTTGATCCCGCCAGCCACCGATTCACGGGCGAGTTCGCTGCGGAGGCGAACCAACTTTGCCAAGAGGAGTATGCCGCCGGATTTGAGCTGCCTGAAGTCTGAGCTGCATAACTTCTCCGTGAAGCCTGCGTAGCATGGGCTTTCTAGCCTGTGCTCTTTGGATTCAAACAAACCTGCGCAAATCAATCACCCAAACCCGTTTTCAATCACCGCCTAGAAAGGCCATGATACAACATGCTACTCGCTGACCTCACCTGGCCCGACATCGCCGCACTCAATAAAGACACGCCTGTCGTTTTCCCCGTCGCTGCGCTGGAGCAGCATGGGCGGCACATGCCGGTCTTCACCGACTCGATGCTCATGGGCGAGATCGCCCGTCGCGCAGAGATCGAACTGAAAGACGAGGTGCTCTTTGCGCCGCTGCAGTGGCTCGGAAATTCGCATCATCACATGGAGTTCCCCGGCACGATGTCAGCTGAGCCGCGCGTGTATCTCGATCTACTTTGCGGGATGCTGGAGAACTTCAGCGCGCATGGATTCAAGCGTCTGATCATTTTGAACGGGCACGGTGGCAATGACATCCCTGGTAAGCAGGCCGTGTTTGAGATGCGGCAGAAGTATCGCACGCGGAGTGATCTGCTGCTGCTCTTCGCCACTTACTGGAATCTCACGCCTGATCCGGCGAGCGCTCATCCTGATTTGAAACAGCAGGTCATGGGTCATGCCTGCGAGTGGGAAACCTCCATGGTCCTGCGGATCGCTCCGCATTTGGTGAAGGGACACACGACCGTTGGCGACGTGCCGTTCGGCAATCCATTCGATCCTGCCTTACGCGGCTGGATCATGACCGACCGCAGCGTGCCCGGCCACGTCGGTGATCCCACCACCGCCAGCGCAGAAAAAGGCGAGGCGTTGTTTCAAACCTTCACCTCTGGCACCGTCGCGATGCTCCGCCGGATGATTGCGTGGGATGGGAAAGGCTGGGAAGGCTGATTTATGACACGCTCCTCATCCTGGAAATGGTGGATCACCGGCCTGCTTCTGCTGGCGACGACGATCAATTACATGGATCGCGTGACGCTGGCGAATGCGTCGGTGCGAGTGACGCAGGAGTTCGGCCTGAGCGAGCAGCAGTATGGAAATCTCGAACTCGCTTTTGGTTGGGCCTTTGCGGTGGGATCGCTGGTGTTCGGATTCATGGCGGATCGATTCCGTGTTTACTGGCTGTATCCCTGCGTACTCGCTGGCTGGTCAGTGATGGGCATGATCTCAGGCTGGACGACAGATTATAGCGGTCTGCTCATCTGCCGCACCTTGCTCGGTTTCTTCGAAGCAGGTCACTGGCCCTGCGCGCTGAAGACGACCTTTGCGATGCTCAATGAAAAGGACCGCACCATGGGCAACAGTGTGCTGCAAAGCGGCGCATCCATTGGCGCGATCATCACGCCACAAGTGATGAAGTTGCTGCTGACAAACGAGGTCGGCTCCTGGCGCTCCGCCTTTGTCGTCGTGGGTGCTTTTGGTCTGATCTGGGTCGTGATCTGGTTCGTGATGATGCGCCCACGTGATCTCGATGCCACGCCTGAAACAACTGGCAGCACACCGCGCCTGCCCCTGGGTCAAATCGTCTTCAGTCGCAGTTTCTGGGCACTGGCACTCCTCATCACCGGCACTCAGACCGTCTGGCATATCTACCGCGTGTGGATGATGAAGTTCCTGCAAACTGGACGCGGTTACACCGAAGCGGCAGCGCTCGATTTCCAATCCGCCTATTACATCTCCACCGATGTCGGCTGCTTCCTCGCGGGCATCATTTCGCTCTGGCTGATCCGCAAATGCAGTCTCAGCGCGCATGATGCACGGCGCTGGGTTTATGCCGGTGCTTGTCTGCTGACCTCACTCAGTCTGGCGCTGCCCTATCTCGGCAAAGGCTGGGCGCTGCTCGGCGCGCTACTCATCATCGGTGCCGGAGCGCTGGCGCTGTTTCCCTGCTACTACAGCTTTGTGCAGGAGCTGTCCGCGCATCATGTGGGGCGGCTCACTGGACTCCTGAGCATGTGGGTGTGGGCAGTGACTTCACCGCTGCACAAACTCTTCGGATGGATCGCCGACACCACACACTCGTATGATCAAGGTCTCGTCATCGCAGGACTCGCACCCTGGCTCGGTGTGGCGGCCATGAAGTGGCTTTGGGTGAAGCGACCGGAAGAATCCGCCTCTCCCGCCGCGTAATGGTGGGGCGATGCTTACCTTCTCCGACCACAGTCAGGGTTCATCACGCCTCCAGCGGCGTGATTTTCTGCGCATTGGCGGGTTGGGCCTCGGTGGGCTGGGACTGAGCGAAATGATGGCTCTAAAGGCGCTCGGGGCATCGCAAAAGCGACTGCTCAAAGACAAGTCGGTCATCTTCCTCTTCATGCACGGCGGGCCGTCGCAGTTCGAGACCTTCGATCCGAAGATGGATGCACCCTCAGAGATCCGCAGTGTGACGGGCGAGATCAAGACGGCGATCCCAGGCGTGACGTTTGGCGGCACGATGGAGCGGCTTGCGAAGCTAGCGGACAAGTTCAGCATCGTGCGCAGCTTCGTGACGGGTGATGCGATTCACGACATCAAGACCATCGTCGGCAAAGACACACTCCAGGCGAATCTCGGATCGCTCTACTCACGCATCGCCGGGCCATTGCGCAAAAGCAGCGCGATGCCGACAAACGTGGCGCTGTTTCCACAGGCGATTTCATCGGCAGCAGGTCCAGTGATCAAGAAGTTCGGCGACTTCACCTCCAGCGGTGAGCTTGGTGCGACTTACCAGCCCTTCGTGCCCGGCACTGGTAGCGGCGCGCAGGCGGACATGACGCTGAGTTTGCCACAGGGTCGTCTCGATGACCGCCGCGCGTTGCTCACCTCGCTCGATCAATGGAAACGTCAGATGGACAGCAGTGAGATCGTCAGTGGCATGTCCGAGTTTCAATCGCTGGCCTTCGACGTGCTGCGGCGCGGCGTGTCGGATGCCTTTGATCTCTCCAAGGAAGACCCGCGCCTCATCGCCCGCTATGACACCGCGCCGCTTCTGCCGAAAGACCGCATCAGCACGCAGTGGAATAACCGTGAGCACTATGCCGACAACGCCGCCACGCTCGGCAAGCTTTTGCTCATGGCGCGTCGTCTCTGCGAGCGCGGCTGTGGCTTTGTCACCGTGACGACCAGCTTCGTCTGGGACATGCATGCGGATAATAACAACGCACCCTGCCTCACCGGCATGGACTATGTCGGGCGACCCTTTGATCATGCCGTCTCCGCATTGATCGAGGACATCGAAGCACGCGGGCTGAGTGAGAAAATCATGCTCGTCTGCTGTGGCGAGATGGGCCGCTCGCCAAAGCTCAATGTCAAAGGAGGGCGCGATCACTGGGGTGGCCTCGCCCCGCTCATGATCTACGGCGGCGGATTGAAGATGGGGCAGGTCATCGGCCAGTCCGCACGCCACGGTGGTGAACCTGCCTCTGAGCCGATTACGATTCCCGATTTGATCGCCACGATCATGCACACGCTTGTCGATGTCGGTGAAGCGCGAATCACCGACGGCCTGCCGCCAAGTTTGCTGAACGTGCTAACGCGTGGCGAGCCGATCCGTGGTCTAATTTGATTCTCCTACTTCATGAAAAGCACTCGTCTTCTTCTCACCGCTTTCAGTTTCGCTGTTTCCAGTCTCTGCGCCGCTGACAAGCCGCAGCCGATCACGCAGACTTTTTATGTTTCAGGCGTCGAGTGTGGCAGTTGTGTTTACATGGTTCAGCAGGCAGTCAGCGTAGTGAAGGGCGTCTCGGATGTGACAGTGGTGCAGGTGGTTGACAATTACGCGAATGTGACCTTTGACCCGAAGGTCGTGAGCATCCATCAAATCGCCCAAGCGGTGACGGATGCTGCGCCTCTGCATGGCATCCCTTATCAGGCGACACTGAAACTTTTTATCCCTGATTACGCAAAAGAAAATAACTCCAGGAAAGTTGACGCCTTGTTTTCCAAATGGAAATCCTGGGTGGAGATCGAGACGGCAGACCGAGCCACCGGGGAGTTCATTTTGCGATTCCAGCCACTGACAATCGATGCAAAGAAGGCCGGACCTCAAGGCCTGCGCCATGAGGATTTATTCCAAGCACTCCAAAGCCCATCGCCTCAAGGCTTGGGACTGAAAATCCGAATCGCCGAAGAGAAAGTGAACGGCTAATCAATAGCTCAGCCAGTGCGACAACCACTTCTCAGTTGCTGCCAAGGTCATGCCTTTACGGGCGGCATAGTCTTCGATCTGGTCTTTGCCGAGGTCCGTCGAGATACCGAAGTAGCGGGCTTGCGGGTGATTGAAGTAGAAACCACTCACGCTTGCACCGGGATGCATGGCGTAACTTTCGGTTAGCTCGCAGCCGGTGTTTTCGGTGGCGTTGAGAATGGCGAACAAGGTCTTTTTCTCGGTGTGGTCCGGCTGGGCGGGATAACCGGGCGCTGGACGAATACCGCGATACTTTTCGCGGATGAGTTCCTCGTTGGTAAGGTCGCCGGGCTTCTCGATGCCGCACTGGAACCGCGATTGCTGATGCAGCCACTCAGCGAAGGCTTCGGCGAAGCGATCCGCGAGTGCCTTCACGATGATGCTAGAATACGGATCGTTCGCGTCGTCGAAGGTCTTCGCATATTCATCTCCGCCGTGGATGGTGACGGCGAATCCACCGATGTAGTCGGTGCGTCCACTGTCCTTCGGCGCGATGAAGTCGGCGAGGGCGTAGTTTGGCGTGTCCTTCTTGATCTGCTGCTGCCGCAGTGAGTGCAAAGCGGTGCCATCGGCGAGCACGACGTCGTCACCGACGCTGTTGGCCTCAAAGAAACCGACGACGCCTTTTGGAGTGAAGCGCTTCTCTTTGATGATGATGTCGAGCAACGCATTCGCATCGCGGTAGAGCTTGGCAGCCTCAGCTTCGGCGCCAGCTTTTTTGTCGGCTTCATCCCAAGCGCTGGAGAAAGTTTGCTCTTTCGAGTTCCAGCGGCCACGCAGTTCCCAGGTGTGGAAGAAGGGCGACCAGTCGATGAAGCGGCGGAGTTCTTCGAGGGAAGGCAAGATCGTCTCGACGCCCAGCTTCTTCGGCTTGGCGATTTCAACCGTGGCCCAGTCGCAGGTGAACTTGTTCGCACGAGCGGCATCGATACTGAGGATGTCGCGTGCCTTCTTCTGGCCATATTTGGCGCGCATTTCGTCGTGCCTCATTTCATTTTGAGCCACGAAGGCTGCTTTGTTTTCCTCACTGATCAAGGAGGTCGTCACGGGCACGGAGCGTGAGGCATCCAGCACATGAACCACAGGACCGGAGTAGTGCGGCGCGATCTTGATGGCCGTGTGCGCGGCGCTGGTCGTGGCACCGCCTATGAGCAGCGGCACCGTAAAGCCTAAGCGCTCCATCTCGGAGGCGACATGCATCATTTCATCGAGTGATGGCGTGATCAGGCCGGAGAGTCCGATGACATCTGCACCAATCTCCTTGGCCTTCTCCAAAATCTTGTCGCACGAGACCATGACGCCGAGGTCGGTGACTTCGAAGCCATTGCACGCGAGCACCACGCCAACGATGTTCTTGCCAATGTCATGTACGTCTCCTTTGACAGTAGCGATGAGGAATTTGCCCGCGCCTTTGGACACGGGATTTTTGAGCTTCTCGGCCTCCATTGCTGGTGTGAGCACGGCGACGCTTTGCTTCATCACGCGGGCGGACTTCACGACCTGCGGCAGGAACATTTTGCCTTCGCCGAAGAGATCGCCAACGACCTTCATGCCGTCCATTAGAGGGCCTTCGATGACCTTGAGAGGCACGCTGTATTTGGTGAGCGCTTCTTCGGTATCGGGGATGATGAAATCGGTGATGCCCTTTAATAAAGCGTGCTCCAGACGTTTCTCGACACTGGCTTCACGCCAAGAGAGATCAGCTTCGGCGCGCTTGGCACCAGCGACACCTTTGAACTGCTCGGCAAAATCAACGAGCGCTTCGGTGGCACCTGGATGACGATTCAAAAGCACATCCTCGACCTTGGTGAGCATGTCCTTCGGGATGTCTTCATACACTTCGAGCATCCCGGCATTGACGATGCCCATGTCCATGCCGGCTTTGATGGCGTGGAAGAGGAAGGCGCTGTGCATGGCCTCGCGCACCTTGTTGTTGCCACGGAAGCTGAAGCTGATGTTGCTGACGCCGCCGCTGACTTTCGCGCCGGGGAGGTTCTGTTTGATCCAGCGTGTCGCGTTGATGAAGTCGAGCGCGTAGTTGTTGTGCTCCTCCATGCCAGTGGCGACGGTGAGGATGTTCGGGTCAAAGATGATGTCCTGCGGATTGAACTCGACCTCATCGACGAGGATGCGGTAGGCGCGCTCGCAGATGCGGATCTTCTCTTCGTAAGTCGCTGCTTGGCCTTTTTCATCAAAGGCCATGACGACGGCGGCAGCTCCATAGCGCTTGATGGTGCGTGCACGTTCACGGAAGGCTTCTTCGCCTTCCTTCATCGAGATCGAATTCGCGATGCCTTTGCCTTGCAGCATTTTTAATCCGGCCTCGACGACTTCCCACTTCGACGAATCGACCATGATCGGCACCTTCGTCACCTCAGGCTCGGTTTGCAGTAGCGCGAGGAATTGAGTCATCATCTCGACGCCGTCGATGAGGCCTTCGTCCATGCACACGTCGATGACGTTGGCTCCATTTTCGACCTGCTGACGTGCGACGCTGACCGCTTCCTCCAGCTTGCCTTCTTTGATGAGCTTGGCGAATTTTGGCGAGCCTGCGACGTTCGTGCGCTCACCGATCATGAGGTAGTTGGCCAGCTTCGTGTGATTGTAGGCCATCGTGCCGGACAAACGCATGATCGGCTCGGGACTCGGCACATGACGCGGCTCGATACCCTTCACCGCTTTCGCGATGGCTTCGATGTGCGCTGGCGTGTTGCCGCAGCAGCCGCCCATGATGTTGATGAAGCCTGATTTGGCAAAGTCCGTCGCGAACTCAGCCATGTGATGCGGCAGCAGGTCAAAGCCTGTCGGTGCCAAAGCATTCGGCAGACCCGCATTTGGATACGCCGAGACAAAGCAACCCGCCTTCGCCGCTAGCTCCTCGATGTAAGGCCGCATCTCGTCAGGCCCAGCCGAGCAGTTCATGCCGATGCTCAGTGGTTTGACGTGCATCATCGCATTGAGGTAAGCCTCGACATCCTGCGCAGACACCAGCGTGCGGCCCTTCACCATCGCGGCGGAGATCTGCACGGGCAGCTCGATCTGATCCTTCGCAAACACTTCTTGGATCGCAAACAGCGCGGCCTTGGCATTCAACGAATCAAAGATCGTCTCCACCAGCAGCGTGTCGCTCCCACCCGCGATCAAAGCGCGGATTTGATGCATGTATGCCTGCTTCACCTGATCAAAGGTGATCGGGCGAAACGCCGGATCATCCGCATCCACCTGGAAGTTCAGCGACACCGTCATCGGCCCGATCGCACCCGCCACATAGCGCTTCACGCCCGTGTCATTCGCCACGCGGTCCGCCCACTTCCGGCACTGCTGCGCCGACATGAAATTGATGTCCCACGCGACTTCATTCACATAGGCATTCTCGATCACGCTCTGATAAAACTCCGGGTCTTTCCGCCCACCGTGATCACGCGGGTCTTCGATGAACAAATCACTCTGCGCCACCGACGTCGCACCAAAGGTATTCGTTTCAATGATGTCCGCCCCAGCCTCCAGGAAGCGCCGATGAATGTCCTCGATGATCTCTGGCTTCGTGATGCTCAGGATGTCGCCGTTGTTGAGCAGATCCTTCTCATTCTTGGCAAAGCGAGTGCCGCGAGCGATCTCTTCACTGAGCAGACCTTTGGCTTTGTATTCGCGGATCGTCGTGCCCATCGCTCCGTCGATAACGAGGATGCGCTGGCGCATGGCGGCTTCGAGTTCTGTGCGGCAATTCGGGCGTGAAGGCATGGCGCGAAACTAGCGCCGTAGCTGGGCGGGTCAACCGTCACATCGACATATCATGATTTGAGGATATGTCGTTTTACAGCCGCTTCTTGCTCGCAAGCAGCGCTGCCTTAGCGGCTTGGATTTTTCCGTCGGCCTGGTCGATAAGGGGGTCAAACATGGGGATCTCTTTGCCGTTCTGGCCCTGCTCATGTTTGCGGAAGCCAAAGAGGTAAGTCTCGTTTTGTGGGCGCCAGCGATTGAAGAAGAGTTCGTCTTTGTGCAGGACCTCGCGTGTGATCGGCTCTAGCTCGGCACTGGCGACGGCGGGTGCAGTGAGGCCGAGTCCTTCGACGAGTTTCGTGCTGAGTTTCTCATAGCCGACACGGGTGTAGTGGACGCCGTTTTCAGTCAGTGGCTGGGCGGGGATTCCAGCCTTGGGCACGCCACCCATGAGCTCAAAGAGGTCGATGAAATAGGTGTTCTGGCTGAGGGCAAATTTGCGCAGCGCATCACGGAAACTGGAGAGGCTTTTATTGGCATAAGCGAGATCGGGCATGGGCGCAGGTAGAGTCTCCAGCGGCGGCGGACTGACGATGATGAGCCGTGCTCCAGGTGCTTCTTTGCGCATGAGTTCGAGCAGATTGCGGTAGCCGGTGAGGAAATCTGGGAGACCGCCGAGGCCCTCAAAAGCCATCTCAGATCCGTAGCAAAGCATGACGACCGTGGGCTTCAGTAGCTCCAGATGTGTGGTCAGACGCTGCAAGCCTTCTTCCGGCGGACCGAAGTAGGAGCGGGCATGGCCGAAGACGGTGTCACCACTCCAGGCGAGATTGCGGACGCTGACTTTGAGATCACCGAGTGCGAGGGCGAGGCGCGGCTCAAAGGTGCCGTAGCGCTGCTCACGCTCGATGACGGTGTTGCCAATGAGCACGAGGCGGTCGCCGTCTTTGAATTCAAAGCTGTGCTTTTCCGGCTTGGCGACAGGTGCCGTGACTTCCTGGGCAGTGACGGTGCCGATGACGGCGAGTGTGAGGAGTGCGGCTTTCCAGATCATGGCGCTTATTGGAGATGAAAGGGCGCGCTGTGTCCAGAGCAATACTGAGAGCTTCATCGCGTGACTTTCACCCGCATGAAGCGCTGCACACCGAGACTTGCGGGGACATTGTCACGCACTTGCAGCATCGTGTCGTTATTCACCTCGATCTCGAGACCGAGGCTGCTCCAGCTTAGCGGATTGGCGAGATCGCTGGTGGCTTCGACGGTGAAAATGACATCCGTGGCGGCTGGGTTTTTGGGGATGGAGATGCGCAGATATTTGTCCTCACTGACGGGTGCCACGGTGGTGAGTTGGGGATTGTTGCTGGCTAGGGTGCCGTTCGTGCCGATGGCGTATTCGAGGAGGTTCGCGAGGCCGTCGCCATCGGTGTCGGCTTCGGCGAGGGGGTTATTTTCATCACCGGTACCACTTTGATCCAACCAACGGGCAAAGGGCGTGAGGTAGGCGCTAACGGAGACATCGCGGAAGCTGGCGATGCTGCTGTCGTCGGCGAGGAGGCGGAGGCTGTGGGGACCGCTGGCGGTGAAGGTGGCGGTGGTGGCGATGAGGGCAGGGTTGCCAAAGGTGATGGTGCCGGGGCCGCTGACTAGGCTCCACTGAGTGGTGAGGCTCACGGGGATGGGGAAGCTGTCGTCAGTGACAGTGCCATCGAGTGAGATGGGTGACATTTCGCCGATGGCGGCGACGATGATGTTGGGCGCTTTGTTCAGCGGGACGATGGTGAAGTTGCTGAACTGCGCGGTATTCAGCACGCCTGCGGTGCCGCCTGCGTTATCGACGGCGAAGCCGATGAGCACGTTCGGCGTCATGATGATGGTGCGCGGGCTGCCGAGTTGGGTCCAGGTGCCAGGTGCGCCGCTAACATCGGGGGCGTGGAGAGAGGTGATGCGGTTGCCCTCGCGGATCAGGCGTACCCAACGGACTTTGCCGGTGAAGCTAGGCACGCCACCGCCACTGCCACCAGCGACGGTGCGCCAAATATTGCCACTGAATGAGCCGGTGGGAATACGCCCGACATGGGCGTAACCAGCGGTGCTGTCCATGCTTTCGCGGACCATGATGCCTGACTTAGCATTCAGCGCTCCGCTGGTGGCATCAGCATGTTTGGCGGTGACCATGACATCGCCGGTGTATTGCCAGCCGTAGAAGGCACCGTTGCCATCCATGCTATCTGCGGCAGCGATGGTGTAGGTGCCGCTGCTGGAGGCAAAGGTGGCCTGGGTGCTCGGGGCGGTGCCGAAGTTTTCGCTGATAAAAGCAGCGCCGCTAGGTGCTGGGGTGAGCGTGACATCGTCAAAGGTGGCGGTGCAGAGCTGGCTGGCTGTGCTGCTGTTTCCCGTGGCGGTAAGGCCCATCTGCGTGGTGTCATTCAGCATGGTGATGGCGGTGGGTGCGCCGATGGCTAACCAGGCGCTGCCATAGCTGGAATACGAGGCGCTGATGAGGCTGGTGGCGCTGACGCGCTCTAGTTTGACCCACACGGGCAAAGTGATGCCACTCTGAGAGACGACGGTGTCATTTGAGCTGACGGCAGTGCGTGTGCGGAACTGCAAGGCACCGCCGCTGAAGCCGAGCACGGCGCGGTTGACACTGCGGTTCAGGCTATCGCGAATGGTGACGCCAGCGAGTGGAGTGGCGGCGGGTCCGGTGAGGGTGGTGAGGCGTGCGATGATGCTACCATCTCCGGTGACCTGGCGGGTCATGGTGTGAGCGGCATCGGTGGTGACGGCGTTGTAGCCTGCGCCCATGCCGGTGAGGAGGTAACTGCCGCCGAGCTTGGCGCTTTGTCCGCGCTGCTGGGTGGTGGGGCTCATGTCTTGGGCGATCCAGTCGGTGGCGGCGATGGCGCTACCGACGATGACGCTGACCTGATCACTGACGGTGAACTGGGTGTCAGTGGCGGTGAATTTCAGCACATAGACGCCATCTGCGCTGAAGGTGACGCTGCTGCTGAGAGCGGCAGGTGTGGCGAAGATGGCGTCACCGGGGCCACTGACCTGATTCCAGGTGGTGGTAAGTGCGGCGGGTGAACCATCATCAGTGGCGCTGGCAGTAACGATGATGCCCTGGCCACTGGCGACGAGTGCGCCATTCGCGTCGGGGCTCTCGATGATGATGGCGGGTGGGGAGTCGTTGTCCTGGATGATGGCTTCATCATAGCTGGCACTGCCGATGGTGTAGGTGCTGCCGCCGAGGGTGATGAGTACGGTTTCATCGCCTTCGCTGAGGAGGTCATTCACGGGCGTGACGGTGACGGTGGCGCTGCTTTGATTCGCTGGAATGACGACGCTGGTGCTGAGTGTGCTGTAGTCCGTGGTATTTAAAGCAGTGCCGCTGATGGTGATGGTGACGGTGAGTGAGGCGGTGATGGGAGCGGTGCGGGTGATGGTGAAGATAGCGGTGTTCCCGGCCGTCTCGGAGGCGGTGGCATCTGTGGCGGCGATGGTGACGGTGCTGCGGTCATCATCGGCGACGGTGACGGTGGCGCTGGTGGTCGTGCCGAGTGTGTAGAGTGCGGCATTGGCATTGACGGTGAGGATGACGGTCTCGCTGCCTTCATTGGTAGCATCATTCACCGGGGTGATGGTGACGGTGGTAGAGGCGGCACCTGCCGGAATGGTGAAGGTGTAGGGCGTGGCTCCACTGATGCTGGTGTAGTCCGTGCCGTTCGTGGCGGTGCCTGTGCGTGCGAGCGTGACGGCGAGTGTGGCTGTAGTATCACCTGTGCGGGCGATGGTGAAGGTGCCGGGATCAAGGACAGCCTCCGCAGCGCTGGCATCGGTGGCGGTGTTGCTGACGACAGGGAGGTCATCATCCGTGATGGTGAAGGTGTGCGCGCTTTGGCTGCTGATCACGGTGCCGACGGGATTGCTCAGCGTGATGATGATGGTCTCTGCGGCATCGAGGACGGCATCGTCGATGATGGTCAGCGGGATGGCCTTTACCGTCTCGCCGGGCGCGAGGGTGAGTGTGCCGCTGGCGAAGGTGTAGTCCACGCCACTGCCTGCCGTGCCGCCGGTGACGGCGTAGTCCACAATGGCGCTGCTGGTGGCTGGAGCGCTGAGGGAGACATCGAGCATCACGGTGCCAGCAGTCGCCTCTGTGCCGCTGCTGTTAGATAGGGCAAAACCGACGAGTGGCAGGAGCGGTGCGCTGTCGTCATCATCGATGACATAGGTGAAGGTGATGTTCGTGCCGAGAATACTGGCGGTGGGATTCAGCAGCCGCAGGGTGACAGATTCATTTGGCTCGGCGATGCTGTCGTTGTTCACGGCGAGGGCGATGTCCTTTGTCTGCTCGCCGTCGTTGAAGGTGAGCGTGCCGTTCGCCAAAGAGAAGTCCACGCCGGTGCCATAGGCATTCGTGACGCTGGTGCTGCGGGAGACGTACTCGTGCTGCGCATTCGCCACGAGGCCGCTGTAGGCGGAGAGGGAGCGGTAGTTATGCAACTCCCGCGCCATCACACCAGCCTGCGCGGTGGTAGCGCCTCCGGTTTGAGAAAGGACACGTGCGATGAGGTCGAAGTCACCCGTGATGGTGGTGGCCAAGAAGTGGCACTCGTCCTCCGTGCTGCCGATCTGCGCGCCTGAACCTGTGACGGTGTAGGTGCCCGAGCTGAGCGAGTCACTGCCCTGCGCATTGACATAACCAATGGTGCGACCTGAGAGTCCAGTGGCGGGGGTGCCATTGAAGGTCACATTGTCAAAGGCTGCCGTGGTGAGCGTACCATCGGATTTCGCGGATACGGCGAGGCCAGCCTGCACGTCGAGGCCCATAGGGATGCTGCGGTCGGTGCTAGTCTGCACCCAGGCGCTGCCATCGGGGGAGGACCAGGCGCTGAAGGCATCTCCCACTCGGCGCAGCCGCACCCAGTAGGGGCGGATGATCGTTAGTGTGGAGCTGGTGGCATTACCACCAGTGGTGGTGCGGGTGATGATGCGCGCGGTGCCTGCTTTTTCGCCGAGGCTGGACATATGGCGGGAGCCGGTGGCGGTGGACTCGCGGATCGTGACGCCTGCACGCGAGGTGGTATTCCCTCCGCTGATGCTGACGATACGCGCGGTGACGGTGCAGTTCACCGAGTCGCTGATGGCATGGGAGACAAAGCAGGACACATCCGAGGTACTGGTGGTGGAGAGGCCAGTACCGCCAGCCGTCAGCGTGTAAACACCGCCGAGCTCAGTGCTCACGCTGACTGGATTTGTGGCACCAATGCTGCCGAAGACGGCGGCACCCGGCACGCCAGTATCGAGCCCGGTGATGCTGAAGTTATCCAGTGTGGCTGTGCAACTGACAGCGCTGGTGGATGACATCGCGATGAGCCCCGCCGTGTAGGCGACACTGGCCATGCTGACGGTGGTGGTGCTGCCGACCTGCCGCCACACGATGCCATCGGTGGAGACATAACTGGTGAGCGCTGTGCCCGCCCGCACCACGCGTGTCCAGTAAGGCAGCGCTGGCACGGCATTCGCCGTCGTCGTGGAGCTACGGGAGCCGCTATCGACAACGTAGCCCACAGTCGTGTTGCCGACGGAGGGCGAGGCGAGAGTGACGGGCACATTTACCGCTGTCACGCTTTCCAAACCGGATGCGCTCGTGCTGGTGAAGGCCACGGTTTGCGCGCTGGTTTCATTATCGTCGATGAAAATCGTGGCGTCAGCCGTCTTCTAGTAGCTGCCTGCTTCGGCATGAAAGACGATGGTCTCGATGCCCTCCAAAATGGCGTCGTTAGTGCCGGTGGTATTCAGAGTGAGATCAGCACCAGAAACTCCCGCAGGAATGGTCAGCGTGCCGAGACGCGTGCCGTTGTCGAATGTCAGTGAGGCGCCGGTGGTGACGCCGTAGTCCGTGCCAGGTGTAGCAGTGCCATTGAGGGAAAAATTCACCGTCAGTGCGGCAGCGGTGGAGCCGGTGCGGGAGATGTAGAATTTGAAAGGCGAGGTCGTGGCACCTTCGGTGATGCGATTGGACGCGCCTCCGCTGATCTGCGAGTCTGCCCAGACAGTGGGCTGGTCATTGTCCCGCAGCCAGATGCTGGCGGCGCTGGTAGGCGCATAGGTGCTGATGACGGCGCTGGGTGTGAGTGTACAAATGATGCTCTCGATGTCCTCTAACGCGACGTCATTCACTGGCACGATGGTGAGGTTCAGGGTGTTCGCCGTGGTGGTGGAGCTGTTCATCACGATGACACCTGTGCCCGTGCCCGCATCGAAGGAACTAACGGGTGTGGTGACGGGCAGAGTGACGGTGTAGTCCGTCGTCACTGTGGCCGTGCCGCTGAGGCTGAAAGGCACACTCACTGTACCTACGATGCTGCCTTTTAAAGAGAAGGTGAAGACGCCCGAGGAACCACCTTCAACAGCAGCGGTGGCGGCGGCGATCTCGACATAAGGTGCGTTCGAGGTGGCGCTGTCATTGATGGTGACGGTGCCAGAGGTGGTGGCACCGAGTCGATAGTCCGTGGGGCCCGCGCCCAGCAGTAGCAGCACTTGCTCAGGCGTCTCGCCAAAGCCATCCCAACGCGGCACGATGGTGATGGCGGAAGAGCTGGCACCTGCTGGGATCTGGAGCACGCCGGGCAGTGCCTCGAAGTCCACGCCATGCAGCGCGGGCACGCCAGCGCTGGGATTGCCTGCCACGGAATAATAGACGGTGAGTGGTGAGGTGGTGTCTCCCGTGCGGGTGACGAGAAAGGTACCGGTGTTCGCCACATTGCCGCCTACGCTGAGATCGACTTCCTGCGCAGTGGCATCCGTGACGGTCACGGTGACGACGTTCGTGTCATCATCCAAGAGGCTCACGGTGGCGATGGTCGCGGTGGGATCGAGCACGTAAGCGACGTTGCTGGTGAGCGTGAGGATGGCTGTCTCCAAAGGCTCGACGAGGGTATCATTCAGCGGGGAGACCGTCACCGTGGCGCTGGCACTATTCATGGGGATGATCACGCTGCCGGTTAGGGCCGTGTAGTCCGTGCCAGCCGTGGCGGTGCCAGTGGCGGTGTAGTTCACTGTGAGTGCGGCGGTCGTCACACCACTGCGGCTGATGGTGAAAACGCCCGCCGTGGCGGTGCCTTCATCGGCGGTATCGGTGGTGGCGGTGACGCTGACTTTTGGCAGCGTGGTGTCGTCATCATCGACCACCACCGTGGCTGTGCCCGCATTCGGCGCGACGAGGTAGCCCGATCCTGCCGCAAGGGCAAAATTGACCGTCTCCGGCCCTTCTGCTGCCGCATCATTCACCGTGGTGAGGACGACATTCAGCACCGCTGCTGCCGCTGGGATGGTGAAGGTGGAGAAGCCGCCCGATCCTGCCGTGAGCGTGGGATTCAAGGTGTAGTCTCCCGTGCTCGCGGTGCCGATAGCGGGGTTCACATTCACGGTGAGCGGCAGTGTGGTATCACCCGTGCGGGTGAGGCGGAAGGTACCAGCGGCTCCAGCGCCACCATTCTCTGTGGCGCTGGGATCGAATGCGGTGATGGACACGGCGGGTAGGGACTCGGCCTCGAAGTCCGCGCCACTGTAGTTCGGCCCGACGGTAATACTGTTATTGAACAGCTCGCTGAACGCGAAGCCATAGAGCGCGGGTGTGACGCTGTAGTTGTTCGCGGCGAGATTCGCGATGGTGTAGTAGCCGTCGCTATCGGTGGTGGTCGGATTCGTGCCGTTCGCGGTGAGCAGCACATTTGGCACGCCCACTCCACCTGCGGTGACGCGCCCGTTGATGGTGGAGGTGCCGCTGCCATTACCCACGGTGATCAGTGTGGTGCGCGTGGCGGTGCCGCCTTTCATATCACTCACCGTGCAACTAACCACATAGACCAGTTCTCGAAAAGATTGTCTAAAAAGGCGCTGTACTTTTTAGAATCTT
>CAZOVY010000012.1:0-3852 GCA_964583255.1 uncultured Prosthecobacter sp.
CGAATGACGAATGACGAATGACGAATGACGAATGACGAATGACGAATGACGAATGACGAATGACGAATGACGGAGGGTGAAGGGGGAGTGATGAGTGATGAGTGATGAGTGATGAGTGTTGAGTGATGAGTGATGAGTGTTGAGTGTTGAGTGTTGAGTGTTGAGTGTTGAGTGGCTAAAAGGGATCAGCGTCGCATCCTCCACCCTAGTCATTCGTTTCTATCGGAGTCTGAGAATCTGAAGGCGAGGTGAATATCCAAGTCGGCACCGAGTCAAAGGGGGTGCTATGAAAATACTCACCACTACCCTCCTCATGCTCCTCACGGGGTTATCGTTCGCCGATCTCGCCGTCTACAACGGTGCTCAGGTCGTCAAGGCCACCTCTGCCACCAGCACGACCACCACCGCTGTGAAGTTCATTGAGGTCATTGACCTCACGAACTCCAAAATCGCTGTCGTCATTCTCGGAGTCAACGCGGCTAAGCAGAAGACCTTCTCCGTCTCTGCTCCCTACAATGTCGTCAAAACGGATGTTCTGGATGCCCGCAGTAAGCGCACTCTTACCGTGCTTGCCCAAGCCTCCTCCTCCACCGATGCCACCACGGGGGTCGTCAGCGTCTCGTCCTTTCTCCAGAGCGGCGGGAGCCTGACAGTGAGCCTCAAGACCGGCACCAAGACCGACCTCCCACGCAACCTACAGGGCAGCGCGACGCTTGTCACCACCTCGACTCCAGTCATTCCGGCTGAGTATGTGGATACCAAAGCCAGCTTAGCCCTCCAGGAAGTGCTAAGTCGCACGATCAACGACGCTGCCGAAAACCTGGCCACCGCGCTGAATCGTATCAAAGCCGACTTGCTCGCCAAGGGCTATGTCGACGGCGACGCCTAACATTGGCTCCCCCCCCCGGCGCACTCCAGCCATGGAGTGCGCCTTTTTCATGTCATCAAGAGGACATCGGTGACGCCCGTCAGAGCGGGTTGGATAGAGCAGGTCAAAAGCGGCCCCTGCCGCCCCTCCACTCACCCGCAGGAACGGGTCAGGGGGCGGTCCCTGACAGTGGCCGAACCATGAAAAGGATGAAGGGTGAATGACGAATGGGAAATGACGAAGGATGAAGGACGAATGACGAAGAAAGTGAAAGATGACATGGGGCCAGGTGATTCATATTGCGCGATTCCAGTTTTTGGCTTCGCGTGAGGTCGCCCAAACGCGATGATGAAAAATGCAGTCCATAAGCCAAGAGTGAGCCTAGGGTCGTGTGACCGCGAGGGGAAACCTAAGCGGCTATGGATCTTGGCAGCAGTCCACTTGCTTGTTTTTGTCCCTGCGGCGGTGAAGGGGCAGGCGGTGAACCCGAAAGGGGTTCAGAATATCCTGGCGGAGGAAGGAGATAAGTTCCCCGGCGGGCTGGTTCCCGGACACATCCCGGCCAAGTCGGATGAGCCGTTGGCCGAGGCGTTCTCGCTGGAGAAGGCGGCGGGCTCGATGGATCTGGCCGCTCTCAACTGGCAGACCCAGCCGAGGCAGCAGTGCAGCCAATGCCACGCCAACATGCTGCACCTCGTGGCGCGGCCCGCTCTGGCCGGCCTGGTAAGCGAGCCGCCGGAGGTGCGTCAATTGTTCGAGCAGGACCTTGTGGCCCGCCGCTGGGAGAAGCATGGGCTGCTCTACAACGCGGAGGCGGTGGTGGTGGCGGTGCCGCTGGCACTTCACGACCGTCAGACGACTGGGAAGCTGCACCCGCTGACGCGACAAGCGCTGGACCGGATGGTCGCGGTCCAGGAGAAGGATGGCACCTGGGGCAATACCGGCGGGGGCAAGTATGCCTTCTTCCTCCGCTACGAGCAGACGCTGTTTGCGGCGGTCGGAATCGCTTCTGCCCCGGATGGCTACTCGGAAACCGAGTCCGGCCGCCAGGCGTTGGAACGAATCCGTATGTTTGCGCAGGCCAACCCGCCGAAGCACATCTACGCCAAGGGGATGCTCCTGTGGGCGTCGGCCCACGTCGAGGGTCTCGCCACACCGGACCAGCGGAAGGCGGCAGCCGACGAGATTCTCTCGCTCCAGCGACCCGATGGCGGCTGGGCACTCCGACGCATGCTGTCCGATGATCCGAACCAACCTGCGGGCCGGTTTGCGGCTGATCTGCCCAGCGATGGTTATGGAACCGGGTTTGCCGTTTTCGTCCTGCGGCAAGCCGGCCTGCCCGCCGCCGACTCCCGCCTGCGCGAAGGAGTGGCCTGGCTCAAGAGCAACCAACGAGCCAGTGGCAGGTGGTTTCATCCCACGCTGAGCGCCCGGCCGAACAATGTCCTGTCAAACACCGCGACCGCTTGGGCGGTGCTGGCACTGCAAGCCTGTGGGGAGATCCGCGCGAAGCCGTAGGTGACTGTGAGCAACTCGTTGGAAGGTGTTTCAAATGGCAAGAGTCCCGTTTTCAGAGACTTGGGGAGCGACGCAGACGAAGGATGAAGGATGAAGGATGAAGGACGAAGGACGAAGGACGAAGGAAATCTTCACCGGGAAGACGCGGTTGATTTGATGCGGCAGACACACTAATCTTAGCTCATGTCTGACCACGATATTCAACAACTCGAAACTCAGTTTCCTGCTATTTCGGGACAGGCCTTTGCGACCGCGCGTGAGCAGGTGCTGGCCTCTGGGCAGAGTGTGTTGCAGTCAGAGGGCGCGTTTGTCTTCCGTGTCTTCCCGGACGGACGCAAAGAGGTGGTGAAGGAGATCGAGCCGCCAACCCGAGTCAAATCCGGCACCATCTACACCATCCGATGATCCCCGAAACGTCTAGGCTGCGTATGTTTGCCGGGCCTCTTTGCCGAGCTGCCGCCTGAGTGGCTGCACCTGGACGGGGATGATAGTTTGCCTGTGCAACTGGACATGGAGAGGGTAGCTTCCGCCCTGAACCTGCCTTTCACAGAACCCGACACTTTTTGGAAATTGCCATGAATCACACTCAAGCCGTCTGCAACTACGCCCTGCTGCAGTTTCTCCCGTATCCTGGACGGGAGAATTTGTGAACGTGGGGGTGCTGGTGACCTGTATGCAGCCCTGCCTGCTGCACTTTACGGGAGAGCGGGCGATGCCCGAGCGGGTGAAAGCGATGTTTCCCCGTCAGAAAGAGCTGGCCTATGCGGATGCCATGGCGGCTCTGCAAACGGATATGGAACGTGCCAAAAGCAGCGTGCATGATCCGAAGACGTGTCAGTTGGTTTTCGGTGAGCTGGCGCGTCGCCGGGAGTCCATCTTCCGCTTCGGGGAGATGCGCACGATCCTGACGAATGATCCGCGTCAGATGGTGGATGACCTTTTCCGCCGCTATGTGCTCATGGAAACACCCGAACCTCCCAAGCGAGCACTGGTGACGGTTTAAGTAATCTCTGTGCTTTCTGTGGCTTCCAATTTAAAACTTCTGTGCACTCCAAGTGTGACGAAGGGTGAAGGGTGGGTGGGAAAGAAGGCCGTTTGCGGTGGTTGACGGTGGTTTGACTCAGAGCTTGAAAACAACTGTCAACGCTCGCGCAGCGGGCCTCAACGGCGCGCAGCGCCCTCAACAACCGTCAACTCAGGGGTCTGGGATCAGCGTCTCGTCAGCGTTTCATCAGCGGTTAAAACTTCCCGTCAGAACCAGATTCTTCACAGGAGGAAACGGAGGAAACAGAGTTCTAGTAGGGAAGGGAAGGTTGCTGTTGTTGGCAGTGGTTCAAATCTCTGTTCTCTCGGTGGCCTCCTGTTTAAAACTCCCTGGCAGAGAACCTGAATGATTGCTGGGAAGGGTTGAGAGTTCTCATTTGGAGATGCGGTTTTAGACTCAAGATTGAGAGCAAGATTGAGGG
>CAZOVY010000012.1:3952-79798 GCA_964583255.1 uncultured Prosthecobacter sp.
CAAGATTGAGAGCAAGATTGAGAGCAAGATTGAGAGCAAGATTGAGAGCAAGATTGAGAGCAAGATTTAAAGGGGCATTTCCTGCTTGGCCTTTGACTGCGGTGGTGCATTCATGGCGGATGATGGTTTCACTTCCCCCCGTTCTTAGCATCGCTGGTTCTGACTCGTCCTGCGGGGCAGGGGTGCAGGCGGATCTGAAGGCGATCTCGGCGCTGGGCGGCTATGCGCTGAATGCGCTGACGAGTGTGGTTTCGGAGACTCCAGGTAAGGTTTCCATGGTACGACTGCTGGAGCCGGACTTCATCGCGGATCAGATTCGGGTGTTGTTTGAGGCCTTCCCGATCCGAGCGGCGAAGACGGGGATGCTGGGGGGCTCGGCGCAGGTGGAGGCGGTGGTGCAGGCTTGGCTGACTCATGCGGGTGGTATCCCGCTGGTGGTGGATCCGGTGATGGTGGCGACGGGTGGCGGCAGGCTGCTGGAAGATGATGCGGTGAGTGCGATGAAGACGCTGCTGCCGCTGGCAACGCTGATCACGCCAAACATGGATGAGGCGGAGGTGCTCTGGGGCAAGCCGGTGACGACGCGTGAGGCGATGGAGAACTGTGCCTGGGATCTGGCGCAGACTTTTCAAACGAGTGTGCTGCTGAAAGGCGGGCACCTGATCGGGGATGATGCGGCGGATGTGCTGTGCACGGAGGATGGCCTGATGTGGTTCGAGGCGGAGCGCACGCCGAATGTGCAGACGCATGGCACGGGCTGCACTTACTCGGCCAGCATCGCCACAGGTCTGGCGAATGGGCTGGAACTGGTGGAGGCGGTGACGCAGGCGAAGGAGTTTGTCAGTTGCGCGATCGCCCAACATTTTGTCTGGCAAACGAGTGCTGGAACCGTTCATGCTCTTAACCATCTGCATCAACGCGCCGAATGAAATACCTCACGCCCATCCTTTGCCTGATCGCTGCGGCGGCTCAGGCGCAGACCGCGCCGAAGAAGATCGAGAACATCTCTCAAGCGGCCGTGCAGTCGGCTTTTCAGATCCTGCGCGGTGAGTACATCCGCAGCGGTGAGCTGACCTTTGATGAGCTCAATCGCTCCGCCCTGCAAGGTCTGCTGCAGCGGCTGGATCTAGGGGCGGAGTTGCTGACTAAACTGGATGCTCAGCGCCCGATCATGGAGAGCGGTGTGCTGTCTGATAGGCTGACGCCTGAGATCGCTTTTCTGCGCCCGCTGGCCTTTGTGGAAAAGGAGGTGGCGCTGCTCGAAACTAAGCTGCGTGAGTATCGTGATGCCAAAGTACCGCAGGTGATCCTGGACCTGCGTAGTGCGGCCCCGGCGGGTGATTTTGCGGTGGCTGCGGCCATGCTGGAGTGCTTTGTGCCAGAGGGTGAGCTGCTCTTTAAACTGAAGCAGGTGGGGCGTGATGACGCGCAGCTTTTCATCAGCCACCGTGCTCCGGTGTGGTCTGCGCCGCTGCTGGTGCTGGTGGATCAGGAGACGAATAATCTGGGTGAAACCATCGCCGCTGTGCTGCGGCAGCGGAAGCTGGCCGTGCTGATCGGCAGCGCCACGCGCGGAGCGACGGTGGGCTATGAGACGCTGCCTGTGGATGATCAGTGGCTGATGCGTTTTGCCCGCGCTGAGATGCTGCTGAGCGATGACACGTCTCTCTTTAAACAAGGCCTGAAGCCCGACTTCGTGATCAATCTTTCCAGCGTCAAGAAGCGTGCGTTGTTTGATAGTACAGGCAAGCGACCTGCGATCAAAGACACGCTCTTTGACATCGCACGTCCGCGCTACAACGAAGCGGCTCTGGTGGCTCGGAAGAATCCTGAACTGGAGGACTACATCCGCCGCAGTGCCGGTGAAGTTACCGAAGGCTCCAAGGCACCGCTGCGTGACGAAGTGCTACAGCGAGCGGTGGACATGCTGATGACGCGCCGCCATCTTGATGCCATGAAGCTCGACTGGAAAGCGGGTCCACGCGATGCTCGACCCACCATCAAGAAAGCCCAGCCTGCGCCATGACTTTAGAGATTCCCGAAACGGTCGATGCTCACGTCATCATCCAAGCGCAGCACAGCCACCGCACCTGGCATGCCGCACTGCCGAATGGCAAAATCGTGATCGCTTTCATCAATGAAGAAGATCCGCCGATCACTCTGGAAGTGGGAGCTGAAGTGCGAGTGTGCATGACGGTGAGTGATTTCTCGCGGGCACTGATCGTCGTGTGATGCAAGCCGCAGCAGAGTCACGGCGTATCCCTGTGCCATGACCTCACGCCGCTCCTTCCTCACGTCTGCTCTCCAAGCCAGTGCCATCGCCAGCACCGGATCACTTTTTGCCCAGGCACCTGCTGCTCCGAAGCGGCAGCTACGCAAGGCGATCATGGGCGGCACGCTCGGCATCAAGGGTACGCTGATCGAGAAATACACGGCGGCGAAAGCGGCGGGTTATGAAGGCGTGGAGCCGGCTGGTGGCATGAACCAGCAAGAGGTGCTGGACGCGCTGGGTGCGTCTGGATTAAAAGCGGCGAGTGTGTGCTGCCACACTCATTGGAAACAGACACTCACTCACGACGACGAAAAGATGCGTAAAGAAGGTCTGCAAGGTGTGCTGACGACTCTGCGCGATGCCAAAGCCTATGGCACGGATTCCATCCTGGTGGTGCCCGGTGTGTGCAGTGAGGAGGTGCCGTATGATGTGGCCTGGGAGCGCTCGATCACTCAGCTCAAGAAAGCGGTGCCGCTGGCGAAGGAGCTCGGCGTGAAGATCAGTATCGAGAACGTCTGGAACAATTTTATCCTCAGTCCACTCGAAGCGGTGCGCTTCCTCGATGAGATCGGCGACCCGATCGTCGGCTGGCATTTCGACATCGGTAACGTGCTGCGCTACGGCTGGCCGCAGCAGTGGATCAAGGTGCTGGGCAAGCGCATCAACCGCATCCACGTCAAAGAATACAGCACCAAGAAGATGAAGGACGAAGGCGTCTGGAAAGGCTTCGACTGCGACCTCACGGAAGGCGACAACAACTGGCCCGCGATCATGAAGGCGCTGGATGAAGCTGGCTACACTGGCTGGGCGATCAGCGAGCAGCGTGGCGGCATCAATCCGCAAGGACTCCAGACGCTCACCGAGCGCATGGACCGCATCTTTGCGCTGTGAGGAGTGGCGGACTTACGGGACTGGTAGGACTTTCAAAATGCATATGATTTGAGGATCTGGAACAGCTCCGCTTTATCATTCCTTCGCTCCGTGGGAGCGAAGCAAAAGCACGATGGAATCACGGCCCGACTTGCGGGCTGCTCGAAGCGCTGTGAAATCCTGTTTGCCGACAGCGTTGACATCGGCTCCGTGCTTGATCAGAAATTCGGCCATGTCTTTGTGACCGTTGAACGAGGCGATGATGAGCGGAGTGAGGCTGGCCCAGTCACGGCTATTGATAGAGGCTCCTGCAGTAAGCATGAGCGCAGCAGAGTCGATGTCGCCGATCATGGCGGCACCGTGCAGGGGAGTGGCCATCTGGTTGGGAGGACCCCGTGGAGTCTTCAAATCCGCACCTTTTTCGATGAGTAGTTTGGCAACATCTTTGTGACCTTGCTGCACTGCCATCCACAGCGGCGAAATAGAGTCTTTTGAGCCAGCATCTATGGAAGCCCCGGCTTCTAGGAGCAAGCGTACCGTATCGAGATGGCCTTCGCTGGCAGCGCTGGCCAGTGCGGTGAAGCCATCCTTGCCCGCGACATCCACTTGGGCCTTGTGCTTCAGCAGCACGCTCACAATCTGTGCTTTGCCCAGCCGAGCTGCGGTCATGACTGGAGTAGTGCCGAACTGGCTCTCAGCTGCGTTGATGTTAGCTCCTGCGGTGATGAGCAGATCCACAATCTGGACCCAGTCGCTTTCAGGGTGTCTATGCTGCGCAAGGCCTGTGTTGACGATCTTGGGCTTGGCGACTCCGGCCTGCTTGAGCTGCTCTCGTGAGTGATCGGCCTGGTTGATGCTGCCGCCGACGGCGGCGAAATGGAGCGCGGTTCTGCCTGAATCGGTACTGCGGATGGTGGGTTTTATACCGGCCTCCAGCAGTTGCTTCACTATGGCTGGACTCCCCTCCGAACTGGCGGCCATCAAAGGGTCAATCCCGGTGCCACTAATATGCGTCTTGGCACCAGCCTTCAGCACGAGGTTGAGAATCTCCACATCTCCCATCTGTGCCGCTAGGCACGCGGCAGTGAAGTCGGCTTTGTTGGTGGCGTGAACATTGGCACCGCGATCGAGAAGGAGCTTCAGCACGGGTGCGCGACCTGATTCAATGGCATCCAACAGTGGCGTGTATCCTGCCTCGTCCTTGCCTTCCAATTTTGCGCCCGCGTCGAGGAGAATCTGGACACAGTCCACCGAGCCAGAATGCACAGCTTTTTGGAGCAGAGTCACCCCTTGGGATGCAATGGCAGCCCCCGCCCCGGCATCGAGCAGCAGTTTCACGATTTCAGGCATCCCTCTGGAAAGCGCAGCGCGCAGCGCGCCACTGTCCGCCACTTCTGCGGGTGTGGGCTTTCCCTCCTTGAGCAGCAACTGAACCACCTCCAGATTAATGAAAGTGGCAAAGAACAGGGCGGAAAAATCCGGGTTGAAAGAGCCTCCAAGCGTCAGACGGGCTCCTGCTCTAAGCAGCGCCATCACTTTGCGCTCATTCTGGTGAATCAGCGCATAAACCAAAGGGGGGGTATTGAAAACAAGCTGGCGGGGATCTGCCCCGAGACGGAGCAGTAATTCCAGAGCTTCATCACTGCTGTTTCTGGCTGCGATTTCCAGTGGTGATTCCCAAAGAGCACCCCCAGTCTGGTTTACGTCGGCCCCGTGCCGAACAAGCATTTCCATAATCCTGAGTCGGGACTGTCGCTGTGGCTCGGGCACATCTCGTGGCGACATCATTTTCACGTCCCCGAGCAGTGACGACAGTACTTCCAAACCTTCGGATTTGAGCTCTGTCAGTTGCTTGAAGCTCGATGGATTGCGCGCCAAGCTTTCGGACATTTTCATCTGAGCTACTCGGTCAAGCAGCGTTTGTTTTAGCTGCTCGTCACTCTCTTTGGATGTCATGTCGGTGACAATCAGCAGAGGTGTGATGGGAGCCGGGGGCGGAAGCAAAGCCAACTCCTCCGGCGACAGATTCATGATATTCTTGCCTTCCAGGGTGGCATTCAGCTTGGGTAGGTTTTGCCGTGGATGGGGATTCGGACTAGCACCGACCTTCAGCAGAGCTTCCACCATATCAACGTTTGCCACTACGCAGGCCTCATGCAGTGCTGTGTATTGCCGCTGATTGATGGTCTTCACATCCACTCCCTTAGCAATGAGCCAGTTCACGACTTCCAGGTGATTGGAACGTGCGGCGCAGATCAAGGCCGTATCGCCTTTCGAGTTCGTGGCCTTGATGACTTCGGGTGCTTTATCGGCGATCGTTTGGAGGAGAGTCATGTCTGCCTTCTCCACAGCCGCAAGGAACTCCAGCAAGCCTTTGGCCGGCGGTTTAAACTCACGAATCAACGTTCGCATGCTCTCCGTCAGACTCACTTTATCCGGCGTCTTGCCATCACGGTTCACGGCCTTTGGGTCGGCACCATGTTCCAATAGGAAACGGCATATTTCCGGGTTGCTGCGCGCGCTGAAGTGCAGGGGTGTCCAGCCATTCGCGCCAACGGCATTCACGTCGGCGCCAGCTTGCACCAAGATCGTCACCACCTCTGTCCGCCCCCAGCGAGCTGCAATATGCAGGGCTTGATTGCCATCCGCATCGCGGCCTTGAAGTGACTTGGGATTGGACTCAATCAAGGCCTGGATTCGGTCCTCGCTCGCCGCGTCAACGATGGCCAGCAAGTCCTCCGCCGCTTTCGCCGCCATCTGGCAGCCCAGCATGAAACATGAGAAGAAGGCGAATCGGAAAGCAGAAGTCATGTTCATCGGGACGGTGGCATTTGCAGGAAGGCGTCTTGATTGACGAAAGGTTTTACACCTGGATCGCGCGTTGATGTCGTCCATCCCGCAAGAGGTGTTATTCCTGTCTGCTGGAAAGCGGGGTTTCTCCTGGTAGTCACGTCTTCCTGATAAAATTGCCCCGATTGTGCCCGGGCAAATGCAGAGTTGCCGCTCGGCGCGGATGAGGAACAGGATGCCAAGACGCATGCTGGCAGAACAACGAGAGAGCAGAAGCGAGCGGAGGTATTCATAAATGCGAGTCCAAGAATATGGCATCCTAGGCTACCCAGCTTTTGCATTTCAAGCCTATAGTTTGTTATTTATACAAGTTTTCGAACCCGAAAATATTTCATTAACACCGGCATGGAAGGCGACAACAACTGGCCTGCGATCATGAAAGCGCTTGATGCCGTCGGCTACACCGGCTGGGCGACCAGCGAGCAGCGTGGCGGCATCAATCCACAGGGCCTCCAAAAGCTCACTGAGCGCATGGACAGCATCTTTGCGCTGTGATTGAGTTGTTATCTCTCGGTCTGCCAAACTAATCGCACCTGAAATTTACGGCTTGTCAGTGCCCCGCCGATTGGTCACACTCGGCTGTTATGTCAGATGATCCCGCATCCATTCCCGGGGCCACACCGTCGAACTATCAGAGGACGACGGGTGGAAACCTGCGCTGGAGGCCGCCGACGGCGGAGCACTTGCAGCAGTTACTCTTCGGTTATGAGGTGATCGACATGCTAGGCATGGGCGGCATGGGTGCGGTTTACAAGGCGCGGCAAATTTCACTCGACCGGATGGTAGCAATCAAGATTCTGCCGCCGGAGGCGAGCGATGAAGAGATGAACTTCGTCGAGCGCTTCCGCAATGAGGCGCGCACGATGGCAAAGATGAACCACCCGGCCATCGTCAGCGTGTTTGATTTCGGTGAGACGAGTGAAGGCCAGCTCTACATCGTCATGGAGTATGTCGATGGCACCGATGTGGCGAAGATGATTCTGTCTCAAGGCAGGCTGCCCGCCGAGTATGCGCTGGCGATCACGGCCCACGTTTGTGATGCACTGCAATACGCTCACACCCACGGCATCATCCACCGTGACATCAAGCCCGCGAACATCCTCATCAACATGGAAGGTGCCGTGAAGGTCGCCGACTTCGGTTTGGCGAAGGCCACCGATGCCAGCCAGATGGGCCTAACTAAAACCAACATGGCGATGGGCACACCAGACTTCGTGGCACCTGAGGCCCTGTCCCCCGGCATGATTGTCGATGGCCGCGCTGATTTGTATGCCGTGGGCGTCATGCTTTACAACATGCTCACCGGCAATGTGCCGCGCGGTGCCTTCAGAATGCCGAGCACGACGGTAGCCACCGACCCGCGCTTTGACACGATCATCATCAAGTCGATGGAGATGGACCGCGAGATGCGCTACCAGACCGCGTTCGACATCCGCAGAGATCTCGATGTGATCCTGACCACGCCACTTGTGGAGGCGGGCGGACAAAGCAGCGCCGCGATCCCAAAGCACGAGATGCCGCAGAAGCCGGTGGCGCGCGGGCCGCAGCAGCCACATGAAAAATCTAGTGCGCCAGTCCCGGATCACACTCTGACGAGAGCGGCTACAAAGAAGTCCAACCTCGGCCCTATCCTCGGCATCGCCGCCATGGTGATCATCAGCATCGGCCTGTACTTTCTCTTCAAACCCAAGTCACCGACACCAGTAACCCCATCGCCGACGGTGATGGTGCAGCCAGCATCAGTACCGCTCGTCAGCACCACCCCGAAAACTACGAAGGACTCCCCACCGCAGCCACCTGGCAGAGCCGGGCAGACACCCGAGCTGCCCAAGAAGAATGATCCGATCAAAATGGGTGCGCCTGTGGCATCCGGCCCTGCGCCGAATTCAACACCCTCAGCAAACGGTGCGGTGAACCTGCTCGCCCTTGTCGATCCGTCGCGCGACAAGATCGACGGCGACTGGAAGATGGTGAACGGCGAACTCAAGGGCGGCGGCACAACGGAATTCTCCCGCATCGCATTCAAGGTGCCCGTGCCGGAGGAATACGACTTCCGCATCAGCTTCACCCGCGGTCGCGGGAACAAAGCGGTGGCACAGCATGTGCCCTTCGGTGGAAGTGATGTGATGTGGCTGATGGGCGGCTTTGGTAACAAAGTCTCAGGCTTGGAACAAGTCGGCGGCAAAGCCGGCATCAACAATCCGACCACCGTCGCGGGCGGTCTCGAAAACAATCGCCGCTACGAATCTGTGGTGAAGGTGCGCCGCGACCGCATCCAGGTGGAGCTGGATGGCAAGCTCGTGATGGAGCACAAGAGCGACGGCAGCGACCTGAGCGTCTTCGAGAAATGGAAATACCCCGACCCAAAGAAGCTCGGCGTGGGCTGCCAGGAGGCCACGGTGTTTCACAGCATCGAATTGATGCCTGTTTCGACTTTGAAGGCAGCCACCCTGGCAACGGCTCCTGTCTTGCCAATGGCTGTGCCAGCCATTACTCAACCCGCCATCCCCGCACCTCAATCAAGCGACCCGCGTCTTGCTCAACTGGCCGCAGGCTTCAAAGCGCGCTACGAAGCCGACGCGCAGAAGCCCTTTCTCACCGCGCTCGTCGCATTGAATCAGAGCTACGTCACCAACGGCATCGGCCGCGTACGAACAGCGGCGCAGAAGAAAGGCGCGCTAGCTGAAGTGACCGCTCTGGATGCGGAGAAGGCGCGCATTTTGAAGAATGAGGCGCTGCCGCCCGCTGATCTCGAAACACTGCCTGAGAGTCTCAAGACCTTGCGCGCCACCTACCGCGGCGCGTTAGCAAAGATCGAGGCGGGCCGCGCCCAGAAGGCTGCGCCGCTGTACGATCTCTACTTCGGCGCGCTTGATGCCTACATTGCCGAGCTGACGAAGGCCAACAAGATCGACGAAGCGCAGCATGTGAAGACGCTGCGCGAGGACATCGCCGCGCAGAAGCCGAAAATCGATGCTGGCGTGGCGACAGCACCGGCGGGCGGCACCGCACGCAACGGATCGAAGCCTGCACCGAACAACATTGAGGATTCCGCGACAGGTGGCCGTGGAAGCCGCTGGTATGAGGCCGCCCTCTGGGTCGTGTCGGTCGGCGGGACAATGCGCATCGAAAAGAACGGCAATCAAGCCGATGTGAGGAGCGAGGCTGACATCCCGGCGGGAAGATTTGCCATCTTGAGTATAGACATCAGTGTCAATCCCAAATCTCAAAGCATCCGCGATGACGATTTCACCCGCCTCTCCGGACTCAGGGAGCTGACCAGACTCTATCTCGCCAATGTCAAAGTGACTGACGCAGCGTTCTCTTTCCTGCCCACCACCCCGGCATTGACGTATCTGGTGCTCGCGGCCGTGCCTGTGACGGACGGTGTGCTTGCCCACATCGCGCCGCTCACGAATCTCACCGAACTGCAAGTCCAGAGCGCGCCCCAGTTCACCGGCGCAGGTTTGGAGAGATTGGCCTCGCTGCCGAAGCTGAAACTAGTCTGGTTCAGCGGCAGCCCTATCAACGACGCCGGAGCAAAGGCGCTGACTGGCGCGAAGAGCCTGGAGCAAGCCTTTCTCGAGAGCACCGCCGTGACCGACGAGGGCGTCGCGAGCTTTGGAGCGCTCACGAAGTTGACGAGCATCTCCCTGAGCAGGTGCCAGAAAGTGCATGGCACCACACTCGACACCTGGGCGAACAAAGCATCCGTGAAAAACCTCGGGTTGAGCAGTTGCCCCCTCGCTGCCGATAACCTCTCCCTCATCGGCAAGTTCACCAATCTCACCTCCCTGAGTCTCGATGACGTCAAGGCGCTGAATGATGAGACGCTGCCCGCGCTCGCTCCCCTCACCAAGCTGACCCGCATCAGTCTTAGCACGTCTCGCGTCACTGGTGTCAGTTTCACCGCGCTGCGCGGCTGGGCACAATTGAAGAATCTCTCGGTCGGCCAGGGCACTTCCATTTCTGCCGAGGGGCTTGCGGCCCTTGTCACCGCATTTTCCGCCCTGAATGATCTGCGTCTCGGCGCAGGCTCGCCGCTGAAAGCTGAGGACTTCCGCTGCCTCGCCGGATTGAAAATGCTCACCTACCTCGAAGCGCCGCTGCCCACACTCGATGACGTCGCCATGATCGAGATTGCCCGCATCGCCTCTCTGGAGGGATTTTATACAGTGAACAGCGCGATCACGGCCAAAGGCATCGCCGCGCTCAAGCCGCTGAAGTTTCTCACCAAGCTCACTGTGGAAGGCTGCAAAAACATCGACGACAGCGCCATCACCGCGCTCAAAGACTTGAAACTGCTCAAGGAAATGAACATCAAACGCACCGCCATTACCGCTGCCGGTGCAGCCGATCTGAAAAAAGCGCTGCCGCTTTGCCGGGTGACGGGCATGTAAACCGAGTTTTCCAACTCGGTTTAGTTCTCAATCCAGATCCATTCAAGGACAAGCAGGCCAGGGCATGAAATCCAGCGCATGACAGGTTGCGTATGTGATTCTAATGCTGAGGGATGCAAACCAACCGCCGAATTCTCATCACCGGAGCCAATGGAACTCTGGGCCAGGCCACCGCGCGCTATTTCCTGGAGCGTGATGCGGCCTGCCATGTTTTTCTCGGAGTCCGAGAGAGGCGTGAACGAGCTGAGGCTCTGGTGGCGGAGTTTGCCGGGAGGGCCTTTCTTTGCCCACTGGAAATCACCTGTGCTGAGGCATGGAAGGCGGCGCTGAATCAGATCGAAGCAGAAAGCGGGCTGATCAATGTGCTGATCAACAATGCGGGCTATCACGATGACGCGCTGCTGGCGACGATGTCCCATACGCAGTGGTCGGGTGTGATTGAGGCAAACTTGAGTGCGGTCTTTCTTGGCTGTCAGGCGGTGATGAATCCGATGATGCAACAGCGCTGGGGAAGGATCGTCAACGTGGCCTCACTCAGCGCGCTGCATTCACCCGCAGGCCAGACAAACTACGCGGCGGCCAAAGCTGGAGTGCTGGGACTGACGCAGAGTTTGGCGAAAGAAACGGCGCGTCTCGGCATCACGGTGAGTGCGATTTGCCCAGGCCATATCGAGGGCGCGCTACCGACAAACTGGACGGAGGAACAGATCAAAGCTGTGAAGCGTGAGACACCGATGCGGCGCTTTGCCCGGCCTGAAGAAATCGCCGCTGTGGTATTCTTCCTTGCCAGCGCAGAGGCGAGCTATATGACTGGCAGCTCTCTGAAACTGGACGGCGCTCTGGTCTGACCGTTTCGGGCTTTCGTTTTCTGTTTTCCACCATCTCAAGAATGAACCTCCGCCAACGTATCAAAGAAGTCATGGCCAGCGAACTGATGCTGGAAATCAGTGTGGATGACATCGGTGATGAAGCGCTTCTCTTTGGCCCGGATGGCATCGGTCTGGACAGCGTGGATGCCCTGCAATTAGTGGTCGCCATTGAGAAGCATTTTAAACTGAAGATCAGTGACCAATCCAAAGCGCGTGAGATCCTGATGAATGTGGAGTCGATCGCCAAAGCAATCGAGGAAGCTGGGCCGGCGTAAGGTCCGAAGGACTGCACGAGCATGAAGAAAGCTGTCCTCATCCTGTTGAAGCTGGGCATCACCACGGGTCTGCTTTGGCTGATCTTCCGCGAGCATCATTTCACGGTCGATATTCTGCCGCATCTGCGGGCGATGTTTACGCATTGGGAGTGGACTCTAGCGGGCCTGGCCTGCGTGGGTATCACTACTTGGCTGAGTGCGGTGCGTTGGCAGATTCTTTTGCTCGGACAGCAACAAAAGGTGCCGAGCGGCGAAGTGCTGCGAGTCACCGTGGTGAGCAATTTTTTCAACATCACATCCATCGGTGTCGTGGGTGGTGATGCCTATCGTGTGCTGGCGCTGATGCAGAGATCTGGTGCGCGTAAGCTGCCGCTCATGGTTTCTGTGATGCTCGATCACATGCTGGGAATGGTGGGACTGGGTATTCTGTTTTTCTCTTGTCGGCTGGTGTTTGTCGATCGTCTCAGCACGCTGAGTGCCGATGCACGCGCCATCTTGAAAGGCTACGAGATGTTCATGGCAGGATCACTCGTCATGATTTTAATCTCGGCGATTTCATTCACCCCGAGCCTCTACAACTGGGGTGAAAAACAGTGGCCAAAGATGCTGGGTTTTGCGCCCCTCAAAAATTTCTCAACAGCCTGTGATGCGCTGCGGCGTGACTGGCGCGGCTCCATCCTGGCCACGCTGCTCTCGATCGTGTTGTTTGTGTTTCACTTTCTATCTTTTTACTGCGCCATCTACGCCGTCGGTGGCGTGGCTCCATTGCTGGAGGTGCTGGCGGCCATGCCTGTCGTCGATACGGTGGCTGGTTTGCCCATCTCCGTATCGGGTCTAGGTGTGCGTGAGAAGACTTTTGAAACGTTGATCCATGCTCTGACTGGCTTGCCCGGAGCCACAGCGGTGTCTGCTTCACTTGTTGGTTGGCTGATGGGTGTGGTCTGGGGTTTATTCGGCGGACTGCTTTTCATCAGCGGATCAACGGCATCTGATCCAAAGCTTGCCAATGTGGAAGCGGAAACACCATGAAGCCACGCATCGCCATCACACTCGGGGCCTCCTTTCTCGGCTACGCTGCCAATGCTGGATTCCTAGCGCGGCTGCATGAGCTGGGCGTGCGGCCAGTGCGTGTCGGCGGCTCGTCCGCGGGCGCTATCGCGGCGGGTCTGTATGCGGCTGGACTGCCTGCGGATAAGATCCGTGAGGTGGTTCTATCCTGGGGCTTGCGCCTGTCCTTTGTCAGCGGCACGCCGTGGTTCATCCATTATGTGAGGAATACCTTTTGTTCCTCTTATCCGGCCGTGTTTAAGCCTGATGCGGCGGTGAATTATTTGGAGTCCATCCTCGGTGATCGGAAGATCGAAGAGCTGCGTGAGCCGACTTTCATGGCTGCTGTCTGTGACCTCGATGCCGCCCGCACGCACTTCATGCAGTCCGGCTCACTGGCGCGCACCATGGTCGCGAGCTGCTGTGTGCCCACCATTTTTTCTCCGCTCAAGTTCGCGGGCATGAACTGCTTTGATGGCGGTGTCGTGCATGAGGCCCCATTTGATCCGTGGTTGGAGGATGATGAGATCGACACCATCATCATGCACCGCGTCGCGCACACGGAGCAGAGCTACCCGAGGTTTCTGCCCTTCAATCTCTTTAAACTCACCGCTCAGGCTCATGCCTGTGCCAGTGAGCAGCTTCTCCAATACCGCCTGCGCCTTGCCGCAATTCATGGCAAAAAAGTGCTCATCACGCAGACCACGCATGATCGCCCTGCCTTGTTCTCAGGCAATCGGATGCCCGATTTTTATGAAGCCGGTGTGCAGCAGGCGCAGAGGTTCTATGATCAGGAACTGAAGGCGATCATGGAAGCCTCTGCCTAGCTGACACAGCCTCCACCATGTCTTGCATGGGCTTGTAAGGGTTCGAGTAATCAGGGTATCTCGGATCGCGCACCTTTGAGGGTGTGTAGCGCCAATATTTATACATCCAGAGCCAGCATTCAGGATGCTCACGGATCGCTTTTTCAAAGTGATCCCAAACACGCTGCGTCAGGATTGTGACATCATCTTCCGGACTCGGTTGGATGGCCTCAAAGATGCGCACTTCATACCGCCCATCTGGTAGCGGCAGGCAGACTCCGGTCATGATGGAAAGTCCTAGCCGCTTGGCCAGTTCGACATGCAGTGTCGGTACTGAAGTCTTCAAGCCAAAGCAATCAATCGCTGTCGAAGCCTTGCCTGGCGACATACTCAAATCAGTGAGCAACCCTGCGTGCCCCTGCCGTTTCAGCGACTTCATCAGCTTTAGCATTGCATTCCCCTGTGAAATGAATGTGTGGCCCGAGTTCTCTCTCAGCCGCTTGAAGACCGCTGTGATCGCCGCATTCTTAAAATCCTGAGCCACCACCGTGAACTTGATGCCCCGGAATCCCCAAATGAGACTAACAAACTCAAAGTTACCGAAGTGAGGCGTGACCCACACGGCACCCGTGGCACGCGCCTTTGCCTCAGCTTCAGGATCATCCATGCGGATACTCACATGCTGCTGCCAGTTTTCCGGCGTCAGCGCCGCAGACCAGAAGAGATCGAGAAAGGTGCGGGCGAAATTTTGATAGGAACCCAGAGTGATGCGGCGCACCGCCTCACTACTAAGTTTGCCTTCAAAGGCTGCACGCAGATTCTGTCGTGCCGTCCTGCGACCCCGTGAGTCCCCTAAATAAGCCACGCGCCCCACGCCTCTGGCGAGCATCATAATGAGCCAACGCGGCAAGCGGGGCACAAGCCAAGCGAAGCTGGCGACCAGAGCGGCCTCAAAGAAATATCGGAGCTTTATCACGTTGGCAGTTGGTAGTTGGTAAAAAGTCGTTACGGTGCGCACATGGCAGTGCCCAATTTGACGACCATTCTCAAGCGAATTCTGAAACAGCCGACCGCGCCGTTCCATGAATATCATGTCTGTGCCGAAATCGAGTCCTTATTGAAGGATTGTCCGAACGTGAAGCTCAAGCGTGACAAGTTCGGCAACCTCATTGCCACCTACAAGAATGGTAAATCCAAGAGCAAGCCCACTTGGGTGCTCGGTGCGCATATGGATCACCCTGCGTTTGTTCGCACACCGGGTAGCAAGACTGAATGGCAATTTCTCGGCGGTGTGGCACAGCCCGAAGTCGATGCCGGAGTGAAGGCTGGCAAGCGCAGCAAACCTAAAGGAGACATCGCCACCTGGGACTTTCCAGTGAGCGTCACTGCTGAAAAAATTGAAGCCACCGCTTGTGATGACCTCGTCGGTTGCGCGATCATCGTCGCCATTTTTTGGGAACTCGCCGCCTTGGATTTCAGTACCACTTTCCACGCCACCTTTACTCGCGCTGAAGAAGTCGGCTTTCTCGGAGCTTGGCATATCGGTCAGAAGTGGCCCTTTGGAAAGGACGCCGTTTTCCTCTCCATCGAAACCAGTCGTCCCGTCAATGGTGCCACTATGGGCGGTGGCCCTTGTGTTCGTGTGGGTGATCGGCTCTCCATCTTTGATAACGAAGGCACCGCCGTCATCATGACCACAGCGAAAGAGCAGGGCATCCGCGTGCAGCGTTGCCTACTCGATGCCGGAGCCTGTGAATCCACAGCCATGCAGGCCTGTGGGCACCGCAGCACCGGAGTCTCCGTGCCTCTTGGCAACTATCACAACATCGACGCGAATAAAAAAATCGCACCTGAGTATGTCATGATGAATGACGTTCGCGCTCTGATTGACCTCCTTAAAGCCCTCGTCGCCACCAAGCACGACGGCATCGGCGAGCGCACCATTCGTGAGCGCGTCGAAATGCGCATGGAAGAATATGCCCCGCACCTCAAAGCCGGGAACAAGTTCTTCAAGTAGTTCGTGAAGTAGTCCGCTCACTCGGTGTGCGGTTCTGTAGGAACGGGGAGCCGCACACGGAGTGTGAGGATCACGACGTGAGCTTTTTCTACTGAGGATTGGCAAATGTTACATGTCTGCCCATGCTCTGCCCATGACCCGTGAAGCTGCTGCTGAGATCCTGAACCGAATCGCCCTCCTGCTGGAATTGAAGGGGGAGAACCCTTTCAAAACGCGTGCCTACAAGGCTGGGGCAGAGATTGTGGAAAGCTATGCGGGGGACATCATGCAACTCGCGGCGGAGCAGAAGCTGGCTGGGATCAAGGGCATCGGCGAGGCGCTGCGGGACAAGCTGCATGAAATGGCGACGACCGGAAAGCTGGAGTTCTATGAGAAGCTGAAGGCGGAGTTCCCGGAGAAGCTGTTTGAGCTGTTTGAGATTTCGGGCCTGGGGCCGAAGAAGATCGCTGCGCTGTACTCTGAATTGAAGGTGGGCTCCATCGCTGACTTGAAACGTGTCTGTGAAAGCGGTGAGGCGTCGAAAATTAGCGGCTTTGGTGACAAGACTGTGGTGAAGATTTTGGAGAGCATCGCCTTCCGTGAGGAGCACGCTTCGGAGTTTCGCTTGGATCAAGTCTATGCTCTGGCGCAGGACATTCTCGAAGCCCTACGTGGTCATGGCGATGTCTCACGCGCAGAGGTCTGTGGCAGCTTCCGGCGTGGTAAGGAGGTGGTGCATGATCTCGACTTCCTCGTTTCCACAAAACATCCCGAGCGCGTCATCGGCGACTTTGTGATGCTGCCTGAAGTGGAAAAAGTGATCGTCCAAGGCGGCACCAAAGCGAGCGTGTATGCTAGCAACGGCGTGCAGTGTGATCTGCGCGCGGTGAGCAGCGCGGAGTTTCCTTTTGCACTGAACTATTTTACCGGAAGCAAAGAGCACAACGTGATGATCCGGCAGCGCGCGCTGGATCAGGGGCTGTCGCTCAATGAGTATGGTTTCACTTCCGTAGAGGAAAGCGTCAGCGTTCCGTCTGAAGTCCACGACGAGCGAGACATCTACCGCACGCTGGGGCTCGACTACATCGAGCCTGAGCTGCGTGAAAACTCGGGCGAAATCGAAGCGGCTTCACACGGTAAACTGCCACGGCTCATCGAGCTGGAAAACCTGCGCGGTGTCTTTCACAACCACACCACGGCGAGCGACGGTAAGGCGACGCTGCGTGAGATGGCGGAGGCGGCGCGTGAGCTGGGTTTGCAATACCTGGGCATCGCCGATCACAGCAAGAGCAGCTTCCAGGCGAACGGACTCTATGAGGATCGGCTGCGTGCGCAGATCGCGGAGATTCGCGCGCTGAATGCGGAGTTCGATGGGCACTTCCACATCTTCGCGGGCAGTGAGGTGGACATTCATAAAGATGGCACGCTGGACTTCGATGACGGGCTGCTCTCGGAGCTGGACTATGTGGTGGCCAGTGTTCACAGCGTCTTCAATTTGCCCGAGGCGGAGATGACGGCGCGCATCATCCGAGCTATCGAGAATCCGTATGTGACCATGCTCGGTCATGTCACGGGTCGGCTGCTCGCTCAGCGTCCGGCGTATGCGGTGAACATCCCGAAGATCATCGACGCGGCGGCGGCGAATGGCACGATCATCGAGCTTAATGCCAGCGCGTGGCGTCTAGACATGGACTGGCGCTGGTGGCGTCTGGCCAAAGAGAAAGGCGTGAAGTGCAGCATCAATCCTGATGCCCACAGCACGCAGGGTTTGCAGGACGTGCTCTTCGGCGTTCGCGCTGCGCGTAAAGGCTGGCTGACACGCGGCGACGTGATCAACTGCCTGCCGCTCGGTGAGGTGGAGAAAGCGCTGCGCGCGAAAGTGGAGCGCTGATCACACCACCACGGCCCAGACTACTTTGAGGTAGCGGCTCTCAGGGCAGTTTGACATGACCGGATGATCTAAGCCTGGACCGGTGCGGTCGAGAATTTGTAGCTTGCGACCCTGGCGATGTGCGGTCCCGATGACAAGTTCTTCAAAGTCGTCGGTGCTCAGCAAACCAGAGCAGGAACAGCTAACGAAAAGCCCGCCCCGCTTCACCATCTGAATGGCAAGCGCATTGAGATCGCGATATTTAAAAATGCCTTCATCCATATTGTCGCGATGATGGAGGAACTTCGGCGGATCGAGCACGACCGTGTCCCATAGCTCGCCGTTTTTGATCATCTGGCGCGACCAAGTAAAAGCATCGCCATGTGTCCAATTGATGCGTGTCTGATTGAGATTCGCGTTCTGCTTGGCCTGAGCGATGGATTTTTCATCGAGATCCACTCCGGTGACATCTTCACAACCTGCGAGCACTTTGGCGGCGAGCGCAAATCCGCCGGTGTAGGTGCAGAGATCGAGCACTCGACCACGGGCGAGCTTGCCGAGCTTCTGGCGGTTGTCCCGCTGATCGCAGAAGAAGCCAGTCTTGTGCCCGTCTTCAAAGTTCACGAGGTAGCGAAGTCCGTTCTCGCGCACGCGCACACTTTTTGGCCCTGGCTCGCTGGCCTCTGGCACGTCTCCGATTCTCATGCCTTCCATGAGCCCGATGTCAGGATCGACTCGGATAACCTGAAACTCGGTGCCGAGTTCCGCGTGTAGCATTGGCAACCAGCGCCGGAGGCGACGCCACGCGCCGAGGGTGGTGACATCAATGGAAAGCGTGTCGGCGTAACGATCGACGATGAGACCGCTCAGGCCGTCCGCATCCGAATGCACCACGCGATAGGCCTCCGTCTCGGCATCGAGTTTGAGTGTGTCTTTGCGCAACTTAATGGCACGCACGAGCAGCGCATCGAGATCGGCTTCACCAAACGCGGTCTTACCGTGATGCAGCACTCGCAGTGGTACGCGGGCTTTGGGATTGAGGAAACCAGCACCAAAGGGGAAGCCGTCCTTATCATAGACATTCACCAGATCGCCCGGACCCGCATCGCTGGAGACTGGGCCAACCATGTTTGGGAAGATCGCCGGGTGAAACGAGAAGTACTTTAGCTGTGCCCACGGGCGTGCCCAATCCTCACTGCCTGGAGGTGGTGGTTTTGGAGCGGAGGTTGGGCGGCGATTGAAAGGTGGGCGGGGCATGGATCTGAAGTGGGGCTTGGCAGTTTAAACAGGATTGAGAGAATTTCAGGATTATACAGGATTTTTCATTCACCCCAGAGCTGAAGCATTGGCCTCTCGTTTTGAACACATAAAGGGTGAAAAGGGATATCGCCCAATACTTCGACAAAACAGCTCTTCTCATGCCGTAGGTTCTCCCACTATGAATCTGCTTTGCTTCATTACACTCGTCATTGTGCCGTCTGCAGGCTTGCCAAGCTTGGCTGCCGAAGCACCGCGCACGCTGAACTTCGCCAACGATATCATGCCCATTCTGACGAAGAGCGGGTGCAACTCAGGCGGCTGTCATGGCAAGGCCAGCGGGCAGAATGGTTTCAAACTCTCACTGCTCGGCTTTGAACCACAGGAGGACTACGAACACATTGTGAAAGAAGCGCGTGGTCGCCGCATCTTTCCTGCGGCGCCGATGCAGAGCCTGCTGCTAACCAAAGGCACGGCACAGCTCCCACATGGCGGTGGCAAGAAGCTCGATCCAAAGTCTGAGGACTATCAGGATCTCGTGCGCTGGATTCGCGAAGGTATGCCTTATGGCAAAGACACCGATCCCAAGATGGCCAGTATAAGTGTCGAGCCTGCCGTGCTCACCATGCCGCTCAACGGCAGCCAGCAGCTCAAAGTCACCGCGCACTACACCGACGGCTCGAAGCGCGATGTCACAAGACGCGCTCTTTATGAGCCAAATGAAAAGGCCATGGCCGAGACGAGCGAGGCGGGAAAAGTCAGCCTCTTCGACCTGCCAGGTGATGTTGCCGTGATGGTCCGCTATCAGGGAAAAGTTAGCACTTTTCGTGCGACGGTGCCGCTCGGTGCTGTCGTCGATAAACTGCCACCGGTAAAAAACTACATCGACGATCTGGTCATCGCCAAACTCAAGACCATCGGCATGCCACCTTCGGACATGTGCGATGACACGACGTTCCTGCGTCGCGTGACACTCGACATCACGGGCCGGATGCCAACTCCGGAGGAGATGAAGGATTTCCTCGCTTCCAAGGACGCGAACAAGCGCTCGACTCGCATTGATGCTCTGATCGACAGTCCAGAGTATGCCGAGTACTTCGCCAACAAGTGGAGCGCCCTGCTGCGCAATCAGCGCACGCAGCCGACCTTTGCGCGCGGCAGTTACCTCTTCAATGAATGGATTCGCGACAGCATAGCGGATAACAAGCCTTTCGATCAATTTGCTCGCGAAGTCGTCGCCGCGTCTGGCAGTCTCGATCAGCATCCGCCGGTGGCCTGGTATCGTCAGGTGAAGGAGCCAAAGCAGCAGATGGAAGACGTAGCACAGCTCTTCCTCGGCACGCGGATGCAGTGCGCGCAGTGCCATCATCACCCATTCGAAAAGTGGAGCCAGCAGGACTACTACGGCTTCGCGGCCTTCTTTGCCAATGTCAGCCGCAAGCCTGATACAGCCAAGGATGAGGAGTCCATTTTCAACAAGCGCGGACTCGCCCAGATGACCAATCTGCGTACCAAGCAGCCAGTGATGCCGACCAGCCTCGGCGGTGAAGCTTTGAAACTGCGCCCAGAGCAAGACCCACGTCTGATGCTGGCCGACTGGATGGGCCGAAAGGATAATCCGTTCTTCGCCCACACTTTGGTGAATCGTTACTGGAAGCACTTCTTCAACCGCGGCCTCGTCGAGCCTGAAGATGACATGCGTGAAACCAATCCGCCGGTGAATCCTGAGTTGCTGAATGCACTCGCTGCTGACTTTGTGAAGAGCGGCTACGACTTGAAGCATCTCGTACGCACCATTGCGAACTCATCCACATATCAGCTCAGCGCGCAGCCTAACCAATGGAATGCCAAGGATCGTCAGAGCTTCAGCCGCTACTACCCGAAGCGCTTGAATGCCGAGGTGCTCTACGATGCCGTGAACCGTTTGCTCGATGTCGAGAGCAGCTTTGCCGGTCAGGCTCCAGGCACGCGCGCCGTCGCGCTGCCGGACAACAGCTACAATCAGAGCACCTACTTCCTCACCGTCTTTGGCCGCCCTGATTCGTCGAGCGCCTGTGAATGCGAACGCACGCAGGAGGCCAGCCTCGCCCAGAGCCTGCATTTGCTGAATGCCTCTGACATCCAGACCCAGCTTGCTCGCGCCAATGGCCGCGCGGATCGCATGTCGAAGGACACGAGTCCCGATGAAGACAAGATCACAGAGCTTTACCACATCGCCCTCAGTCGCGATCCCTCAGCTCAGGAGTTGCAACTCTCGCACGCGCACCTCACCAAGAAGACCGTCGGTAAGAAAGACAAGGAAGCCGTGGACGGTAGGAAGCAGGCCTTTGAGGACATTGTCTGGGCACTGATGAATACCAAGGAGTTCCTGTTCAATCACTAAAGCGATGCATACCCTCCGACCGGCGATCTTGCATCGTCATTCCTTGTCCATCGTTGCCTTGCTGGCATTCCAGGTGGGTCACTTGTTTGCTCAGGCCACATTCCCCACGCCTGTGCTCACCTCTTTGTCTCCCCTCGGCGGTAAGCCGGGCAGCACCGTGGAGATCAGTTTCAAAGGGGCTGATCTTGATGGCGCGAAGTCCGTCCTGCTTAGCAGTATTCACGGCGCTTCTCTGGAAGTCCCAATCGTGCAGATCCCCGAGAAGAAGGGTGTGCTTGCGGTGAAACTGCCCGCCGATGCCAAAAGCGATCTCTATGACATTCGCCTTGTGGGTCGATATGGCGTCTCGAATCCACGCGTGTTTCAGATCAGCCCGCTGACAGTCGTTGATTCGCCAGGGACCAACACCAAGTCGGACGCAGTGCTCAAGCTGTCGCTGGGTTCGGCCATTCATGGCGTGTTCAAAGCAGGAGCACCGCACTGGTTCAGCTTCGAGGCAAAGAAGGGTCAGCGGGTGCTGGCGACGTTTGTCGGCAGAGATTTTGATTCGCGGGCCTCATTGGTCGGCGCTGTCACCGATGCATCAGGTCGCGAACTCGCGCGGTTGCGTGGCGGTCTGCTCGATCTGCGTCTGCCAACAGACGGCAGCTACAAGCTGCGCGTGAATGATCTCATGTATGGTACTGGCGATGACTTTGGCTATCGCCTTAGCCTGATGGCGGGAGCCGTGGTGTGGGCAGCTTCGAAGGACACACTTTATGGTTGGAATCTGCCCGGCGGACAGGTGGTGCCGGGGTTGCGTGTGAACCAAGGCCAACCACTCGAACGCCTTAAGGCCGATGCGGCCACCTCAGCACGACTCATCGCCGAGAATCCATGGAGGACGTTTGCCATCTCATCCGAGAACGAGGCTCCTGAAACGGCGCCGACGACCGCCACGCCCGTGCAGATCGGCCAGACTTTTGGCGGATGGTTTCCTGCCAGAGGTACGCCACGCAGCTTTGATCTGGCTTTCAAATCAGGAGACCGCTTCATCATCGAAGTTATCTCTCAGCAGATAGGCTTCCAGACTGATCCGAGCATGGTTGTGGAGTCGGTCAAAAAAGACGCGGCGGGCGTCGAGACACTGACAGCTCAGGCGGAGTTGACTGATCCAGCCGCTGTGATTCCGGCTCCGAGTGTGCGAATCACGCAGCTTGATCCCGCCTATGCCTATGAAGCGAAGGCTGATGGCTTCTTCCGCGTCTCCATCAGTGATCCGCTGAACGCCGCCAATGGTCGTCGTCATCCGTATGTGCTGCGTATTATCAAACCTGCGGAAGCAAAGATGGATCAAGCCATCGCCATGCATCCCACTCTGCCGAAGGCTGCCGCTGCCGGGCCTTATGAAATGGCCAGTTCGAATGTCTGGCGTCAGGGCATCACTGCGATTGAGGTGATGCTGCCCGGACGCAACGCGCAGAGCGAACCGCTCGAAATCACTCTTAGCAATCCGCCGCCCGGCGTCTCCATTCTCACAGGCTTTGTCGGCAAAGGTCAGGCTCTGGGCTACATCGGCCTGCGTGCCAGCGCGGAAGCTGCTGGCGGGGCTAAGGTACTTTCCGGCATCAGCCGCTCCGCTTTCCTGAACTGGCCGGTGAAAGACAGCGCTCGTGAAGTGATGTTCACTCGCATTGCTGGTGCGCCAGCGGTCGGTGTCGTCGCTGATCAGGCCCCTGCGCTCATTGAGCAGACGACTCCTGGAATCCCTGAAGTAGCTGTGGATGGCAAGCTGGACATCCCTCTCAAGGTCACACGTCATCCCTCTTTCACCGATGCATTAAAGCTCAAAGCACTCGGCTTGATCGATGTCGCCAAAGCCCCCGAGGTGACCATCGCCGCGAAGGCCAACGACGGGAAGCTCACACTCGATGTCAAAGCTCTGAAACTCGTGCCCGGCGATTATGGCTTCATCCTGCAATCACCCGCCAAAATGTCCTTCCGCCGCAATGCTGAAGATGTCACTGCGGCTGAAACTACGGCCAAGAAAGCCGCAGAAGCACAAGTCGCCGCCAAGAAAGAAGTCGATGCCGCGAACGCCGCACTGAAAGCGATCAAGCCCGAAGACAAGCCGGCTCAAACAGCCCAGCAAGCCAAGGTGAAGGAAGCCACGGACAAGCTCGCGCAGGCCGACAAGGCAAAAACTGCGGCTGACAAAGTCGCCAAAGAAGTCGCCACCAAGAACCCGGCCAAAGATGCCACCTTCATCGTGTATTCCACCCCCATCCGCATCCGAGTGAAGGAGGCTGCCAAGAAATGAAACCTGTTTTAGCATTCGTCATTCTGCATTCGTCATTCGGCATTCTCTTGAACGCCGCCACCGTGGACTTCGAGAAGCAGCTTCTCCCTATCCTCAAAGACAACTGCCTCGCCTGTCACAACAAGACGACGACGAAAAGCGGGCTCAACATGGAGACGCCAGAACTCATGACGAAAGGCGGCGAAACGGGAATGGGCATCGTGGCAGGTAAAGGAGACAAGAGCCTGATGTATCAGGCCGCTGCCGGTGAATGGGATTCCGAGATGCCGCCGAAAAACAATAAGGTTGGCGCCGTGAAGCTGACCGCAGGTGAACTCGCACTCTTCAAGCAATGGATTGACGAAGGTGCCCTCCATTCAGTGCGTCAGGAGCGCGTCGTCGCCTGGGAACCTCTGCCCGCCACATTCCGCCCCATCTTCGCTACAGCGGTCACACCGGATGGACAGTTTGCCGCTGCCGCGCGTGGCAATCAGATCTCCGTGTATCATCTGCCGACGGCGGCGATGGTGACCCGCCTGACCGATGAAGCACTCATCAAATCAGGCCTCTACAAACAGGCTGGCGTCGCGCATCGCGATCTCGTTGCTGCGATGATCTTTAGTCCGGACGGCACGCGCCTCGCCACGGGCAGTTATCGTGAAGTAAAAATCTGGCAGCGCGCTGCCTCGACACCGCGCTCCGTGCCAGCGCCCGCTGCACCTCCAGCTTCGAAATTCAAACTCGCAGCGGCACCTGGAGATGCCGTGTCGTTGATCGATCAACCCACCGGCAAACCATTGCGCGACCTCAAGCATGGTGGTGCGGTCACGGCGTTTGTGATCAGCGCGGACACTCAGCGCATCGCCACCGCAGGCGCGGACCACAAGATCAAGCTCTGGGAAACTGCCACAGGCAAAGCCTCGTTGGAGATCCAGGGCGATCTGGCCACCGCGCGTGCCGTGCTGGATAAGACGGATGCTGTGGCGAAGGGCACCGTCGAAGTGGCCTGGCAAAATGAAGCCATCAAGAAGGCCGAGAAGGATGTCACTGATCTCGCCGCACGATTGAAAAAGGCCAACGAGATTGCTGTCACCGCAAAGAAAGCGCTGGAAGACAAAATCAAGGATGTGAAGCCCAAGGACGATGCCAAAGTCGCCGCCGACAAAGCTTTGGCGGAAGCCAACGACCAAGTGGCTAAAGCCCCTGGAGGCAAGCCTGACGCGGCTCTGACCAAGAAACAGACCGAGGCCAAAGACAAAGCCGAGAAGGCCGCGACCGATGCCATGCTCGCCAAAGAAGCCGCTGTGCGTGCCGAGGCCACCATCAAAGACACAGCACGTGAAATTCAACTCGTGACAGAAACCAGCGCCAAAGCCGCACTGACCGTTACTGCTACGAAGGCAACGCTTGAGGCAGCAAAGAAATCTCTCGATGCAAGCAATGCCGCCAAGACTGAGGCAACCAAGGCAGTCGCCAGCGCCATTCCATCACTCATCGCCCTCGCCTTTTCTCCGAAGGGTACACAGATCGCTGGAGTCGATGCCGAAGGCCATGTGCGCGTCTGGTCCACGGTGTCGGGCCGCTCCATCAGCCAGCTCAGCGTGACCACCGCAGGCAAGATCAATGCGCTTGCATGGCCGTCCGACGAAGGCTGTGTCGTCACCGGTGACAAAGGCAGTGCGCTTGTGCCGAATGAATCGGTGGCTGCCTGGAAGCTTGAGCGCATGCTCGGCACTGGCGATGGAAAGTCACCCATCTCTGATCGTGTCGGAGCGCTCACCTTCTCAGCCGATGGCAAGACGTTGGCTGTTGGCAGTGGCGAGCCATCGCGCAGCGGTGACATCACGCTTTGGGGCATGACCACGGGCAAGTTGGGTGCGCGCTTTGATGAGCGTCATCTCGACACCGTATTGTGCCTGGATTTCTCCCCCGATGGCAAGCTGCTCGCCTCTGGCGGTGCTGACAAGGCGGTGCGTATCACTGATCTCTCCACGGGCAAGATGGTGAAGGTCTTCGAGGGCCACACGCATCATGTGTTAGGCCTTTCCTGGCGCAGCGATGGTCGCCTACTCGCCAGTTCTGGCGCTGACAATGTGGTCAAGGTCTGGGACTGGATCGTGGGTGATCGGCGCAAGAACGTCGATGGCTGGGACAGGGAAGTCACCGCTCTCCACTATCTCGGCAACACTGACACCGTGGCTACCACCTCTGGCGACGGCAAAGTGCGCATCATCAACAGCGACGGCGGTGAAGTGAAACAACTCTCAGGGGTGAAAGACTTCATGAACTCGCTCAGTCCGACTCGTGGCGGTGATTCACTCGTGGCCGGCGGCGAAGATGGCGTCCTTAAAGTGTGGGAGATCGCCAGCGGCAAGGAGACCGCCAGTTTTGCCGTGGACGCGAAATAGCCTACTTTTCGCCTCGTAAAAATCTGCATGTCTTCCACTCACGACCAAACTCATCAACGCTCCTGCGGCCCCATGTCGCGGCGCAGCTTCTTTGAGGTCGGTGCTTTGAGCATGTTGGGGCTGGGCATGAGTGACTTTTTGCGCGCGGAAACCATCGCGAAGAAGGCGGGGCGCCGGTTGAAGGAGAAGTCGGTGATCTTTGTCTGGCTGCCGGGCGGGATGTCGCAACTTGAGAGCTATGACATGAAGCCAAATGCGCCGGTCGAATATCGCGGCGTATTCAATCCGATCCGCACCAAAGTGCCCGGCACGCACGTCTGTGAGCTGTTTCCGAAGCAGGCGAAACTGGCGGACAAGTTCAACATCATCCGCTCCATCCATCATGAATTCGCGGATCATGGCGGCGGTCACAAGCGATTTATGACGGGGCGCAATCCAGCGCTGCCTGTCGGCTTTGTGAATGATGCACCGAGCGTGCAGTCGATCATTTCACGCAAGCTCCAGCGCGCGGATCATCCCATGCCGGTCTCGATTGCAGGCGTGGATCGCAGCCGCAGTGGCATCGACACCTTTTCACTCGGTGCTTCATATCTCGGGCCATCTGCCACGCCGTTCATGGTGGTGGGTGATCCCAGTGCGAAGGATTTCAAAGTCGAGAACATCGGCCTGACGCCGGACATGGAGACGCGGCTGGATGACCGCATGCATCTGCTCCGTGGAATGGATAATCTGAAGCGTGAGATGGATCGCAGCGGACTGATGGAGGCGATGGATGTCTTCAGCCAGCGTGCCAGCGATATGCTGACAGCACCACAAGTGCGCGAGGCATTCGATCTCTCCAAGGAGTCCGCTCAAACACGTGACCGCTATGGCTGGTCGGCGTATGGACAGCGTGGCTTGCTCGCACGTCGCCTTGTGGAAGCTGGCTGCCGCTTCGTGACCATGGTTTGGGAGAATCCTTTCCCGAGCAAAACGATCCCAAAGAACTGCACCTACAACTGGGACAGCCACGCGGTGAACTGCGACATGTTCGCCGACAGCCGCTGGCGTATGCCGGTCTATGATCAGGCGGTTTCTGCTTTGATTGAGGACATTCACGAGCGCGGCCTCGACAAAGATGTGCTCGTCGTGGTGACAGGTGAGTTTGGTCGCACACCAAAGATCAATACGCAGATCGGCACGCAGACCGGCGTGAGTCAACCCGGCCGCGATCACTGGCCGAACGCCATGTCCAACATCGTCTTCGGCGGCGGCATGAGAACCGGTCAGATCATTGGTGCCACCAATCCGCGCGCTGAGTATCCCATCGAGCGACCGATGAGTCCAAATGATCTCTGGGCCACGGTTTATCAGCACCTCGGCATCAATTACGACGACAGCTTCGACGACTTCCAAGGCCGTCCCATGCCGATCCTGCCATTCGGTGATCCGATTCCCGAGCTGATGCCAGTGGCGTAAAAGAAGGTGAGTGACAGGCTCAAAAAAATTCGTGCCATGGACGAGATGAGACGTAACTCGTCGCACGCTCATGAAAACCATCACCGCCGCCGAGTTGAAGTCCCTGCTGGACTCGCAAACTGCCGTCACACTGCTGCATGTGCTGCCAGAGGAGCATTTCGCTCAACAGCATCTGCCGGGAGCGGTGAACGCCTGTGTGTATGAAATGGCTTTCCTCTCCAAGGTGGCTGAACTCGTGCCGGATAAGGCATCGACGATCATCGTATATGGCGCGGGTGAACCCTCGTTGGATTCCACAGTGGCTGCAGAGAAAGTGGCGAATGCGGGCTACACGAACGTGCGTGATTTTCGCGCTGGGTTGAAGGGGTGGATCAAGCATGACCTCGCTGTTGAGGGTGCCGGTTTGCTAAGCGATTCGAGTGATGTGGACAGCAGTTACAAAGTGGATGTCGAAACGAGCTTGGTGCGCTGGACAGGTCGGAACTTGTTCAATCACCACAATGGCACAGTGAAGCTCGCAGGAGGTCGTATCGAGATCGAGCAGGGAGCTTTGAAGGCCGCAAGCTTTACGCTCGACATGAACAGCATCGCCTGTGAAGACCTCGTGGACACGGCCTACAATGCCAAGCTTATCCGCCATCTCCGTGACGATGATTTCTTCGCCGTGGATCGTTTCCCAACCGCCGAGTTCATCTGCGAACACGCCGAGCCGTTGCCATCATGCACACCCGGCACGCCGAACTACACGTTGCATGGTGCGATGACGTTGCGTGGTGTGACAAAGCCGTTGAGCTTTCCCGCCGTCATCGCTGCGGCGGATGTCGATCATCTCACCGGACAGGCACAGTTTGAACTCGACCGCACGCAGTTCGGCAGCCACTACGGTTCCGGCAAACTCTTTGCTTTCCTCGGCAAACACGTCGTCAACGACCACATCCATCTGCACATCAAACTCCACGCCGTCCGCACCTCCCCATGAAAACCCTTGAAGCCATCCACGCCCGCCGTGCCATCAAGCACTACGATCCTGCCCACGTCATGACGGATGCGGAAATCCGCCAGATCATGGAAGCGGCGTTGCAGGCTCCCACGGCTTTTAATATTCAAAACTGGCGCTTCGTCACCGTGCTCGATCCTGAGGTGCGGAAGCAGATCCGCGCCGTCGCCTGGGATCAGGCGCAGGTCACGGAGGCCTCACTGCTCATCGTGCTTTGTGCCGACAAAGACTCGTGGAAGAAGGATGCCGCCCGTTATTGGAAGAATGCACCTCAGCCCGTGCAGGACTTCCTTGTTCCCGCCATCGGCCAGTATTATGCCGGCCGTGACCAGGTGCAGCGTGACGAATGCATGCGCTCCTGCGGTCTCGCTGGCATGACCATCATGCTAGCCGCCAAGGCCATGGGTTATGACTCCTGCCCGATGGATGGTTTTGATTTCGATGCCGTCGCCAAGATCATCAAGCTGCCCGAGGACCACGTCATCTCCTTCATGATCGCCGTCGGCAAAGGCACGCAACCCGCGTGGCCGAAGCCTGGTCAGCTCAGCTATGACGAAGTGGTAATCACAAACACGTTCTGAGTTAGGTCTCCTCATGAACGATGCCCTGCTTCGCGAAACGGAAACGTTTCTTCATGCCCAGATTCCGCTGACCCAGGCCATGGGAGTGACGGTGGAAAGATGGGATGGTCAGCAGCTCATTCTGCAAGCGCCGCTGGAGCCAAATCATAATCATCTTGGCACCGCCTTTGGTGGCAGCCTCAGCGCCCTAGCGACGCTGGCTGGTTACAGCCTGCTGTGGCTGCTGCTCGGAGATCGTGAGGCGCACATTGTCGTTAGGGACAGCTCTATCCGTTATCGGCATCCCGTGCGGGGTGTGTTGCGTGCCTTTTGCCAAAAGCCGGGCGAGGAGGAATGGCAGGCTTTTCTTCAGAAATGGTCGGACACAGGTCGGGCGCATCTGGCCCTGCGAGCGACCATTGAGCATGAGGAAAAAGTGTGTGTGGAGTTCGATGGCTGCTTTGTGGCGATACGCTGAAAGCGGAAGACGTTTCAAAACACGTTCGAACTTCCTTCACCTGATGCTATGAGGGGCGATGCTTCGTTCGCTGCCCACATTCTTCGCCATCCTTGTCTGCTCGATTCACGTCTCTGCGGGGACGGTGCGCCTGCTCACCATCGGCAACAGCTTCTCTCGCAATGCCACGCATTACCTCGGAGATCTGGCCAAGGCAGGCGGACACACGCTGATCCATCGTCCCATCGTGGTGGGAGGTGCGTCGTTTGAACTGCATTCCGAAAAGGCGTTGAAACACGCCGCGAACGCAGAGGACAAAGTGGGGCTCTACACGAACGGACGCAGCCTGATCCAGGAACTGAAAGCAGACTCGTGGGACTATGTGACGATTCAGCAGGCCAGCCTCAAGAGTCATGACCTGAGTACCTATCAGCCACATGCGGGTCGTTTGAGTGAACTCATTCATCAACATGCGCCGGGTGCTAAACTGCTGGTGCATCAGACATGGGCGTATCGAAAAGACGATCCACGTTTTACCAACCCCTCCGACAAACCGAGCGAGCCGAAAACTCAGGCGGAGATGTATGCAGGACTCAGCGCCGCCTATGCAACCATCACGAAAGAACTGGGCGCGCGACGACTTCCCGTGGGCGATGCGTTTCATCTGGCCGATACCGATCCGCAGTGGGGTTATCAGACCGACACGGCCTTTGATTTTAAAGCTGTCAAGCAGCCCGTTCTGCCCCTGCAAAAGCATTCGCTCCATGTCGGCTGGCAGTGGAAGAAGCAGACGAATGGTAAGACGACCCTCAGCATAGATGGTCATCATGCCAATATTTCAGGCGAGTATCTTGGGGCCTGTGTTTGGTATGAAGTGCTGTTTGCTCAAAGCCCGGTGGGCAATGCTTATGTGCCCGCTGGACTCGATGCCGCTTATGCGCGATTCCTCCAGGACACGGCGCACCGTGCCGTGATGCAGGAACAGGCCACTGCTACGTCGGGCATGGTCAGGTGATTTGGGATGGGTTTTAGGTTTACGATATAGAAACAAGATTGTGATGGTCAGTTGTTCGGCTTCGTGATGAACTCTGGCCGCTCGCACCGTTGATGTGAGGTCACATTTAAACCATGAAACACACGCTCCTCCTCGCCCTCTTTGCCGCAGTGCTCGCCCAGGCTGAAGACATCCGCCTTCAACCACCGAAAGATCTGAATGGTTACTTTCCATTCAATCCACCATCGTCATTGAGCGAATGGGATGTGCGAAAGGAACAGGTGCGGCGGCAGATTCTTGTGGCGGAAGGTTTGTGGCCGATGCCGACGAAGACGCCGCTCAATGCGGTGATTCACGGCAAGGTTGAGGGCGATGGATTCACGGTGGAGAAGGTTTATTTTGAAAGCGCTCCAGGCTTCTTTGTCACGGGTAGCCTGTGGAAGCCAAAGGTCATCAAGGGCAAGGCACCTGGCATCATGTTTGCGCATGGGCACTGGCAGGATGCACGCCTTGCATTGTCGGCTGATGAAGCGGTGCGCAAAGAGATTGCGGCTGGAGGTGAGCGCTTTGAGCGTGGTGGTAAGAGCATCTTTCAATCGCTCTGTATCCAGCTCGCTCGCATGGGCTGCGTCGTGTGGCAATGGGACATGCTGAGTGATTCGGACTCGATCCAGTTTTCGCGTGAGATCGTACATAAATTTGCGACGCAGCGACCTGAGGCTAACAAGACGGAGAATTGGGGACTCTATAGCCCACAGGCGGAGTCGCATCTGCAATCCATCATGGGTCTGCAAACCTGGAATGCGGTGCGCGGCCTCGACTTCCTGCTTTCTCTGCCAGAGGTCGATCCCGAGCGCACCGCCATCACGGGTGCGAGCGGCGGTGGCACGCAGACGATGCTGCTGGCGGCCATTGATGACCGCATTAGGCTGTCCTTCCCATGCGTGATGGTGAGCACGTCGATGCAAGGTGGCTGCACCTGTGAAAATGCATCGCTGCTGCGCATCGGCACCGGCAATGTGGAGTTTGCGGGTCTCTTTGCGCCGAAGCCGCAGGGCATGAATACGGCGAATGACTGGACGAAGGAAATGGCAACGAAGGGCTTCCCTGATTTGCAAAAGCTCTACGAGACGCATGGCAAGAAAGACAATGTCATGCTCCTGCGCGGTGAGCATTTCCCCCACAACTACAATGCTGTCACGCGCTCGGCGTTTTACACCTTTGTGAACAAGCACTTCAAGCTTGGGCAAGCATCGCCCGTGATCGAGCAGGACTATGAACCGCTCACTAAAGAGCAACTCAGCGTGTGGGATGACAAGCACCCTGCGCCTAAGGCTGCTGATCCTGAGTTTGAGCGTGCGCTCCTGAAATATTTCAGCGACGATGCTGACAAGCAACTCCAGGCAGCCGAACCGCAAGTGCTTCGACAAGCTGTCGAACTCGTCATTGGCCGCACTTACGACAAGGCGGGCGAAGTTGAGTGGGATCTCAAAGACAAACAGGATCGCGGTGATCACCTCGAAATGACAGGGACGCTGGCCAACAAGACCTACAACGAGGAGCTCAATGTCGTGTGGCTTTATCCGAAACAGTGGAATGGTCGCGCGGTTGTCTGGCTTGATGATGGTGGCAAGACGGCACTGCAAAACGATGACGTGAAGAAACTCGTGGCCAGCGGTGCTGCGGTGCTCGGAGTCGATCTGCTCCTTCAAGGTGGTGAGCCGGTGAAGCAAACGGCTGTGGTCAAAAACCCGCGCGAGTTTGCCGGTTACACGCATGGTTATAATCATGCTCTCTTTGCCCAGCGCACGCATGACGTGCTTTCCATTGTCAGCTTTCTGCGCAACGCCAAAGTCGGCTCGCACGCGAACCCGAAGACGGTCTGCCTGGCTGCATTTGGCTCGCAGACTGGCCCTATCGCCATTGCCGCGCGCGCTTTGGCGGGTGCGGCGGTGGATCGTGCGGCGGTGGATACGCACGGCTTCCGCTTTGGCAAGGTGCTCGACTATCGTGACCCGATGTTCCTCCCTGGTGGCGCGAAGTATCTGGATTTGCCCGGCCTGATCTTGCTGAATGCACCGCAGCCGCTGTGGATCAAAGGCGAGGATAAAGCGCCTGAAGGATCAGCAGTAGAGTGGCTTTTGAAGTAGCTGCGATTGGTAATGGAATCAAAACGGCCAAAATATTGTCGATAGAAATCCTCCATGAACTCACCACAACGCTCTCTTGGTCAGAAAGCCTGTTTAGTTCTTGCTTGGCTCTGCTGGATTGCAGCGGCTCCCATGGCAGCGCTTACCATCATGATGATGTTTGATAGCGGCCCTCACGGCTCCTTTGAATACTTTTGGATTTTTTATGGCGTCTGCACGCTGTTGCCTGCGAGCCTGGGTTTTCTCTTTTTCCAAGTCAGTCGTCCTCGTTCAGATACAACCAAGGACCGCTGATTCTGCCAAAGCTACATCGCCGCCAGAGTCGCCGTGAGCAGCTTCCAGAACTTCTGCACGGAGGAGATGCTGCAGCACTCTTTCTCGGAATGCGCTTCGTGGATGTTCGGACCGAAGGAGATCATGTCGAGATCGGGATAGGCGATGGAGATGACGCCGCATTCGAGGCCGGCATGGCAGGCGCTGACTTTCACCTCGTGGTCGAAGAGTTCGCGGTAGATGACCTTCATCTTCTCCAGGATGGGCGACTCGGCGCTGGGACTCCAGCCTGGATAACCCGCGTCCTGCCGGATCTCCGGGCAGTTCATTTCATCCGCGCCCATGATCTCAAATGGAGCGGCAAAGGCGCGGGCGACATCCACCTTGCTCGAATCGACCGAACTACGCTGAAGGCCGCTCCATTCGGCGTGGCCGTTACCGAGCGAGATGAGCGAGAGATTCGATGATGCCTCGACCAATCCAGGCACGATGGGACTCATGCGATAAACGCCATTCACGACGGCCTGAAGGGCGAGGACGAAGGGCTTTTGCGCATGATCGGCCATCGTTGGAATGTAGCCGTGTTCCGGCTTCACTGGCAGCGTGGTGATGCTCAGATGCGGCTCGATGAGGCGGAACTCCTCGCGAATGCCTTCGACCTCCTGGGCAAAGATTTCATCAAAACGCGGCTGATCGAGAATGACGATCTGCGCGGTGCATAGAGCCGGGATCGCGTTCCGGGCACTGCCTCCGCGCATGGTGGCTAGCGCGACGACTTCCACACCGCAGGCGCAAAGGATGCGTGCCATGAGTTTGATGGCATTCGCGCGGCCTTCGTGGATTTGTAGTCCCGAATGCCCGCCACGCAGGCCCGTGATGTGAATGGCGATGAATGGCTCGTCGGGTCCGTGTGCCGCTTCCGTGTAGTCGAGGCTCGCCAGCGTATCCACACCGCCCGCGCAGCCGATGGTGAAGGTGTCGTCCTCTTCCGAGTCGAGATTGAGCATCGTTTTGCCCGTCAACAGCCCGGGTTGCAACCCCAGCGCACCGCCCATGCCCTGCTCCTCATCGAGCGTGAACAGCGCTTCGATCGGCGGATGCGAGAGGTCTTTGGAAGCCAGCACCGCGAGGATCGCAGCCACGCCGAGGCCGTTGTCCGCACCGAGCGTGGTGCCACGTGCCCGCACCCAATCACCGTCTGCCCACATGTCGATGCCTTGCTTATCAAAGTCGAAGTTCAATCCGTCGGCAGCCTTGTGAACCATGTCTAGATGCGCCTGCATGATGACCGCTGGCCTGTCTTGTCGATCCGGGGTCGCGGACTTATTGATGATCACATTGCCAGCGCTGTCGAGTATCGCGGTCAGGCCGTGATGTTCCGCAAATCCAAGCACAAACGCCACCACACGTTCCTCATGCTTTGATGGTCGCGGCACGGCATTTAGATCAGCGAAGCAGTTCCAGAGCGAGTTGGGTTCGAGGGAGCGGATGTCGGACATGGTGTGGAGCGTAGCATAGGCTTTTTAGCCTGTGCTCATAAAATACGAATCACAGGCTAGAAAGCCTATGCTACACACTCGGCCCATCCATCCATTGCGGCGGGATCATGATCTGGCGGGGGACATCGGGCACGCCGTGCTCGTGCTGAGAAAGCTGCGTGACAACCAAATCGACCGCGGCCGCGGCGAGGTGATCACGTCTTTGATAAATACCGGCGAAGTCAGTCATCTTCGGCGTCCAGTCATGCACTACGAAGCCGATGTCTTGCGGCACTCGAAGACCGAGACGCTTCAGCCAGCCGGGAATGTGCGTGTCAAAGGTGATGAGCGCATCGGGCTTATGCTCGCGCATCCATTTCGCAAAGGCGTCATAGCCTTTGCTGATGTCGTTGCTCGGAAACAATAGTAGCGGCACGCGATCATCTGGCGGCAGGCCGTGCTGCCAGTGAAACAAGCCGCCGCTGTAGCCAAACTGAGAGCGGTTCACGATCCACTTCGTCACCGCCACGCCGATGCGTTTGTAACCGCGAGCCGCGAGCTGCTCCGCCGCCGTGTGAATGCCCAGCGTCATGTTTCCCGCGCACATGTGCAGCGCGGGCGTGCTCATCGCATTCCCAAACGTCACTGCCGCGAAGGGCGAGTAGTCCAGCTTGCTGCACGGAAGCTGCATGCTCTGTGGCGAAACGATCACGCCCTCAATGCCGCGCGCATGCAGGATCTTTTGCAGCTTCTTCGGCGTGAGGCCGTCCTTGCCCAGGTAAAACTCCTCCACTGCATAGCCATGCCCGTGCGCGCGCCGACGGATGTCCTCGATGGGCACATATTGATACGACGGGCTCAGCAACCCATCCTGCGGCACATGCTCACGGATCACCGCGATCACCGCCCTCACCCGCGTCTCCTTCTTGCCGCGCACCACCTGCATCATCCGCGCCAGATGCGGATCGGGCTGGTAATCGAGCCGCTTTGCCTCCCGCAGCACCAGCTCCCGCTTCTCCGCCGAAACCTTCGGTGCCCCACGCAGCACCCGCGACACCGTCATCATCGACACACCAGCAGCGCGGGCGATATCTTTGAGCGTGGCGGAGGCGGTTTCTGGCATGGTGTTAGCATAACACGCAGCCGGTTGATGCCACGCCCAAAGTAGCGGCGATTGGTAATCATCGTCTGTCGAACGATGATGCGGCTACGATTGAGCAGCAATCCTTACACCTTCCCTTTCGCAGCACTTGAGATGCTCTCACGGAGGCCTGGAGCGAATTGGTCCAAGGTGCTCTCCAGATCCTTCAAATAGACTTCGTGGCAGGATGCAAAGTCGAGGATTGATCTATACCTCCACTCGTCGGGGGAAGATCGTTGCAGAGCGTCATTGACGACACTCAGCTCACACGGCCCTCGTTCGCCATCCGTTGAAAAAGTCCACTCAGCAACTACCTCGCGAAGATTGTGGGCGTCCAAGGCCTCCGATTCGACTTCCGAAGTCGCATTGAACTGATTTGCCATGCCCCATTCTATCAATCCGCCAAATAGCAGCTTTACCACAGAGTCGAACGGCATGCCCAATGGGCTTCCGTCCCAAACCAGCAAACCCAAGATCATTCTGACAACTTTGCCGTTAGCATCGTCCACCACCAAACAAAACTGCGGGAACCAAGCGACGGTTTTTTCAAGCGACAGAGCATACATGCTGATTAGCAGATTGGCCGGACCATACGCAGCCACCGAAACGGAAGCTTGCGGTGTCGATCTCTCGATCTCGTCAAACACCTTGTGAACAATGGATTCCCATCTGGGGTAGCCGATAAAAACCGGAGCGACTTGTTCTCTCACAAATGACCAAGAAGTAGCAAATTGTGGGGAAGACACTCGATTAAAGTAAAGGTCTGAGCCACCAGTTCGCGCTTGTGCCATTTTGATCAAATCGTCGTCTGAGTGCAGTGATCGGCCAGGGTCAAAAATCCCAAGGCGTCTGGTCATTGCGATGTCCCATTCGATGGCTATTCTCGTCAGTTTCTCTGGATAACCGATTTCATAATCGTCCTGCCTGCATTCTTCGGGTGGTTGTATGGCACACAGAAAGTTTTCGTCTGGATTATCCAAGTCGTCCGCCCATTCTCCCTTTTCTAATAACGCTTTGGCGGCGCTTTTACCGCCGTCTCGAAGCGGTGAGCTGAAACAAAAATATAAACAGTATGGATAGACCACAAGGTTGCTGCCACCTCGGTAGTCACAGGCCAAAAGAAAATAGTTTTTAATTCCGGCCTCATCTACACTTGGCGCGATAGCCTCTGTAAAAGAGTCGCGTGCCTGCTTGGAATCGAAAAGATAAACCGCCTGACAACTGCTGATCAGGGGTAACGCCTCGACCAGAATCACTGAGTCCAAAGACACAGGCGAGGCGCTCAACACGATGCCGGCCGAATCGGTCTCGATACGAATCCCCTGGACGCTATAAGGCGAGACTTCGGCATATTCGGCCAATGGAAGAAGCAGTTCATGCCAGTAGGTTGAAACAACCATGACTCGAACTGACGATGCGTTTAACCCTTGCTTCAGCCTGAAGAGCGCCGTGTATTTATGGACTTCGTTCAATGCTTGGCGTGCTGCTTGATCGCTTCGTTTAATTTCGATGACGACGAAATGACCTAGCCGGTCTTGTGCGACAATATCAATGCGCCCACCTGCGCCCCCGGGATTTGGCAGGCGAAACTCTTTCCTGACGAGTCGAAGGCCTTCCTCCAGCATCTCTAAATGCTCAGCGAGAAAATCACGGATATTGTCTTCGAGGCGAATCATGAATGAACTTTCCTTATGGCAGCTCACAAGCGACTGCAAATCGCCTATGACACGACGAAAGTGAAGGGTTAACATACCACATCGAAACACTCCATCCTTGCTGAATGGGCTTCGTGGCGGGCGTTTAGAGCATTCCTTTGCCATGATGAAAGCCATTCTCTCCCTTTTCGCCCTGATGGTGCCGCTGGTGTCGGCGCAGAGTCTTTTGCCTTCAGGCTGGGATCCCGCGCTCGCTGGTGACATCGTGATGCAGCGCCTCGTGAACACCTCCGCGCCTCGGGTCAAAGGCACGCATGATGCGGAGTTCATCTGCGTCGGCGACCGCGCTTATGTCGTGACCGAGGCGAATGATCGGCGTGCGGGGGAAAGCTCGGGTTGGCCTTTCATCTACGTCACGATGTCCATCGTGAATCTGAAGACGCTGGAGGTGGAAAAGGTCATCGACTTTGCCCGCAGCGAGCAGGTTTATAAAAACGAAACGCTGCCTTTCGGTCAGTGCTTCGTGCCTCGCATCCTTCAGAAGGATGCGAAGACGCTGCGTTGTTATTTCACCAGTCAGGACCCCGGAAAGCGGCAGTCGCAGATGTGGTATATAGACTTCGATCCGGAACGCGCGGCGTTCGAGAACCGCATTCTCCGCGCGAAGCTCAAGACAGCTGCGGGCACCTTCGACATGCAGCCGCAGTATTTCCATGCGGACGCGGCGGCGCAGGGATTCAAGCGTCCGGCGAGGGACGCGGGCCTGTTCATCTTCGATTCGTTCAAGCAATTCGACGGCAAGACCTACGTCGCGCTGAACAACTTTCCCGTCGGGCAGAATGCGCTCGCGCTGGTCCACGACGATCTCGTCACCTTTGAAGTGATCGGCCACTACAACGAGCCGCAGTCACAGCAGCTCAGCGAATCCGCCGTGAACAAACTGCCCGACGGCACCTGGATGGCGATCTGCCGCAATGACAAAGGCAACTACCACTTCACCACCAGCGCCGATGGCAAAACCTGGAGCGTCGGCAAGGAGATGCCCTTCGTGAATGGCTCAAACTCGAAGCCCACTTTCGACAAGTTTGGCGGCGTCTATTACCTCGGCTGGCAGGATGCCGAACTGATCAATGGCGACCGCCGCACCATCTTCAATCTCGACATCTCACGCGATGGCAAAACCTGGGAGCGCAAATACCGCTTCGTGACACCCTATTCGTTCCAATATCCCACGCTGCATGAGCATCAGGGCGTGATCTGGCTCAGCGTCACCCAAGGAACGCTGAAGGATCGCATCATGTTCGGCAAGCTGGAGGACGCGGGCCAGTTCGAGTCGCAAGCTGGCCGGAAGCGCATCGACTGGCCGCCACCGTTGCCTGGGGAGTTGGCGAACATGAATCCAGGCGTGAAGCTTTTCACGGATCGCGAGTATGTGATCGATGAACTGCCGGAGCCAGTGCGCGGCCTGCCTTTCCTGCGCACGAGCATCGAAAAGACTGACGTGGAAGTGACGAAGCCCGGCACGCTCTTTGCCCTGACGCCGACCATTCGTCCGACGGCAGCGAGCCAGGAGGAAGCGCTGAAACAGGCAGGCTTCACCAAGGTCGAGACGCCCGAGGTGCAGCTCTTTCCCGGTGAGGTCAATCGCGTGAGCCTCTACCGCAAAGACGTGCAGCGCGGCGAGCGGCTGAAGTTCAAGAAGATGGTGCTGCTCGTGATGAGTGGTGGCGTGCAGGTGCGGGGGCTGAATCCGTTGGCACCAGCCGTGATCACGAATCCGGGCGCCGAGTTTCAGGATGACGCGCGGCCGGGCTCGATGATCATCGGCATGGACCGCACGCCGAAGGGCCGCATCTGGGGCTGCTGGACGGGCACAGGTGACAAGAAAGACGGCTACTTCCTGCTGGCGACGAGCGATGACGATGGCGCGTCGTGGTCAAAGCCGAGGCTCGCAGTAGGCGCACGCACGGAGTTCACGCAAAAGCTCAGCGGTGCGCTGGTGGGTAATGTGTGGACTGATCCGAAGGGCCGCCTGTGGTTGTTTTTCGATCAGCAGCTCGGCGATTCGCACGAGCGCATCACGAACTGGTTCATGCGATGCGATGATCCTGATGCCGCCGAGCCTTCGTGGACGGAGCCAGTGATGTTTGCGGAAGGCTGCACACTGAACAAACCGACGGTGCTCAAAAACGGCGACTGGCTGCTGCCGGTGTCGGATTGGCAGAAAAAGACGGCGCGCGTGTTTGCCTCCACCGATGAAGGCGCGTCGTGGAAGGAGCGCGGCAGCTTGCAGTTCCCAAACTGGCAGTTCGACGAGCACATGACCGTCGAACTGAAGGATGGCCGCCTGTGGATGCTGGCACGCACGAGTGGTCAGCCGCACGAGAGTTTCTCCACTGATGGCGGCGTGACTTGGAGCGAGCCGAAACAAGCAGCGACGGTGCAAAACGTCAGCTCACGCTTCTTCCTGCGTCGTCTGAAATCAGGCAGCATCCTGCTGGTAAAAAACGGCTCGCCCGCCGAGCGGCTGCCAAAGCGCACGCACATGTCTGCCTATCTCTCCGACGACGAAGGCCAGACGTGGAAAGGCGGCCTGCTGCTCGATGAACGCAACGCGGTATCGTATCCCGATGGCTTCGAGTCGCCCGACGGCCTCATCCACCTCCTCTATGATTGGAACCGCCACAGCGATGCCGAGATCCTCATGGCGAAGTTTCGCGAGGACGATGTGCTCGCGGGCAAAATCGTGTCGAAGGACGCGAAGCTGCTCATGCTCGTGAACAAGGCCACCGGTCCGAAGCCCGAGAAGCTCTACAACGGCATCGAACTGTCGCTGCCATGGCCGCCGCCTTTCCGCGATCCGAACTCAGCCGAGCCGATGGAGGTGCCGTATTTGAAGCGTCCACTGAAGTCGATACCGATTGATGTGGGCCGCCAGCTTTTCGTGGACGACTTCCTCATCGAGAAAACCACGCTCAAACGCACCTTCCATCAGGCAAAGAAGTTCGAGGGCAATCCCGTCTTCAAGGCCGAGACGAAACACGAGCTAGCGGGATCGACCCTCGGTGAAAAGGGCCAGGAAGCCGTGACCTATCTCGGCCATGGCGGCGTGTTTTATGATCCGGCACAGAAACACTTCAAAATGTTTTACACCGCAGGTTGGCGCGGGCCTCTGGCACTGGCGACGAGCACCGATCTGAAAACTTGGACGCGCCCTGATCTCGGCATCGACGAAGACAATCTACTGCTCGCCAAAGGCCGCGACGCGGGTGGCGACAACAGCTTGTGGCTCGATCTCGCCTCGAAAGACGCACGCCTCAAGCTGCTCACCGATCGTGGCAAGGAAGGCCACTTTTTGCAAAGCTCCGCCGACGGCCGCGCATGGGAGGTGTCAGCTCCCACGGGCAAAGCAGCCGACTACTGCTCCATCTTCCACAACCCCTTCCGCGACGTGTGGTGCTACAGCATCAAGCAGGGCGGTAAGCATGGGCGCAATCGCTGGTATCACGAGTCCCGAGATTTCATGCAGGGCGCGGATTGGTCGAAATCCGTCTTTTGGGCGAACGCGGACCGTCTCGACGAGCCAGATCCGCAGGTCGGCGTGCCTGCGCAGCTCTACAGCCTCAGCGCCGTCGCCTATGAGAGCGTGATGCTCGGCATGCTTCAGATTCATCTCGGGCCGGACAACAAAATCTGTGACGAAGGCAAGTTCCCAAAGATCACGGAACTCAAGCTCGGTTTCAGCCGCGATGGCTTCCACTGGGATCGGCCGGATCGCCGCGCCTTCATCGCCGCGGCCCGCAAGGAGGGCGACTGGGACCGCGCCTACCTCCACACCACGACCGGCGTGTGTGTGGTTCTTGATGACCAGCTCGTCTTCCCCTACTGCGGCTACTCAGGCATCGCGCCCAGTGGCACACGCGGCATGTATTCCGGAGCCGGCATCGGTCTCGCTACGCTACGTCGAGATGGCTTTGCCTCCATGGAAGGCCCCGGCGAGATGACGACGCGCCCGTTGAAGTTCAAAGGCAAGCATCTCTTTGTGAACGTGAACGGCGAGGTTCGCGTGGAGTTACTCGACGAAGCTGGGAACGTCATCCGAAGCTCAAAGGTGGCTTCAGGAGATCAAACCAAGCTCAAAGTCGAGTGGGCTGATGCGTCCGATCTGTCCGGTCAAACCGGCAAGAATGTGAAATTCCGCTTCCATCTCACGAAGGGTTCGTTGTATGCCTTTTGGGTGACGTCAGATGCCGATGGAGCCAGTCATGGTTTCGTCGGTGCAGGTGGTCCTGCTTTCAATGGCGTGCGTGACACCTCCAACTAATCTCATGACTCGATTCCTCAATTGGTTCAACAATCTTTACCCCGTGTGGCTCGTCACGCTGGCGGTGATCGCCTTTTTCAAGCCACAGACGATGCTGTGGTTCGACAAACCGTGGATCTTCTGGTCGCTGGCGGCTTCCATGCTCGGCATGGGGCTGACGCTGAGCATTGATGACTTCAAAGCCATCTGGAAGATGCCTGGAAGCGTCGCGCTCGGCTTTGTGGCGCAATACACGATCATGCCGCTGTCCGGCTGGTTCGTTGCCACGGCGCTGAAGCTTGAGCCAGGCCTCGCGGTGGGCATCATCCTGGTGGCGAGCTGCCCTGGCGGCATGGCGTCAAACATGATCAGCTACCTTGCGAAAGCGAACGTGGCGCTGTCGGTCGTGCTCACGCTCGCGTCCACGATGCTAGCTTTCTTCTTCACACCGATGTGGACGAGCGTTCTGGCTGGCAAGTACGTGCCGGTGGATGCTTGGGGCCTGTGTTTATCTGCCCTACAACTCACCATCGCGCCCTTGGTGCTCGGTGTTCTCATCCGGTGGAAACTGCCGCGCACGGCAGACCAGATCGGGGCCTGTGGTCCCACGGTCGCCGTGCTGGCTTTTACGCTGGTCAGCGGCGGCATCGTGGCTGCGAGTGCAGACGCCATCGCATCGAATTTTGGTCGGTTAGCTCTTGCCGCATTCACGCTTCACGTCCTCGGCTTTGGCGTCGGCTACGGCATCTCCAAAGTGCTGCGCTATCCTGAATCCGTCGCCCGCACGGTGAGCATCGAAGTCGGCATGCAAAACGGCGGCATGGCAGCATCGCTGGCCCGTGAGCACTTCGCCGTGATGCCACTGGCCGCTGCGGCGGGCGTCTTCAGCGGCGTGATGCAAAACATCATCGGCGGCCTCCTCGCCTCCTGGTGGAAGCGCCGCACGCCGGATGCCTGACCATGAGCCGACGTGACATCTATTACTGGAAGTGCGACCGCTCAGCGGCATTTCACGGCACGCAGGCGCGTGGCGAGGCTTCTGCGAACATCGAACCGCAGCTTCGCGAGGAGTTGCAGCATGCTTTGAACGCCAAATCCGTCGAGTTGAAACCTGGTGTTGGTCAGGGCAATCATCTCACCTGGAATGCCGAGGTGGATGGCAAGGCGATGTTTGTGCGAGTCGAGAATGGGCCAGAGAATGATGGACATCTCGCCATCGAGTCCGCCGTGCTGGATCGCGTGCGTGATGTAGGAGTCGTCACACCGCGAGTTTTCGGCTGCGATGCCTCGCGAAGTCGCGTTTCGTTTGCTTGGCAGGCGTTGGAGCGGATTGCTGCGCCGGATTTGAATCACTGGTTCAAGCAAGGCGCGCTGGAAGCTCCGCGCATTGCTTTCGACATCGGCGTGGCGGTGGCGAAGTGGCAGGCGATCACGATACCTGGCTTTGGCGTGCTGAATGATGCCCTGCATGGCTACCACACCTCCTACTCCGACTACTTCCACCTTCGCCTCGACGAGCATCTTCATTTTCTCGTCGCCCGTGGTTTTCTGAGAAGCGCTGACGAGATCACCGTCGAGATCGAGAATCACCGGACCTTGCTCGATCTTCCTCAAGGCTGTCTCGTCCACAAAGACCTCGCGCTCTGGAACATGCTCGGCACCCGCGATCAAATCGCCGCGTTCATTGACTTCGATGACGCCATCAGCGGCGATCCGATGGATGATCTCTCGCTGCTCGCCTGTTTTCACGATGCCACTTTCCTTCAAAGAGCCTTTGAGGGCTATCAAAGCATCCGCGCCTTGCCGGAGCATCACTTGCGCCGCTTTTGGCTACACCTGCTGCGAAACATGATCGTGAAAGCGGTCATCCGCGTCGGCGCGGGCTACTTTGATCGTGATGACGGCTTCTTCCTCATCGGCAGCGGCTCCTCAGGCTCAAACCTCCGTGAAATGACGCATTCCCGCCTCGCGCTGGCCTTGCGCGGCTTGCGAGAAGGCAGCGGCCTCGACATTCTCTCCCAATGAAAACTCACATCGGCACCTTTCTCTCCATTGGATCACCCGCAATCACGGAACTTGCAGCGGAGTGCGGCTTTGACTGGGTCTTGATCGACCTGGAACACGGCTGCGAATCCGAAGCGGCATTACCAAACCAACTGCGTGCCCTGCGCGGCAGTCAGACGCTGGCGATTGTGCGGGTGAGTGCTCCGCATCCCGATTTGATCAGCCGCGCGCTCGATTGGGGCGCGGACGGCATCATGGTGCCGCATGTGAACACCGTGGCAGAGGCGCAGCACTGCGTGGATGCGGCGTATTATCCACCGAAGGGGCATCGCGGTGTCTCGCGCACGGTGCGGGCGTATGGCTACGGGATGCGACTGCCGGGGGACACGCCGCCGAAGCCGATCATCCTCGCTCAAATCGAGACCGCTGATGCCGTGGCGAACGCGGATCAAATCGCCGCCGTGGAAGGGATTGATGCGCTGTTCATCGGCCCGGCGGATTTGAGCTATGATCTGAAGGCTCGGAGCTCACCCATGCCGTATGATGACTGTGTGAACGCCATCGCCAAGGCCGCGAAGGATCACGGCAAAGGATGCGGCATCCTCGTTCGCCATGCGGATGACAAAGAGAAACTCAAAGCCCTCGGCTTCACTTGGCTGGCGATGGATTCCGATCTCTCGCTCGTGCGCGAGGGCTTCAAGCGGAACCTCGAAGTGGCTCGAAGCTGGTGTTAACATAACTCCGCATTGCCTACTGCTAGCCGACGAATCCCCGCTTCTCAGCCGTTCACTGACCACAATCATGACACGCATTGTCTTCACCCTCCTTTTTGTCACCAGCCTAGTTTCCGCGCAGGACAAGGCATTGCTCGACCTCGCGCTGGAGCCGCCAGCAATCAACACAGCTCCCGGACCCGAGTATGCTGATCAGGTCCGCCCCGGCAACATGATCATCGGCCTCGACCGCACGCCGAAAGGCCGCCTCTGGGCCGCGTGGGTGGGGAATGGTGATTCGCCGAATGGCTTCTTCATGCTGGCGACGAGTGATGACGATGGGAAGACGTGGTCGAAGCCGCGTGTGGTGATCGATCCACAAGATGGCGAACTCAACGGCGTGCGCTACGAGCGCCGCGCTCTCGTCGGCAATCTGTGGACTGATCCGCTGGGCCGCCTGTGGTGCTTCTTTGATCAGAGCCTTGGCTACTTCGATGGCCGCTGCGGCGACTGGTATATCCGCTGCGATGATCCTGACGCCGCCGAGCCAAAGTGGACCGCGCCCGTGCGTTTCGCTGACGGTTGCACACTGAACAAGCCCACCGTGCTCAGCAATGGCGACTGGCTGTTGCCGGTGGCGCTCTGGACGCGCGACCGCATGGGCGGCCCCGGCGTGGACAAGGAAGCACACAAGGATCTCGATGTGATCCGCATGGCGAATGTCTTCGCTTCGACTGACCAAGGCAAAACATGGACACGTCGCAGTGGTGTGGCATTCCCGCGCACGGACTTCGATGAGCACATGATCGTCGAGCGCAAGGACGGCAGCCTGTGGATGCTGGCCCGCACGAAGGATGGCATCAGCGAGAGCACGTCCACTGACAAGGGCATGACTTGGAGCGAGCCGCAGCCGAGCACGATTCAAAATCCCAGTGCCCGATTCTTTATACGTCGGCTTGCCTCTGGCAAACTCATCCTCGTGAAGAATGGACCGATCAATGTGCGGCTTCCGAACCGCACGAACCTGAAGGCGTTTTTGTCGGATGACGATGGCAAGACCTGGGGCAAGGGGCTGCTCATTGATGATCGCGCCTCGGTCTCGTATCCCGATGGCTTCCAGGCTCCGAATGGCGACATCCACATCCTCTATGATTGGAACCGTCACACAGATGCCGAGATCCTGCACACGCAGTTCACCGAGGCCGATTTCGCGCTACGCAAACCTGCAGCACCGGCTGCGATGGATCATGCCAAGCCAGTCGCTACTAACGCTGCGCCTGTCTGGATACCGAAGAAGACGGTCGTCAACAAAGCCCACGCACCCAAACTGCCGAAAAGCATCATTCCCGATCCCAAATGGACTGCGCAGGGCATCGAAGACGCCAAGCAAGACTTCAAGAGCATCCCGTATGACGGCATCACGCCCAACAAAATGGTCTGCGACACCACGCTGCGCGAGCTGCCGGATGGTTCGTGGATTCTCTTTATCCTCGCGGGCGGTGACACCGAGCCATCGCCACTGAATTACACGGGCGTGACACGCAGCACGGACATGGGCAAGACTTGGACACCGCTTACACCCTTCGATGTAGGCTTCCCGCGCCAGGGCAAAACCATCGGCCAAGGCCCAACGGAACTCATGATCACCGGTCAGCGCGCAACGTTGTTCTTCTCCACGCACTCGAAGCACTGGGCGAACGACTGGCGCTCGTGGTATCTCACCAGCGACGACTCGTTCAAGACCTGGAGCAAGCCCATCGAAGTCCCTGGCCGCATCAGGGAACGCACCTTCATCCGCAAGCACATCGTCTGCAAGAACGGTCGCATCATGATTCCCTTCCAGCACTACATCGGCCCCGATGACGAGCAGGACAAAGCCCCGCTCGACCGCGCCTTCACCAATCCGCGCAACGGCGTCCTCATCAGCAGCGACGGTGGCAAAACCTGGAGCGAACATGGAAACATCCGCCTCACGCCGAACAGCCGTTACTTCGGCTGGGCCGAGAACGACCTCTTCGAGCATCCCGATGGCCGTATCACCATGGTCATTCGCGCCGATGGCCTGGGTGGGTTACTTTATAAAGCTGTCTCAAAGGATGGAGGCAAGACCTGGCCTGAGTTCGCCAGCGTCACGGAGATCCCGAATCCAGGCAGCAAGACTACGCTTTACAACCTCGGCGGTGATCGCGTCGCCATCCTGCATAATCCGAACAGCAAGCACCGCAGCCCGATGGCGCTGTGGATCAGCTTTGATGGAATGAAGACTTGGCCGTATCAGCGCGTGCTCCAGCAAGAATCCGTCGATGGCCCGAAAGGCCGCATGAACTACCCCGACGGCTTCGTCAGCAAAGACGGCCAGTGGCTCCACTTCGCCTTCGATGATAACCGCCATCGCGCGGTGCATTACAGCGCGAAGCTGCCGCCGAAGTAGCTATCAGCGTGTCATGGGAGGTTGTCCGGTGGCTTGAAGCACGGAGTGCCAGAGCTCCTGAGTTGGATCGACTTTGCGACGACCGTGGATGACCATTTCGAGCGGCAGGTTGACGAAGGAGCCGTGCCAGCGACCGACGAGCATGCCAGTCTTTCCTGCGACACCAGCATGAACGGCAGATTGCGCGAGGCGTGAGCAATAGACGTTGTCTGCCGCATTCGCCGGCACACTGCGAACGATGTAACTTGGGTCGATGTATTTGAGGTTCACTTCAATGCGTTGTTCTTTGAAAAAGGCATTGATGCGATCCTTCAAGAATAGCCCGATGTCGCCGTATCGTTTGTTGCCGCTGGCGTCAGTGTCGTCGCCCGTGTTCATGAGATGCTGGCCAGCGCCTTCTGCGACGACGATCACCGCGCTGCTGCGTTTTTTTAAGCGATAACGTAGCATTTCTAGCAGGCCGCCTGGCCCGTCAAGATTGAAGGGCACCTCAGGGATAAGCACGCAATCGACATTGCTGCCGGCCAGCGCGGCATAGCAGGCGATGAAGCCGGAGTCACGGCCCATGAGCTTGACTAGTCCGACTCCATTCACCGCTCCAGTGGCCTCAGTGTAGGCACATTTGACTGCTTGCACGGCTGCTGCAAAGGCGGTTTCAAAGCCGAAGCTCTTGTCGAGGTGGCGTATGTCATTGTCGATGGTCTTCGGTATTCCGACGACGGCTTTTTTTAAACCACGACGCTCGATTTCCTTCTCGATCTCAGCAGCTCCTCGGAGTGTGCCGTCACCTCCGATGACGAAGAGGATATCGACTTTCATGTCCTCCAGCGTGTCTACCATTTCTCCGATGTCTTGCTGCCCACGCGAGCTGCCAAGCATGGTGCCACCGAAGTTATGGGCTTGCTCGACTGAGCTCGGCCGTAAAACGATCGGCGTGTGCCCATAACGCTGCACGAGGCCTTCGTATCCATAGCGGAAGCCGTAAATGCGGTTGATGCCGTATTGCAGCGCACATTGATTTACGATGCCGCGAATGATGTCGTTTAAACCGGGAGACAAACCACCGCAGGTCACGATGCCGACCGTGGTTTTGGCCGGATCAAAGTAGATCATCTCACGCGCACCAGCTTCTTCAAAACTGGGTGTCGAGACATCACGCCCATCTTCGAGCAGATGGCTGTGATAGAGAATGCGGTCGCTAGCATCCTTTTTGAATGGGGCCTCCACAGCTCCAATGGGATGCAGAGGCGAGTGAAATAGGCACGGGCCTAGAGTTGGGATGGCTGTATCCAGTGGGGCAGGGGTCATGGCGGCTGGCGGGGACTTTCACAGCCGAAGCAGGAAAGCTGCCATCCCGTGAGCATTGAATATTGAATAGTACTCTTGCCGCGTGAAGGGAGAAAGGCATCGCTTGAAGGATGCTTCTTGTTGTCGCGTAATTTAAGCCCATGCCCGCCGCTCTTGCCCTTTTTGCCCATCCTGATGACATCGAATTTGTCGCTGCCGGAACCTTGCTGCAGCTCCAGGCTCGCGGGTGGGACATCCACTACATGAACCTGTGTACAGGCAATGGTGGATCTGTGCAGATGGATGGACCCACGACTTCGCTCGCACGTTTGGCCGAGGCTCAAGAGGCGGCGCGTATCTTGGAGGCTACGTTTTACCCACCGATCAGTGATGACTTGGAACTGATTTACAGCGCGCCGCTGTTGAGAAAAGTGGCGTCAGTGGTGCGAGCATCGCGAGCGAGCATCGTGCTGACTCACTCGCCATCGGACTACATGGAGGATCACCAGAATACCTCCCGACTCGCAGCGACTGCGGCGTTTGCTCATGGTATTCCGAATTTCGTCTGCGATCCCCCGCGCGACGCCTATCTGCACGATGTGGCCGTTTATCACGCGATGCCACACGGTCTATGCGATCCGCTGCGGAAGCGTATCCAGGCTGGTTCGTATGTGAACACGACGCCCGTTCACGCTCGAAAGCGCGAGTCACTGGCCGCTCATGTGAGTCAGAAGCATTGGCTGGATGTGAGTCAGGGAATGGATTCCTACCTCATCAGTATGGATGAGGCGTCGCGGCGTGTGGGGGCGCTTTCCGGCAAATTTGAATATGCCGAGGGTTGGCGTCGGCACTTGCACCTGGGTTTCAGCGGCAAGGAGATTGATCCACTCAAGGTGGCTCTCGGGGAGGATTGCCTGATCAATGAGGCGTATGAGAGCTGGTTGCAGCTCTGAGTCTGGTCAGATTCGGAGACCTTATGGCTTAGCTCGGGTGTAAAGCATCTGCGCATAAATTTATAACAACCATAAATTAATTGATTTTCAGGAAGAGTGCGTGTTATTAACCATAACAACAGGAACAACCATGCAAGCCCCCACCGCCCTTGTCAGTCCAGAGATGGCTTTTGCCAGCTTTGATCTTGTTAGCTTTGGAACCTTGGAAGTCCCCCCGCATCCTCTGCGCTTCGGGTTCCAGGTGGACATCATACCCGCAGAGTCACCGGCTCAGATCATGTTCGGACTCGTCTCGCAGGAGAGGAATCGCGGTGGCAAGGTCCGCACACACGGTTTTGCGATTCGACTGGATTTAGCGACGGGTGAAATTTGGGACCTGCTCAATGAAAGCGGACTCATCGGCATGGTGGAGGAGCCGGAGACTTTTTACTCACGATTCACGGATGAAGAACCCATGCTGCTGAGCTGGGAAGTCGAGCATTTGGGCACTGCGCTGATTCCACGTCTCCACATTGGTGGTGAAGAATGGCTTTATCCGGCTCTCACATGTCCAGAGGGCATGGTCATGGACACTCTGGCTGGCGCAGCCGGAGACAAAGGCAGCACCATGACGGCCTTCTTGCATCCTGCCGTCTGGCGTGAGGTTCTCTGAGCCGAAGCTGGGGAAAAGCGGGTTGCAAAACAGCGCGCTCCTCGCTACCGCGAAGGATGCTTAAATCACCTGAAAGTCGCGTCCTCGTCACCGGCGGCGCCGGATTCATCGGCAGCGCGCTTGTTTGGGAACTCAATCGCCGAGGCTACGAGAACATCATCGTCAGCGATCGCCTTTGCAGTGATGAGAAATGGAAGAATCTCGTGCCGCTGCGGTTCCATGATTACATCGACGGTACTGATCTCGAACAGCGTGTCCGCACCTCTCCTGAGTCGCTCGGCAAGTTCGATGTCATCTTCCACCTCGGTGCCTGCTCCGCCACCACGGAGAAGGACGCCGACTACCTGATGCGCAACAATTACGAGTTCACCAAAATACTCGCCGAGTGGGCGCTGACCAAAAGCACCCGCTTTGTCTATGCCTCCTCCGCCGCGACTTATGGCGACGGCGCGCTCGGCATGGACGATCAAATGAGCGACCTGCATCGTCTGCGTCCGCTCAACATGTACGGCTACTCAAAGCACCTCTTCGACCTTCACGCGGCGCGCACTGGCATGCTGCGGAGGATCGTCGGCATGAAGTATTTTAACGTTTATGGTCCCAACGAAGACCACAAGGCAGACATGCGCAGCGTCGTCCACAAAGCCTACGGACAGATCCTGCAAACCGGCAAAGTGCAGCTTTTTAAATCTCACCGCCCCGACTTCAAAGATGGCGAGCAGATGCGCGACTTCCTCTATGTGAAGGACGCTATCCAAATGACGATCCATCTCGCTTCAGAGCCGCTCGTCAGCGGTCTCTACAATCTCGGCTCCGGTCAAGCTCACACCTGGGTGCAGCTTGCCCAGGCCATCTTTGCCGCGCTTGGACAACAGCCGAACATTGAGTTTGTGGAGATGCCAGAGCACCTGAAGTCGAAGTATCAGTACTACACCTGTGCGGACATCGCCAAATTGTTGCAGTCCGGCTACCAGCAGCCGCTTTTCACGCTCAATGACGCCGTGCGTGATTATGTCCAGGGCTACCTCGTCGGCGACAAACGTCTCGGTGATGAAGCCCTGTGACTTCTGCGGCCAGCCTGAGGCCACCCTTGTGGCTGACTTGTCTATCTGCGACGAATGCTACATCGCTCGTGGCTCATGCTGTGCTGACTGGCCTGAGGAAAGGATCAGGAGTCCGATTCTGGGCGGATAGCCCCGGCTGTCATGAATTGACGGCTGACCCTGCTCAAGCTAAAGGCAACTTCCGTGAAAGTTACATGAAAGGTCCAGGAATTCAGTTTCCATAATTGGTAACCATGCTCTTCAAATCAATTTTCAACCTGATATTGGCATCTCTGACCTGGTCTTTGGCTAATGCCCAAGTGCAGACATCTGGAGATGGTCGACCAACTTCTTTCAAGATTGATCACACCGGAACTGTATGGTTGAACGAAATGGAGTTGTCCAAAACCAAGGGAACAGAAGCACCCGCTGAGATGATTGCTAAAGAGGGTAGCAAGCCGATGACTCAATATCAAAGTGACCGTGCTGTCTGGCACTCCTTCACAAAACTGGGTGTTGTAGTCCGCCGACGCAACGACCCAAAAAGTGACGGAATAAGCATCACTCTGCCCGGGAATGAATCATCCGACTTTCCTGGAGTCGTGTATCGTGGAGCCGTGATGCTTAGACAAGCTAAGATGGACTTTTCGGTTTTGGTTAAAATGACCAAAGATGATGTGATGAAGTGGCTGGAACCCGGCCCGAAGGTCTCACTGCTAAATGATAGGACGCTATCACAGACACACGGCAGAACGACGATCTATTTCGATTTTGATGATCATGGCTTGTTCGATTATCTGACAATCAGTGTGCCATCGTCCAAGTCTTGAATGGCCGGTGGCCGGGGTCAGGCGGCATGCTTGACAGAATGGCTTCGTGCGTGTCACCCATCCAGCGGTTCGACCCACCCCATTCCCCAGTGCCCCATCAGTGATGAAACCCTGTGACTTCTGCGGCCAGCCTGAGGCCACCCTTGTGGCTGACTTGTCTATCTGCGTCGACTGCTACATCGCTCGTGGCTCCTGCTGCGCTGACGATCCTGATGAAGAGATAGCCAAGGACCGTGGATTGTTGATGGACGGGCAGGGGAAGCCGCGTTCATGCTCGTCTCCATGACACGTCATTCCATTTCCGCCCTTAGTTTGCTCCTGCTCGCCTCGCTGGCCTTAAACGTTAAAGCCGCTCCAGATGCGCCCACACCGCTTGTACTGAAGAAAATCTTCTGGTCCGCCGAGATGCTGCACACGGAGATCAAATTCTACAATCCTGGGTATGAAGGCACAGGAGAATTCAGTATGGAGGAGGGGCAGCCAATCGCTATTAGCCTGCGTGGGGCAAAGATTACCAACCTCGAGTTTCTCACCAAACTCAGCCCGCTAGCGCTCGATCTCAGCGGCACTCCGATCAAGGACATCCGCCCGGTCAAAGGCATGAAGCTCATCGAGATGTATCTTGAAGATAGCCCCGTCACAGACCTCTCGCCATTGCGTGGTATGCCACTGGAAAAGCTGTATCTCAGCCGCACGCCCGTCAGTGATCTCAGCGCCTTGGAAGGTGCGCCTCTCATTGAACTCAATGTCGTAGAAACGAAAGTGAGTGATCTCGCGCCACTCTCGAAATCGCCCATCCAGATGCTTTGGCTCACAGGCACCCCAGTCGCAAACATCGCGCCGCTCAAAGGTGTGCCGTTGGTGAGTCTCACACTTCATCGCACGCAAGTCGTGGACCTCTCTCCACTCGGTGGCAGCTCCTTGCAGCGTCTCCACATCGGTGAGACTCCAGTCAGTGATCTCACACCGCTGAAGGGCATGAGCCTCACCCGCCTCGTCTTCACCCCTGCCAATATCAAGAAAGGCCTCGATGTCGCACGCGGCCTCTCCGTTCAGGAGATCGGCACCAAGTTCGACGAGGAGAGCAAAGACCTGCTGCCGCCGGAAGCTTTCTGGGCTCAGTTCGGCAAGTGAACTCAAGCCAGACCCGCTCTAACTAGCAACGCCATCGGTTCCGGATCACGCCCCATGAAATCACGGAAGAGTTTCGCGGGGTCTTCGGAGTTGCCTTTGCTGAGCACCTTGTCGCGGAATTCTTTACCGACCTTGTTGCTGAGCACGCCTTCTTTTTGAAAGCGAGTGAAGGCGTCTGCATCCAGCACCTCGGCCCACTTGTAGCTGTAGTAGCCTGCGGCGTAGCCCACGGGACTGCTGAAAAGATGACTGAAGCGGCGAGCCATCGTCGGGTTCTCCGTCTTCATCGGCATGAGATACTCTTTGAGGATCTGGCGTGAGAGCTGATCCAAATCTGCAGCCTCGTCCGTGGCGTGATGCATGTGCAGTTCGAGGTCCAGTTTGCCAAAGGCGAGCTGACGCATGATGTCGCTGGCGCTGCGGTAGTTTTTGGCGGCGATGACCTTCTTGAAAATTTTGGCTGGGATAGGTTTCCCCGTTTCGTGATGCAGGGCAAAGAGATCCAAGCTCTCGCGCTCCCAGCAAAAGTTCTCCATGATCTGTGAGGGCAGCTCAACAAAGTCCCAATACACATTCACGCCGTTGAGGGAGGGGATCTCCACATTGCCGCAGAGTTGATGCAGCAGATGGCCGAACTCATGAAACACCGTGCAGACCTCATCATGCGTCAGCAGCGCAGGCTTGCCATCCACGGGCGGTGTCATATTGCCGCAGATCAGGCCCAAATGCAGACGGCGATCACGCTCACCATTCGGCGGCGTGCCCATCTTGAGATAGTTCATCCAGGCGCCGCCGCGCTTTGAGTCGCGCGGGTGCCAGTCGGCGTAGAAGGAGCCGATTTGGACATCCTTTTCGTTGCGCACTTCATAAAATTTCACCTCAGGGTGCCATACTTCCACAGGGCCAGTCTGACCAGGCTGGGTGCTCGCCGGGCCGGTTTCACCAGCGGCGTAATACACCGTCTCACGCTGCACGATTCGGAGATCAAAAATCTTCTCCGCCAACTCGAACATGCCACTCAGTACTCGGTTGAGTGGGAAGTAAGGGCGCAGCTCTTCTTCATCGAAATCATACTCTGACTTCCGCTGTTTCTCCGCCCAAAAGGCCACCTCCCAGGGCTGCAAAAAATCCGCTGCTTGGCTGAGTCCGTCAGCGCGATATTCCTGAAGCTGGATCGTCTCACGATGAAACGCTGCGTGAATTTTGGCGTGTAAATTTTCGATGAATGACAGTGCCGTCCGCCCACTTTTGGCCATGCGCTGCTGTAGAACCTGATCCGCAAAGTTGGGCTTGCCCATCAGTTGCGCCTTCTCATGGCGCAGGCGCAGGATTTTTCTGATCAGCTCAGTGTTGTCGTGTTCGCCACCTCGTCCGATATTGGTCGAGCCTTCCCAGACAGCTCGGCGCAGCTCAGCATCCTCTGCGTATTCCATGACTGGAATCATGGATGGGCCTTTGAGTGAGAAACGATAGTGAGGGTTCTCTTCAGAGCCGAGTCCCTTCACCACTGCGTCAGCTCGCGCAGCTTCGATGGCTGACTTGGGTAGCCCCTTGAGACGCTCTGCGTCAGTAATGATGAGTTCCCACTTGTTCGTCGAGTCGAGCACGTTCTCCGAGTACTTCTGCGTGGCTTGAGAGAGCTCAGACTCGATGGCTTCAAGCCGCGTTTTTTTCTCTGGCGGTAGGTCGGCCCCTGCATGGCGGAAGCCCTCCATCGTTTCATCCAAAGCACGCTTCTTGATCGGCGGCAGTGCGCGCGCTTCGTCAGTCTTGCTATAAGTCTCCAGCAGATCCCACAGGTGTTCGTTGAGTGGTATTTTGGCAAAGAAAGAACTCACTTGCGCGAGCATTGCATTATGAGCTTCACGCAGGGCAGGGGAGTTGCAGAGCGAGTCGAGATGCTGCACGAGGCCCCAGGCTTCATTGAGCGGGCGGGTCGCCTCATCCAATCCGATCACCACGGAGTTAAAGCTCATCTTGCCACGATCCTGATCGGCGTGGCTATTGATGTTCGAATCTGCTTTCTCAAGCGCTGTAGTGATGTCTGCCTGGATGCAGGCGATATCGAGCGTGGACCAGCGGAGGTGAAAATCCTGAGTGAGGAATGGTTGAGCCATAATCGGGGGGCGGGGCGGCGATTATCGCCAGCACCTTAACCATCGCAACCAGATACATGTCGGCTCACTTCGTCGTCACCCACGGCAGCTTCACCTTGGCGAGGTAGATGCTCGTCTTGCCTTCGTGCGAGGAGTAATAGCTCACATACAGATGGCCTTCATGCCAACACAGTCCCGGATAGCTGCAATCGCCGCCGCTGGGTAATTCCAGCATGGGTTCCAAAGTCGTCGGAGACATCTTGAATAGCACCATGTGCGCGCCCGGTGTCTTGCCGATGCCTCGTGATCCAGCCACCAGTGATCCATCTGGCAGTTCAATGAAATTCTGTCCCTGTACCACCGTGTTCAGCGGCGTCCATTTCCATTCACGATATGGTGCTGCCGCACTGCCGATGTAACCGCGCTTGTCACCAGCTTCACGCCGCACCAGTGCCAGCGCGCTGCCATCCTTTAAGAAGCGCATGGTTGTTTCATTAGGTCTGTTTGGCACCTGCATGATCGATGAGAGCTGCCAAACCGAGCCATCATTGCTCGTGTAGGATTTGAGTGACCACTCAGGTTCTTCCTTCGGGCCGCCTGTCGTCGGGAAGGTGTTGTAGGACACGCCGTAAAACTTTTTGTCCGTCTGATTCACCGTGCAGCGCCACAGCCAATCACCCTGCGCCAACAGCTTTTGCGGCGGCGTCCAAACCTTACCATCCGTGGTCTTTGAGTAGCGCGGCTGGCGGCCCTTGAGTTCTTTGGTGCCACCATAGACGGAGCCGCCACAGAGCATGTAAAGTTGCTTGCCATCAGGCGTCACCTCCAGCTTCGGATCACGCAGATCCACGCCCGGCTCACTGATCGTCGTGTAGTTCACCCAGGTGTCACCGCTGGATGAGATCATGATGCGGATCAACCCATCACCACCCATATGATCCGTGGCCTCACGGAAGCAGCAGAAGAACAGGTTTTTAAAACGCGCCAGATCCGTGAAGGCATTGTGCCCGCCCTTGTCCCAGATCTTTTGCACAGAAACCAACTCCGCCTGTGGCTGCTGAGCCTTGAGCGAAACGGTCGAGACGAGAGCGATTAGTAACGAGAGCGCGAAGTGCTTCATAGATGGCCAATTTGTAGATCGTGGGGTCTTATCAATCAAGCTCAGGAAAGAAGAAGGCGTGAAGAGCATCGCTCTCCACGCCCAGCCAATCTAACATTAGATGCCTACTTTTTCTTCACCTTGAAGCTGCGGAACTCCACGGGATCACTGTGGCCAGCGAAGCCGATGAATCCCTTCGTGTGATCCAATCCCTTCGGCGGATGCGCAATCTGGCTGCGGTCAAAGGTTGAGAGGTCTGCGTCCAGGATTTTGGTGCCGTTCAGGGTCACCTTGATCTTTTGGCCATCCACTTCGATCTCCTGAAAGTTCCATTCACCCACCGGGCGCAGGTAGCCGTGCTTAGCGCCAGCGCAGTGATACACCGAGCCATGATACTGGTAGGGTTCCAGACCCTTTTTGCCTGCCGCGGCCTGCTTCGCGTTGTAGCCGTCGCTGTCGATCACCTGTAGTTCCAGGCCATCAGATGCGGAATGGCCACCGAGTGGCGTGCGTAATGCGATGCCGTTATTCCCAGCCGGAGGCAACTTAAACTCCACACGGATGGTGCCGTTCTCAAACTCGTCTTTGGTTAGCAGGTCGCCGCCCTTGCCTGTCTTGCAGGTGATTGCGCCGTCCTTCACTTCATAGTTTTCAACCGCGCCCTGCCAGTTACTCAGGTCCTTGCCATTGACGTATTCCACAAAGCCATCCGCATCACGCGCACTGAGTTCCTTGTTCACTTCTTCACCGGGGATCTCACGAACGAATACATTGCGCCAGCGGATCTCGCTGCCGTGTGTCTGAAGCTGGATCGGGCCTCTGGCAAAGGCTGGATCAACCATGAACCCATTGGGCTTTTTCTCTTCCGCTTTCGCTTCGCCCTTAGCGGCTTGCTTACCAAAGGCCTTGTAGCCAGCCTTGGCGTTAGCAAAATAGTTTTCCAGCACCGCGTTATTCACCACGACTTCACCATTGAGCTTCACGGTCACGCGCTCGCCGATCATCTTGATGTAAAAGGTGTTCCACTCGCCGAATGGCTTGTCCATGAGCTTGAGTGGGAACTTGCCTTCCTCATTCTTGTTATTCCAAAGACTGCCTGAACCCTTGTCAGCGCCGAGTTTAAATTTCGCTTCTTCCGTGAAGTCCCAAATTTGCACTTGTGGGATGCCTCGCAGGTAAATACCGCTGTCGCCGAGAGGCAGCATTTTGTAGTCCACCCAGAGTTCAAAGTCACCGTAGTCCTTGTCAGTGGTCAGGTACAAACCCTTGCCGTCATTGACCAGTTCGCCGTTTTGCACCGACCAGTGAGCCTTGATGAAATCTTCAGCCGCCTTGCCCTTGGCATCGGCCAGGCCACCTTCCACAGACTTCTTTTTATAGTCCGCCTGTTCTTCGGGCGTCAGCTTCGAGAGTTCTGTTGGATCTTTAGTTCCCCAGCCATACCAGCCGGAGAGATCGTTGCCATTAAAGAGAGCCTTAAAGCCCTCTGGTGGCGTATTTTTTTCACAAGAGACCAGACCCGCGAGTCCGGCAAGAAGGGGTAGGAGAAGGCAGGTGGAAGACACTTTCATGGTGGATTTAAGAGTCGCTGAGCGTCAACGAATTCTTTCAAAGCATGCCTGAGCACACACATTGAGTCGTCAATCAATGGACCTAGCTCTTGTCTGGCTAAATAGGAAGATAGCGACAAGTAGTGCGGTTCTGCTCACAATTCCCAAGCTTCTTTTTACAGAATGACGAGTGGGGTAACTCGTTTGGTGTTAGGAACGTTTGCGGGTGAGCATGATCTCGTTGCCTTCGGGATCGATGCACATGGCTAGATGGGGCGGTTCACTATTTTCAGGCTGAGGTTCGCGGGTGAGCTGGCCGCCTGCGGCGACGATTTCTGCTGCGCCTGCGATGACATCGGACACCTGAAAGCTGAGGCCGGTCCAGGTGCGTGTGCCTTCGCCACCGCCGTGGATGCCGATGATGCCGCTACAGATGGAGACTTCGCTGATGATGTCGTTTTGCTTCAGGATGGTGCCGCCAAAGACGGTGGCATAGAAGGCCACGGCGCGGTTCATGTCGGCTGCCCAGATCACATATTTGAGTCGTTCTACTTGCATGGATGATGCCATGGCGGCGAATGGGCCAGTCGTCACTCGATAGATTCAGAAGCTTGCAGAGAGGCTGCGCTGAGGCGAGGGGCGCACTGACATGACTGCTGCTGCCAAGAATGAAACTGATCCCGAACTCCGCGCGTGGTTGGTGCGTGTGCCTGAGATTTTTGAGGGAATCGCGGGTGAGGTGCTGAAGCAATTCGGAGCGGAGACGAGTACGCGGCTGGGCCATGATTATTATTTGATCAAGACGCTGACGCCAAAGGCGATCCAGCAGTCGGAGGCGGCGAAGTTTGCGCGCTGGAATCTGCCGATGGATCACACTTGGCCGTGCAACGCACAGAAGATGGACGGTTTCATCGAGAAGGCGGCGCAGACGTTGCTGAAGAAGTTTGGTGAGCGCAAGCCGCAGGGCATTTTCATCGGCCAACTGAATCCCACGTCGCCGGACAAGTATTACAAAAGTCTCGCCTCGAATCTGCGCGGGCGTGTGCTGCAAATCTTCCCGAAACTGAGCGCGTCGACGGTGGAGGAGCAAGATCCGACGGCAGAGACGCTGTTCTGCCTTGTCGGCAAAGAAGGTCTGTTTTGCGGGATGCAAAGTCCGCGTGCCTCGAATGGTTTGTATGCAGGCGGCAGCAAATACATTGATCAGGATTCACCCGATACGATCAGCCGCGCGGGGGCGAAGATCGCCGAGGCGCTGCATTACCTGCTGATGCATCGGCCAGCGCTGCCTGCGGGCAGTCATTGGGTGGAACTGGGGGCCTGTCCTGGCGGTATGACCTCCGAATTGCTAGCGCGTGAGCAGCGGGTGACGGCGATTGATCGTGCGCCGCTCGATCAGCGGCTGAATGGTCGCACTGGATTAAAGTTTTTTCATGCGGACGTGGCAACCTTTGAGCCGAGGGACGGCACGATCTATGATGCGATCCTGTCTGATCTGAATGGTCCACCGGAAGAGTCGATGTCTCATGTCATCCGTTTGTCGCGCCATTTGAAGACCAAAGGACTGGTGGTCTTCACGCTGAAAATCCCGCGCGTTGAAACGGTGGACGAGCCGTGTGCGTTGTTCCGCAAGATCGTGAAGACGGCCACTGCGGCAGGTCTGCAATTGTTTGCGCAGACGCACCTGACCTACAACCGGCACGAGTTTACTCTGTTTCTGGAGAAGGCTCGGGCGTGAGTTCTGGCACTGCCTTGCCGGGCGTTTTGGGATTCATGAGAACTGCGCCTTTGAGCATGCGGCAGAAAACTTTTTTGGTGACCTGATGGAAGGTGCCTTCTTTGGAGGCGGGGTCTTTCATGATCTTATACTCGATGTACATGCGCTCCCACTCGACGATGCGGAGGTAATCTTCACCCTGCTTCCAGATCTGGCCTTGTTCTAAGTTCATGGGTTCCCGTAGCGCCCGATGAATGTCTTTGCCATTAGATTTAGGCGGTGGTGATCAATCAAAGACAGGTGGCAAGGAATAACCTTGTCACTTGCGTCTCACACACTGAATCCCATCATTCACGATCCATGAGCGGCAGCCCAAACATTCCTTCCAACGAGATTACTCCCGAGGAGACATTTCTGAATCGACGCTTCTTCATGAAGTCGGCCATCTGGGCGGGATCGACGCTGGCTACGGCGGGGTTGTATCGCGCCTTCAGTCCGCAGCCTGAGGTGAAGAACATTGGGACCACTATCACCACGGTAGCTGAGCCTTCACTGCGGACCGTGCTGGCAGCGGATGAGAAGGTGAATGAGTTCGGAGAGATCGCGGGCTACAACAACTACTACGAGTTCTCCACGGACAAATCGGAGGTCGCAGAGAAGGCGCGGAACTTTGTCACGAACCCGTGGGCGGTGGAGGTGGGTGGACTGGTGCAGAAGCCACGGACCTTTGATCTGGATGATCTATTGAAGTTTGAATCGGTGGAGCGTACCTATCGTTTCCGCTGTGTCGAAGGCTGGTCGATGGTGATCCCCTGGGTTGGCTTCCCTTTGTCGAAACTTTTGAGCATGGTCGAGCCTATGAGCAAGGCCACGCATGTGGCGTTTGAGACCTACTACGACATCAAGCAGATGCCTGATTCTGGCTCGGCTGGGATTGATCTGCCGTATATCGAGGGGCTGCGTCTCGATGAGGCAATGCATCCTCTGACACTGCTAGCGACGGGATTGTATGGGAAGACGCTGCCGAATCAAAATGGTGCGCCCGTCCGGCTTGTGGTGCCGTGGAAGTATGGCTTCAAGAGCATCAAGTCGGTGGTGAAGATCACCCTCACCGATAAGGAACCACCGACCACCTGGAACCTGGCCAATCCGAGGGAGTATGGCTTCTACTCAAACGTGAACCCTAGCGTGGAGCATCCGCGCTGGTCGCAAGCGCGTGAACGGCGCATCGGCGAAGGCGGCACGCGCGAGACTTTCATGTTAAATGGCTACGCCGAGCAGGTCGCGAGTTTGTATGCGGGTATGGATCTGCGGAAATCCTTTTGATTCATCATGGCCTTCACTTCCGACTCGCGTTTCCATCGACAGCTCATCGTCCTCAATGGCCTGCTGCCCATGCTGCTCATCCTCATGGATCGCTGGCGCGGCAAGCTAGGCGCGAACCCTGTGGAATTCGTCACCCGAGCTACAGGTGTGCTGACGCTGGTCTTCCTGATCCTGACGCTGCTCGTGACGCCTATGCGCAAAATATTTGGCTGGAACTGGCTGCTCAAACAGCGGCGACTGATCGGCCTGTATGCCTTCTTCTACAGCGTCGCGCATTTACTCACTTACCTCGCCGGAGATCGCGACTGGGCACTGCTCACGGTGACTGCGGATGTTTATAAGCGACCATTCATTGCCGTCGGCATGGTGAGTTTTCTAATGATGGTGCCACTCGCAGTGACATCGACAAATGCCATGATCAAGAAGCTGGGTGGCAAGCGCTGGGCGCAACTGCATCGACTAACTTATTTCATCACCATCGGCGGCGTGGTGCATTACTACATGATCGTGAAATCAGACATCACCTATCCAGTACTGTTTGGTTTGGCTACAGCGGTGCTGCTCGGATACCGACTGGTGGTGAGTTTGAGTGCGCGCGTTGCATCAGTTGGTAAATCATGATAACTCCGAGGTGGACATCGGGTGCATGGCCGAGCAATGATCTGCCCTGTTTATCTGATTTAACTGCAACTGCCAACCCCTTACGCTGTGCCCATGGACCCTGAAATGACGATGTTGGAATGTGAAGACGCGATGACGCGCGCTGTGGAGTATGCCATCCACGAGTTCTCGGCGGTGCGCACTGGTAAGGCCTCCCCGGCTTTGGTCGAAGGTCTGGACGTGCATGTTCACAGCTACGGGTCGCACATGAAGCTGAAGCAGCTCGCGATGATTAGCACGCCTGATCCCCGCTTGATCCGAATCGAACCCTTTGATCCAGCGACGCTGCCAGACATCGACCGTGCGATCCGTGAGTCGCGATTGGGTTTGAACGGAAGCATCGAGGGGAAGGTGATTCGCTTGCCGATTCCCGTGCTCTCACAGGAGCGTCGTGAGCAAATGGTCAAGCTGATCAAGCAGATGGGTGAGGAGGCTAAAGTGCGTGTGCGCTCCGCTCGGCGTGATGCGCTGGAGAGTCTGAAGAAGGGCGAAAAGGAAAGCGCGATTACCGAGGATGATCTGCATCGTCTCGAAAAGGAAGTTCAAGGAATTACCGACAAGAAGATCGCTGAACTTGACCAGCACATGGCGAGTAAAGAGAAGGAAGTGCTGACTGTGTGATCCTATGTTTCCGCCTTCTGACTACCTCGACATGAGCCATACGCAGCATGGAATTTTATTTCCTGCGGATGAGCCTGTGTGGACGGCTCTGATGCGAATCGAGTCCTACTTGGAGTTTCGTCTTCGACGTGAAATTTTAACTCAGGTTCCTCAAGGTGTGTTTATTGGAGAGGATGTTTTCATCGACGAGGGCACAACCTTGGAGCCTGGGGCGGTGATCCGAGGCCCCGCCTGGATCGGTAAGAACTGCGTGATTCGTGCTGGCTGCTACATTCGTGAAAACGTGGTGGTCGGGAATGGCTGTGTGCTCGGGAATTCATGTGAGTTCAAGAACTGCGTCATTTTCGACAGTGCTGAAGTGCCGCATTACAATTATGTGGGTGACTCCATCCTCGGTTACAAAGCGCATCTCGGAGCCGGAGTCGTACTTTCCAATGTGCGTTTGGATCGTGGTGAGGTGCGTGTGGATGATGGCAAAAAGAGCCATGCCACAGGTCTGCGAAAATTTGGTGCCGTCATCGGTGATCATGCCGAGATCGGCTGCAATAGCGTGATCAATCCTGGCTCAGTCATCGGGCGTCGTAGCATCGTTTATCCGCTCAGCAGTTTCAGCGGTGTGCTGCCTGCGGAAAGCATTCTCAAGACACGCCAGCAGCAAGTGGTGGTGCCTAGAGCTTGATCAAACGACCGGCTTCGTAGACGCTTGGCTGCGGACGATGTTCATCGCGCCATTCAGTTCACCGCCCGGCTCAATAGAAACAGATCGAGCAGTGATGTCGCCATTGACGGCACCGTTGCCACCGATGACTAGCGGGCCACTGGAAAAGATCGTTCCGGTCACGCGTGATTGGATGTCAGCCTCCTCTGCGTAAATGCTGTTGATGAAGGTGACGTCAGCTCCCTTCTCGATGACGAACCTCTTGCATCGAACCTCACCGATGATGGTGCCGACTGTGCGGAAAATAGCGTCGCCTGAAATTTCAATATTGGCTTCGATGAGGCCCTGACAGCGCAGATCTTTGCAGCGGATGCTTTCGGCTGAGAGATGACCGCGCTTGCGCACGAGCACGTCACCACGAGTCTTGATGGACTGTGTGGTTGGCATATTAATCTCCACATCCTCCAGCGAAATGTAGGCTCCGCAGGTGGGGCAATTGGCCGAGCGCGATGAGCGGCTTACTTTGAATTTGTGTCCACAATCAAAGCAGTCAGCATCTTTAAAATAGGCATTCCTATACATGCCCTGGTCCTTCATCTTTTGAAGTGTGCTGGCAGACATCAGCTCTGGCGCAGGTGTGGGTGGCGGAGAATTGGACTGTGGCCGACGCTCGATTTGTGGCTCCTCTCTCTGGGGAACTTGTCGCAGTGCCGCGAGAGGTGATTCAACAGGCTTGGAAACAGGCGCGAGTTGCTGCTTCAAGAAAACACCGAAACCACCCTCTTCCGCTTCTTCATCCGTAACTGGCTGGATAGGCGCTGACGCTTCTGAAGCTTGAGCCGGAATCTTAGCTGCTGGCGTCGGCGCAGCAGCAGCAGCGTTACCTTGTCTTGGCGTCTGCCACGCACTGTCATCGATCATTCCACCAGCACGACTGACCGTCGATGCCGAGACCTGTTTGCGATTGATCGAGAGATGAATGCCACACTTTTTACAGAACGTGGACACAACCATGCGCGGCTCGAACTGAGCCGCGCCACAGGAAGGACAAACCACTTCAATCTGGCCCTTGGGCGGTGCTGGCCGATCACTTTTCTTGCCGAAAAGTCCTCGAAACACTCAGGTAGGATTTCGTGGGTTAGGGTTGTGGGCGAGAAACCGGGGCCGCGTTAGGCTTCGTTTCAGCCTTTTTGCCGACCGATGATTGACCCATGAATGTGGCACCTTCTTCGATGGAAAGTGTACCGGCACTGATGTCACCGACAAGGATTGCATTGCTTTTTAGTTCGCAACGCTCTTGGACGACGATGTTGCCTTCGACTTTACCGAAGATGATGACCGAGCGGGTCTTCACTTCACCCTTGATGAGAGCGTTCTCACCCACGGTGAGGCTGCCGTCAGAGATCACTTCACCTTCGATTTTGCCGTCGATGATGAGGTCATGGGAGAATTTGATCGAACCTTTGATTTCGACGTCGTTGGAGAGAACATTTTTACTGGAGGTCATGTTAAAAGAGGATGATGCGCGTTGTGGTTGTGCAGCGGGAGCCGTGTTGGAGAGGACTGGGGTGCGTACGGCCGATTGAGCCGACGCGGGTGCCTCTGCACGCGTATCCTTTTGCGCTTCTGATGGTTGTCCGATGATTTGCCTGAGCATGGTTTGAATTATAGCGGTTGGCGGCGTTGAGTGTCAACGTTCGCGTCATTTTATTTCCAGATGGGGTTAAACTGTGCTGCCGGCCAATAGTAAATGCATTTCTTGTGCCATCTTCATCACATGTTATCACCGCTTCCCAGCACTTGACGTCGCCTTGACTGATGACTCGTCCGCAGCAAACCTCCGCCCCCATGTCCGACCCCGCTCCAGCACCTGCCTCTCTAGATTTCATCCGCGAAATGATCGCTGCTGACGTCTCCGAAAAACGCAATGACGGCTGGGTCGTCACCCGCTTCCCGCCTGAACCCAATGGCTACCTGCACATTGGGCACGCCAAGAGTATTTGCCTGAATTTTGGTCTATCTCTGGAGAATGCACCGAAGGCGCGCTGCCACCTTCGGTTTGATGACACCAACCCGACCAAAGAGGAGGTCGAATATGTGGACAGTATTCAGGAGGATGTGAAGTGGCTCGGTTTTGATTGGGGTGATCATCTCTTTTATGCCAGCGACTACTTTGAGAAACTTTATGGCTTCGCTGTGAACCTGATCAACAAGGGCCTTGCCTATGTCGATGACCAAACTCCTGAGCAGATGCGTGCGACTCGCGGCACACTCACAGCACCGGGAACCGCCAGCCCGTTTCGTGACCGCTCGGCGGAGGAAAACTTGGATCTCTTCGCGAAGATGCGCGCGGGTGATTTTAAAGAAGGTGAAAAAGTACTGCGAGCCAAGATCGACATGGCATCGCCAAACATGAACATGCGTGATCCGGCCATCTACCGAATCTTGCGCGCGCATCATCACCGCACGGGCGACGCCTGGTGCATCTACCCGATGTATGATTACGCGCATCCGTTGAGCGATGCGTTGGAGTCCATCACTCACAGTCTCTGCACCCTGGAGTTTGAGCACCATCGCCCGCTCTATGAGTGGCTCATTGCTAATGTCGATGGCTTGCCGGGCCAGCCTTATCAGCGCGAGTTCGCCAGACTAAACCTAACCTTCACAGTGATGAGTAAGCGCAAGCTGCTGCGTCTTGTGAAAGAAGGACTCGTTAATGGTTGGGATGATCCGCGAATGCCCACCATCAGTGGCATTCGTCGCCGTGGCTACACGCCCACTGCCATTCGTAACTTTTGCAAAAGCATCGGTATGACCAAGTATCCATCGCTCACTGAACTCGGCTTTCTTGAGCATACCGTGCGTGAGGATCTGAATCAACATGCCCAGCGTGTTTATGCCGTTCTTCGTCCGATCAAAGTGGTGCTAACCAACTATCCAGAAGGTCAGGTCGAGCACGTTGAGTTGACGAACAACCCAGAAAATGAAGCCGATGGCAAGCGTCAGGTGCCATTGAGTCGTGAGCTTTTCATCGATGCCGACGACTTCATGGAGACTCCGATCCAAGGCTTCCATCGCCTCGTGCCTGGGGGTGAAGTGCGCCTCAAGTATGCCTTCTGCATTATCTGTCATGAAATCATCAAAGGCGCCGATGGCAGCATCACCGAACTGCATTGCACCTACGATGACACCACCCGCCATGGAGCCAAACCTGTGGGGCGCCCAAAGGTCAAAGGCACGATCCACTGGGTCAGTGCTGCTCACGCACTCGATGTCGAAGTCCGTCTCTACGACAAACTCTTCACCGTCGAGCAGCCAGAAGAATCTGCGGGTGAAGATGGCGACTTCACCCAGTTCATGAATCCGCAGTCGCTCGAAGTCATCACCGCCAAAATTGAGCCTTCTGTGGCTGCTGCCAAACCTGGAGCGCACTACCAATTCGAGCGCGTTGGTTACTTTTACACTGACCGAAAGGACAGTCTGCCAGGAAAACCTGTGTTTAACCGCACTGTGCAGCTCAAGGATGGCTTCGTGAAGACCAAGTGAGACATGCCTTCTGAATCCATTCTGCGCGTTCAAAACGCCACCTTCATTCGCGGCGGGCGGCGCATTCTCGATGACATCTCGTGGCGCGTCGCACGCGGCCAGCAATGGTGTGTGCTCGGACCGAATGGCTGCGGCAAAACCTCACTCATCAATCTCATCACGGGTTATGAACCTGCTACGGACGGCATCGTCCAGATCGGGGATGAAACTTTTGGCAATAGCGACTGGCGTGAGGTGCGCAAGACGGTGGGCTTGGTCACCAACACACTCACGACATTCATCGAGTCATCTGAACCCGTGTTGCATGTCATCGCCAGTGGTCGTGATGCCAAGCTCAACCTTTGGCATGCCCCTACCGGCACGCTGAAGAAGCAGGCTTCTGGACTTCTTGAAGCAGCCGGTTGCACTTATCTTCGGAAGTCTCTTTGGGGCACACTCTCTCAGGGTGAAAAACAAAAAGTGCTCATTTGCCGCGCATTGATGGCACGCTTTGAAGTGCTTATTCTTGATGAGCCGTGTGCCGGACTCGACCCTGTAGCTCGCGAGCAATTCCTCGATTGGATGAGCCAAATTTCAGGTTGGCCAGAAGCAGCCTCACTTGTCATGGTCACGCATCATGTCGAAGAAATCCTCCCCTGCATTTCCCACGTTCTCATGCTGCGCGCTGGGCGTGTTTTATGTCAGGGTGAAAAACAAAAGATGCTGACCAGTCCGGCCTTGAGTGCGCTTTATGGATCACCCGTAAAACTCAATCAGAAAGCAGGGCGCTATGCTCTCAGAGTCATGTAAACAATGTCGGCTGGTGAGTCCAGCCGACGAAGAACTTGGTCCTGCTATTTGGTGACACTCAAAGTCCCCCACATCAGCACCGCATGGCCTGGGAAAGTACAAACGAATTCGTATTCACCGGGCTGGTTCGGAGCTTTCATCTTGATCGTTTCTTTTTGGCCGGGTTCTAGGAGCTTGGTTGCCGCGAGGATCTGTTTTTCAAAGGCAGCGGGAAGGTAGGCACGGCCTTGTTTGTCCAGCTTGTCGGGAGTCATGGTCATGGCCGCCATACCGATCTCCATGTGCTTACCCGGTGGGACGATGGCGAAGTTGTGCGGCATGCCATCATCGTTTTCAAAGATGACTTCAAACTGTTTGCCAGCCGTGACTTCGATCTTGGTGGTGTCGAAACGGAGCTGCTCATGCACGGTATGAACGACAAAAATATCGACACTGATGGCTTTGATTTCAGCCAAGATGGACTTGCCTGAATCGCCCTGAATGGCGGCCATCTCTTTGGCGGCTCCGATGATTTCGACATACTCCGGCTTGCTGCGATCCTGTGGCTTGATGGTCTTGCCGTAAGCGAGGATAGAGCCGGTGATGGCCTTGGCTTGGCTGACATCCCAGGTGGTTTTGGGGAACTTCATCAGGGCTTTAGCGGCAGCGTTGCGTTCTTTGCCTTCGATCAAATGCTTGGCGACGATGGTGAAGTTAGCCGCAGCATTTTCGGCACCCATCAGAGGCAGCGCAGTCAGCACAGCTCGCAGGCGGCTACCATCGGTTTTGCCGTCAGTTAGCAATGCGGTGAGATGCGGCTGGAACTTGGCGCGGAGCGCAGCTTCGCTGGCTGGAATGAGGGCGATTGCCTCGATGATCTTGCTGCGTGCACCGCCGTCGGTGGTGGTATTCCAAAGTGTATCGGGAGTGCTATCGCCAACGATGATGGCGGCATAAGCATTGCGCACTATGGGTGCTTGTTTAGCTGATGTGACAAGGGATGCGAAAACATCGCGGCTTTTAGAGAGATCCGCTTTGGGCTCCATGACGAGCAATTTGCCGAGTTCGTCAGCACTCTTGTTGAGTGTGCCACCAGAAGCTTCGATGGCTTTGAAAGCGTTAGCGATTATAGCTACACGCGTGCTTCCCTTGAGCTTGGCAAGATCTGTGATGGCACTGGTCCGCACGTCGATCCTGACGCTGGTGCGGAGAATCTTTTCATTCAGCACAGATTCAATCTTTGGCAGCCCATTCAAATCTCCATCTGAGGTTTGTTTGAGGAAGCTGGCGAGGACAGCCGCGTCGCTAGGAATTACTTTTTCCTTCAGCACAGACTGCAAGCCTTTGAGGCATTCACTGAAGACGTGATCAATGTAATAATCAGTCGGCTGCTTGAGCACATCGAACGCGATTTCGAGGGCTTGTTTGGCTTTGTCGGTAGGCTGGTAAAAGCTAAGGGCGCGGACGGCATGCATACGCACCGCCATGTCTGGATCGTTGACGGCGACTTTTAGTAATTCGAGTGCCGTCGGGATGCTATCTTTCTGATAGCAAAGCACTCGTGTGGCGGCGGCGCGTGCGCGTGGCTCAGGAGATTTCAGCACGGCTTTCAAGAGGTCGCTATCGGCGATGCCGTTCCATTGCAGTGTCCACAGGGCTTCGAGGCGATGGTGCTCGTATTCTTTATCGCTCTTGTCGAGACCTGCGACCCATTTAGCGACTGCTGCCTGCACGTCTTCACGGCTGTGTTTGGCGATTTCGATCTTCGCGGTCTGACGTGTAATGTCTTCCCACTCCTTGAGCAGATCGAGCAGCGCAGGCAGTGGCTGGCCGTGGATCTTGGCGGGCTTTAGCAAATCACGGCCTTCATAGGTGATCTTATAAATACGGCCGTGACCGTGATCTCGATTTGGGTCACGCAAATGGTGCTGCATGTGGCCGATGATGGCATTCGACCAATCGCAGAAGTAGAGGCCGCCATCGCTGCCGACGCTGACGCAGGACGGGCGGAAGGTCGGATAAACAGCAGGGTCTGCTTTGACCAAATCCTCCATGGATTCACCTTTCATCGCCGAGCCTTCTTGGGAGAGCTTCACGCGCCAGATGCCTTGGAAGCCGATGACGTTCGTGTTGAGGAAGTTGTTTTGGAACTCCTCTGGGAAGTGACGGCTAACTAATAATCCGCTTCCTGGGGATGGGCGTGCTGGGCGCTTCCAGAACTCTTCTATTTTCGCGCTGCTGCCGCCTTCCATCGGGAGATAGCAGCTCGATGGCTCAGAGAGTGTGTTCACGTTGCCTGTGGCATCGGTGAAATAGCCATTGCCCCAGCGATCCCAGACTTTGCCATGCGGATTGGTGCATGAGTAAGTGGTGAAGCGCTCCAGCTTTTGCGCATTGAGATCGTAGCGATAAATGCTGCCGTTGGTGTTACGCACCACGCCATAGGGCGTCTCGACTTGGGTGCGGTGGAAGACGCCATCGCTAGGGTAAATGGCACCGCCATTGTCATAGGCGAGGTAGCAAGTTTCGTGATGCGAATCGGCGGCGCAAAGACCCGTCAGAATGCGCGTGCGCTTGTCGCCTTTATCATCGCCATCCGTGTCTTCGATATACACGAGGCTGGGGCTTTGCATGACGATGACGCCGTTCTTGTAGATCTGGAAACCAGTAGGGCAGTTCAGGTCATGGACGAAGGTCTTGCAGACATCGGCATGTCCATCGCCATTGGTGTCTTCAAAGATGAGCAGGCTGTCACCCTTCTTGCTGGTCGGCGTGCGCTCGGGGTAGTTCAGCCAGGCGGCGACCCACAGGCGGCCTTTGGTATCCCACTGCATGGCCACAGGGTTCACGAGTTCAGGGAATTCTTTCTCATCGGCAAACAGCGTGAGCTTCATGTTGCTATGCACTGTGATGTCCTTCAGCGCTTCCTTGGCATCTGGAAAAGCAACAAGACCCTCTTCGGTGAACTTCATACCAGTCATCGGCACCTTATTAAATTCCTTGCCCTCTTTGGGGTCGGGCATGTTGGAGGCGACCTTATCGACTGGTGGCAGGTTGTCGTCTTTGACTTCGAGATCACCCCCTTTGGCGATGGCATGGACGCGCAAGTCACGGTTCGCTGTCTTCTGGTCACGCTGAGCCATCTCCTGCTTCATCGTTTGAAAGTTCGAGACGTAAGGCTTCTCTGGGTTCTGTTCGTTCTGTTTGAAAGCACCGATGCCTGGGGCATAGGCCAGCCCGCTGCGGCCACCATAGACATTGTAGCCATCCACCGTGCGGTAGCGCTGATACCACTCCCAGTTCTTATCCGTGATGGCGTGACGCAGCTTTTCATTCACCTCAGGCGCGTCCTTGCCCGTGATGCCTTTAAAGGCTGCCTCAGCTACCGCTTTGTCGCCAGCTTCATTCAGGTAGAGTCCATTCAGCGTCGATGGCTCCTTACCATAAGACTTTTGGGACGGCGCAAACAGATCGACAAAAGTCACCCCCTGCGCCGCTGCCACCTCGTTCATCGCCGCGACGTAGTTTTGGATGTTCGTGTTCCGTTCATCCACTGACGGCAGATTTGGATCAGCCAGCTTCTCCAGCGCGATGGGTGAAAGCAGCACGATGCGCGGATTGCCTTTGCCGCTGTAGTTCGCCTTCTTCGTGTCCTCGATGAATTTGGCCACGTTCTTTTTAAATTCGTCGATGCCTTCATAGCCCTTGAAGGATTCATTGAAACCGTAGAAGGCAAAAATCACGTCCGCCTTGACCTGAGTCAGCCATTCATCGCGCGAGCCAAAGCCGTCAATGCGGTGCCATGTCTGCACTTCATCACCCGAGAAAGCCAGATTGCGAAAGGTCAGGTCCTTGTCCGCATTCGCCTGTGTCAGCATCGTTTCAAGCCAGCCGTAGTGCTGCGAGCGATCTGGCAACGCATTACCAATGAAAGCAATGTGGTCGCCTGATTTGAGTTCGATCTGCGCCTGGATCGGCAGGATCGAAGCAAAGGCGGTGAAGAAGGTAAGGAGGCTAGTTTTCATGAGGCTGGAACGAGAGGGCGGAGATTACGAGCAAGAGTGAGGAACCTTTCTCCATAGTCCACATCATCGCAGGTGATGAGCTTCTTCTTCACCACGCTGTTTCTGGGTGGATAAACGGCCGTTCACGATAGTAAAGCCGACCCAACCTGGGCGGATGGATTGGCTGCCACAGTTCCTATGTTGCCGTCGTCCTGCAGATGTCACAACATCCTTTATATGGACGTGTTTTCATTCGCAACAGCCGTCATTTAAGTCGAAGATTTACACCGCGAGATTGGATGGCCACAGAGCTCAGAGTAGTGAAGTTTTCACTATGGTTATCCTATTTCTAACCTTGTTTCACTTGATGCTCACAACAAAGAGAATGCGTTGTTGTGAGCCTGAGTTTCACCGATGTGGCGGACTGAAGTCCGCCACAAATTGAGCTGGATGAATTCTGCTCCACTTTTGGCAGGTTGATGACTGCCTGTGCTCACTTCTTCTTGGCATCATCTCCACCACCTGCATTGGCGACGGCTTGCTCTTCGGGTGGGAGGAAGGCTTTGAAGCGGCCTTTGTCGATGGCTTTCATGTAGGCTTCCATCGGGGTGACGTAGCCGTCGCGAAGTTTTTGCCAGATGGCGTCATCCATGAACTGCATGCCGAGGGCTTTGCCGCCGATGATGACGTCGTAGAGCTTCTGCGTGGCTCCTTCACGGATGATGGAACCGACGGCTGGGGTGGCGACCATGATTTCATTGACGGCTGCACGGCCTTTGCCATCGGCCTTTTTCATGAGGAGCTGGGCGACGACGCCTTTCAGCGATGCGGCAAGCATGGTGCGCACCTGACTCTGCTGCTCAGCGGGGAAGACGTCGATGATACGGTCAACGGTTTTGCGGGCGTTGTTGGTGTGGAGTGTGCCGAAGACGAGGAGTCCGGTTTCTGCCGCGGTGAGGGCGAGCGAGATGGTTTCAAGGTCGCGCATTTCCCCGACGAGTACGATGTCGGCATCCTGACGCAGAGCGGCGCGGAGGCCGTCGGAAAAGGAGGGTGTCTGGATAGGCACTTCACGTTGGGTGATGATGCTCTTCTTATTCCGATGCACGAATTCGATGGGTTCCTCGATCGTGATGATGTGACGGCGGAAGTTGGTGTTGATGTAGTCGAGCAGGGCGGCCAGCGTGGTGGACTTGCCGGAGCCGGTGGGGCCGGTGACGAGCACGAGACCGCTGCGCATGTGGCCGAATTCTTTAACAATGGGTGGGATGCCGAGCTGCTCAAGACTGGCGATCTTGGTCGGGATGATACGGAACACGCAGGCGTAGCCGTTTTGCTGCTTGAGGAAATTGCAGCGGAAACGGTGATCGGCGTCCATTTCATAAGCGAAATCGAGATCGCCTTTTTCAAGATAGCGCTCCCAGCTATGGGGTTCACAAATCTCACGCATCATGGTCTCCATGGCTGCGGCGGTGAGGGCTTCTTCAGAGATGGGTCGGATGCCACCGTGAACGCGCACTTTGGCTGGCTGGCCCTGGCTGAGGTGGAGATCGGAACCGCCGAGCTCGATGAGCTTGTGGAAGAGTTGGTCGATGACAGGCATTGTCTAGGAAAGTGAAGGTGGGTGAGAAAGGGGCTTAGCTTGCGAAGAAGATTTTCATCTGCTGCTTGTCCTCAGAGCGGGACTCGCACTCCTCGCGACTGATGAGGCCCTTGGTGTAGAGATTTCTGAGTGAGTCGTCCATGGTGATCATGCCGACGTTTTTGCCGGTCTGCATGACGCCATTGAGCATGAAGGTTTTGCCATCACGAATACAGGCAGCCACGGCGGGTGTGTTCACGAGGAGTTCGAGTGCCATGACGCGGCCATTGCCATCAATCTTGGGTACGAGCTGCTGGGAGACGATGCCACGAAGTGATTCAGATACCATGATGCGGATCTGATCACGCTGATCGGGCGGGAAGACGTCGAGCACGCGGTCGAGGGTTCGTGCGGAGTTGCCGGTGTGCAGTGTGCCGAGCACTAAGTGACCCGTTTCAGCCGCTGTGATGGCGAGTGAGATGGTCTCGAGATCGCGCATTTCACCGACCATGATGATGTCTGGATCTTCACGCAAAGCTCCACGCAGCGCGGCGGCGAAAGATTCTGTGTGGGTGCCGACTTCACGCTGGTTCAAATGGCAGCCTTTAGGTTGGAGCACATACTCGATGGGCTCTTCCAAAGTAATGATGTGATCCTCGCGCTCGATATTAATTGCATCCACGAGGGCGGCGAGAGTGGTGGATTTTCCGCAACCGACGGGGCCTGTGACGAGCACGAGTCCGTTGTGGTAGCGCGTCAGTGTGCGCACGGTTTCTGGCAGACCGAGTTCTTCCACTGAGCGCACATGGGTGCTGATGATGCGGAAGGTGATGTCGATGCCGAGGCGCTGCTTAACGACAGAGGCACGGAAACGCCCGAAGTCTGGTGAGTAGGCAAAGTCCACGTCGCCGCGCGTTTCGAGCTTCTTGATTTGCTCTTCGTTGAGGAAGCCATAAGCCAAACGGCGACTATCTTCAGCGGTGAGGACGGTGGAATTGTTCCAGATGGAGCCGAGATTTCCAAAGCGCCTCCAAGTGGGCTGTGAAGCAGTAGCTAGGTGCAGATCTGAGGCATCATACTGCATGCAGAAACGCAGATAATCATCCACAGAGCCCAGAACGGGCACGACATCTTGAGCGGGAGGAGCGGCTTGGTCAGACATGAGAGTTAGGTTCACGCACGGGGGTGGGTGAACCCTCATGCCGGGAGAGATGATTTTGCAGGTAGGTTTGGAGGAAGCTGGTACCGTATTTCAGCGCTGCCTGCCGTGCCATGCCAAGCATGGGCGACATTAAAAGCGCAATAAGGCCGCTTTTTTTAGCGGATGTGTCTGAGATGTCACGCCCAATCTTATTTCGACGTGAAGGCGTGAGCATTTGCCAGAGAATCAGACCGCCCACTCCAGCGGCAGAGACCCAGACCCAAAGGTGCTTTTGCACCGACTGTCGCATCAGCTCGCGCGGGTTCCACGCGGCGGAGGCAAGGTGGACATGCACCCCGAGAAGTGAGCGTGCTTCTTCGAGATCTTTGAGCGCCTGCTGCTTCGGCGTTAGCTTTGGGGCGGTGTTGCGCTGAGCCATTCGCGGTCGCGTTGGAATTGATGAAACGTTTCCTCAAACACCCGCAAACGGCGTAGCCGAGACAGGAGCATGAGCAGGAAGATGAAGCCAAGCAGCAGATGCAATCCGGCTGCGCTAAGCGCGACGTAATACCAAGGCCACTGCTGAGATTCTGCAATAAGCCAGACGACGGCGGGCATGGCTAACATCCAGCCACACAGAAGGCTGCCAGACAACACGGCAGCGAGTACGATGATGCTGGTGAATTTGACGCCTGCCTCCTGGGCCTCGATCTGCAATAGCCGCCCGCGTGCCTCGGCATAAAGCGCGAGAGCGTGCAGCAGCGACTTCAGTCGAGAGACTTCCAGATCCATCATGCAGGTGTGTGCCTTTGACGATTAACGGCGTAGCAACAGTCCGACGAAGAGTCCCACGCCAAAGGCTGTGAGCAGGGCCTGACGTGGCTTTTCACGCGCCATCGTTTCGGCCTCAGTCATGAGAGTCTCATAGCGCTCTTTGGCCTGACCGAGGGCGTCATCGGCATAGCCACGGATGTCGCCAGCTTTATCTTGAAAGCCGGATTTCAGTTCGGCTGCCTTTTGCTCTGCGGTGTTTTTGAAATGCTGAGCGCGTGCGCCTGCTGCATCACGGAGTTCAGTGGCTTTTTGAGAAGCGGCTGCGCGGAGTTCTTCTGCGGCCTTCAGCGCACTGGCTTTGGCTGCTTGGAAGGGGTCATGGGAGGCATTGCTGCCAAAGCCGGGATCTGAGAGAGGTGAGGTGTCGTTCATAATGATTTGCTGATACTACACACGATTAAAGGCGATCTCTTCGGGAAGGCGAGGGAAAAAACTTCTCCTGATTTGTGCAGGAGGCTTGGCAAAGCGGTCACTGCTGGATGAAAGTAGATAAATAACGGACCCTCTGTCCGTCTTGATTCCTCAACCTACCGCTCCAATCGAACCACACCCATGTCCCGCAAGCTCAGCCACATCGCCCCCGACTGGTGGGACTACACCACGCTCGATTCTTCTTTGATCAATGACGCTGCCCGTCTCACCGAGCGCGATCTGCGCCAGCTCTCACGGCCCGGTTTCAAAGTGGTCATGTATGACACGCTGGAGGATTTTTATTTGGCCGAGGCTCTGGAATACATCCACGCCTGGAAGCAGGCCACGCCTGACAATCCAGCCGGCATCTGCGGCCCAGTCGGCCCTACCGAGCAGCTCCCGCTTGTGGCACGCTTGATCAACGATCTCGGCATCTCCATCAAAGATGGTCACTTCTGGGGCATGGACGAATGGTATGATCCTGAGACAAAGAAAGAGGTCAGCATGGACCATCCGCTCTCCTTTGAAAAAGCTGACCGCGAACTGTGCTTCGACCGCATCCAGAAGAAGCTCGTCATGCCCGACACCCAGCTTCATTTCCCCAAGGCCGACACCAGCGCCTACATCAAGAGCTGGAGCAGCGGCGTGCGCTGCATCGTCATGCAGGGCGGTCAGGGCGACATCAAGCACTGGGCCTTCAACGATCCGCTCAAGCGCACCGGTAAGTGGAAGAACGAGCCGCCGCCGCCTGCGGAGTATCGCAAGCTCGGCACACGCATCGTCGAGCTGCATCCCATCACGCTCGCGCAAAACGCCCGCACTTCTGGCGGTGGAAACATCACCATGGTGCCCCAGACCGCCATCACCGTCGGTCCCAAAGAAACCTGGAATGCTGAGAAGGTCAGCATCTGGCAGGCCGGTATGCACGACAACCCGCTCGGCCAGCGCCTCAGCGCGCTCATGATCTCCAAGCGCCTCGCCGACTCCTCCGTGCCGATGTCGCTCTTGGCTGATCATCAGAACGTCCAGTTCAACTACTACCGCGGCGGGCTGGGATCGTGTGCGGTGGAGATGCATTAACGAAGGAGGTTAGGCGTCCCGCCTGACATCGGCCTGGGGTCTCTGACCTTCAGGCATTTTCGGACAGAAGACCTGGAGGTCTCTGGCCAATGTCAGGCCAGAGGGCTAACCTACCACCCTTTCCATGCGCTCGCTCCTGCTCACCCTCATCCTCAGCTCATCACTCGCTGCCGAGCCAGACTTCCCCCTCACGGCCGATTCAAAACCGCAGGCAGTGCCGAAAGGCGAGCTGATCAAAGGCAGCTACACTGCCCGCGATGGCAGCGTCTTCCCCGGCACCGAGCGCGACTACCAGATATACCTGCCCGCCGGGCACGATAAAACCAAGCCTGCCGCCTTCATGGTCTTTCAGGATGGCGTCATCTATCAGGCCCCCGTCGTCTTTGACAATCTCATCGCCAAAAAGGACATCCCGCCGCTCGTCGGCATCTTCATCAAGCCTGGCGTCGTTCCCGCCGCGAATGACAACGCCCTGCCGCGCTTCAATCGCAGCTATGAGTGCGACAGCATCACGCCCACCTACTCGCAGTTCCTGATCGACGAGTTCCTCCCCGCCATCGAGTCCAGGCATAGCCTCAAGCTCAGCACCGACCCGAATCACGCCGCCCTCTCCGGCAACAGCAGCGGCGGCATCTGCGCCTTCATGGTCGCCTGGCATC